>CAWFJA010000025.1:0-215028 GCA_963816025.1 Terriglobia bacterium
TAGGGTCTCCCGGTCCCTTTACGGGCTTTTTTCGGTCAATTCAATCAAGACACGGGCAGGGATTGCATCGACATTTTCGAGTTTGAGGGGGAAACAATACGTCCTGAAGTTCTTTGCGCTTATCGCCGAAAGATTGGTCAGATTCTCAATAACAAAGATGCCGTTCTCATTGAGCATCCTGTCAAATAATCCATGCTTGGCGCCCCGGCCCAGGCCGAGCGCATCTATTCCGACCGCGTTAACCTTCTTTGAAATGAGCCATTGAACCACTTCTTCAGAAAGCTCAGGATGATCATAGTATTTATCGGTATCGACAAATTTACTCCAATCGGTTCTGAAGAAAACAAAGTCTCCTTCCTCAATTTCCACCTGATGCTCGACATGACTCAACCGGATTTCATCCCCGGCCGCCTTTGTGATATCGAGCAGTTTTCCGGCGCCTATCATTCTCCGGGGATCTATCCGGTTTTCTGAAAACACCAGATCCACGTGGGTTGCGGTATGCACGGACAGGGACAGCAGGACGGATTCGTATGCCCCCTCGGATTCATGATGGAATTTGTGCCGTCCCACCTCGACAGGGGGTGTTCCACGCCGAAAGACCGAGCCTCCCTTGATCAGCATCGACACATCGATAAGCATTCTGCATTTCCTCCCGCCAAATGTGTATGATCAGCGAAAGCGATATTAGACCCTTTATTCCCGCAGCAATCTTATGCCTGATCGGAAAAGAGAGCTTATTTCATTCTACTTTCCGGTCCCGGTCCTCGATAAGCCCCCTGCTAACAGGTTGTCGGAAATAAGTCCATTTTTCGCGGGCATGCTCAAAAATGCCCAGATGAAAGGCCCCCGAGACGCTTTTCACCTGCCGGTCAGGCAGGCAATCCTGAGAGTGGCGTCCGAGACGAATAAGGAGCGACTCTTAGCCACGCCGATTCGAGACAGTGAGTCGGCCAGAGGCGTACCTGGATGTACGCCGCAATAAGCCTGCCCCGTGCTTGACAGGAAGGAGAGCGATCAGGGAAACGCAGCAGTCTGGGTGTTTTTCAGCGGCCCCCGCTAAGGCTTCGGGCTCATCGGATGGATGCATTTCTCCCAGTCGAGCTTCGTCTCCCATGCGCTGATTGGGGTTCCTACCCCGCATTTCGTGCATTGTGAACAGCCAAAGCGGAGGAGCTTCTCTTTGTCGGGGCTGGCGTGGATCTCGTATAGCATCTCAATGTGGGCAGTGTCCGCGATGATGCTGCATTGATACAGGTCATGCTTAATATTCTTTTTTGCTCCCAATGGACATTCTCCTCTTCCGAAAGACTGGGTTGAAAGAAGTGTAATTATCCCATATCCGTCGATTAGTCAATGCTCCCTCTACCCCTTTTTATGAATGATCCTACGCCTTCAGAACGCACTATTTGAACGATCCCGGCCATTTAAGGCCGTGGAAACGACCCCATGGGGAGGATAAATAAAGGAGTGGTAAAATTACGTAGAATAATAACCCCCAAATACCTCCTCGCCCCCGACAGGGGGAGAGGATTGAGGTGAGGGGGAAACCCAAGAAATCCCACCCTCACCCCCGCCCTCTCCCGTCAAGGGAGAGGGGGAATTCATTATTTTCATGCTTCGAGGGCGCCCTCCGGACATGGGGCATTACTTTAACGACAACCCCAGGTCATATGCTCTTTTCAATTCTTTTTTATTCTTGCCTATTTCCCCTTTCTCATATGCGGTGACCAAAATCTTTCCCGCAAACTTCATTCCCAGGTAATCGAACGACATGCGGAACATTTCGACCAGGGGGCCGCAAGCCTTGGGGCCGGCCCCTGCAGGCGAAACGACAATCCCTTTCTTGCCTTTCATCTCCCCGGTTGCAGCAAACGGCCGCATCCTGTCAAAGAGGAGCTTCATCTGTCCTGTGGGGCCATTCCAATAGTTCGGTGTGCCGAAAATAATTAAATCCGCACCCGCGACCTTTGGATGAATCTTCTGCATCCCGTCTTTAATGGGGCAAACATGTTCGCCCTTTTTGCATTTGCGGCAATCAATGCAGGGCGATATTTTATACCTGTACAAATAGAGCTTTTCACCTGTGTGTCCTTTCGATTCGGCGCCTTTCAATATTTGATCAACCAGGATGTCGGTATTGCCCCCTTTTCGGGGACTTCCGACCAACGCCAATATTTTCATAGTGAGTCTCCCTTCCTTTCCGTTATTCGGTCTGCTGCCTTTCACCCTTTCCAGAACTCTTCTTGGTTGAATATTTCCTTTTCTACAACCCCAATTGAGCAAAAAAAACGCAACACTTCTTATGACGCCGTTGGCCAACAACCGCTTTACGCATTACATCGGCTACTTCTTATCTCATCTCCTTCCCCCTTATGATGGGGGAAGGTAAGGATGGGGGTGAGGAGCGTCTTGGACCTTATCCCCCCCCACCTGAATCCTCCCCCACCGTGGGGGGAGGAATTTATTTTTGGCTCAATTGGGGTATAACTCTCGTGTTTATCGATCTATCTGGTGGAAGACGCTTTACGGGTCGACTTCGGTGCGCCTTTCTTTGTTTGATTGGGATAAGGGAAATCCCGCGAAGCGCGGGACAGATAGGCGTTTTTCAGCAGCCTGCTAAAGCGTCCCCGTCTTCCTGTGCATCTCGCCGAAGGTCTTTCCCTTCTTCAGCTCTTCGACAAAATGCTTTTCCCCGGCCTCCATCCCTTTTGCTTTTTCAAGGACCTCTTCCGCCTTCTCCTTGGGGATGATAATGATACCCGTCGGATCTGCGACAGCGATGTCCCCGGGCCGGACCCGGATTCCTCCGCATTGAATCACCCCGTTCATCTCTACCATTTTGATCCGTGATCTTGCGGCTCTCGGCGTGATGTGCCGGGAGAAGACGGGAAAGTCCAGCGCCGCGACTTCGTCGGCATCACGGGAACCGCCGTCGATGATCACCCCTTTGATTCCCTTCACTTTTGCCGCGGTGGAGGCAAGACCGCCCCAGGTCGAGATCTCCTTCCCGCCGTTGTCAAAAACGAGCACATCCCCGGGTTGAGCCACATCGATGACCTTGCCCATTTGAAAATCCTCGGTTCTGTATGTCCCCAGAGGACCTGAGATCTCTTTGACGGTAAGGACCGGGCCGACCAATTTAAAGCCCTCTCTGACAGCCCGGACGCCGGAGACGAGGCAGTCAAGCCCCATCTGGTCGAGGATGTCTGAAATGGTGCTCGTACCGATCGATTCGAATCCTTCGATGATCTCTTTCGCCGGACGTTCTACGGGTTTGATTTCCATCATGACACTCCTTTCAGATCTCCCATCAACAACACGACCAACGCAGGGGTAAATCGCAGGTTCCGCGTTTCAACATTGCGGGTTCCTCTTGCCGGCTCAATCGCGGAGGGCTGCCTCAAGGTCCTCGTCGCTGATGGTGAAGCTATGCTCTTCCGTCGGGAATAGCCCTTCCCTCACCTCCTGCTTGTAGGTCTCCAGGACCCGCAGGACTTCCGCGGCCAGATTCATATATTTTTTGGCGTGTTTCGGAGCGAAGCGATCGAAGAGCCCCACGATGTCGTAAACATTGATCGTTTGACCATCGACGTACGGACCCGCGCCGACACCGGTCACCGGGATCGAGAGCCGCTCTGCCATGACCTTCCCCAACCGGTACGGAACACACTCCACCGTAAGCATGAAAGCCCCTGCCTCCTCCAACGCCTTCGCATCTTCCAGCAGTTTTCGGGCAGTCGCCGCGTCTTTCCCCTGGGCCTTGTAGCCCCCCATCATGGCCGCGGACTGCGGCGTGAGGCCGATGTGCCCCACCACCGGGATTCCGATGTCAACAATGGCTTTGACGGTCGGAGCAAACCCCTTGCCCCCTTCAAGCTTGACGGCATCCACGCCGCCCTCTTTCACCAGCCGGCAGGCGCTCCGAATGGCGTCAGAGAGACCTGTTTCATAAGATCCAAAGGGCAGGTCGCCGATGACCAGGGCATATTTCACCGCGCGCATCACCGCCTTGCAGTGGTGGATCATCTCTTCCATTGTGACCGGAATCGTCCCATTCATCCCCAATTGAACCATGCCGACAGAATCGCCCACCAGGATCCCGTCCACTCCGGCCCTGTCCGCCAGAAGAGCCATGGGGTAGTCATAGCAGACGACCCGGACGATCTTCTCGCCTCGCTTTTTCTTCTCCTTCAGCTCCTGGGGCGTCATCTTTTTACGTTCCATGACTCTTCTCCTTATGACCGATTCGATGCGTTTTCACCGCCATTGCATTACGGCACATGCCTGCGGGACCTGCCCATGTCCGTGGTCGAAATAACGTTCACCTTTCATTCGGGGATCGTTTTAGGCTTCAGAAACGAGGGATCATGGCAAGCCAGCACGATATCCGCCAACCCTTTGACCAGGAGGAGGCTCTCGAAGCCATCCACCGCATTCAGATGGATGCCCGGAGCGACAACGGGGGTAACCTCTTTGATTTCTTCGGAAACACCTTCCGGGGGCCTGAAGTTCTCTTTGAGGCAGCAAAATCCGGTGATGATGGCTTTTCCCTTTGCGGTATTCACGACCACGGACATGTTCCCCGGCGTATGACCCGGCGTCGGAATCAGCTCGATTCCCGGGGCAATTTCCTGAGTAACCCTTTACGACGGTAAAATTTACTCCCTTTAAAAAGGCTCTTCTTATAGGTGGGAGCCAGGATGGGATGCGGGAGCATAGGCAAACCGCAATTCCTCTTCCTGAACCAGGATCTTTGCATTTTTGCACTTCTGGGTATTCGCGCAATGGTCCCATTGGAGGTGGGTCTGTACGACGATATCCACGTCTTCAGGTTTTAATCCCACGCTTGCCAAGGCGTTTTCAAAGGACATGATTTCTTTTGCCGGTAATCCCCTGAACGCGGTTGCAAGTTTTGCATCCGCAGCGGTGTCGACCAGGATATGTTTATCCGCTCCCTCGATATACCACATCACATTCGGGACTTGAATTTTCTGCCCATAATGGAATCGATACATGAGGACGGCCTTGTCAAGTTCCATGGATGAAAGAGGCAGCGCCCTGATTCTGTATGTCTTCATCGGTTTATCCTCCCTGGAAAAAGTCACGTCCTGACTTAGGACTTATCCGTATATAGTGGCGGGCCATGAAGTCCCCTCTTGTCCCCCTGGACGGGGCATATAGAAGGTATGTTGAAATCCCTATACTCTGTCAAACCAAAAGCACCAAAAATATCAACTTCCTTCCTCGTCTCCGTTTCCTATTTTTTTCTCGCACCCCTCACAAAACAGGAGGTTTGTTTCCGAATCTTCGGTTGTAATAGCCTTATCAATCACCTTCATCATCTCAATGTTCTTATTGATGCATTCAACGCAATAAATATCCCCGTCCGCGGTGTAATAACCAATGATCCCTTTGTTTTTTGTGTCCATCATCTTCCGTCCTTTTCTCTCTTGCGACTGGAAATAGATTAGAAAACTTTAATTAGATACTAATCTGTCTCTAATGAAAGCGTCTTATAATAAAACAGAAAAGAGAACATCTCACTCTTTTCCTCCTCAGAATCCACCAGATGATAAGTTTGGTGGATTCTTTTTTTGATTCCTATTCCGCTCACCCACTTCAAATTTTACTCAGCTAAAATAACCCCAGACACCTCCTCGCCCCCGCCCTCTCCCGCCAAGGGAGAGGAGAATACATTGTTTTCATGGTTTGAGCCTGCCTGCCGGAGCCTCGGCGCAGGAAGGGGAGCCCTTCGGGCATGGGGCATTATAAGTCAAGCCGTGATGAGGAACGTCCTCGCTAAAAGGGCTCTGCATTGAATACTGACTGAGTCCTCACAATCATTGACACACGATTCATACGCGCTTTTTGCATTATCAATGCAAATTTGAAGCTCGTCAGCGTCGTCCGGATCATCGTAATTCGCCCTGCACGATTGGACCTCTGATTGATAATCATCCTGACAGTCTGATTTGCAACCGGCCCAGGCGGGTGACGCAGATATGAGGATAAGCATAGCAAGAACCATCAACAATTTCACTTTACACCTCCGTTACAACTATTGACAGCTTAAGAATTCATTACTGAGTAACCCTTCACTTACAAGTGGAGCCCCGTCGAAAGGACCAGGGTGGGCTCTCCGGAGAAAGCTTGCAGCGGTACATTTGAAAATGAACCGAACGATGGATATCCCTGAAAAGACTGTGCTTAGCACTGCCTGCGGTTCCCTCCCTCCAACGATCCGCTTCGCAAGATTTCGGAGGGGAGCCTACCCCGGTCCAACCGCCCCATGTAACCGAAGGGTTACATTACTGCAAGAGACCATCCGCTTGATAAAAGTTTACCAGTTTGGAGGGAAATTTCAAGGAAATAATCGGAGGCGCCTTCGAAGGCAAGAGAGACGGATGACCTTCAGTCTGTCAATCCGAAAATTATCTTGATCTTTCTCAAGAAGACCGTCTGAGAGGTTCGAAATTAAATGGAAGATCTTCAATCTTGCCCACCCCCAATTTTCGCAAGAGGCCCAAGGTGCAGGAGGCCTGGTCGGGTCTCTTGGAGAGGATTCATCGGCCGCCTCCACTTAGCAAGAACTATCATCGCTCGTTACCCGATCGAGGAAAGCATGGAGAGGCGGTCGAATAACCTCACCCTAAACGACGCGGCCTCATGAAGCCTTGGAGAGAGGCTTGATCAGGCCTCAGATGTAGTTTCAAATCCCATGGAAAGAAAAACTGGGGGTGGGCAGATCTTCAATCTCTTGACAACTCTGCAGCCCATTACTAATTTTGAAGTAAAGGAATGATGCTGCGGAGGAGGTGTAACCATGAAAAAAGTTAGGCTAGAGTTCCCAATGAACGATGCACCTGTGGTTCATCCGGTTTTTGCGATACGGCCAGTCGTCGCATCGTGGAATGCAAGGACGTCGGGACGGGGAAATGCCAGCTCTTCGACACGAGCGAAGCTTGCTGACGATACGTCTACAAGATCGGGATAAGCGGGGACGGGTCATCTAAGGTCTGCCAATCCCAAAACGATTGTTATAAGTTCGTTCCAATAATGGTGAATCTTTCTAAAATCGACCCAGCGGGAAGAATTTTAGACTGTAAGAACGCAGAATACGAACGATCCCGGGCATTTTGGAGACTTCAGACAAAGGGCTAATCTTCCAGTCGCTTTACCTTGTCCTCTTTCCTTACCACGAAAATGTGGGAAAATCGGAGTCCCCGCCGGAACCGTGCCAGTGTTTTTCCCCGGCAGGGATAAGCACAATGTCGCCAACGGTCACGACCTTCTCTTCTTTCTCAGTGGCCACGACGCCCTTTCCCTCAGTGACTATCAGGATCTGTTCATATTCATGGGCATGAAATTTATTTCGGACACCTTTCCCGAAGTTTATTATGTTCACCTCATATTCCTTGCTTTCCGGCAGCAGCACCTGTCTTGTCACCTCCCGACCGGTAAAGATAGGATTGATAAAAACTTCTTTCGAAACCTTATTCATATTCACTACCTTCATCTTATCCTCCTTTCAAACCTTTGACTCCCGCCATGATATTGAACGTAATGGCTCAAAGAACCACTCCATTGGAAAAAGTTTACCGGTTTGGGGGAAAATTTCAATAAAATATTCTAGTCGACCAATTATAATCATTGTGGATTAACGTGCCTATAAATTAGGCATTTTGCTGTTGGATAAGTGAATGAACCCCTTAGAGTCCATCTCCACCTGCTTTTCAACATTCTTTTAACAAAAACTGGGAAAAAGTGATCTAACTGCTTGAGATAATATTGTTCTTATTCCGATTTGAAACGTGACAAGATATAGTAAAAACATTTCTCGCTACCCATCACTATTTTAAAATGTAGTGGCTATGATTTGACAACGAGGATAAGATTTCAATGACATCAGGAAGGACAAATCAATCATGATTTTAAGGTTGATAATCGCCTGGTCAATGATTATCTTATGTTGAGATTATTGAAGGAGGATCAATCCCATGGCCCAGAGAAGAGCAGAGAAACCTAAAAAAGTGAAGATCAGCTCGAAACAGCAGGAATTTTACAGCAGGCTCGGATTGTTCAGAAGATAAGGACTTAAGGAGGACACCATGAAATGTAACAGATGCGGTGGACTTATGGTTTATGAGAGGTTTCTTAGCCAGGAAGCTGAAGATTTTTCTGGATGGAGATGCGTTGCCTGCGGAGAGATCGTTGATGAAGTGATTTTAAAGAATCGGACCAAACGTTGATGCCGGAGATGCCGTGCCTTTAGAACTACTGGATTTGCTTTCCTCCCCAAAGATGAGGTCCTGCCTGACCTTCTCTTGCTGTTTTTTGAAAGCCGCCGCCGTAATCTCAAACGATGGATATCCCTGAGAAAACTGTGCTTAGCACTGCCTGCGGTTCCCTCCCTCCAATGATCCGCTTCGCAAGATTTCGGAGGGGAGCCTACCCCGGCCCAACCGCCCCATGTAACCGAAGGGTTATATCCAAGACACCATTCTTCTTGACAACGATATCAATGGGCAGTAATTTAACAGATATAGGCACAAGGGAGCGGAGAATGATCTATGGAAACGAACCTCGCTGAACTTAAAGATCCAAAGAACAACCTCCGCGGGAATAAAAGCTCGCAAGGGGACCGGGTTGAATTTCAAAAGCATATCCTTGCCATATCGTCTCAATTCATCAACCTTTCGCCTGATGAGATTGAAGGGGAAATTGACCAGGTTCTGAGGATGATAGGAGAATTTTCTCATGCTGATCGGACCTACCTCATATCCTTCCCTGACAGGAAAGAAAGTGATGAAAAGCGCTCATGAATGGTGCGGCGAGGGAATTGAACCCCAGATCAATAACCTGAAGGTATTGCTTTTTGAATCCTTTGAGTGGGAATGGGAAAAACTGACGAGGCTTGAGAGCATCCATATCCCCCACGTAGCCGATCTCCCGCCTGAAGCATCTATCGAAAAGAAGCTCCTCCAGGCGATGGATATTCGATCGATCCTTTGATTCCCCTGGGATTTGGATGGGGTCTGTGTTGGATTGCTGGGGTTGGACTCGGTCAGGTCGGAAAAATCCTGGAGTGAAGAAGAGATCACCCTGCTCAAAGTCGCAGGGGAGGTCATTGTCAACGTATTGTCCCACAAGCGGATCGACGTAACACACAATCATTCCTTGCAGCAAATTGAAAAGATCAAGAGAGAGTGGGAGTCTACAGCCGATTCCCTTTCAGAACTGGTCTTCCTGATTGACAATCAGGGTTTCATCATCCGTGGAAATCGAGCCATGGAGAACTGGAGCCTTGGGTCGGTCGCAGATGTCAGAGGACGTAAGCTCCATGATCTTCTTCATCCGGGCTGTACTGATCCGGCTTGCACCCTTGGCACTTACTTGCCCCAGGCATGGGAGAGACTGCTCCAAAACCGCTCTGTCAAGTGGGAATTCGCAGACAGGGTCCTAAAACGGTATCTCAGCGTTCAGATTCGGCCAATTACCGCTATAACAGAAGGAAAGAGGAAGGTCGGTTTTGCAGTGGTCACCATCAATAATATCACCGGAAACAAGAGGAAAGAGAACGAACGGGAGAAGCTGGTCCATGAGCTTCAAGATGCTCTCGCCAATATCAAGACGCTGCGTGGATTATTACCCATCTGCGCTTGGTGCAAGAAAATAAGGGATGACAAAGGTTACTGGAATCAACTCGAGGCTTATATTCGGGATCACTCCGCAGCGGAATTCAGCCATGGCATCTGTCCGGAATGCAGGAAGAAACTTTATCCCGATTTTGCGGATATTGCGAAATAGCGCCGGGAACATCAATTACTTTTTCATGACGAGTCCATCACCCACCAACGATGAAAATGGGTTATCATTTTTATATCTTTACGCTATGCGCTATGCCCTATGCGCCAAGCGATTTTCTAAGCAATCGTCCATAATGAAGATCTAATAGAGAGAGAATGAACATGGAGACTAAATACCTAAGAATGATCCAAGGGATGAAGAAAAGGGGGCGAAAGGAATGGACAGTCTATATCCTCCGCTGCGGGGATGGGTCGCTCTACACGGGGATAGCAAAAGATGTGCGGGCTCGGGTCAAGCAACATAGTGAGGGTCGGGGCGCAACCTACACCCGAACTCGCCTGCCCGTCACGCTGTTATATCAACAAGAAGGCTTGACGCATTCCAAAGCTCTTATTCGAGAAGCACAGATAAAAGCGATGCCTCGGTCCAAGAAAGAGGAAATCATCTTGACTATTGCCTGACGATACAATCCAGGAGATGGCTTGCGGGAATCACGAGTGAGATGTCGAGGAGCCGGATTAAACCAGAATGAGAGTTGATGGCGGGCCTCACCTCTTCGGAATGGGTGGCCCCCTTGGATCAGATTAGCTGCAGCAACTCCACGAAGAGGTTAAGGAATACAGATCGATAGTACTTCTAATGACAGCAATGCGTTATTATCTGAGGAGAACTGACGGGAAATCGCAGATGACAACAACGACCGTTCATTTCATGGATGGAAGTTTTGGAAGCTCGATCAAGGCAGGTGATTTGCTTGTTAACCTGTACAGCCTGGAGATGGGATTTAAAGAGACGGAGAGAAGTCCCGGGATGTCTGGTGATTATATTGAATGGCGAGAAACAGTCCTTGTAGGCCCCCCTGATTCAAGTTGTCGAATAGCTACTCTTATATAGTGCCAGAGCCGTTTGCCCCTATCTCGGTCGATAGTAGTTAACCATAATCAGGAGTATTGTAGGCAACGTAGAACATAATGCACGTGGAAACCATTTCGGGGAGAGGATAGTGACAATCAAGCGATAACTGTTAACCCAAGAAGGAGTGCAGCTTCATGAAGGAATTTATGTTACTCATCCGCAATGAAATTGACCATCAGGCATCATGGTCGCCTGAACAACATCGGCAGTTTCTGAAAAAATGTGAGGCATGCATTGTGGAACTTATCGAAAGGAGGGCGGGATTAAATCGGCCCAGCCGCTTGTACGGGAGGGCAGGATTATCTCAGATCAAAATGAGCATGAAGGATGGGCCTTTCAATGAAACCAAAGAAGTTATTGTTGGTTATTTTCATATCCTCGCCGAAGACCTCAATGGGGGCATATTGCCATAGCAAAAGGGAACCCTGAATTTGAATATGGAACACCGCAAGGATTGAAGTTCGACCTATAAAAACGATAGAAGAGAGCACAGGATTCGTCTACCCTAAAACTCAAAGCGTTAAAGGAATGGGAGCGGAAATTGTGGGCAAAAAGAGAATATTTAATCCCTGTGGAGTGCGATCTCACTTACGCATTGGGGGATGATTCCGGGATTTTTCCTTCCAATTCTTTTACCTTTGCTGCAAGTTGAAAGATCTTTTCATCGGTCACCTTCTTGTAGGTCTCCATCTCCAAATCTTTTGACGCTAATTGCCTATTCTTATATTCGATCTCCACCCTTAACCGTTTCAGATGGATCTCCTTCTGATCAAGGGCTTCTCTTGACGCCTGAAGTTCGGTGATTTCTTCAACCTTTAAATCCAGTTCTTTAATCTTGGAGGAATGTTCCTTCTTTAGCTGGGAGAGATCCTTTCTTTTCTTTTCAAGCTGGGTCTTCAATTTTTCAATTTCCGTTCATTTTTTCTTTGAATGTCTTCTTCTTGGCTCTTGACCTGTAATTCAAGCTTTCTTACCATCGCATTCGATTCCCGTTTTAATCTTGCCATTTCCCGTTTCAGCTGGCCGCTCTCATCCTTTATTGTTATTTCTTCGTCAGTTTCTTCATTCTATTCCCCTTTTTTTTCATATGCGCTATTTCCGATTTTGGGGTGGGCCTCATTCTACCAAAACCAGACCGAAGATATCTCTCTCCTCATCCCGTGTCCGTAGAACCTGAATAGTAAATCCGTTGTCCCTTGCGGTTTTGAAGACATCAATGCCGCATGCTTCCATCGAAGGTCTCACCTCACGTCCGTTTCTGCAAGGGCCTGACAGGTTACATTCCCTGCAACGATCGCAAGGACCATACCCCATGCTCCAGGCCTTGTAGTACCCATCGAGAAACATTTCAATTTCGAGATGAACAACTGCTTCGTTGAAAGTCTTTGCCCTTTCTCTCCTCTTTTCCCCCTTCCGTAATTTTCTATGAAGCAGAATGGCTTTCCGGTAAGAGTCGACCACCTTACGAGTCATGTCCGGAGTGGGCGAGCGGGGGGACAGCAAAGGCTCATCCCGAAGCCAGGACATCCGTACTGGCATTTCATCCTGACCCACTCGGCAGTTACAATCGAACCGGCGTCAATGATCTTTGCCCGCTCAATCCCCATCTTAATTGCTTTTCTGCAAAAGGACTCCATCGATTTCATTGAAAACTTCTCCCTTTCTATAACTGGAAAATCAGATGTGGTCGGCAATATCTGAATCCAAACCACGAAATCCTGAAGCCTTTTCTATAGGATCTGCACATATCCGATTGAAAGCGAGTCCGGCGTAAAACTCAAGCCTCACCTGCACACCTTCCTGTAAAGTGGATCATAGATTGAGTTCGACGTAATAAATTGCCACCGATTGTCAGGCTCCTCGATTTTCAACACACTTCCATTCTTGGAAAAGTAGACCATGGATAATGATAGAGCCAGCTTCCCCAGACAATCCAATTCCACCAAATCGATTGAGTGGTCTAAATTCTCAAAGTTTTTCCCAAACAGACCGACCCTATCCTCAACGCCCTTCTTCTTATAGACTTGTTTCGTCCAGACAGTGTCATCCCCGAAGATGAACGGGTTATATCCTCCATATCACAATAGAAATCAGCATCGTCTGTTTTATCGAATAAGATCCATTCGGCCCGAGATGTTTCCGAACCGCCCAAAACGGCAAATCCAATCAGCAGAAAGACAATGGCAAAATTGGCCGACAACGATTTCATCCGAATCACCCCCGTTTTGAAACCATCCCCTCGCCTTGGCTCACCGAAATGGCAAGAATTTCAAGCATTCGCAAAAAATAAGGTACTCTGGTAATTTTCACGTTATCAAGACCGATTCCAAAGATAAATGGGATAGACGCTGTATTTTCTTGATGAAAATACTGTATTTTTCTGCTTCTTGCCGGGGTAGGTTCTGTTCATGTGTTTCTCCCCTATTGAATGATAGAGTCAATTTCAACGGGCGACTTCGGGTTCAGGTTGGATGGTATTTATTTGAACTGAAAAAGTCAAGAACAATCAGTGAGTTGCGAAATTCGATCCCGATGTTGTCTCCCGGGTTGATATGTGCCGAGTCAATGATTATTTATGGGTTGAGATTATTGAAGGAGGACCAATCCCATGGCTCAGAGAAGAACAGAGAAACCTAAGAAAGTAAAGATCAGCTCGAAGCAGCAGGAATTTTACAGCAGGCTCGGATTGTTCAGAAAATAAGGACTTAAGGAGGACACCATGAAATGCAATAGATGCGGTGGCCTTATGTCATACGAAAAATTCTATAGCGAGGAGCTTGAGGCTTTTTTGGGATGGAGATGCGTTGCCTGCGGAGAGATCGTCGATCGAAGTGATTTTAAGGAACCGGACAAGAAGGTAATGTCAGACATGTTGTGGTTTTAATCAAATCTGTTTTGGCTTTCCTCCTCGGTCAGTAAGAATGGATGGGAGTAAGATTTGGAAAGAGTGGACTTAAATTGGGGGAGGTCTCTATGAAAGAGAGAACGTTGACAATACCTGATTTAGCGTTGATAGCGGGAACTCGCGTAGCTCTTGGGGCGGGTATTGGATTGTTGCTTGCCGACAGGCTGAACGAGGACCATCGAAAAGGAGCTGGATGGGCGCTCCTGGCGGTCGGAGTATTGACTACAATTCCGCTGGTGATGAACGTGCTCGGCAAAAGCTCAGTCCCCGAGCGCATCTCTGAGTGAAGGCATGGGAGGAAGGGATGACCTTCGGTCTGCCAATCCGAAAACCATCAGATTAAGCGATGCATGGAGTCAAAAAAAAGGACTTCCAAAGCTTTTCTATTTCGCGCCTTGGAAATCCTCTCTCTTTGAAATCTGGATGTAGTATCCCCCTTAATCCTGGTGACGGTATTTTGGGGGGTCTATAATCCACAACCTATTGAAACTATTAAAGCAAAATTGGTGGAGGCGGCGGGAATCGAACCCGCTTTTCACTTTACAACCATATGATACTAAAAAGGTTTTTCTTAAACAAGTCCTCTTGGAAAGTATCTGGAAAGTATCAATGACATTAAACGCAACTTCAACCCTGTGTGATCAATAGACTGATTCTTCGGTTTCTGGACTTATTTTAGTCTCTCTGTATTTCGCTGTAATCACTTAAATTTTGTGGTAGCGTTGTCGAAGGCCTTCTTCAGTTCAGCCCACGCATTTTCGATACCTTTCTTCAATTCCCCAGATGCGGCGCCACCTGTCTTCTTCAACTCTTCCAGCTTCTTCTGTGCTTCATTGAGCTTGGCCTTCAGCGCTGCAACCTCTCTCTCGAACTCGGCTTTCGCTTTGTCCTTGGTCTTGCCCGTCTTGGCCCTAAATTTTTCGAGATCAATCCCCCATTCTTTGAGTTGGGCCTCCAGCGTCTCTACCTTAACTTGAGTTTCTTCCTTTTCCTGTTCCATGGATTCGACTCCTTTGGTGGTTTTGCTTTCTGGTTCTGTAACAAATTTTTATAACCAAATTACCATTTTGAGTCAATGTCACCCTATATCTGCTCCTACTGCGGATCAGACGAACTCTCTTCAGGAAAGTTCACCGGTGATGTTAACCGGACGCTGCAAAGCAATTCATGTAGGCAATGCAAAAAGAGGTGGACAAGTATCTATGAATTGTCTCGTATAGAAGAAGACGAGTGGGACATGAGGAAGCGTGAAATAAAGCCCAAAGCACCAAGCGAAGTAGGGTAGGTAATGCAATACGTCTCTCCCATGCATGAAAAAAGGATGATCATTAGGCCTTCCTTGATTCTCTTCTCTTATCAACTTTTCGGGGTATCTCCTTCTCAAAGCCCTTGGCAACGAGTTTTTCCGTCTCCCTCCATAGATTGTTCCGGCTTGGGCTCCCGAGAACGGCTACAATAATCTTCTTGGTCTTATGTTCAGCAGCGCATACAAAACAATGCCTCGCACTCCAGGTATATCCTGTTTTCCCTCCCACAATTTCCTCATCTGACAATAGGAGTTTGTCCGTATTTTTAAGAGATAACGTCTTGCCCCCTTCTATCGAGACTTGTGCCGTAGGACTTCCGATTATCTCCTTCAATTTGGAATAGGTCAGTGCATACCTCATTATTCTTGATAGATCTACGGCAGTAATATGCTGGCGAGGGCCTGGAAGACCAGTGGCGTTTATGAATTTGGTATTCGTTGCACCGATGGCGGTGGCTTTTTTATTCATAAGATTCACAAATCTTTCCTCAGAACCGGCCACCGATTCTGCCAGAGCAACTGCGGCATCGTTCGCAGACCTCAAAAGTGCAGCATAAAGAAGCCCCTCAATCGTTACTTTATCACCTTCTTTGAATCCCGCCTTCGAGGGAGGGGTGTGAGAGGCATTTTTGCTTATTGTCACAACATCTGAAAGGTTTTTACTTTCTATGACCACAATCGCTGTCATTAGCTTTGTTGTACTGGCTGGAGGGAGCTGACGATTGGGATTATTTGCATACAGGATTTCTTCCGTTGATGAATCCATCACAATTGCCGCTCGATAGTTAATCGTCTTGGCAAAAGAATCTGAAAGAGAGAAATGGAAGATGGATGGAAACAAAATCAGGCAACACAAGAGAACACTTCTTTGCCATTTCGTTGAATGATCAATCAAAAAGCGGTATAGGAGCCAGACATGCATTATGGTCATCCTTTGATTAAGTAATCATTATATGGACATTGCTAATTCTTGTCAAATTATTTCAAAATGGGCCAAAGGGAGGAGCAAAAATAGTGGGATTCAGCAGAGGTCTTTCAGAAAGATTCTTTTCGTTATCTCCATTGGTTCTACCTACTCATTCAAAATTAAATTATTCGCCGCATCCTTACCCACTCCTGCATATAGGAAGGTCATTGCTCTGGATTCATGCCATCCGATCCTTGTTGACTCCCTTTTCAACGTAGTCACCGTTCCACCGACACAAGGAGTTTCTGCCCGATCTTGATGGACTGGCCTTTGGAAAGATTGTTTAGCTTGCGGAGTTCATCCACTGTAATCCCGTATTTCTTGCCAATCTTGGGCAGGGTCTCTCCTTTTTGAACCGTATGGTATTTCTTTTGAGACGTAACCGCCTGTTTTGCCGGAGCAGGTCTTGATTTGGATTCAACACCAGCCTGCTGTCCACGCTTTTCGAGTGCCTCTACCTTCTGCCTAAGAGCCTCTATTTGATGGAGAAGAAACGGGTCTGTTCCCACTTTATTCGTTTTCCCCTGAAGTTCAGTGAACTGCGCCTCAATGCCTGTGACCTTCTGCTCTAAGGCCGCTATCCTTGATGCTAATGGTTCTAAGGCTTTTGTATCGGTTGTCTTGGAACGGTTAGTGATAAAATAAAACATGCCTCCTGCACAAATAAGGAGGAGTGCAATTACCAGCAAGACAGGGAGACGTTTAGTGCCGTCCGTTCGGATTCCTCTCCCCTTGGAGTACTTCCTGTTTTGGGGCGAGGCATCGTCTATTCCCAATTCAGAATCTTCTTCCATATGACCTCCAAATTCTCTGATTCAACGGAGCAAAGTCCGTTGGATTTATATAGCACATAAACCTGAGACATCAAATACTCCTCTTCCAATCAGCCGAATATATCAATGAACATTCAGGAGGCTATGTCTGTTTACAAAGAGACCAATAGCATGGATAATAAATAATCCCTTTTTCTTTTTATGAGGCTTATGGAATCCGTCGGCAAATACTTAAAAGCAGAAAGAGAATCTCAAAATCTATCCTTGCAGGAAGTATCCGAATCGACCAAAATAAGGGAACCTCTCCTTAGAGCTATTGAAGAAGACCAATACGAGCTTATATCTTCACCTGTTTATGTAAAAGGGTTCCTGGATGCCTATGCGAGATACCTTGGCCTTGATTCAAATGAGATTATCCTCCAGTACCAAGAAAATTACGAAAATAAGACTCCTTTGAAGGGTCCAGGGTTAAAACAGCGGAAAACTTCTCCAAGTTTGGAACGGTGGATTACTTTCTCAAAAAGGAGAGTTACCCTCTGGCTCCTTATCATCGCCATTTCTGTAGCGGTTCTTTTGATTGCGATGGTTATTTATCGCATCTCACTTAAATCCAGGCATGGGTCTCTTCGTTTATCAGAGGAGGAATCTGCGCTTACTTCCAGTGCCTCCTGTGCCATCTCCTCCGCCTATCCAGGAAGAGGCTAATACTCAAATAACGAATCCACCTGAAAAGGTCGAGACACCGCAGCCGATGGGCTCCAAGAAGAACCGAGATGGAAAAATCCCTGGCAAAAGCGGGCTACGAAAAAAGAATGAGAGAGACAGACAAAACGGGGAACAGAATTAAGTGTGTCTCTGCCTCATCCGACATAAAAAGTTGTTACCAAAAAAAATCCACAAATTTAGCCCGTCAAAATACTCAAGGGAGGTAAGCGTTAGATGAGAAGATTGGTTCGTGTTTTGGTCGTTGCCCTTTGTTGTCTTGTTCTTAGCGGCGGTATCGCCGAACAGCAAATCGGTCCAGGCTGGAATCTGAATGGCAGCGGCTTGGCTCTCCGTAGAGACTGATCTGCTTGGCCAGCTCTGCCTGACGAGCGTAGATTTCGCGGGCGTTTTTCCGTTGGCCGTGCGCTAGGGCCAACCCAGCTTTGTTAGCTAAAACCCATTGCGACTCGAACGCGGGCGAGTCCTTGATGAAAACTTCTTCGCGGTCCTGCGCCGCCTGGTCGCCCTGAACCAGCGCAACGTAGTACAAACTGGCATGCAGAACGACCCCGCCATTGGTCTTTTGCAGACCTGTGCTGAGCCGGCTTTGGCTTCATCGAATCTTCCCAGCGCAGTGTAGCAATAAGCCGCGTTCACGTATCCGTACCAAGAATCAGGTTCCAGGCGAATCGCTTCGAGGCTATTGGTTAAGCCTTTGTCAAAGTCGCCGAGTAGTTGATAAGCGACAGCGAGATTGACGCGCGGCGTCTGGTCGCTGGGATAGGTTTGGGCGTAGAGTTCCATCGCCTGGATGGCCTGCTCGAACTGGCCTGTGCCGTCGTAATATTTTTCAGTAATGTAGAATTTTTCCCGCTCGCTGGCGCGTTCTCTCAACTCAAACGACTTTTGAAAGTTCTGGCGAGCGAGATCCAACTGGCCCACAGTCAAATACTGGTTTCCCACGCGGGCATAGGCCATGGCAAAGTTGGGGTCGAGTTCGATGGCGCGCTGGTACAGCGCAACCGGCGGAAGAGCGTCGCCTTTTTCGCGCAACTCATCAGCCTGAGTAAAGGCCTTCAGAGCCTCAAGCGACGAAGTGGTAACTTCCTGCAAGGGCTTGTCGAACTTCTGAACCGACGCCAGCGATTCGCCCAGGTTGCCGCGCAGCTTGCCTGCACCCCGCACCCAGAGCATTCAACACCTGCTCCTTGCTCGCGGCCTGCTCCTGCACTTGCGCCAGCGAGTCGCCGGTGGCGGCGTTGATCGCCTCCAGCGTAATCGCGTATTCACTCCCCAGCGGCGCAATGGATCCCGTGAGCATGGCCTTGACATGCGCGCGCTGGCAAATTTCCCGGCCGATGTCGCTTGTGAGACGGGTATCGGGAGGCTTGCCCATCAGCTTCAGCGTCTGCTGCACCTTGGAATCCGGAACGACATTGAGATAAGGCGATTGGCCCAGGCTCACAGTCAGCGCCTTCTTGAGAGTACTGTCGAAGACCGGATCACCGGTGGTGTTGGTGAAGTCGGAGAGCAGGATGGAATCTTTTTCGGTGAGGGCTTGAGTTTTGTGGGAGCGGTAGTAAAGACCGCCAGCCACCAGGACAGCGATTATTACCAAAGCAACCGGAACCAGTACCTTCCAGGAGCGGCTCGCCGCGTGCTCTGTCACCGCGGCTTGCCCGGAGGAAACAGCGCGGGACTTTCCCGAAGGTTGGCCCGAGGCTTGGCTTGAGGATCGGCCTGAGGATTGGCGCGCGGACCGGCTCGAAGGCTGGCGACCCTCGGGGGACACGACCGCAGCGGCTGGCGCTTCGTCCTCTTCTACCACGCTGGTGGCGCTGGCTCGGCCCGACTCGGTTTCTCGTTTCAGCCGCTTCAAATCGGTTCGAATGTCCGCAGCGTGCTGGTAGCGCAGCTCTCGGTCTTTCTCCAGCGCCTTATTGATGATCCGTTCGAAATCGGCGGGAAGATCAGGATTCAGCCGCACCGGAGCGACCGGCACTTTGTGCAAAATAGAATCAAACAGAGCGGCGGTCGTATCGCCGCGAAACGGGAGCTTGCCCGTCGCCATCTCGTAGAGCACTGCGCCAAAGGAAAACAGATCGTGCGCGCGTCAAACTCCTTGCCTATGGCTTGCTCGGGAGACATGTAGGCCACCGTTCCCATCGTGGAGCCGGGACTGGTGAGGTGATCAAGGCTGTCCGCGCCGTCGCCTGCGCCGAGAGTCCGGCCAATTCTTTTCGGCTGCGTCGGCGCGACCTTCGCCAGTCCGAAGTCGAGAATCTTGGCATGTCCACGCTTGGTGACGAAAATGTTCGCGGGCTTGATGTCGCGATGAACAATGCCTTCGGCGTGGGCGGCGTCGAGTGCGTCGGCAATCTCGATTCCGATGGCGAGCAGCGCCTCCAGATCCATCGGACGATTGCCGATCAGGTGCTTCAGGGTGTTGCCGTCCAGAAACTCCATGGCGATGAATGCCTTGCCGTTCTCTTCGCCAATGTCGTGGATGGTGCAGATGTTGGGATGGTTCAGGGCGGAAGCCGCCTGGGCCTCGCGCTGGAAGCGGGCCAGCGCCTGAGGATCCCTGGCGACTTCGTCGGGCAGAAATTTCAGGGCAACGAAGCGGTGCAGCCGCGTGTCTTCGGCCTTGTAGACAACACCCATCCCCCCGCCACCGAGCCTCTCGACGATACGGTAGTGCGAGATAGTTTGGCCGATCACGCGGCTGCAATCTTAGGACCTCGAACTGGGGTGCGTCAATCAATACGAACCACATGGGGACAGCCGCCCCCGGCTATCCGGTGGAGCGAAGCTCCACTGATTGTCGCTTTCGGCAAATCCTCTGTCGAGCTGCGCTCGACCGGACAGCCGGGGGCGGCTGTCCCCACGTGGTTTGTGGCGGATTACTGCAGCAGGATGACCAGAATGCGGCCGTCGGAGTGGTAGCCACCGCCGGTGGCGTTTTTGGCTCCCTGCACCGGGTCTGGCGGCAGATAGTAGGAAAGGCTCTTCACTTTGCCGGAGGCCTGCAGGGTCTGGCCGATGTTATCGCGTTCGCCATCCACCGCGGGATCGATCTTGTGGGTCACACTGCCGTTGCGCTGGTCCTTTTCGAATCCTATGTCGTGCGTGCCGGCTCCTGCCCATATGGTTTGCCCGTTCCAGGTGGTGGGAGCTTTCCAGACTCTGAAGTGATGGCGGCTGGCGACAACCGAATATGCCTGGGCTAATTCGTAACCGTAATCTTGCTTGCGCCCGAACAGGTAGAGCTGGCTCATGGGCATCTGCACGTAGTCTTTCTTCTGGTAAGTCTCCAGCGCGGCCTTGAGGACGGCTTCCTTGTTGTCGGTGTCGGCAATGCGCCAGCCGGCAGCGTCGAGAGCGTCCTTCACCTGCTGCTCCGAGCCGACCAGGACGAAGTTCACCATGTCGCCCTGGTTGTTGAACTGATCGTTGACCCGCCGGGGCAGGCTGTCGATGTCCTTCTGCAGGGCAGAATCCAACTTTGCCGATGACACCTTCAGCGCCACTGGGGTTGAGGTTGACGCGGTTGTAGTCGAAGTCGGCGAGACTACGTCGCTCCCGGTTGGCGCAACTGCCGAAGAAGACGTGGCGGAGGGGGTGACGCCGCCCCCGAATTGTCCGGCGAGAAAAACCTGGGCGGCACTGGCCAGCTTCGACTTCATATCTTGTGCCGGCGCTGGTTTTTGCGCTTCGGTCGACGAGGCCGCGGGCTGCGAAGTGGTGGAGGTCGAAGCGGCGGACGGCGAAGCGGCAGTCAGCGAGTTGCCAGCCACAGGCGCCGTGGGAGTCGCCGGAGCGGCGATATGTACTTTGACGGCGAAGCTGCCACTGCAAGGCGGCGCGCCCGACGCGTTCACTCCCAAAAAGAGGTGGCCGGGTTCTTCGGCCGTGAGTTGCTTGCCGCTGCCGACCAGTACCGGCACTCCCTGCGCCTGCAGCCTGGCGATCAGAGCTCCGGCGGGAGCAGAAACCACCGGAAGGCCAGTGCTGGCGGCGCCGCTGACTCCCGCCGGGTCGCAGCTTTCCGCGGAAATCGCGTGGATTTGGAGAACGTCTCCTGCTTGCAGGCCTACCCCGGTATCAGTCCAGGGCTGCGCGGTCGAAATGGTGAAGGAGTAGTCTCTGCCGGCAGTTGCGATCTGGAACTGGGCCGAAACGGCAGGGACGGCGCACACTCCTGCCAGGAAAACGACTTCACCAGCCAGCAGGGAAAGGGACTTCATAGGCAAACTCCGGGTTGGGCGCGGTAAGCGGCCGCCGGAGAATTTTATCTATTATCGCCGGGGGAGTCGAATCGGGGGGATGAAAAATCAGGTTCCGTAATCGCAACCGCAGCGCGAAAGTAGCGCCGCCGTCCCGGCGGCTGTCGTGGGGGCGTCCCGCCCGCACCGCCGAGGGCGAGACGCCCTCGGGACAGCCGGCAAGATGCCGGCGCTACTGGGTTGTTTGCGGTGCTACCGGGCCAGGGCTGGCTCCAGATGGCCTGACTTCATGCTCTCATAGCGCTTGTTGATCTCTTCCCAGTTGACCACGTTCCACCACGCCGCCAGGTATTCGGGACGGCGATTGTTGTATTTGAGGTAATAGGCGTGCTCCCAGACGTCGTTGCCGAAGATGGGGAACAGGCCCTGGGAAATGGGATTGTCCTGGTTCGGGGTGCTAAGAATCTGCACTTCGCCGCCACGCTTTCCGGCCAGCCACACCCAGCCGCTGCCGAACTGCTTGACCCCGGCATCGTTGAACTTGGTCTGGAAATCCTTGAAGCTGCCAAAGGACTTCTGGATGGCCTCCGCCACCGGGCCGCTGGGATCGCCGCCGCCCTTGGGCTTCATGATCTTCCAGAACATGCTGTGGTTGACGTGACCGCCGCCGTTGTTGCGCACGGCGCCGCGGATATCTTCCGGCAGAGCGCTCAGGTCGCGAATCAGGTCCTCGGCGCTCTTGGACTGCAGATTAGGATGTTTTTCCAGCGCTGCATTCAGGTTCTTGACGTAAGCCGCATGATGCATGTCATGGTGCAGCTTCATGGTCGCGGCGTCGATGGTGGGTTCAAGCGCAGAATAGTCGTAGGGCAAGGGGGGTAATTCGAAAGCCATATATTTTTCTCCTCTATCACAGTCTCTGATGATGGTATCGCGACTGGAGATTCAGGGGCAAAATCTGTTTGTTTTCGGTCAGCTAGTGGATGGCCCGGATCAGGAACGGGTTGCTTGCGGAAAAATCTAACCCAAAAGACGCCAGGATTTTCACCGATCTCCACGGACCAGTCTACCGATCTTGTTATTGGCTGGTTTATCCGTAGAATCCACGCGGATCCGGGCGGATCCGTGGCTCAGCGCTTACTGGCTCAAGGCGCGCTCGAGTTGCTGAGGATCGGAGGCGTAGCTCAACGCCACATCCTTGTCGACCACTTCCGCGCGGACCAGCTTTTCAATTTCCTGGTCAAAGCTCCGCATGCCGTCGGAGGCGCTGTTCTTGATGGCATCGAGCAGACTGGCACCCGCGGGGTCCTCGCAATCGAGGTAGTGAGCGGTACGCGGGGTGTTCTTGAAAACTTCCAGGACGGCCACCCGGCCGCCGCCCTTGCGAGGGATAAGTTGCTGCGAAATTACGTAGCGCAGGGTCTTTGCGAGACGGCCGCGCAACGATGCCTGTTCCAGCGGCGGAAACGAAGAGACAATGCGCTCCAGAGTCTTGGCGGCATTGGGAGCGTTCAGGCTGGACAGGACCAAGTGGCCGGTTTCGGCGGCTTCCAGAACCATCTCCATGGTTTCATGGTCGCGCATCTCGCCCACCAGGATCACTTTCGGGGCTTGCCGCAGCGCCGCGCGTAAAGCCATGGCGAAGTTGGGGGCATCGCTGTGCAGCTCCCGTTGATGGATGGTGGACTGCTTGTGGTTATGCAGAAACTCGATGGGATCTTCGATGGTGATGATGTGGCAGGTCTGCTTTTCATTGATGCGGTCGAGCAGAGCTGCCAGGGTGGAAGATTTTCCGGACCCGCGCGCCCCCGTGACCAGCACCACGCCATCCCGGAGGCCCGCTATGTCCCCCAGTTCAGGTGGCAAGCCCAGGGCGGAGAATGCCGGAATCGCCGTCGGAATCACGCGCATCACCACGGCACAGCTGCCGCGCTGGATGAAAACATTCACTCGAAAGCGGGCCAGGCCGGGCAGTCCGAAGGAGATATCGCAGGACCCCTGCTCACGCAGCATGTTGATGGCCGGCTTATTGTCGCCGATAAGATCGGAGGCGATGCGACGGGTGTCGTCGGCGGTAAGCACGCGCAGCCCCTGGCCCTGCACGGGCATCAGCTGCCCGTAGACTTCCACCTGGGGCGGACGGCCGGGGGAGAAAATCAGGTCGCTGACATTTTCCGTCGCGTGCAACATGGCAGCCAGCAAGGCGTGCGTGGCCGCCGCACCGGAGTTCGATGCGGGATCGAGCGTGACCCGAAGCGGGGCTGTGCCTGGCGTTGCCATTTTCTTTGAGTCAGGAAGTAAGAGCCCGAAGGGGGTCGAGCCTTGCGTGCTGCAGTCCTGCCGTTCGTTCTGAACCTGATTTCACTGTAGCGAAAAGATTGGTGGCATTCCACGAAGAACGTCGAGGACATAGACCTAAGTAATGTAGGCGCGAGCGCCCCCGCTCGTGCGGCAGCGTTCGTGGCGCGGCGGCTCGCGCCCCCGCGTTGGTAGCGCTGCAGCGCGAGCGGGGCGCTCGCGCCTACATAAACAAAGAGGGCGGCCACGGGGCCGCCCTGCAGCAGGAATCGAACCAGCAGGTTACTTCTTCGTGGGGGCTTTCTTCTTCGAACCGTAAGTAGTCTCGATGCTGCTGCCGATGTATTGCAGCATGCTCTTGGCTCCTTCGGCGAACTGTCCGGTGGGCTGCAGTTCGAGATATTTGTTCAGGGCTTCGGCGGTGCCGGGCGCCGGGATTACCTTGCCCGTCTTGGGGTCGGTGGTGGCTTTGTTGATCAGGTTCACGCCTTTTTGATAGTAGGCGTCCGCCTTGGTGGGATCGGCCGCGATCGCCTTGTCGAAGGCCGCATTGGCCTCGTCCACCTTACCGCTATTGGTCAGCACGGCGCCCTGGTTGTAGTAGTACTGCGCGGCGCCGGAAGGATTCTGTTGCGCCGCCAGATCATACGACTTGACCGACTCCTCAAGTTGACCGGTACGGGCTTCGGCCTGCCCCAGGTTGTTGTAATAAGCGGCCAGGATTTTGGGGTCATCGGGTTTGGCCCCAGCGGCCATGGTTTTCTGCTTCAGGTCGATGGCCTTGGTGTAATCGGCAACCGCCTCGCCGTAGCGCTTGGCCTTTTCCGCCGAGTCGGTCTGCTTGGGAGCCGAGCTGAGATAGGCGTCGCCCAGCCGGGCCCACAACAGGTCGCGAGTAGGATCGGTTTGCGTGGCCTGGTTGAGCGTGGTAATCGCCGTTTCGAAATCGCCACCCTGCATGGCCTGGTTGGCAATCGCCAGCTTCTCGTTGAGCGTTTTGACCGTATCGGTCTCCTTGGCTGCCTTGGCCTGCTGCTCTTGCATCGCCTTCAGTTGCTCCGGGCTGATGCCCTTCTGCGCGGCCGCCTCGACCTGGGATTTCTTCAGGTCGAAATCGAGGGTGGCTTCGTCTGCCCCCACGGGAAAGCCATTTACCATGTCCAGTTGCTTGCCGTCCTGAGTCAGGACAATCTTGTACTTGCCGGGTTCGATGCCCAGCGAGAAGTACTCGCCCTTTTTGTTGGTCTTAAGGTTGTACTTTCGCCCGTTGTCGGTGTTATTCCATTCGAGGTTGGCGCCCACGATCGGATTGCCTTGCGCGTCTTTGCAGACGCCCTTCACCGTCCCGGTGGCCTGGGCGAACACCGGGGGTACGCATAGCGCTGCCACCGCCACCACCAGAACCACCATCAGCAAACGTTGCTTCATGTTTTTGGCCTCCCGGCTCACAAACTGATTCTCGATGTCGCAGACCGGCTTCCCGGCCGGCGCGAGGTCAAGCTCTCTCGGCCAGCGCCGCGTAAGGAATCGGGTCGGCGCTGCCCGCATCCCGAAAGGCGCGCAGGCGCAAAACGCAACTGTCACAAACGCCGCAGGCGCTGTCCTCCCGGCTATAGCACGACCAAGTTAAATCGAAGGGCGCGCCCAGTTCAAGACCCAGACGCACGATTTCCGATTTGCGCAACTGGATCAACGGCGTAACAATTTCGATCTGACCATCCTTCGTGCCCAGCTTGATCACCTCATTGAACGCCCGGTAATAGGCCGGCCGGCAATCAGGATATCCCGAGCTGTCCTGCTCCACCGCGCCGATGTATATCCGGCTGGAGCCCAGCACTTCCGCCCAGCTCACCGCCACCGACAAGAAGTGAGCGTTGCGGAACGGCACATAGGTTACCGGAATATCTCTTCCCATGGCGTGCGATTCGGGAACGTCGATGCCGCGGTCGGTCAGGGCCGAACCGCCGATGGCAGAAAGCGCTTCGTTCCTCACCAGCAGCCGGTCCCGAATCCCGAGGCGATCGCAGATGGCGAAAAAAGCCCGCCGTTCGCGCTCCTCGGTGCGCTGTCCATAACTCACGTGTACAGCGGCCGCGTCGTGATCGCGCGCCGCCAGCGCGGCGCAGACGCAGGAGTCCATCCCGCCACTCAAGAGGACGACCGCGCGTTGGGCATCTTTCACCATGAGTTAGATGTCATCCACAGCCGAAGTGTCGTCATGAGCTAAATACCTGAAAACGGGACAGATCGGCACGAGGCATTTCAGAATGCAGATTTCTAGATTGAAGATTGAAAATCGAAGGTTTTCAATCTGAAATCAACCCTCTGAAATCTGCAATCCCCTAAACCCCCTTCATCGCCGGATCCCAAATGAACTTATGCAGTTGCAGCCCGAGCCGCGCGGGCACTCCATCCGCCAGCATCCATTCCGCGAGTTCGCGCGGATCGAGCAGGCAATAGGAGGCATCGCGGGCGCCGCCGGCCTGCTTGCTGAAGGCGGGCGAGAACAGCACCGCATTGACTTGCTGGTCCAAACGGTGACGCATCACGAAGTCGCGGGCAAATTCATAGTCGCTGCGGTCGCTCAGCACAAACTTGACCTCGTCTTCCGAGTTCAGGCAGTCGAGGTTTTCCATGTGAAAAGTGTCAGGCTCGCCCGAGTTCGGGCATTTTACATCCACGATCTTGACCACCCGCCGCGGCACGCGCTGCAGTGGACGCTCGCCGCTGGTCTCGAGCAGAACGGTGTAGCCGGCATCCAGAAGGCGCTGCATCAGCGGCACCACTTCACGCTCCTGCAACATCGGTTCGCCGCCGGTGATCTCGACCAAGCCGCCATCCGGACTCAATTGCTCGACCTCTTCGATGACTTCTTCCAGAGTCCGGCGATGGCCGCCGGTGAAAGTGTACTCGCTGTCGCACCACGAACAGCGCAGATTACAGCCGGTAAGCCGCACAAAGACGCAAGGCAGCCCCGCGTAGGTGGACTCGCCCTGGATCGACTTGTAGATCTCGGTAATCTGCATGAAGGCGCTGCTGGCTTCTAGCTACTGGCTAG
This sequence comes from Terriglobia bacterium, assembly GCA_963816025.1. Lineage (GTDB taxonomy): Bacteria > Acidobacteriota > Terriglobia > Terriglobales > Acidobacteriaceae > JAIQFF01. The sequence goes on from CAWFJA010000025.1 coordinate 26,964, forward strand.
CTTCTAGCTTCTAGGTTTGCGTTGTCATCCTGAGCGACCCCTGCCGTTTCGCTCGCGAAACGGCAGGCGAGTCGAAGGACCCCTATAGCGCAAACAACCGCTGAAATCGAAGGAATTCAGTCTTCTTCACCGCACTAAATCTATTCCGAATAAGTAGCGGTGGTCACATCAGTTTCAAATACCGTGACGTTCTTCACTCGCACCCGGCCCTGGGTCACGCGATCCAAGTTCACGTTGGTCGCGTCATAAAAATATTTGGCCAGATTTTCCGCCGAGGGATTCAGCACCTTGAACGGATCGAGATCGTTGATCATCTGGTGGTCCAGCCGGTCGATGACCGGTTTCATCGCCTCTTTCAGTTCTCTGAAATCAAGCAGCAAACCGGCCTTATCCAGTTCCTTGCCGGCCAGGGTCACTCGTACCTTGTAGTTGTGCCCGTGCGGATTCTCGCACTTGCCCTTGTAGTTGCGCAGGTAGTGTCCCGCGGCAAAGGAGTCTTCGACCGTTACCTCGTACATGGACCCTCTCGGCGGGCGGCGCGAATACAGGCCGCCCCGCAACGTATCCTCTAATCCTCTATTTTACCCCGTTAGGTGGTTATTTCAGGCCCACACGGGCCGCCTCCGAAGAAATCTTCCACCTGCTTCAGGTCGGTGGTGCGTCGATAGGGTGGCAGGCTTTCCACGAACACCTTCCCGTATTGCTTCTTCAGGATGCGATTGTCCAGCAGCACCAGCAAGCCGCGATCATGCAGCGAGCGGATCAGGCGCCCGAAGCCTTGTTTCAGCGTGATGACCGCCGCCGGGACCTGGTACTGGAAGAAAGCGTTGCCGCCGTCGGCGTCGATGGCCTTGACTCGCGCCGCCACCACCGGATCGCTCGGCACCGCGAACGGCAGGCGGTCGATGATCACGCAACTGAGTTGCTCGCCCTGCACGTCCACGCCCTGCCAGAACGATGATGTGGCAAACAACACGGCATGCGGAGTCAGGCGGAATTCCTCCAGCAGTGCCGTCTTGGGGGCGTCGCCCTGCAACAGCATGGGAAATTCGAGTTCGCCGAGAAGGCGCTGGTAGACGTCATTCATCTGCGCATAGCTGGTGAACAGGACGAAAGCCCGCCCGCGCGTGATTTCGAGCAGCCGCCGGATGCGGTCTGCCGCTTTGGCCACGAATTGCGGAGTGCGAGGATCAGGAAGGTCGGGAGGCACGTAGAACAGCGCCTGATTTTCATAATCGAAATGCGAAGGCAGCACAGCTTCACGGGCGTGCTCCAGTCCGAGCCGCAGGCGCATGTATTCGAAACTGCCGCCGACAGCCAGCGTCGCCGAGGTCAGCACCGCGCATTCCAGTTTGTCGAACAGGCAAGTCTTGAGAATCGGAGCCACGTCGATGGGCGTAGCCTGGAGAAAAACATTCTGCTTGTCGCGTCCACCGCGCCGGCGCTCGATCCAGAAGACGGTGTTGCGATCTTCCGATTCCATCAGAAAGCCGAGCTGCACCTGCAATTCCTGGGTGCGCCGGGCGAAGTTAAAAACCTCTTCCGGCTTGGACGGCAGGTTTTCCAACTCCGAACCCAGGCGAGTGAGCGCCTGTTGCAGGCCCAGAAACTCGTCGCCGTTTTCCTCCATAAATTCGCGCCGGTTTTCGAAGGCGAAACGGCCATCGCCTTGCGGCAGCAGCGCGAAGAAGAACAGCGCCCGCTCGCGCAAGCTCTTCAACGCGCCAGAGATGGAAGCCGACAGCATGTGGTTGCGTTGCAGAGAAACTTCGATATCCCGGCAAAGCTCTTCAAAACGCCCGTTGCTCACGGAAACTCCGAAGTAGCTTCCGGCAACATCTTCCAGTTCATGGCCTTCGTCGAAAATCACGGCGCCGGCCTCGGGCAGAATTCCGGCATCGGGCGCGTACTCCGCTTGCTGCTTGATGGAGAGATCGGCAAAAAACAGGTGGTGGTTGACGATGATGATGTCGCTCTCCATGGCTTTGCGATGCATTTCGGTGATGAAGCAGCGGTCCCAGGCGCTGCATTTCTGACCCAGGCAGGTATCGGAGCGGGCGTCAATCTTGTGCCAGAGCGCGCTGGCCTCGGGAAGCGATGCCAACTCGGCGCGGTCCCCGGTATTCGTCACCTTTTCCCAGGCGGCGATGGCGCGGTAGTGCTCGATTTCTTCCAGGCCGCTGAGCACGGGCTGGTCGGTGAGGTCATAGAGCTTCTTGCGGCAGAGATAATTATTGCGTCCCTTCATGTAACAGACTTTGAGCTTGCCTTCGCCGTTGGGAAAAAGCGCTTGTTCGAGAAAAGGGATATCTTTATGGAAGAGCTGTTCCTGCAGGTTCTTGGTTCCGGTGGAAATGATAACCCGCTTGCCGGAACGAATGACCGGCACCAGGTAGGCCAGCGTCTTGCCGGTGCCGGTGCCGGCTTCGACAATCAAGTGACGCTTCTCTTCCAGCGCCTGCTCGACGGCTTGCGCCATCTGCAACTGTCCCCGGCGAAACTCGTAGGCAGGGTGGGTGCGGGAAAGCACACCGCCCGGGGCGAAGAACTGATACAGAGAAACGTCGCGACTCTTCGTGTCGGAGGCGGGGGGCACAAAGTCACTATAATGTGGGGCGGACGCTCTTGTCCGCCGATTTTGAATTTGATTTGTAGATTTGGTAGTTGGCGGGCGAACTGCAAATGGCCAAATCCAAGTCAAAGGCGGCGGACAAGAGTGTCCGCCCCACACTCTAATATCTTATGACCCATCCAAGTTTGACTTCACCATCGGCTGCGGCCGCTGCCGGCATGCCTACCGTCGCTATCGTGGGGCGTCCCAACGTCGGCAAATCTACGCTGTTCAACCGGCTGGTGGGCTCGCGGCGCGCCATTGTTGGCGACGAGCCCGGTATCACGCGCGACCGGCTCTACGGCGAAGCGGAATGGCGCGGACGCCATCTGCGCATCGTGGATACGGGCGGCATTCTCCCGGAAGACAAAGACTTCATCCCGGCGGAAATCTTCCGCCAGGCGAAAGTCGCTTTGCAGGAGGCTGACGCGATCATCATGGTGGTGGACGGCCGCACCGAGATGGCGTCTTCCGATATTGAACTGGCCCGCCACTTGATCCGCTCGGGCAAACCGCTGTTTCTCGCCGTCAACAAGGTGGACACAGACAAGCAACAAACCCTCACCGACGAGTTTCATCGTCTCGGGATCCGCAAGCTGTTCCCCATCTCCGCGGAAAACGCCCGCGGGTTGGATGACCTGCTGGATGCCATACTGGAAATTCTGCCATCGAACCCTCAACTAACCACGGAGGACGCAGAGGAAACCGAGGACGATCAAGCCCAGTCCCATGAGACCCCCGCTCACGAAACCAAGGTCGCGATCATCGGGCATCCCAACGTGGGCAAGTCCACGCTGCTGAACCGGCTGACCGGCGCCGAGCGTTCGATCGTCTCGCCCATCCCTGGAACGACGCGTGACGCGGTTGACGAGATCGTCGAGCGCGACGGCAAGCGCTTCCGCTTCATTGATACCGCCGGCATCCGCCGCAAAGGCAAGACGCACCTGATGGCGGAAAAGCTTTCCGTTGTCATGGCGCGCAAGCACCTGGAAGCCGCCGACATCGCCCTGCTGGTCATCGATGCCACCGAAGGCGTGAGCCAGCTCGACGCTGCCATCGCCGGATACGCTCACGAGAGCGGGCGCTCCATGATCATCATCGTGAACAAGTGGGATCTGGTGGTGAGCGGCAAAGAAAGGACAGGCCGACAGACGAAATCCTCGCGTATGCAGGAGAACAAGCGCCCTGCCGATCGCATCGCCTACGAGGAAAGATTGCGGGATGCGCTGAAATTTCTCAGCTACGCGCCCGTCCTGTTTGTTTCCGCCTCAACCGGCAAAGGCACCGAGAAAATATTTCCCATGCTGGAAGAGGTCGCCACCGAGCGCCGCAAGCGTGTCGGGACCGGCGAGATGAATCGCTTCCTCAAACACGTGGACTTCGAGCGCGCTTCAGTCCCGGCGCGGCAGCAGGTCAGGATTTACTACATGACCCAGGCCGCGGTCGGACCGCCAACTTTCGTCATCTTCACGGACCGCAAAGTAAAGCTGCACTTCGCCTATCAGCGCTTTCTGGAAAACCAGATTCGCAAAGCCTTCGGATTCGTGGGCACGCCGATCTGGATCAAGAACCGCGCCCGGGATTAAGAGCGCATTATCCGATCGGCTCAGGCGTCGGCAACAGTGGCGGCGGGTCGGGCGGAGGCAGCGGCACTACGGGTGGCGGCGCCGGATGCAGCAGCGCGTCCAGCGCGGGATAGCGCGAAGCGAAGAAATAAATGGAGTACGCCGGAAAGAAAACCACGGCCGGCACCGAGACCAGCGAAATGACGTACAGCAGCGAGAAAATCGCAATGGTTCCCAGCACCACCGCGAGCGTGATGGTGTAAAGGTTCCAGGTCAGTCCTGCCGCCATGCCTCCGATCACGGCCACCGCGCCCAGTCCGCCGATCGGAATCAGAAACAGCAGGATCACAATGGCAGAAACGATGCCGAGAATGATCGCGGCGCCGATCGCCATCACAATCTTCATTCCAATGTAGGCGGCATAGCCACCCTTTTCGCGTTTGATCTGGGGCCACAACCGCCGCCAGCCCTCGATGGCGCCAATTTCTTCCAGCGCCATTTGCGGGACCACAAAATCCTTGGTCACTACATGAATCACCAGCTGCGTGACCACAAAAAGCAAAAGCACAAAAAACAAAGCCATGCCGCCCAGGATGAGTGGGACCATGTGCTCCCTGGGCTCTCTCAGCCAGCCGACCAGGAAGGCGAAACCCGCTGGAATTCCCACCAGAATGGTGAAACCCGCGATCGAAGCCAGGGCCAGCAGAATCTGCCACACGAAGAAACGCTGTCCCGGGCCCTGCCGCCGGCTCCAGCTGCGCCAGATGCGGCATTCCCTGGTCACAACGCTGTCGAACAGAACGAAGCGCATCACGCTGTTCACATACAGGAACAGGATAAACAGAACGAACGCGGCCACGACCAGCACCGCAATCAGGGAAGCGGTGAGCACGGGAGTGATTGCCGGGAAGCTGGACTCCAGAAAGCGCTGGGAGTGGTTGGGATGCGGCATCTGGAAGCTGCCGGGATTGCAGCCTCCCCCGCCCGAGCTCATTTCGCCGGCCAGCAGGCCGACCAGCCCCAGTTTGGCCCACTGGCTGGAGCGGAACGGCCGGGTCAATTGCTGCCGGGCATGCTCAAAAGCCGGCGAAATCGCATCCACGGCGGAAATCGGCAAGGCGCACCTCGGGAGTCGCGGTTCGCAGCAAGGTACTGCGAAGCGGGAGAGACGTCAAGTGATTGGTCTCCGAATTGATGAATTTGACTCGATTGACGAATTTAAAATCCGGCAATCCCACAATTCGCTAAATTCGACAATGCCTCTCACTCGTAGCGCAGCGCTTCAACGGGATCCAGGTTCGAGGCGCGCGAGCCGGAATCATGCCGCTCGCCACTCCCACTGCCAGCAGCACCAGGTGGAAAGCATGACGGTCGCCATTGAAATGTGCAGATGGATGTCAGCCTTGCCGGAATCGTCTTCGAACAGCGGGCCCATGAGCGGGAGCGTTCCCACGGCGGCTGCGATTCCGTAGGAAAGCAGAACGCCGACGGCGCCGCCCAACAGCATGATGAGCAGGGTTTCGGCCAGGAACTGGAGCTTGATCTGCCACTTCTTGGCGCCGAGGGCGCGCCGCAAGCCAATCTCGCGGATGCGCTCATCCACCGAGACCAGCATGATATTCATCACTCCGACGCCGCCAATGCCGAGGGTCAGCGTGCCCACGAATGTGAGCAGCACCTGCAGTCCGATGGTCAAGCCGTCGATAACCGGGCGAAACTCGTCGCGCCCGAACATCTAATGGCTTTCTTGTCGGTGGGAGAAAATTGCTGGCGGCCGGCAATGGCGGCCAGCACCTGGGCCCGGACGCTTTCTTTTCAAACTGAGGCGCAACCGGCTCAAAGACCATCACGTCGGCATACTTGGTGTTCCATACATCGCCAGCGGCGCTGTAGGGGATCCAGGCGGAATCATCGTCGCTGGAAAAATAATTACTCAACTGAATCTTGCGGGCCATGACGCCGATGACGGTGAAGTGCACGCCGCCGATCTGCACCGTTTCGCCAACCGCCGGGCGGCCGCTGAACAGCTGTTCGCGAACCCGGCCGCCTAGAAACACCACGCGGCGGCGCTCCAGTTCGTCACCGGCGGAAATCCAGCGGCCTTCGGACGGGAGTTCGTTGCGCATCTCGCCGTATTCCGGGCAGACGCCGCGTATCGCGGCCGTGCCTACCATGCGTTCGCCATAGCTGATGCCCGGGCGATTCACGGTCTCCAGGCAAACGTGCTTTACCAGCGGAGCAGTTTCCTTGACGATGTCGAGGTCGGCCTGTTCCAGACGCACTTTTTTGCCGGCGCGTTGTCCGCCGGGCTGCTCGCTGGTTTGCGCGGCCAGCAGATCACGACACTCTTGCCGAAAGCGTCGAACCCGCCCACCAGGATTCGGCGGAAACTGCTGCCGTAGGCGATCAGCAGGGTGACAGTGGCAATGCCCCAGACGATGCCCAGCATGGTCAGCAGGCTGCGCGTGCAGTTGCGCTCGAGGGCAATCCAAGCTTCGAGAATAATTTCAGTCAACATGCTTTAAACCACCGTGCCCGTGTAGAGACGGGTCTCAGACCCGTCCGGGCCGAGCGAAGCTCGGCAGCGGTGTTAAGCCGCCTCTGCCGCGCAAGCGCGGCCTGTCCGGGTCACAGACCCGGACCCACACAACCGACCCGGACCCACACAAACCTTACCCTCCCGCTTCGTGGCGCAGCGCTTCAATGGGATCAATCGAGGCGGCCCTTCGCGCCGGATACAAGGCCGAAAACATGGCGATAATGCCCAGCAGCCCACACGCCACCAGTCCCGATTGCCACGTGGCCAGCAGCCCGGCAAAGAAATCGGGCATGGGCAGCAGATTCACCAGCGCACACATACCGAACGCGATGCCCAGCCCGATGCCGCCGCTGAGAAACGCGATCAGAAGGGCCTCGATAAAAAACTGCTTGAGGATGGTGTGGGCCGGGGCTCCCATGGCCTTGCGCACGCCGATTTCGCGGGTGCGCTCCCGCACCGCGACCAGCATGACGTTCATCACACCCAGGCCGCCGAGAAAAAGAGTTACGATGCCGACCGCGCCCAGAAAATATTTCATGCCGTCGGTCATTGTGCGGAACGCTTTAGCTTCCTGCACCGTGTCCCAGATGGGGCAGGCTTCTTTGTCATGAGGATCGAAGTCGTGCAGCCGTCCCAGCACGGTCTGTATTTCGCCCTTGCAGGCCTCGTGCTGTTCGACCGAGCGGGGCATGACCAGCAACTGGTCAAAAGTTGTCGGGCGTACCCGGCGGCTTGTCGGGAAAATCGCGCCGCATGGCCGCGAAGGGGATGAAGATTTTGTTGACGTCCCAGCCGTCATAGCTTGAGTTCTGCTTCTTGACCGCCATCACGCCGATGACTGTGTAGGGAAACTCATTCAGATAGACACTTCCTCGCCGACAGGATTGCGCCCGGGGAAAAGCTGCTTGGCAGCATCGCTGCCGAGGAAGGCGACGCGGCGCGCTTCCTTCTGGTCGTCCCAATCGTAGAACCGGCCTTCGCCTACGTCGAGGCTGCGAATGTATGCGAAGGGCGGGGTGAGATCCGGTGACGGTGAACGCGGCATTGTTGTAATTGCTGTGCGCACGGACGTCGTTCTGCTCGAGTTCCGGAATGGCGTATTGGCAATCGGGCGCCTCAGCCTGCACCGACACCACATCGGCATCCTCCCAGTGCACGACGCGCCCGGCGCGGATACCGCCGGCCTGCATGCTGGTGCGTCCGTGAAAAACGATCAGAATATCCTTGCCCAGGTTGCGGGCCTGGTCTTCCTGGCCTACGCGCAGGCCTTCGCCCGCCGCCACCATCAGAACGATGGAGACGATTCCCCAGGCAATTCCGAACATGGTCAGGAACGTGCGCAGCTTGTGGGCCCAGAGCGTACGCAACACATCGCCAACCAGATCGCGAAAAACCATATGGTTATGGACGCGGCCGCCGCCCGAACGTAAGCCGGAAAGGCACACCTGCCCCCAAATCCATATACGAGAGTCCCTGTCATTTTGTTCATAACGAGTGTGGGGCGGGCGCCCTCGCCCGCCGCTCTTGCGATTGATCTTGTGGATTGCTGATGCTCTGAAGGGTTGAGCCGGTTGTGCTGCCCGAATTCAAGTCAAAAGCGGCGGGCGAGGGCGCCCGCCCCACACTTTTCCAGCCATTCATCGAACTGCTTTAACGCCAAGTCGCACTGCTGTCGGTGCCGTTCCTGACGGTCGCGAACTTGTGTTCCAGGGGCGGCAGCAGATCGAAGGTGATATTCGCCGGCTGGAAGTTCTTGGCATCGGCGTGGGTTACGTAGTGAGTCAGGGATCCGAAGGCGGTCGCGACGCGGAGGAGGCACTGGGTCGGCTCCGGAAGCCAGCGCCGCAGCCTGGACACCCGCCATCAGACCGGTCGCGATGGATTCGACGTATCCCTCGACCCCGCAGATTTGTCCCGCGAAGAATACCCTCGGATGTTCCTTCATCTGCAGGGATTCCGAACAGCAGGGTCGGCGCGTTGATATAGGTATTGCGGTGGATCTGTCCGTAACGCAGGAAACGCGCGTTTTCGAGGCCGGGAATCAAGCGCAACACGCGCGCCTGATCTCCGAATTTCAAATGATTCTGGAAACCCACGAGGTTGTAGGAGTCGGCCCGCAGATTTTCCTGCCGAAGTTGTACGGCGGCGTAGGGAATCCGTCCCGTACGCGGGTCTTTCAGTCCCACCGGCTTCATGGGGCCAAAGCGCAGCGTGTCGCGGCCCCGGCGGGCAATTTCTTCGATGGGCAGGCAGCCCTCGAAGTAGTTCAGCTTCTCCCAGTCGTGCTCCTCGACCGATTGTCCCGCAACCAGCGCATCCCAGAAGCGCTCGTACTCCTCCTTTGACATAGGGCAGTTGATGTAGTCGGCCGAGCCTTTGTCGTAACGCGCCGCCAGATACACCTTGGACATGTCGATGGAATCGGCTTCGACGATGGGACTGATCGAATCGAAGAAATACAGGTGAGCTGAACCACTGAGCCGGGCGATCTCCTGGGACAGAGCATCCGAGGTCAGTGGCCCGGTGGCGATGATAGTGATTTGGTCTTCCTTGATCCGCGTAACTTCTTCGCGGCGAATCGTAACCAGCGGCTCTCGCGAGAGGGTATCCGTAACCCGGGCGGAGAAGGTCGTGCGGTCCACCGCCAGGGCATGGCCGGCGGGGACCGCGCACTCGCGCGCGATTTCCAGCAGCCGCGATCCCGCCCGCCGCATTTCTTCCTTCAGCAGCCAGGGCGCTGTATTCGGGCTGTCAGATTTCAGGGAGTTCGAGCACACCAGCTCCGCGAAATCCGCGGTCTGGTGGGCGGGCGTCGAGCGCACCGGGCGCATCTCCCAGAGTTCGACGGCAACGCCGCGGCGCGCGCACTGCCACGCCGCTTCCGATCCCGCGAGTCCGGCTCCAACTACCCGCACTACTGCCGGCGTCGTCAATGCACGCTCCATCATTGGGCACCTCATCATTGGGCACAGCTGGCCACATGCTCCAGCGCGTCGCCGTCGAGGCTCACGGTCTTCCATTCGTCGAGAAATGTCGCGCCCAGGCTCTTATAAAAATCGATCGCGGGTGTATTCCAGTCGAGCACCTGCCAGCGCACGCCAAAACAATTCTGCTTACTGGCGGCCGACGCAACCCAGGCCAGCAACCCTTTTCCAATTCCCTTCCCTCGATACTGGTCGCGCACGTAGATATCTTCGAGAAAGAGCCCGGCGCGACCCTCGAAGCTGGAGTAATAGTCAAAGAAGAGGGCATAGCCGGCGGGCTGGCCGTCCCATTCCGCCAGCAGCGCGCGGAATTTCGGCGCGTCACAAAATCCGTCGCGCAGCAGCGCCGCTTCGGTCGCCGCCACGGGAAGACGCTCGAATTCGGCGAACTCATGGATGAGCGTGTTCAACGCGGGCACATCGCTCGCTTGGGCTGGGCGAATTGAAAGCATCTGGTGTTCCTTCCGGTAAATTGGTTCAGAATGCTCCTGTAGATGCACGATAGCAATGACCTGACATGTTCCAACCTTACGCGCCTTCGTGTTCTATTATACGGACGCTCATTCTCTCCAATCGGAGGCACTCATGGCCCGCATCGCACTTATCGAACCCGAACAAGCTACGCCGGAGGTGAAAGAGATCTATGAGCAAAAACTGAAAGGCAAGCCGGGCAACGTGCAAAAAGCCCTGGCCCATCGCCCCGAGATGCTCAAAAACTTCCTCGGCTTCTACGCCAGCGTCGGCCGGTCGCTTGAGCGCAAGCTCTACGAACTGATTTATATACGGGTTTCGATGATCAATGGTTGCCGCTACTGCCTGCAACACCATTTAGCGGCGTCCAAACGCTTAGGCCTCACGACCGAAGACTGGGGCGCGCTCAAGCAGGGAAACTACTCGCGCTACGACGCGAAAGAGAGAGCCGCGCTGATTTACGTCGAGAAGCTGACTCGGTCTCCGCACGAGATTACTGACGGCGATTTCAACGAACTGAAGAAGCACTTTGCCGACGCTGAAATCGTGGACATCCATTTGCTGGCGGGCCTGGCCAACCTGACCAATCGGGTCACCGACCCGCTGGGACTGGAGTTGGAAATCCCGGAAGAGAATATCTAGCCACGGATTCACGGATTTCACGGATAGATCGTTAAATCTCTAAGGCCTTATCAATGTAGATCCGTGAAGATCCGTGGCCGATTTTTGTCTTCTACAAGATCACTCTTTCGTCGCCCACCCTTCGCGTTACGTGTTCGCGGTCCAGGTATTCGAGCAGCGGAATCGCATATTTCCGGCTTACTCCGGTCAGGTCTTTGAAGCGGGCTACGTCGATCTTCGGCGACTTCGTCTTTTCCGATGACAGGCTCCGGCGTAAATCCGCCAAAGCATCGCGATGGAAGACCAGGCCTTCCGAAATCTTCACCAGAACTTTGTCGCGCAGTAACAAGGTGACAATTTTTTGAGCGCGAGCTTTGTCGACCTTCAGGCCAGCCAGCACGTCCTTCAATGCCGGCACTTTCAAGCCCGCCGAGGCGAACGCATGCTCAATGACTTTCTTGGACTCTGCCTCTTCGTCTTTCATCACCACGCCGTGGCCCGCGAGATGGACAACCTCCCCGGCAGCCTCGACCTTCTTCTCGTGGACCAGCATCTCCAGGGCGGCGGCGAAGACCTCGCCCGACGCCTCCACGTGTTCGCGCAGTTCCTCTTTGCTGATTCCGGCGACCAGAGGGTTCTTCTTGTGGAAGCCGGCGACCGTCTCGCTGATCAATAATTTCAATCCCGCGAGCGCGGCCAGGTACACGACCAGGTCGCCAACGCGATAGACATCGGCTTGCAGCTCGGGACCTGCGAGATGGGTTTCGATCACCTGCCGGGGCCACCCGGTTTCCGCAGTCAGTTGGGCGAGAGTAATTCCGGCGTGACCTCGTCGCGCCACGCGTGCCCGCAGAATCGGCTGAGCATCGCCACTCGCCAGAGTCTTCAGGAACGACTCCAGCCCAGGCATGCGAGAGAGCGGCGCTGCATCGAGCACCACGCCTCCGCCGATCGTAACCACCGGCGAAAATTGCCGCACGATGAAGCGATCTCCCGGCAACAGCAGCGTGGGCTCGGCCAGTCGCAACTGGGCCAGCGCACGTTTCTCCCGGCTGAGATTTGTTTCTGGCCAGAGAGGGCAACCGTCGCGATGGTTTCGAACGTGTAGGCGTGCAGATGCACGCGTGCCCGATCTTTCAAGGGCTTCGCTGAGGGCAGCAGGGTGAGCGAAGCGTCCACGCGAGACGCAGGGCGAAAGGTCGAAGGCGGCGCCAGCACCATGCCCCGCGCTAACTCCTCGCGTGGTCACTCCGGCGAGATTCAAGGCGGTGCGCTGACCGGCCACCGCTTGCTCGGCCGTGTCTCCATGCACCTGAATTCCTCGTACGCGCACACGCTTTGCCCGCGGGAAAAACCTCCAGCTCATCTTCTTTGCGAATCGTGCCGGAAACCAGCGTCCCCGTTACCACCGTGCCAAAGCCTTTCATGGTGAAGACGCGGTCGATCGGCAGGCGGGCCAGCGCGGAAGAGTCTCGGGCTGCGAACGCCGGCGGCACGTCTCTGCCAGTGCCTGTCTTGAGTTCGTCCAGACCTGCGCCGGTCAGCGAACTTACGGCGACAACAGGCGAATGCGCCGGATCGAGAAACGAATCCGCGCAGAAATCCTCCACCTCCAGGCGCACCACTTCGAGCGTTTCGCGATCAACCGCATCGGACTTCGTGAGCACGGTGATGCCGCGGCGGACTGCCAGCAGGCGGCAGATGTCGAAGTGCTCGCGGGTCTGCGGCTTGATGCATTCATCGGCGGCGATGACCAGCAGCACCAGATCAATGCCACCCACCCCGGCCAGCATGTTGCGCACAAAACGCTCGTGTCCGGGAACATCGACAAAGCCCAGCCGCAAGATTTCGCCGCCGGGAGGCGGGCAGTTCCAGGTGGGCAAAGCCGATATCAATGGTGATGCCGCGCCGCTTCTCTTCTTCCAGGCGGTCGGCGTCAATGCCGGTCAGGGCCTTTACCAGTGCGGTCTTGCCATGATCGATGTGTCCGGCGGTGCCGACGATGACGGACTTCATCTGGGACAGTATAGACGGCGCTTCGGCACGTCGCTCGACGTAGCGCCGGCCTCTGGCCGGCCCGATGGGGTGGGCGGGACGCCCACCCGACAGCCGGCGGATGCGCAAACGCTACTTTGCATGCGACAATAGAACTTCCCCATATGACCACCTCTGCAACCCTGCCATTACTCCCGAGATCATCCGGGAGCACGGCCTCACGCCTGACGAATACGAGAAAATCAAGCAACTGCTGGGCGGACGCGAACCCACCCTCACCGAACTCGGCATCTTCAGCGTGATGTGGAGCGAGCACTGCTCCTACAAATCGTCGCGCGTGCATCTGAAGCGATTGCCGACGCGCAGCAAGCTGGTGGTGCAGGGGCCGGGAGAGAATGCGGGCATCATCGACATCGGCGACGGCTGGGCCTGCGCCTTCAAGATCGAATCGCACAATCATCCGTCGTTTATCGAGCCGTTTCAGGGCGCGGCTACGGGCGTTGGCGGAATTCTGCGCGACATTTTCACCATGGGCGCGCGGCCGGTGGCGGTGATGGACTCGCTGCGCTTTGGACCGATTGAGCCTGGGGGCCGGGTGCCCTCGTCCGCCGATGCCGCCGCCAGCACGAGCGGGGCGATCGCTCCCACATCGAGCAAAAACATTCACAAGAATCAGTCCGTGCTGGAAGGCGTCGTCAGCGGCGTCGCCTCTTACGGCAATTGCTTCGGCGTGCCCAACCTGGGCGGCGAGGTGAAGTTTGAGCCTTGCTATTCCGGCAATCCCCTGGTGAACGCTTTCGCCTTGGGACTCGTCCGGCGCGACCAGATTTTCTACGCCAAGGCGTCGGGCGAAGGCAATCCGGTGATTTACGTGGGATCAAAGACCGGCCGCGACGGCATCCACGGCGCCACCATGGCCAGCGAGGAATTCAGCGAAGCCTCGGAGGCGAAGCGGCCCAACGTTCAGGTGGGCGATCCTTTCCTCGAAAAACTTCTGCTCGAAGCCTGCCTGGAGGCCATGCAGACCGGCGCCATCGTCGGCATACAGGATATGGGCGCGGCCGGGCTGACCTGCTCGACTTGCGAGATGGGCGCGCGCGGCAGGTGCGGAACTCGAAATCGAACTCGACCGGGTGCCCCAGCGCGAAACCGGCATGACGGCCTACGAGATCATGCTGAGCGAATCGCAGGAGCGCATGCTGCTGGTGGCGCAGAAAGGGCGCGAAGCAGGAAGTCTTCCGCGTCTTCCAGAAATGGGGACTGGACGCGGTCGAAGTCGGCCGCGTCACCGCCGATGGCAAGATGCGCGTGCTGCAACACGGAAAGTCGTTGCAGAGATTCCCAACGAAGCGCTCACCGATGACGCGCCGGTTTACAAGCGTCCGCTGGAGCGTTGGGAACCGCCGGTGCCGCGCGAAATGCCGGAGCACGTCAAGCTCGGCGGGACCTTCCGATCTCACCGGCAATCTGAAGCGGTTGCTGGCGAGCCCGAACATCTGCGGCAAGCGCTGGGTGTGGCAGCAGTACGACCACATGGTGCAGACCAATACGGTCGAAGGCCCGGGTGCGGGCGATGCCGGCGTGATTCGCATCAAGGGCTCGCAGCGCGGACTGGCCATGGCGCTCGACGGCAACGGACGCTGGTGCTATCTCGATCCTCGGCTGGGCGCGATGCACGCTGTCGCGGAAGCCGCGCGCAACGTGGCTTGCGCGGGCGCGACTCCGATCGGCGGCACCAACTGCCTGAACTTCGGCAATCCCGAAAAGCCGCACATCATGTGGCAATTTTCGCAGGTGATTGACGGCATCACTAAAGCCTGCGAGGAACTCGAAATCCCCATCACCGGCGGCAACGTCAGCTTTTACAACGAAACTCTGGGCGAAGGAATTTATCCCACGCCGGTGCTGGGCGTGGTCGGCATTCTCGAAGATGTGCACAAGGCGGTGCGTCCGGATTTCCGCGAGACAGGACGCGCCATCGTTCTGTTGCGCGGCGCTGAACCCGGGGACGCGACCGACGCGGAATCAGCCTTTGGATCTTCGGAGTATGCCAAGGAAATTCTGGGCGCGGTCTGGGGCTATCCTCCCGAGTTGGAACTCGAAAAAGAGGCGGCGCTTGCAAAAGGCGCTGGTGGAGATTGCCCAAATCGAAATTATGGATTCCGCCCATGACTGCTCCGATGGCGGAATCGCAGTGACGCTGGTCGAGTCGGGGATGGCTAAAGGCATTGGAATGAATATCGATCTGCCATCTCTCGGGTTGCCGCCGGAATTTGTTCTGTTTGGCGAGGACGCAAGTCGCGTGGTCATCTCTTGCGACCGCGATAACGTCGGCAGAATCCAACAAGTGGCGTTAAAATATGGCATCGTCGCAGAAGTAATTGGGGAAACGGCATCGGAGCGAATTGAAATCAAGCTCGATGGCCGGGTGGTCGTGTCGGCGGCGATTTCGGAATTGCGGGAAGTGTACGAGGGCGCGCTGGAGAAGGCATTGCGTACGGACGTACCGCCGATGGCGGCGGATTGAAGAAATTCCCGAGCTGCGCTCGGCCGGGCAGGTGAGACACCTGCCCCTACGTGGGTTGTGGTGGGGTTGGCTAAAGCTGAGGGCTGATAGCTACATGTTCGATAAATTTCACGACGAATGCGGCGTGGTCGCCATCTACGCTCATCCTGAGGCGGAGAAGCTGGCTTACCTCGGGTTGCATGCGCTGCAACATCGCGGGCAGGAATCGGCGGGCATCGTCACTTCGAATGGTCTGACGTTTGCGCGCCCATCGCGCCATGGGATTGGTGGCCGACATCTTTACCGAGGATGTCCTGTCGCAGGTCCACGGCACGCTCGCCATTGGCCACACCCGCTACTCCACCGCCGGCGATTCAGCTCTCTTCAATGCTCAGCCCATCATGGTGCAATCGAACAAGGGCATGATTGCGCTGGCCCACAACGGCAACCTGGTGAATGCGCAGGAAATTCGGCATCGCCTGGAGGCGCAGGGCTCGATCTTCCAGACCAACAGCGACACCGAAGTGATCGTTCACTTGATCGCGCTGTCCAGAGAACAGACTCTGCCGGACGCAATGGCCGACGCGCTGCGCCGGGTCGAAGGCGCTTTTTCACTGGTGATGCTCAGTTCGGACCGGGTATTTGCGGCGCGCGATCCGCGCGGCTTCCGCCCTCTGGCCATGGGAAGAATTCCGCGGCTCGAAGGGCAGCGGCAGGACACCATCGTGTTTGCCTCGGAAACCTGTGCGTTTGATCTGATCGGCGCCACCTACGAACGCGAGGTCAAGCCCGGCGAACTGGTTATCGTGGGGCCCGAGGGCATCACCTCGCGGTTTTATTCTCCCGTGGCTGCGCAGTCGAGCTGCATCTTCGAGCACGTTTATTTTTCGCGTCCCGACAGCATGGTGTTCGGGCGCGCGGTGCAAGTCAGCCGCGAAGGCATGGGCCGCCAGCTGGCGCGGGAAGCTCCGGCCGACGCCGATCTGGTCGTGCCTGTCCCGGACTCCGGCAATACCGCGGCCATCGGCTACGCCGCCGAGAGCGGCATTCCATTTCGCTTCGGACTGATCCGCAATCACTACGTGGGACGCACTTTCATCGAGCCGCGGCAAAGCGTTCGCGACTTCGGCGTGAAGCTGAAGCTGAACCCCGTGCGCAGCCTGCTCGAAGGCAAGCGCGTAGTGCTGATCGACGACTCTATCGTGCGCGGCACCACCAGCCGCAAGATCGTGCGCATGATCCGCAACGCGGGCGCGAAGGAAGTTCACATGCGCGTTTCCTGCCCGCCCACCATTTCGCCCTGCTTCTACGGCGTGGACACGCCTTCCAAGAAAGAACTGATCGCGGCCAACAAATCGGTGGAAGAGATTCGCGAATACATTGGCGCCGATTCACTGGCTTATCTGTCGCTCGAAGGAATGAAGAAGGCCTGCGCGGACGGCGAGAAGACGACCTACTGCACCGCCTGCTACACCGGTTCGTATCCCACCAAGTGGGTGGACGTGGACGAAATTCTGCCCGCTACCATCAGCCAACCCTAGTACTCTGGGTGAGGAACCTCCAAACCCTGTCATCCCGACCGGAGCGAAGCGCAGCGGAGGGACCTTGTGTTTCTGGCCGGCAAGAGCCCGGCGAGCTTCGCTCGCCCGACCGGACGAGGGCGTCCGGTCCTACATGGTTCGTGCCGACACCACCCGTGGAATGCCCTGCAAGTCTTCCGTTACCTTTACATCGTCCCAACCTGCGAGCAAGCGCCGCACATCATCCGCGATAGTGCCGCTGATTTCCATCACCAGCCAGCCCCCAGGCCTGAGGGATTCGCGGGCCTGGGGGATGAGGCGTTCGATCACCTCAAGTCCCGTTGCTCCCGCAAACACCGCGTTGCGCGGCTCATGTTTGCGGACTTCGAGTTGTACCTGGTCTGCTTCCGATTCGCCGACATACGGCGGATTCGAAACCACAAAATCGAAGGCTCCGCGCTCAAGCCCTTCCAGCAAGTCGGCTTGATGGAAGTGGATTCGGGATTCGAGTTGATGGCGGGCCGCATTGGCGCGCGCGATTTCCAGGGCGGCGGGTGAAATATCAGTGGCGTGGATTTCGGCATGCGGTAATTCTTTGGCCAGGGCGAGGGCGATGCCCGGAACCCGTTCCCACATCGACGATGCGAACAAGGCGGCGGGCGAGGGCGCCCGCCTAACACAAGCGAGCACAGTCTCGATCACGTGCTCGGTTTCCGGGCGGGGATGAGCACGGCCGGGGTGACGATCAGATCCATGCCCCAGAATTCCTGGTGTCCGGTGATGTACTGGGCAGGCATGCCGCATTCGCGCTCGGCCAGGGCCTGGTCATAGCGATTGTGTTCGTCCCTGGAAAGCTCGCGCTCGGGATGGGCGTGGAGATACGCACGGTCGCATTCCAGGGTGAACATCAGGAGCAACTCGGCAGTCATCCGTGGCGAAGGGACGTTCGCGGAAGTCAGGCGGGAAACGGCGGAGGCTAGAGCGTCGCGAAGCGTCACGGAATTATTGGAACACAAGATTCCCAAGTGTGGGGCGGACACTCCTGTCCGCCAAAAGCCGGCGACTTGTCGTACGTTTGCCCTTGTGGCCCACACGGCTGTGACTGCCGCTGCCGGCACGCGGGCGGGTCGTCCGCGGCCACACAAGCAAACCCTTACACTGCAGTGGTGGCTTCGGTCTTTAACTTCTCCGACTGATAGTGAGTGACCAGCGCTTCGATCAGGGGCTGTAGTTTGCCGTCCATGACCTGCTCGAGTTGGTGGATGGTCAGTCCGATGCGATGGTCGGTAACGCGGTTCTGGGGAAAATTGTAGGTGCGGATTTTTTCGCTGCGGTCGCCTGAGCCCACCATAGCCTTTCGTTCTTTGGCGAGGGCGTCCTGCTGCTTCTGCATTTCCATCTCGTAAAGACGGGCACGAAGCACGCGCATGCCTTTCTCGCGGTTTTTGATTTGCGATTTCTCGTCCTGGCAGCTCACGACGGTGTTGGTGGGAATGTGCGTGATGCGCACCGCGGAGTACGTCGTATTTACCGATTGTCCGCCCGGCCCGGAAGAACAGAAGGTATCAATGCGGAGGTCTTTGGCTTCGATCTTGATGTCGACGTCTTCGGCTTCGGGCAGGACGGCAACCGTGACCGCGGAAGTATGCACCCGGCCCTGCTGCTCGGTTGCTGGCACGCGTTGCACGCGGTGCACGCCGCTTTCGTATTTCAGCCGTGAAAAAACGCGCTGGCCTTCGATGATGGCGATCACTTCTTTTAAGCCGCCCACCGAGGAGTCGGAGGTGGAGAGCACTTCGACTTTCCAGCCCTGCGTCTCCGCGTAGCGGGTATACATTCTGAACATCTCGGCCGCGAAAAGCGTGGCTTCGTCGCCGCCGGTCCCGGCGCGAATTTCCAGGATAACGTCTTTTTCGTCGTTCGGGTCTTTCGGCAGGAGCAGAACTTTAAGTTCCTCTTCCACGCCGCTTACGCGCGCCTCAAGCTTGTCGAGTTCCTCCTGGGCATAGGCCCGCATCTCGGCATCTTTTTCGTCTGCCAGGACAGCCTTGCTTTCGGCGATGCCGCGTTTCAGGTCTTTGTATTCCCGATATTTTTCGACAATGGACGAGACTTCGCTGTGCGCCTTGGCCGTCTTCTGGTATCGGGCCGAGTCGCTGGCGATTTCCGGCGAGGCGAGCGCTTGCGTCAGTTCCTCGTAGCGGGCTTCGATTTGGTCGAGTCGTTCAAACATGGGATTCAGTCGCCGGTCGTCAGTCGTCGGTCTTCAGCAAAACGGAGGCTGGTCACCGCTCAATTCTAGTACTGAAAGAGTCTGGAGAGAATGTTCGCGGGGGAACCGCTAGGCAATAACCAACTCGCCGCCGTGTTCCTTCTCGAGCGCCATGGCGTGATCCAACGCGATGATGGCGCATTCGGCCTGGGCATCGGATGGAGGCTGGGTGGTGATGCGCTGCAGCCAGAGGCCGGGTGCGGTCATCAGGGCGAACAGCGATCCGCGATGCCTGGCGGCGAAGCGAATGATCTCGTACGAGACTCCGGCGATGACCGGCAGCAGCGCGATGCGCATGCCAAACCTGGCCCAGAATGTCGTTACCGGAACCACGGCGGACACCAGGATGTACACCATGATCGAGATCAGCATCACGGTCATCAGGAAACTAGTGCCGCAGCGCGGATGGAAAGTCGAATACTTTTGCACCGATGCGGTATCCAGCGGATCGCCATTCTCGAAGGCGTAAACCGTCTTGTGCTCGGCGCCGTGATATTCGTACACCCGGTGAATATCGCTCCACAGCGAAACTCCCCAGATGAAGAGCAGGAACAGGGCGATCCGGATGACACCATCCACCAGGTTGAAAATGATCTGCCCGCCGAATACCGGGTTCACCCGTTTGAGTTCTGTAGCCGCCAGCAGGGGCAGAAACTTGTACATGAAAATAAAAAAACCAACCGAAATCAGGATGTTGACCGCAGCCATCCAACCCGTGATTTCAAGTTTCTTCTTGTCCTCGGCGGGCTCGGGTTGCAGTTCATCGAGCGCCACGTTGGCAGAGAACTTCAAAGCCCGGAAGCCCAGGGTCATGGCATGACCGAGCGTGACCACGCCACGAATGACAGGCCAGGCCATCCATTTGCGCTTTTCGGACAGACGCTCCAGCGGTTCGCTGTGGGTGGCGATTTCGCCGGAAGGTTTGCGGCAGGCGATGGCCCAGGCATGCGGCGAGCGCATCATAACGCCCTCAAGAACGGCTTGGCCGCCGACCAGGGTCTCCTCGCCGCCTTCCAGAGCGGGCAAAAGTTGCACGGCCACCAGGAAACGCCACCAGGTTCGCAAAAAATGCATGATTATTGGATGATCCTTCCAACTACCAAGGCTCAACTTACAAGGTTACCACAGGCAGTTTCGTCTAGGATTGGAGCGAAATGCGGGCGCGACCGCCCCGCTCGTGCGGGGGCCACCACGGCATTCGATCATGGCACTTGCAATCATGCATTTACGATCATGGATTCAGGAAAGCCGGGACTGCAGGAACCGAGTACGCACGAGCGGGACGCTCGCGTCTACATAGAACATGATCAGGCTGGCTGAAGCTGGCGAACGAATCGCCGCGACTACCCGGAAACTCGAAAAGATCGCGATCGTCGCCGAATATCTGAAGACGCGCACGATTGAGGAGGCCTCCGTCTCCGCCGTATTTCTTTCGGGCAGACCGTTTCCTGTCTGGGAGGAGACCACGCTACAGGTGGGCGGCCGGGTGCTGTGGCGAATCCTCGCGGAGCTGGCCGGAAAGACCGAAGCCGAATTGACCGCAGCCTACCGCAAGCTCGGGGACCTGGGTGGCGTCGCGGAAGCGGTTCTAACAGGAGGCAGCTCTACCGGCCACGTGGGGACGGGCGCCCCCGCCCGTCCAGGCCGGACAAAGCCCGGCAGTTCGGGGCTGAGTGTGCCGGACGTCGCCGCCAAGTTCCGCGAAATTGCAGCCGCCCGGGGACCATCCGCAAAATCCGCCTTAGTCCGAGACCTTCTTTCGCAGGCCAGCCCGCTCGAAGTCAAGTACATCGTGAAGATCATGACCGGCGATCTGCGCATCGGCCTGAAGGAAAGCCTGGTGGAAGAAGCGATCGCCAGGGCCTTCGGTGGAACCTTGCGCAAGGTGCAGCGGGCCAACATGCTGCTGGGCGATATTGGTGGGACGCTGAAGATGGCTGTGGCCGGCGACCTGGCGGATGCCAAGATGCGCCTTTTCCATCCACTGGGCTTCATGCTGGCCAGCCCCGCAGCGTCGGCGGAGGAGGCTCTCGCCTATTTCGAGAATGCCCTGGTGGAAGACAAGTACGACGGCATCCGCGCCCAGGCACACTGTTCCGGCGGCGAGGTTCGAATCTTCTCGCGTACCCGAGACGAAATCACGCAATCCTTCCCCGAACTTCCCGACGCGCTGGCGGGTCTGGCGGAAGACGCGATCCTCGACGGCGAGATCGTGGCCTGGAGCTATGGAAATGTAGCGCCGGCGTCTCGCCGGCTGTCCGGCGGGCGTCCCGCCCGCCGCGCAGGAAGCAGTGCCGAAGACCCTACGTCCGAAACGGGCCACGCCCTCCCCTTCAGCACGCTGCAGCAGCGCCTGGGACGAAAACAAGTCAGCGAGAAACTGCTGCGCCAGGTGCCGGTGGCGTACCTGCTCTTTGATGTGCTCTACGCGGGGGGTGAGTTGCTGCTGGAGCGTCCTCTCCGTGAACGGGAGAAGATTCTTGATGCCCTGCTGGCCGCGCCCAGGAAATCTCCAGGTGCGCGAATTTCGTCGGGGAAACAGGCCCGATTCGAATTCGGCGATGACCTAAGCGATTCGCGCGCGCTTGTGATTCGAGCGCCGGTATTTCGCGCCTCGACGCCGCAGGAACTCGATCAACTGTTTGACGCCTCGCAAGCCCGAGGCAACGAAGGCCTGATGATCAAGGACCCCGAGGCGGCCTACACTCCCGGACGGCGCGGTAAATCATGGCTGAAATTGAAGCGTGAATTGGCCACCCTGGACGTCGTGGTCACCGCGGTCGAGTACGGTCACGGCAAGCGCATCGGGGTGTTGAGCGACTATACCTTTGCGGTGCGCGATGGGGAAAAGCTGGTCAACATCGGCAAAGCGTATTCTGGGCTGACGGACGTCGAGATTGCCGGGATGACCAAGTGGTTCCTGGAACACACCATCGATGATCAGGGGTTCCGGCTGGTGGTAGAGCCGATGATCGTGCTAGAAGTGGCCTTCAACAACATGATGCGATCGGATCGGCACGAGAGTGGGTTCGCATTGCGCTTTCCGCGGATCGTGCGCTTGCGCCCCGACAAGTTGGCGGAAGAGGCGGATAACATCGCGCGGGCGAGGGAGATTTACGAGATGCAGAACAAGAATTGACGAATTGCCGGATTGCCGCATTTTCGAATTGCGGAACTTCAGGCCTCATTGCCGATCCTTGGCCTCTGAATTCGTAAATCCGGAAATTCTCGTATTCGTCACGCTCTTAGTGCTTATGCTGGTGCTGTTCTTCCGCCACCGGAATTACGCACCCGTGGGCTACCTCGCAGACTGCGTTCTCAAACTGGATGGTGGTGTGGACGATTTGAAAATCGTGGCGAAGGCATTCTTTTAACTCGCGCAGAATGCGTTCGCTGACCGACGGCGGAATATCGGCGATGGAAATGTGGCAGGAAAGCGCGCGCGTCTCCGACCCGATGTTCCATACGTGCAGGTCGTGGACATCGTTCACGCCCTCGATCTCGCGCATGGCGGCTTCCACCCGCTCCAGTTTGATACCCCGGGGGGTGCCTTCGAGCAGAATGTTAAGCGTCTCGCGCACGATGCCGAATCCCGACCAGAGGATGAGGACGCCGATCGCAACCGAAAGCACGGGATCGATCCAATACCTGCCGGTGGCCATGATGATCCAGCCGCCTACGATGACTGCCCCGGTCGAGAGCGTGTCCCCAATTTCGTGCAGCAACGCGCTGCGGATGTTGACATCGCTGCCGGCGCGGTAGAGCAACAGCGCGATCGCGCCGTTCATTGCGACGCCCGCGGCGGCCGCGCCGATCATGACTCCGGCATGCACCTGTTCCGGGTTTTGCAGGCGGCGGACGGCTTCGTAAAAGATGAAGCCCGCGACCGCAACCAGCGAAACCGCATTGACCAGAGCGGCCAGCACACCCGCCCGGTGGTAGCCGTAAGTCTTCGTGGAACTGGGCGGGCGGGATTGCAGGTAGACCGCGGTCAGCGACAGCAGCAGCGCAAAAAAGTCCGACAGGTTGTGCCCGGCCTCGGAGAGCAGCGCCAGCGAATGGGCGCGGATGCCGGCAATCACCAGCAGCACAATGTAAGCGGCGGTCACGACCAGCGAAACTCGCAGGATCCGCGAGGTCTTTTCGCCTCCGCCGTGAACGTGCATATGCATGCATCAAGTTTAAGGGTATCGGCGGCAGGCTTCAAGGCACAGCGGTAATGGGGATCCTTTGTGGGTGCGAGCGCCCCGCTCGTGCGTCCTGGGTCCGCGCCGTGTCAGCTGCACAGGAATTGAAGTCCGTGGCGGCCTTCGCACGAGCGGGGCGCTCGCGCCCACATTTGCCGATGCACTACAATGCTCAGTCCCAGGCCCGGGAGGCCGCGGATTTCATGCAGACTGCGGAAGTCGTGATCATCGGCGGAGGGATTGTCGGCTCCAGCATCGCCTACCATCTGGCCGCCGCGGGATGCACTGACATCCTGGTGATCGAGCGCGAAACCGCGCAGGGCAAGGGATCCACGGGCAAGAGCATGGGAGGGGTTCGGGCCCAGTTCTCCACCCCGGTAAACATCCAGATGTCGCTCTACTCCATTCCCTTCTATGCCAGCTTCGATGACCGACTGGGGCATCCGGCGGGTTACCGGCCGCAGGGATACCTGTTTTGCGCCACCCATGAGAAGCATCTGGCCTACCTGGGAACTAACTATCAGAAGCAGGTAGCCATGGGATTGAAAGACGTGCAGCTGATCACGGCGGATGAAATCCGCACGCGCTTCCCGCAGCTGCGCGCCGATGACATTGTCGGTGGCAGTTTTTGTCCCACCGACGGTTTCGTCGATCCCTATAGCGCCATGATCGGATTCATGACCTGGGCCGCCGACCACGGCGCCAAGTTGTGGAAGAACACCCGCGTGACCGGCATCCGGTTCGCCGATCAAGGCGCGGCGGTTGTCGAAACCGCGAGAGGAAACGTATCCACTAGAAAGGTGGTTAACTGCGCGGGCGCGTGGGCGGCGGAAATCGCGGCCATGGTCGGCGTGGATTTGCCGGTCGAGCCGCTGCGCCGCATGCTGGTTCCGACTGAACCTTTCGATCAGTTCCCGCACAGCGCGCCCATGATCATCGATATGTCGAACGGCTTTCACTTTCGGCCAGAGGGTCTGGGATTTCTGCTGGCCTGGAACGATCCCGAGGAAACGCCGGGGTACAAGACCGATTTCGATGCCGCATTCATCGAGAAGATCCTGATCCGGGCGGCGGAGCGGGTTCCGATGTTCGAGAATCTCGCGGTGAATCCGAAGCGCGCCTGGGCCGGGCTCTACGAAATGACGCCCGATCATCATCCGATTCTGGGCCCGGCGCCGGGCTTGCCGGGATTTTTCCTGGCCAACGGATTCAGCGGGCATGGCGTTATGCATGCCCCAGCGACGGGAAAGCTCTTGGCTGACCTGATCCTGACCGGCAAGACCGATCTGGTGGACGCGTCATTGCTGGGACTGTCGCGCTTCGCCGAAGGGCGGATGATCGAGGAAACGGCGGTGCTGTAGGAATTTCTTTGCGTCCTTTGCGGCTGTTCTTTGCGACCTTTGCGGTTAAGATTTTGAACCGCAGCGAGCGCTACAAAGCCGCCAATTCGAAAATATGCCTATCCAGGAACAAAACTTCTGGCTGACCACGGCGGAGATGCCACGGACAGACCCGGCGGATCCAATTCCCGACGGAGTCAACGTTGCCATCATTGGAGGTGGCTTCACCGGGCTCTCGGCCGCGAGAACACTGGCTAAACTCGGGGCCAGGGTCGCCGTCTTCGAGGCCGAGACCATTGGCTGGGGCGCCAGTTCGCGCAATGGCGGCATGGTTCTTACCGGCCTCAAGCTGGGCGTGAACAAACTGATTTCGATGTACGGCCGCGAGCGCACCCAGCGCATGTATGCGGCGTCGCTGGCTACCATCGATTGCGTGGAGCAGCTGGTCCGGGAGGAAAGAATCGATTGCGGCTTCACCCGTTGCGGACATCTCGAAGTTGCCTGCAAGCAGAAACATTTCGACGACTACGCCCGCCAGGTCGAAGTGATCGCGCGCGAGTTCAATCACCACCTGCGTATCGTTCCGAGAGCTGAACTGCAGTCGGAGATCGGGTCGTCCATCTACTACGGCGGCATGGTGGATGAAGTAAGCGCCGGGTTGAATCCTGCGCGATACGTGGCGGGACTGGCGCAGGCTGCGATCAGGGCGGGCGCGACGGTCTGCGAGAATACGCGGGTCGAAAAAATCGAGCGTGAAGAGCGCCAAGGGATGGCGCGCTGGCGAATCACTACCTCTCGCGGCGCTCTCTGGGCACGCGAAGTCTTCGTCGGCACCAGCGGCTACACCGGAGCGGCAACACCGGCGCTGCGCAAGAAGCTCATCCCCATCGGCTCCTACATCATTACCACGGAAGTGCTGCCCGATAAGCTGGCGCACGAGTTGAGCCCGCGCAATCGC
The DNA here is from genome assembly GCA_963816025.1 of Terriglobia bacterium. Classification (GTDB taxonomy): domain Bacteria; phylum Acidobacteriota; class Terriglobia; order Terriglobales; family Acidobacteriaceae; genus JAIQFF01. Next base: position 52,533 of record CAWFJA010000025.1, read on the forward strand.
ATGATTTACGACTCCAAGAATTATCTCTACTACTATCGCCTGACTCCCGACCAGCGCATGCTCTTCGGCGGGCGCGCGGCCTTCTTTCCCGAAACTGCGGATTCGATTCGCCAGAGCGCGGAAATCCTGCGCCGCGGCATGATTGACGTCTATCCGCAGCTGCGCGATGTGAAGGTCGAGTATGTCTGGGGAGGCACCCTGGATTTCGCTTTCGACATCATGCCGCACGCCGGGCAGATGGATGGAATCTACTATGCGGTCGGCTATGCCGGACACGGCGTCGCCATGGCCACCTGGCAAGGCCAGCAGATGGCGAAAATGATTGCCGGCGAGAAGCCGGAGAATCCGTTCGTGGGGATTCCGTTCCCCGGCGCACCGCTCGGGCTGTACAACGGAAAACCATGGTTCCTGCCATTCGCCGGCGCCTGGTACAAGTTTCTGGACTGGGTAAGTTAAAACATCCACGGGGGGACAGCCGCCCTCGGCTGTCCGGCGGAGCAAAGCTCCGCAGGAGTTTTCTGTCAGCCGTAGTTAAAGCTAGCCGCGCTGCGCGCGGCCGGACAGCCGAGGGCGGCTGTCCCCACGTGGTTCATGCACGCATGCCGGCTTTTAACCCGAAATACACCACCGGCCCGACCGCCAGCGCTGCCGGCCCCCACAGCAATCCATAGCGGTCGCTGCCCAGCAGCGCGACGGCGCTCATGATCAGCACTGCCACCACAGAATAGACAAGCCCGGCGCGCCCGCCGGGAATTATGAACGGGCGCGGCATGTCCGGCTTCTTGCGGCGCAGTTGCCAGGCTGCGAGGACGGTCATGACCGTGGTCGCGACCCGCAGCCAGTTGTAGATGCTGATCAGCTCGACCAGCGAATGCAGCGCCAGCAAGCCGTACACGACTGCGGACGTGATGATGGCAATCCATGGCGTTCCATAGCGGCGATGCTGGCCGGCCAGCACGTGCGGGAGGTAGCCATCTTCCGCCATGGCAAACGGCATGCGCGTGGACGCCAGAATGGTGCCGTTGAGCAGAGCGACCTGGGTGACCATCGCCGCCGCGAACATCCAGGCTCCGAGCCAGCGGCCTCCGATGAGCTGCGCCGCGGTGGGAAAATACCCGGTGTGCCAGCTCTCCCAATTGCCCAGCGCCGCCAGCGAAGCCAGCGTGGGCAGAAAGTAAGCCGCGATGGACATAGGGACCACCAGGGCCAGGGCCAGCGGATAGCTGCGGCGGGGATTGTCCACTTCCTCGGCTACCGTCGAACACTGCTCGTACCCCGAATACAGCCACAGGCCTAGCGCCAGCCCCACGCCGAAAACGTGGAACGTCGGCTGATGCGGAGGAATGGCGGGTACGAACGGATTGCGGTGCCACTTGGCTAATCCGATCACGACCAGCACCAATACCGGCAACAGAATGAAAAGTTCGAGCACGGTGGCGAATTTCCCCACCATCTGGATGCCGCGCACATTGATATAAGTAATCACCGCGACGATCGCAAGGGAGACGATGTAGTGCCTCCATCCCGTAATCTCCGGGAAATAGAAGCCCAGGTAGTCGGCGAACTGCACCGCATAGACGCTGCCCAGCAGGAACGACGCACACCAGTTCCACCATCCCGCAAGAAATCCCCAGAAATCGCCGAAGCCGGCGCGTACCCAGCGATAGAAGCCGCCTTCGACCGGCATGGCGGTGGTCAACTCAGCCGATACCAGCGAAACCGGGATACACCAGAAGAACGGAATCACCAGCAGGAAGATCAGGGTCATGCCGGGACCGGATGTGGTGACCATGTCCTCGAGCCCGAAGGGGCCGCCGGTGCAGTAGGAGAACATTACCCAGACGAAGTAGAAGAGGCCAGCTTTGCGCAGGGCGGACTGCGTGGTGGTGGACACGGGCTTGGATTATACGAGGGGGACGACCGATTGCAGATTTCGATTGCAGATTTCAGATTGCAGACCCTGGGCAGGGGATTGAAGCTGGTAGCGCGGAGGGCAGGATGCCCTCCGGACAGCCGGCGGGACGCCGGCGCTACTAAAGAGCACACCAGCCGCCGCTGGCGGTTTAAATCTGAAATCTGAAATCAGCAATCTGAAATCAAATAAGAAAGCCTCCTGCTTGCGCGGGAGGCTTTTCGAGGGAGGGCTTCGGGCCTTTCGGTCCGTCGTCCTGAATCAGTTATTTCGGGGGCGCTGGCTGGTCCTGGCTCGCGGGAGCCGGGGCACCGCCGGTCGAGGCCAGGGTCTCCAGGTCGTTCTTCAGGAGGCTGATCTCGACGCGTCCACCGCTGGTGCGCTTGGTCTTAGCATCGTCACTGGCTGCCGTCGGCGCCGGAGCATTGCCCATGCCGACCACGTAAATCCGGTAGACCGGAATCTCGTGATTGAGCACCAGGTAACGCACGACTGCGTCCGCCATCTTCTGCGAAGTGGCGATCGCGGCCTGGCCGTGTCCGGAGGAGAAGCCCTGCACTTCCACGATGTAACCCCGCTGATCTTTCAGCGGCGTGGCCATATCGTCAAGCGCGGCTTTGGCATTCTTGCTGAGCACGCTCTGGCCGGGACGGAAGCGGATCTCGGTCTGGTTCGAGGCCTTGTACTGGTCGATGTTGCCGACGACCTGCTCGACCGTGGTCAGGCGGGTGTTGGCCTGGGTCGCGGTCTGCTGCGCCATCTGCGCCTTGTTGCCGGCGTCGATTGCATGCTGGTCGGCTTCGTTGGCCTTGGTCGAGGCCAGGCGAATGCCTTCCTGGGCGCGCGAGTCGGTGTCCTTGATCATCTTGCTGTTGGCGGAGGTCAGCTCATCCAGTTCGTTGACCCGGTCACGGATAGGAGCGGTCTGCCGCTGCACATATTTCTTGCGGGCAAAAGGATTGATCTTGCCCCAGAAACCTTCATGCGTGTCGGGCTGCAAAGCCGGCTTGCCGCTGGCGCCGGCCGCGGCTGCGGGTTGATCTTGCGTGGTGGGGGCGGCCTGCTGCGCCAGGGCGGGAAGCGCCAGCACGGCGGTCAGAAGCAGCGCTACGAAAAGGCGGTTCTTCATTTCTTAAGTCCTCCAGGTGGGGGAGCATTGGCTCCGCTCCAGCATTAATCCAAAAATATCGGCGTCCCGAATGCGCGACGCCTGCACTTGTATATAACAGGTCGAATGCCAAACCAGGGCCAAGGTAAGTCTTTAGCCAACAACACATTGTAACGCCATCGGTGGGCGCGTGTGAGCGAAAATGCGCTGGGCCGGGTAATTTTGGCGGAATCTGATATAAAAACTGCGTGTGCTCATGGCTGCAAAAAATTGCGCTAATCCGGTAACGCCTGCGGGCCCCGTCAATTACGTTCCAGCATCCGCCATCCCATTGCGCGCCTGGATTTCTGCCCTGTTTCTCTTGCTCTCGCTCTCCTGCACCCACGTCGAAAAGCTGGACTTGGCCCGGCTCAAGCTGCCACCCGGTTTCCATATTGCGATCTTTGCCGAGGCTCCGCATGCCCGGCAGATGGCCTTCAGCCCCGGCGGCGTGCTTCTGGTAACCGACATGAGCGATGGCACCGTGCTGGCTTTTCCGGATGCCAGACATACCGGACGCGCGGAGCGGAGTGTCACCGTGCTCTCCGGTTTGAACGCTCCCCATGGCATTGCGTTTCACCAGGGAAAACTCTACGTCGTGGAGATCAACGCGGTCCGTGGCTATGACTGGGATGAAGCCCAACTACGCGCCGGCAGCGGGCAGAAAATCGTAGACCTCCCCGGAAGCGGCGGCGGACACTCGACCCGAACAATTCTTTTCGCCAACGGCAAGATGTATGTTGCAGCCGGATCGAGCTGCAACGTCTGCGTGGACGATGACAAACGCCGCGCCGCTGTGACCGAGTACAACGAAGATGGAAGCGGCCAACGCACATTTGCCTCGGGCCTGAGAAATGCTGTCGGGCTGGCGGTCAATCCCAGGACCAACACCATCTGGGCCACCGACAATGGACGTGACTGGCTGGGGGACGACCTTCCGCCGGAAGAAGTCGACGATCTTGGTCCGAGCGGCGGCAACGCGGGCTGGCCGTACTGCTATGGCGACCGGGTTCCGGACCGGTCCCAGAGCGCGGACTACGACTGCTCGAAGACCATTGCTCCCGCGGTTGAGATGCAGGCACACTCCGCGCCCCTGGGATTGTTGTTCTACAGCGGCGAAATGTTTCCCCCGGAATATCGCGGAAGTTTGTTCGTGACGTTTCACGGTTCCTGGAACCGCAGCGTGCCCACGGGATACAAAGTGGTCCGCATAAAGTTCAACGACAAAGGCGAGCCGCAGGGTCCGCCGGAAGACTTCATCAGCGGGTGGCTTCGCCCGGGAGAGACGAAGAAAGGCGTGTGGATGGGACGGCCGGTCGGTCTCGTCGTAGGTCCGGAGGGCGCGCTGTACGTTAGCGACGACTCAGCCGGCGTGGTGTACCGAGTGACTTGGGAAAAATGAGCAGTCAGTTGGGGATCCGAAGTAGCTGATTCATTCCTCTGCCGCCAGGAATTGGAATTCCTCCGCGTCCTCTGTGTCCTCCGTGGTGAATGCTTTTCTTCGACAATGCTAGACTTCCATCATGCTGGCCGACTACGCCGTGCGGGTCGAGCAATCCCGCGGACGCCGAATTCCGGAGCCCCAGCATCCCTATCGCAATGATTTCCAGCGCGACCGGGACCGCGTCATTCACGCCCGCGCCTTTCGCCGGCTTGAAGCCAAGACCCAGGTTTTTACCCGCCGCTTCTCCGACCACTTCCGCAACCGCCTGACCCATACCCTCGAAGTGGCGCAGATTGCGCGCACCATCGCGGGCGCCCTCGGCCTGAACGTCGATCTGGTCGAGGCCCTTGCCCTGGTGCACGACGTCGGGCATCCGCCCTTTGGCCACGCCGGAGAGAAAGCGCTCGACGTCGCCATGCGAGAGCATGGATTGTTCTTCGACCACAATCTGCACGCGCTGCGGATCGTCGAGGATTTCGAGGTCCGCTACGCGCGGTTCCGCGGCCTGAATCTCACCTTCGAAGTGCGCGAAGGCATCATCAAGCACTCTCACGACTATTCGGCGGACCAGTTTCCTGAACTGACTGAGTACCTGCTCGATCAGCGGCCGCCACTGGAAGCCCAACTCATCGATCTGGCCGACGAAATTGCCTATGACACCGCCGACCTCGATGACGGCTACGAAGCTCACCTGTTGACGCTGGAACAGATACGCGGAGGCATCCCGGTTTTCGACCGCTTCTTTCGCGATGTCGAGCAGGCCTATCCAGACGTCGCGGACAAACTGAAGTTCAACGAAACAGTGAAGGGAGTCCTGGATCGGATGGTCGGAGATTTGATTCGCAGCCTGCAGATCCAGATCAGGACTGAAGGCATTCGCAGTCTGGAAGATGTACGCGCCTGCCCGCGGCGGCTGGCGACGTTCAGCCCGGAGGTGGAGGAAGAAAGGCGCGGCGCCAAGGAATTTCTCTACAAGAATCTCTACTTCAGCGCCGCCCTCGACCCGGAAAAAAACGATGCGGAACGGGTCATCCGCGAACTGTTCGAGTTTTGGATGAGCAGCCCCGAAAGCTTGCCGCCCAGTTATCAGGAGAAGGCAGAACACGAGCCGCTGCCGCGCGTGGTATGTGATTACATCGCGGGAATGACCGACAATTTCATTTACGAGCAGTATTCGAAATATTGCGGCACGGGGTGAACACGGATTTGTTTCGGGAAGTACGTTCTGCCCCGTCCGTCCGATCTAAATTCTGCAGCGCCGTGGAAGGACACGGCTTCAGCCGTGCCACGACCTGCGAAAATCGTGGGGACTTTAGCCCCTGAGGTTTAAAGCCGCCCGACATGTAGCAAGCTCAACCCCAGGGGCTAAAGCCCCTCCGGACTTCCATCTTTCTGGCACGGCTGAAGCCGTGCTCTTCCACGGTGTTACTTCGTCCGCAAATCCAATCGCATTTCATTCGTGGGCTTAAATCCAAGAGTCTCATAAAGCGGACGTCCCATATCGCTGGCGTGCAGATCGACACGAGCGAATCCCTCCCGCCGGCACCAGTCAATCATGGTTTGCATGAGCCGGCGGGCAATGCCCTGGCGGCGAAATGGCGGGTCGGTATACATATTCAAAATGGTGGCGCGGCGGCAGTGGCCATCGTAGGGATGGCTGGGCCATGGACTGATCAAAACGACTCCCCCGCCCACGACTTTCTCTCCCGTACATGCCAGCCAGCCGTGGAGCGTGCCGTTCGCCAGCGCCGCAGCCAGATATGGTTTGCATGTCGAGACCATGGCGGACAGGGCTTCGGCCTCGTTGTAGCCCATGTCTTCGTACATACCGCGGCGGTGACGCAGCAGTTCGGGGATGTCATCGAGGCTGGCCTGCCGGATGAGCACGTCAGGACTCATTGAGTTTCTCCGGATTTCCTGGTGCCCCGCCCTCGTCTCTCCGTTTTTTGGAGAGACAGGGTGGGTGTCGCGCTAAGGACTCATCAGGATACAAAAAGAAAGCCGAGCTTGCGCTCGGCCGGGACGGGTCGTAGACCCGTCCCTACACAGTCCTTGCTGATGATTACTTGTTTTCTGAGTCTTCCTTGGCCAGCTTCATCTTGGCTGACTCGAGCTTCTTCTGGACGCGGGCCACGTCGTTCTGGTCGACTTCGGCGGCCACCGTTTTGTTCCATTCAGAGATCGCCCGCTCCCAGTGCGCGGCGGCCAGCTTGAGGCGCCCGGTTTTCTGGTAGAGGTCGCCCAGGTGGTCCTGCACCGTGGGATCGGTTCCGATCCGCTGCGAGGCTTTGATCAGCGTGTCTTCCGCGGACTCGTATTTGCCCAGCTTGAAATAGGCCCAGCCCAGGGAATCGAGGTAGGCGCCGTTGGCGGGGTCGAGATCAACCGCCTTCTTGATGAGGCCGAGGGCTTCGTCCAGCTTTACCTGCGGTCCGCCAGCATGTAGCCGAGATAGTTCAGCGCGGTGGCATTCTGCGGATCGCCCGCCAGGACTTTGCGGAACATGTCTTCCGCCGGATCGTATTTCTTCTGGCGCTCATAGGTCGAGCCGCGCAGGAAGTAGACATATTGCTTGTCTTCGTCCTTGGTCGAAAGTTGTTCCGCCTTGTCCAGAGCTTCTTCCGCTTCCGGCCAGCGCTTGAGCCGGCTGTACATCTGGGAGAGGGTGATGTAAACGTCGCGGTCGTCAGGAGTGCCCTTCAGCAGGGCCTTGACCTGCGCCAATCCAGCATCCGGCTGACCCATGTCGGCAAGCTGGGCGGCATACACCATCTTCAGGCTGCGATTGTTGGGCAGCTTCTGTACCGCTTCCTTGGCCGCGTCGGTGGCCTGCTGCCATTGCTTGGCTTCGCGGTAGGTGTCGATGATCTGCTGGTAGCCGCGTTCGGCATTATCGTCGCCCAGCGCCACCATCTTGCGGAAAGTCTCTATGGCTTGGGCGTCATTCTGGTTATCGCGATAAATCGTGCCCAGCCGCTCCAGGAATACTGACCGGTTATTCTTCTCGGCCTGGCTGTAGCTGTTGTCCGGCTTCTCGGTCTTCTTGAGCAAATCCTGCAGCACCTGGATGGCTTCGTCGTAACGGCCCTGCGCCTGATAGACGGCGGCGATGTTGTAGGGCACTTCGATCGAGTCCTGCACCATGGACCCGGCCTTTTTCAAGCTCTCCAGCGCCTGGTCGAACTTGCCGCTGCTTGCGGTAGATTTCCGCCATGCGCAGATAGGTCTGCGCATCTTCGGGATTCGCATCGGCGATGATCTTGTACTGCTCGAGGGCCGCATCGGTCTGGCCGTCGTTCATCAGGTTCTGGGCCAGGCCGCGAATGGCGTCGAGATTGTCCCGGTCGAGCTCAATCGCTTGCCGGTAGGCGGCGATCGCGTTCTTGTACTGCTTCTGCTGTTCGTAGGTGTAGCCGAGCGCCGAGTAGAGCTTGGCGGAGCGCGCCGCGTCCGGAATGGAACTCAGCACCTCGGCCGGCCCGGGCGGTGTCGCCCTCTTCGTTGTAGAGATAGGCCAGCGTGGTCACGGCTTCTTCCGAATCGGGCTCCAGCTTGACCGCGGTCTTGAACTCGTCTTCCGCCTTCTGCAGGTCGTTGTTCAGCCGGTAGAGGCGTCCCAGCAGAAGGTGATCGTCCACGTTGTCGGGTTCGATCTTGATGATCTGCTCGTACTGCTCGATGGCCAGCTTGAGCACGTTCTGCGAGCCTTGCCCGGCCTGCACGTCGCCCAGCGAGCGCAGATAGATGCGCCCCAGCAGCTTGTGCGCTTCGAGGTTGTTGGGGTCGCGCTTCAGGATGTCCTGGGCCTCGAGAACGGCGTCGCGAATGCGGCCGGTCTTGGCGTAGAGCTCGGCCAGCGCCGAAGTCAGGTACTCGGACGTGGGATCGGCGTCGATCGCCAGCCGATATTCCTCGATGGCTTTGTTGGCCAGCTCGCTGCGTCCGTACACCGCCACCTGTTCCTCGTACATGTGGGCCACGGTGTAGTGGTAATACGCGGCCGCCTTGTCGAGCTTGCGGGGCGCAGGCGCGGCGGCCGGTTTGGAATCCGCAGCCGGAGTTTGCGCCGCGGAAACCGCAGGGATCACCAGCAGCAAAGTAAGAGTGCAGTAAATACTTTTCATCGAGAACCTTCGGCTTCCCTGAACCATAGCGATTGGATGCCGAACCGCTGCTGGTGGGTGCTCTTTCAATTGTAAACCGTGCCGGTAATAGGCGGTGAAAAAGCCGCTCACGGAACCGAAGAAGCAACGATCAGAAGTACAGGGACTAACAGGATTGACGATTGTGGGATTTACGAATTGACGGATTGTAAAGAACTGTTACAGGCATCAATTCGGCAATCCGCTAGTGCCGGAAGTGCCTCACTCCGGTGAAGATCATGGCCAGCCCCAGCCGGTCCGCGGCTTCGATGACTTCCTGATCGCGAACCGAGCCGCCGGGCTGAATGATGGCGGTGGCCCCCACCTTGGCGATTTCTTCGACCCCGTCCGGAAAGGGGAAAAACGCGTCGGACGCGGCCACCGTTCCCTGCAGCGGCAGGACGGCTTTCATGGCGCCGATCTTGCATGAATCCACTCGGCTCATCTGGCCCGCGCCGACGCCTACAGTTTGCCCGTCGCGGGCGTACAGGATGGCATTCGACTTCACGTGCTTGGAAACTTTCCAGGCAAATAACAGCGCGCGTTTCTCTTCCGGCGTCGGCTGCCGTTTGGTGACCACCTTGAGATCGGATTCCTGGAGCACGCGGAGATCGGCATCCTGCACCAGGATCCCGCCGGAAACATTTTTCAGCACCCACTTCTGGGTCGAGTGTTTGATCTCCACCAGGCGCAGATTTTTCTTGGTGGCGAACTTGGCCTTGGCGGCTTCGTCGAACCCGGGAGCGGCAATGACCTCGAGAAAGAGCTTGGCCATCTCTTCCGCAGCCTCGCCATCCACCACGCGATTCACTCCAATCACGCCACCGAAAGCGGACACCGGATCGCACTCCAGCGCTTTTTTGTAGGCCTCGGCGAGGGTCTTGCCGGTGGCGGTGCCGCAAGGATTGGTGTGCTTGATGATGGCGCAGACGGTCTGGTCGAATTCCTGCGCCAGGTCCCAGGCGGCCTGCAGGTCCACGATGTTGTTGTAGGAAAGCTCCTTGCCCTGGATCTGGCGGCCGTTGGCCACGCCGCTGCCCGAGCCGTCGCTGTACATCGCCGCCTTCTGGTGCGGGTTCTCGCCGTAGCGCAGGTCCATCACCTTGCCGAAAGACAGGCGAAGATTCTGGGGAAAGCCGGCCTCGGGATGAAACTCGAAATGTCCGTTGGCGCTGACTCGCTCCAGGGTGGACGCGATGGCCGAATCATAGGCGGCCGTGGTGGCGAAAGCCTTTTGCGCCAGGCGCCACTTGGTGGCCGCAGACAGGGCGCCGCCCGAGCCGGCCATCTCCTCGGCCAATGCGCCGTAATCAGCGGGCGAAGTCACGACCGCCACGTCCTGAAAATTCTTGGCGGCGGAGCGGATCATGGACGGTCCGCCAATATCGATGTTTTCGATGAGGTCTTCAAAAGGCACGCCCGGTTTGGCGGCTGTCTTCTCGAAGGCGTAAAGATTGACCACCACCATGTCAATCGGCGCAATGCCGTGCTCGGCGACGGCGCTGCGGTGCGAGGCCATCTCGCGCCGGTGCAGGATGCCGCCATGCACCTTGGGATGCAGGGTCTTCACCCGGCCATCGAGCATCTCGGGAAAACCGGTAAGCTCGGAAATGTCTTTTACGGCGATGCCGGAATCGCGCAACAGCTTCGCGGTTCCCCCGGTCGAGATGAGTTCCACGCCCATGCCGGCAAGTTTGCGGGCAAACTCCACCAGTCCCGTTTTGTCAGTCACGCTCAGGATGGCACGCTGGATTTTTGTCTGGGTCGCGGACATGGCAGACCTCGAAGGAATGGGAATGTGCCTGGGAAAGGCGAGGAAATTCTATCAGTATCAGTCATCGGTCGTCAGTCTTCAGTCGTCAGCCACGAAAGGCAAAGCCGGCGATCCGAATTCGGCACCAGAGCAGGTGGGAACAGCAATATCTCGCGCCGGTCCACATGAAAACATTAATAGAGTGGAAGGGCTGACGACTGGGGACGGACGACTGACGACTAGGTTTTCGCTTTGGCCTTCAGCTTCACCTGGCCGTTCTGCATTTCGACCGTGTACTCGACGGCTTCGCAGCCATACTGCTTGCGGATCTGGTCGGTTTTCTTCTGCACGAACGAGGTAAAGCTGTCGAGATTGCCGGAAACGGCCTCTCCCGACTTCTTCTTGGCTGCGGTGAGGGCGTTAAACAGTTTCTGTACTTGATCGCGTTCCGCCCGCGCATCGGTGCACTGCATGCTGAAAGGCTTTTCTTCGGCAACCGGGCTTACGGCCGCGGGAGTGGCCGGAGTGGCGGCGGCCGCGGCGACTGCCGCGGCGGCATGCCCTATCCCGTAAACTTTGTGCTCCGGTTCGTGTTCTTCCACCCGCACGCCCTGCACCGAGAGCAGCGCGTCCTGGGGGCGGCGGTAGCCTTCTTCACGAATGCGGTTCTTTTTCCGCCACAGGTCGCTGTAAATCGCATAACGCTGCGCGATTTCGTTGTAGCGAAAGCGCTGCGAAAAGCTCATGCGGCCGCCGTCGCTGAATTTCCGCAACAGAGAGAGCACCTTCCATTCGACGTCGGTAGGTGGCCGCTTGGTCGGATTGCTGAAGTAAATCTCATACTCGATCTTCAGCCGGCGCAGCTGCGAGTCGAGCAGGGTCAGTTCTTCGTCGATGGTCACCCGGGGATCTCCAGCCGACAGTCTAGGGGTTGCCAGGCACGGGGACGAGATTCCCATTGGCCACGATGGTGATGGAACGAAAGTACCCAAGGAGCTGCCTCTACCTCCTGGCTCCTAGCTCAACGGTGCATGACAAGGAATTGGCCGGACGGCTGTGGGCACGCCTGAAGTCAGAGCTAAAAGCCAGGAGCCAGAAGCTAGGAGCTAGAAGTCCTACTACTTCGTCGCCATCTTCTTGACCATGGCCAGCACCAGCTTGCGGTCGCTGTCATTCAGGCTGACGGCGTAGCGGCGGATCTGGCTCAGGAAGCGGACTTCGTCATCGGACAGTTGCGGCAGATTTTTGGAGCCGTTGGAGTGTCCGGATTCGGAGAAGAATTGCGACAGCGCGATTTCCATGGCGCCGGCTATCTTGGCCAGGGTATCGAGCGACGGGATGGTGTGCCCGTTTTCCACCCGCGAGAGGTAGCAGCGCAGCAGGCCGGTGCGCTTTTCGATGTCGCCCTGGGACATGCCTCTTTGCAGCCGGTAGTTTCGGATGGTCTCGCCGATATTCATAGAGAAAGCAACCAAAACAGACCCCCCGTGGATGTGCTGCATAGTAACCAGAGTAGTACCTTCTGGCAAGAGGAATTTCGTTGCACCACAAGCGGTGATGGGAGTAAGAAGCGCGAACCTCCCGTGCTGCCGGCATTCCGGCAGTTCAGTAGTCCATCCCTCAGGACCTCACCGACCTTGGCGCTGGGTCTAATCACTTTTTCAGCGTAGCCGCCAGGAAACTGGTGGTGTGTTTCCAGGCGTCGGCTGCGTCGGCTGCGCGGTATCCCGTTTTGTTGTTGGGATTCTCAAAGGCATGCCCGGCGTCGGGATAGATCACAATTTCGACTTTGTTGCCCTGCTGTTGCAAAGCTTGCTCGAACTTCTTCACATCGTCCACCGGGATGCCGCGGTCCTGTCCGCCAAAGATGCCCAGTACCGAAGCGTTAATTTTCTTGATGGAATCCGCGTCCGCGGCCAGGTGGCCGTAGTTGATGACCGCAGCGGCCAATGTGGGCTCCTGCAAGGCCACGTCGAGCGAGTAGCCGCCGCCCATGCACCAGCCGATTGAGCCGATGCGATCTTTTTTCACATCCGATCGCGATTTTAGAAACTCAACCGCCGCGTGCAGATCGCGCGCTGCCCGGTCCTCCGGAACGCCGCGCATGATTTCATGGGCCTCGTCGGCGGTGGTCGCCACTTTGCCGCGGTAGAGATCGACGGCCAGCGTCACGTAGCCCTCGTCGGCCAGCTTTGAGGCCTGCTCCTTGACCCAGTCATTCAGCCCCCACCATTCGTGAATGACCACCAGGGCCGGAAAAGGGCCTTTGCCCGCAGGCGTGTAAAGCACGCCCTGCACGGTTTCATCGCCACTCTTATAGGAGACAGTCTTCCCATCGGCAGCGAAACTGGAAATCGAAAAAATCAATGAGAGAAAGAGGCAAACGGATTTCATCGTAGGTTCCTCGCAGCGCCGGCTCCGGCCGGCTGGCGCGAGGGCGTCCCGCCCTCGCCTTACAGCTCCAACTCCATGTACAACGCCCCGGCGATCGGGTTGACGCGATAAGGTTCGATCTCCTTGAATCCCAGCCGCCGGTACATTGCGACCGCATTCGGCATCACTGGCTCCACAGTATCGAGTCGCATCTTCCGGCACCCCGTCCCGCGGGCTTCGGCAATTACTGTTTCCGCCAGAACGCGTCCCAGGCCCCTGCCCCGAAATTGTGGGCGAAGATAGAGCCGCTTCATCTCGCAGATTCCCGGTTCCAGGGGATGCAGTGCCACGCAGCCCGCAAGCTGGCTCCGATACTCGGCCAGCAGAAGCCGCCCGTCGGGCGGAGCGTAATCTCCGGGGAGACCGGCGAGCTCCTGGTCGAAACTCTGAAAACACAGACTGAAGCCCAGCGACTGTGCGTACTCGAGAAAAAGTTCGCGGGCCTGTTCAATCTGGGCAGGTGATTCCACCTGCGTCAAAGTAAGTCTGGGATTCCCCACGCTGTCTTTCCTTACGTCCAACCTACCTTGCGTCTAACCCATCAGCATGCCGCCGTTCACGTTCAGCACGTGCCCGGTAATATACGAAGCTTCCTCCGACGCCAAAAACGCCACGGCGTTCGCGACATCCTCGGGTGTACCCACGCGCCCCAGCGGGATCATCTTCACCGCATTCTGCTTGAAATCATCGCCCAGACCTGAAGTCATCGCAGTCTCAATGAAGCCCGGGGCGACCGCGTTGCAGGTGATGTTGCGCGAGCTGACCTCGCGAGCGATGGCCATGGTCAGCCCGATCAGCCCGGCTTTCGAAGCCGCATAGTTAGCTTGTCCGGCTTGTCCGGTCTGGCCGAAAATCGAGGTGATGTTGATGATCCTTCCCCAGCGTTGCTTCAGCATCGACCCGATCGCCTGCTGCGTGCACAGATACGCCGAGGTCAGGTTGGTGTTGAGGACTGCGTCCCAGTCGGCGCGCTTCATGCGCATAACCAGCTGGTCGCGGGTAATGCCGGCGTTGTTGACCAGGATGTCAATCTTGCCCAGTTGGGCGATGGCGGCCTTGAAAGTGGACTTGATTTGCTCTTCGTCACCCACGTCCAAAGGAAACGCAGCGGCCTTGCCGCCTGCCGCAGCGATTTCATCCGCCAGCGCCTGCAACTTTTCCTGGCCGCGAGCGGCCAACGCCACCGTGGCCCCGGACTGGGCCAGTTTCAAGGCGCAAGCCCGGCCGATGCCCTGCGATGCCCCAGTCACGAGCGCAACCCGGCCGGAAAGAGTCATGAATTCTCCTCAGCAACAGAACGGCAAATTATACGCGGGTTCAATGTAGGCGGGAGCGCCCCGCTCGTGCGTCCTTTCCACAGGCCACGTGAGAACAGCCGCCCTCGGCTGTCCGGCGGAGCGAAGCTCCGCTATTTCTCGTACCAAGCAAAACCCTGTCGAGCGCTGCTCGACCGGACAGCCGAGGGCGGCTGTCCCCACGTGGCTGGTGGTGGCTCCCTGCACGAGCGCCCCGCTCGCCCCTACATTGGCTTCATCTCAGCGCGAAACAGATAGCGCAGCAGCGGCGGCGCCAGGATCGTGGTCACCGCAGTCATGAACACGACAATGGCATACGTAGAGGGCAATACGATCTGCGATTGCAATCCGACCAGCGCGACGATCAGAGCGACTTCGCCGCGCGGCATCATGCCCACGCCAACTTGCAGCGCGCTCCGCCAGCCCTCCCGCCACAGCGGCAGGCCGCACCCGATAACCTTCGAAACAATGGCCAGCAAAGAAATTACGATCGCGGCCAGCAAAACGTTTCCGGTAAACAGGTGGCCGTTGAGGCGGGAGCCGATGGTGAAAAAGAAAAATGGCGCCAGAAACTCCGTGATCGCTCCCACCCGCGGCAAAAGATTCCAGCCCGGAGCGTAGTCCGCAAACATCAGGCCGGCAAAGAAAGCGCCAATGATCGCAGCCATGCCGATTTTCGCCGAAAGCCAGGAAAGAAACAGGCAAAGCGCGAGCGCAACAATCAGGGGAGCATGCTGGGTGGACAATCGGTCCATTCCGGGCTGGATTCTGCGCACAATCCGGGGAGCCGCCAAAATCATGAATAGCGCGAAAGCGGCGGCCTCCGCCACCAGAACGCCCAGGTGCAACCACTCCAGCCCGCCACTCGAGGCCAGGCCAGCCACAATCGCCAGCAGCACCATCCCCAGGATGTCGTCGAAGACGGCCGCGCCCAGGATAATCCTGGCGGTGCGCGTCGCCATCACATGCAAGTCGCCCAGCACCCGAGCGGTGATTCCCACGCTGGTGGCCACCATGGCTGCGCCCACGAAAATCGCCTCGCTGGTGGCGTCGCCGCGCCATTTCATGTAAGCGAATCCCAGAACGAAGGGCGCGACCACGCCGGCGACCGCCACCAGCAGCGCCTTGCGTCCCACCCGGATCAGGTCTTGCGGGCCGGTTTCGAGCCCGGCACTGAACAGGACAAAAATGGCGCCGATTTCCGCTACCGAATGGATGGTGTCGCTGGGATGGATCCAGCCCAAAGCAAATGGGCCGAGGGCCGCTCCCGCCAGAATCTCGCCCAGGACCGAAGGCAGCCGCACCCGCTCAAAGAGCTCTCCCACCACCTTCGCGGAAACGAAGATGGCCAGGAGTTGCAAGAGAAGCTCATCGGGTGCGTGCGGCATTATTGCACCGCAGGATATGGGAATGAGGTTGCGTTCGCAAGCAATGTAGGCGCGAGCGCCCCGTTCGCGCAGGGGAGACCAGAAGCCACGTGGGGACAGCCGCCCTCGGCTGTCCAGTCGAGCGCAGCTCGACAGATTTGGATGACACCAAAAAATAGCGGAGCTTCGCTCCGCCGGACGGCCGAGGGCGGCCGTCCCCACGTGGTCCGTGGTCAGGACGCACGAGCGCGGGCGCTCGCGCCTACATCGAACTGGTTACTTGATGTGGCAGGTCGCCAGTCCGCGCTTTTCCAGATATTGCTGGTGGTAGTCCTCGGCGGGATGGAACGTAACCGCGGGGACGATCTGGGTCACAATCGGCTTCTTGAAGCGGCCCGACTTCTCCAGTTGCTCTTTTGACAGCCGGGCTTCGCTTTCCTGCTCCGGAGTATGGAAGAAGATGGCGGAGCGGTACTGCGATCCCCAGTCCGGACCCTGGCGATTGAGCTGGGTGGGATCGTGGTTTTCCCAGAACACCTGCAGCAACTTCTCGTAGGAAAGCTTCGCGGGATCGTAATCCACTTCGACCGCCTCGGCGTGGCCGGTGCGGTCGCTGCAAACGTCCTTGTAGGTCGGATCGGCGAAGTGCCCGCCGGTGTATCCGACCCGGGTTGCCGTAACCCCAGGCAACTGGCGGAAAGTGGCTTCAACGCCCCAGAAACAGCCTGCGGCAAAGGTGGCTTTGGCCATATGGAGAGGCTCCTTATCTGATTATAGCGATATTAATTAGATGGATTGGCGGCCGAAAAGTAGCAGGGCGCATTCCCGGAACAGCCTGCTGATTCCAGTTTGCAACCGGAAGAACTCGGCATACTATGGCTGGCCTCAATTTCGGCCGTGCGGAGAAGATGTCATGACCTTGATGAGTGTCAATCTGTGGTCTGTGCTGGTCGCCGCCATCGCCACCATGGTGCTGGGCTTTCTCTGGTATTCGCCCCTGCTCTTCGCCCGGCCCTGGATGCTAGCCATGGGCTACGATCCCGAGGACAAGTCCAAAATTCAAGAGATGCAAAAGAGCGCGGGCAAGAGCTACGCCATCTCTTTTGTCGCCAGCCTGGTATCGGCGTTCGTTCTGGGAAAGATCATCCACATCACGACCGTGAACAACGTGCTCTACGGGATGAAAATCGGCTTTGCCATCTGGCTGGCTTTTGTGACCACCGTACAGCTCACCGCCAAACTGTTTGGCAACCAGTCAACCAGGCTGTATTTGATCAATACCGGCTATCAGCTGGTGTGCTACCTGGCAATGGGCGCGATCCTGGCCGTGTGGCCGCGGTGAGCTAGTCGTCGGTCGCCAGCCAGGCGGAGCTGATTCTTGCTGACGACTGATGACTGAAGACTGACGACTGCTACTCCATCACCATTGCGCCGGTTAACTCTGCCACTCGCCCGATGTGCCGCTCCGTGCACCAAGTTTCCAGCTCGGCGGCGATCTTCTCCGTGGCGACCGGATCCCAGTAGCTGGCGGTTCCGACCTGCACCGCGGTGGCCCCCGCCAACATGAATTCCACGATATCGGCGGCAGTCGAAATCCCGCCCATCCCGATGACCGGAATATTCACCGCTTTCGAGGCGTCATAAACCATGCGCACGGCGATCGGCTTGATGGCCGGACCCGAGAGCCCGGCGGTCACGTTGGCGATTCGGGGCTTGCGAGTTTCCGGGTCGATGGCCATCGCCACGAAGGTGTTCACCAGCGAGATGGCATCGGCGCCCGCTTCCTGGCACACATAGGCCATCTGAGCAATGCTGGTGACGTTGGGCGAAAGCTTCACAATCAGAGGGCGGCGGGAAATCCGCTTGGCGGTGTTGACGACTTCATCCAGAGATCGCGGATCGCTGCCAAACTGGATGCCGCCGGCCACCGTATTGGGACAGGACACGTTCAGCTCGTAGGCTGCGATACCCTCGCCTTCGTTCAGGATCTCGATGCTGCGCTCGTAGTCTTCGCGGGTATATCCGAACACGTTGGCGAAGACGACGATATTCTTGATCTTCCGCAGCTTGGGAAGTTTTTCGTCGACAAAGGCGCGCGCGCCGATGTTTTGCAAACCAATGGCGTTGAGCATGCCAGCCGGGGTTTCATACAAACGCGGCGGGGGATTGCCGGCCATCGGTTCCGCGGACAGTCCCTTGACCACAAAACCGCCGAGTTTGTTGAGATGCACAACATCCTCGAATTCCAGTCCGTAGCCGAAGGTCCCGCTGGCCGCGATCACCGGATTCTTCAACTGAATGCCGGCAAAGCTGACGCTGAGATCCGGGCCGGCAGCCGGGGCTGGAGCGGTCATCGCGGACCCCTCGCTATGGCATAGTCGGCACGGGGCCACGTTTCAGGCCTGAAGTCTCGACCCTCAACCGTGGGCATGCCTCGATCCTCTCCGCCATGAATGGAATTCGCGGCCCGATGGGGCGGCGCCAGGGCCTCGGTCAGGACCCGACCGACGCTATGCGTGGGCGCATTGATGCCGAGCAGCGAAGCCAACGTCGCTGCCAGGTCCACGGGCTCCGAGTGGGTGCGATAGGTCCCGGCCTGAAAGGGGAAACCGTAAAACGCGAGCGGCACGTGAGTGTCGTAAGTGTAGGGGGTGGCGTGATCGGTCCCACCCATAAAGCCGACGATGAATGGGGGCGGAACGCCGAGCACGTACCATCCTCCGAGCGGCGAATAGCTGTGCAGATACTTCAATCCAAGTTCGGTGTTGGGCGCATCGCCCCGCTCCAGTTGTGAGCGGCTGTAATAGGCGCGCAGGCCGGCCTGTTGCAGCGCCTCGCCCACGTCGCGTTCAGCATCTTGCTCGTTCACTTTCGTGGCCGCAAACGCATCCGAGTTCAGCCAGGCCACCGGGTAGTCGAGCGCCTTCACGTATTCCGCCGGGTGCGAGAACCGGGCAGACAATCGGCTGTTTATTTGGGCGCGCATTTTGTCACCCGGAACATTGGCGGCGGGAAGGCGTAAGCCGGCCGCGACCTTGGGCAAGGGCGCAACTCCATGATCGGCGGAAAGCGCGATCCATATATTGGCCAGCCCGATCTGGTGTCCCAGGAACTCGAAGAACCCCGCCAGCTGGCGATCCATCGCCATCGCCATGGCCTGCATCTCCGGGGAATCGGGACCTACCTTGTGGCCGAGAATATCGTTGGCCGACAAACTGACGATCAGCAGGTCCGTAGCCGGGCCATTGCCCAGCTTTTCATAAGTGATCAACTCCCGCGCGAACTCAAGTTCATAGTCGTTGGCCAGAGGTGTGGAACCGACCAGATCGTAGAAGTTGCCCGCTTTCCCTTCGACCGGCTTGGTGGTGCGCAGGACGTTTCCCTGGCTGTCTTTCCAATCCTGATTCAGGTATTTCTCGGTTCGCTTGCTGTCGTTAAAATCCTGCGCCCACTTGGGAAGTTGGTTGCGATAGTAAGTGGACGTGATCCAGGTGCCGGTTGCCCGGTCGATCCAGTACGCGCCATCGGCCGCAAAGCCGGCGGGAAGGACGGAAGCACGATCCTTGAGCGCGATGCCGAAGACACGGGACTTGCCCTGCGTCGCCAACTTAAGTTCGTCTCCCAGGGTGTCGGCCAGCAGGTTATGAGGCGAGGCTCCGGGCGCGCCGCCCCCAACCCCGACCAGTTTGGTCTGGTCATCATCCGCCGCGGCGACCGTGGCCTTTTTCTGCGGGTCCCACCATTCATTGGCCATGATGCCGTGGCCGTTGGTATAGGCCCCGGTCAGCAAGGTAGCGTGGCCTGGCGCAGTGCGGGTGTTGGCGTAGTCATAGTTGCAGTCGGTGAAGTCAGCGCCATGGTCGAGCAGGAGGCGGAAGCCGCCCTCTCCCCACTGATCACGATAGCGTTCCAGATAGTCGCCGCGAAACTGGTCGATGACGATAATGACAACCAGCTTCGGCCGGGCGTTGTAAGCCGAGCTGAAACCTGCGCCGGTTAGGGCAAGACACAGCAGAAATCCCAGAATTGAAGAGCGAATTGAAGTTCGCATTGCGGGGTAGTTTACAGGGTAGGAGACGCCGAACCAAATGCGGAATGTGTGGTCGCGGGCAACTCGCCCGCGGCTTCTGACGTCAGGCCTGTGCCCGCGCGGGCGAGTCGCCCGTGGCCACACGTGCATTCTTCGCCGCTTTTTCGATACAGTAGTTAGCTCCCATGCTTGATCTCAACTTCGTTCGCGACAACCTGCCCCTGGTCGAAGAGAAGCTGCGCCAGCGCGGCATGGATCCGGCCCAGGTCCTAAAAGATTTCCACCAGGTGGACACCGAGCGCCGCCACGCCATCACCGAAGCCGAGACCATGAAAGCCCGGCGCAACCGCGCCTCCGAGGAGATTGCCAAACTTAAAAAGACCGGCCAGGATGCCAGCGCGCAGATTTCTGAAACCAAGGATTTGCGGGAACAGATCCAGCAGCGAGAAAAAGCAGCCGCCGAGTTCGAGGCCAGCCTGCAGAATATTCTCACCGGCATCCCCAACCTGCCCCACGAAAGCGTGCCCGTGGGCAAGACGCCTGATGATAACGTTGAAGTGCGGCGCTGGGGGGCGCCGCCGAAATTCGATTTCACGCCCAAACCACACTGGGAACTGGGCGAAGAACTGGGCGTGCTTGATCTCGAACGCGCCACCAAACTCTCCGGCGCGCGCTTCGCGGTGTACTGGGACCTGGGAGCAAGGCTGGAGCGGGCGCTGGCCAACTTCATGCTGGATCTGCACACTCGCGAGCACGGCTACACCGAAGTGCTGCCGCCTTACCTGGTGAATTCGGAATCCATGTATGGCACCGGACAATTGCCGAAATTCGCCTCCGACCTTTTTCGTGTGCCTCACGGCGAAAAAGACCTTTGGCTGATTCCCACGGCCGAAGTTCCGGTCACCAATCTTTACCGCGACGAAGTGCTCGATGCTTCGCGCCTGCCGGTTTCGCTTACCGCTTACACGCCCTGCTTCCGCAGTGAAGCTGGTTCCTACGGCAAGGATGTGCGTGGCATCATCCGGCAGCATCAGTTCCAGAAAGTTGAGCTGGTCAAATTTGCGCGGCCTGACACTTCCTACGAGCAACTGGAAATGCTGACCCACGACGCCGAGGAAGTTCTGCAAAAGCTCGGCTTGCATTACCGGGTGATGGCGCTTTCGACCGGCGACATGGGCTTTTCTTCGGCCAAGACCTATGACATTGAAGTGTGGCTTCCGGGCCAGCAACTGTTCCGGGAGATTTCCTCCTGCTCGAACTTCGAGTCTTTTCAGGCTCGCCGGGCGAATATTCGGTACCGTCCCGAAGGCAAGAGCAAGACCGAGTTTGTCCACACGCTGAACGGAAGCGGGCTGGCGGTGGGACGGACCTGGGTGGCGATCGTCGAAAATTTCCAACAGGCCGACGGCAGCGTTCTGATTCCGGAAGCTCTGCGGCCCGCCATGGGCACGGACCGCATCCAACACAAAAAGTTCTAGCTGTGGACCGCTGTAGCTGGGTCTTGGTTTTTGGTTTAATGTGGCCGCGGGCGACTCGCCCGCGCTTAGACTGCGAAGTTCGCAACGAAAGGCCAGAGAATGCGGGGACACCGTCCCGAAAGGCGATGGAGGACGGGCGTCTTCGCCCGTCGAGCATAGGCCACCGCCTGACAGGCGAAGACGCCCATCCTCCACCGAGCGGAGCGGGTTGCCAACCTAAACCGGCAAAGCCTAGACTTAATGGGAAATAACTTGACCGAAGCCAGGATGACGACGAGCGTTGCCGAAGTGCCTGCCGTGCCCATGACCAGGACTTGGCGCACAATTCGCGATTTCATTCTGTGGTCGTACGAGCGCGGCACCCTTCAATATGACGTGATGGTCACGTTCATTCTTCTGTTCGTCTTTCTCTCGCCCTACTGGATCAACTTCCGCGATAAACCAGTGGAACGCAATCCGCATCCCAGTGGAGTCGTGGTGACTCCGGAGGCGGGCGGGGGATTCACTTACCAGATTGAGGGCGCGGCCGTTTCGGGGACCGATGACGCGACGGTGCGGCAACAACTGTTGCGGATTGTGGAACCCATATCGGGCGAAGTGAGCATCTCAAAGTACGAGGTTCTGCGCGATCGTCAAGGACGCGTGCTGACTTACAAAGTGTGGGCGCAAAAGGAATAGCGACACCGCTCCGGCTGTGCCCGGCGAGACCAACATGAAACGCGCGCTGTGGCTGTGCCGCTGGCTTTTGACGATGGCTTGTCTGGCCGCCCTGTTCGCCTTCTGCGCGCCCGCCGATTCTCCGGACGCTGCACTGGAAAAGGTCCTGGGCGAGATGGACAGTGCCGCCGAGAAATTCCACACCACCGAAGCCAGCGTGGTCTGGGACCAATATCAAAAAGTGGTGGATGAACACGAAGAGCAAAAGGGAAAAGTCTATTTTCGCCGCTCTGCCGATGAAATCCAGATGGTGGCCGATATCGCCGAACCGGACCAGAAATATGTTTTGTTTAACGGTACCAAGATCCAGGTTTACCAGCCCAAAATCGACCAGGTGACGGTTTATAACACGGGCAAGAATCGCCAGGAATTCGAGAGTTTTCTGGTGCTGGGCTTCGGCGGCCGCGGACATGACCTGCTGAAATCGTTCGATGTCAAATACCTGGGCAACGAGGCGGTGGACGGCGCGGACACCGCCAAACTCGACCTGATTCCTAAGGTGGCCAGCGTGCGTAATAACATTGACCACATCGTCCTCTGGATCGATCCCGCCCGGGGGATTTCGGTGCAGCAACAGTTCTTTTTCGGCAGCTCGGGCGACTTCCGGCTGGCCCGGTATAGCGAGATTAAGGTGAACGAGAAAATCCCGGACTCGGTCTTCAAGCTCAAGACCACCAGCAAGACCAAGTTCATATCGCCGCAGGGCTGAGCCGGCGGAAAGCCTTTATTAATCTAAAATTGACGGCTGAAAAACCCGAAGCGGGCGGTATACTGCTTTTGCGCCGTTCTGTCGGTTGGAACTTTATAGACCCCGGACACCCCATTTGCATGGCCAAGGTTTTTACGATCCCGGTTCCTCCCAAGATTGGGCGCAAACGCCGTGAACGCACGACCGATCCGCGTTACGTGGACGGGCAGCGCTTACTGGTGGAAGCCATGAAGTACCTGGCGCAGGCCGACCCCATCTCCAACCGCGGCGCCATCGAACTCCTTTCCGAACATGTCCGTACCCGCTTCCGCATGAGCGATTCCCCGCTGGGCTGAGTTCCCTGCACGGAAAAAACTGTTCATAGCTATGCAAGATTCCGATTGTCTGCCTTCAGGAGGCAGGAAAGCGGTATTTCTATGACCGGCAGTCAAGTCTCGCGGCATGTCCGGGCTGTTATGTACAGTAGATTCTTCTTGATAGTTGTCGCGCACGCCCACTAAACTCCGGCCTAACTAGTGGTCAAAAATGTGTACCGCACCAGGGGGCACCATGCGGCAAGGGCTAGTTTTTCGCTGTGCGTCGTTTTCCTTCTTGCTTTTGGTTACTTTGACTTTTAGCCATGCGGTTTTTGCTCAGCGGACGACGGGAGACATTACCGGCGTCGTCAGTGACGCCACCGGAGCGGTGCTGCCGAATGTCACCGTCACCGCCGTTAATGTCGGCACGAACGCCTCGCGGGCCGGGGTCACCAACGATACCGGGACCTTCCGCATACCGGAGCTTGCCATTGGCACCTACAGAGTCACCGCTTCGGCGGAAGGCTTCAAGACCACGGTGAAGAATGTCGAGATCATGGCCGGCGCTCTGGTGCAGGCCGATTTCAAGCTCACGCTAGGACAGCGCACTGAGACCATTGAGGTGGAAGGTTCGGCGCCCCTGGTTGAAACCTCGCCCAACGAAAACAACTACGTTGACCGGTTGAAGATTGAGAATGTTCCGCTGAATGGGCGCGACTTCAACTCGCTGCTCGCCATCACTCCGGGCGTGCAACGAACTCCGGGCGGCGGTTTTCTGGCGATCAGCATCAACGGCTCTCGAACCACTTCCAATAACTATTTTATTGATGGCTTGTACAACAATGACCGCTACTACGGAGACTCCGCCATCAACCAGACCGGCATTCTGGGCATTCCCGCAGTCACCTTTCCTCCGGACGCAATTCAGGAATTGAGCGTGCAGGAAACGCCCTCATCGGAGTTTGGCGTCAAGGGCGGCGCCCCGATCCTGATCAGCATGAAGAGCGGAACCAACGATTGGCACGGAGGCGCCACCTGGGTCAATCACAGTGGCATTGGCGACGCGGACAATTATTTCGCCAATCACAATACCGACAATTGCGCCGCGCCGGGAGAATGCCAGCCTACTCCCATCCACAACAACCAGTTCCACGCCAATATTGGTGGGCCCATCGTCAAGGACAAGGCCTTCTTTTTCCTGTTCTATGAAGGCCAGCGCTACAAGTCCGCGGCCACCGGCAGCAGGGCCGTCCCCAGTACCGGGGACGTCGCTGCGGCGGTAGCCGATATCGCGGCCAACGGTCTCACCATTGACCCGGTCGGGCAAACCCTGTTGAATTTCTTCCCCATCACCAGCAACGGCACCCTGATTCAACAGATTCCCACAACGGCCAGCAACAACGAGTTCGGGGTGAAATTCGATTATAAGTTAGGCGACCACCACTCGTTCGCGGTGCGCTATTTGCTGGGCGACAGCCTGCAGAGCGGGCCGCCTTTTGCCGGGCTCCAGGCGGGAGGGAACCATCCCGCGGATCTGTTCAACTCCTTTGCTCCTTCCCGGGCACAAATGGCGGGCTTGAGCTGGACCTGGAACGTAAGCAATAACAAGATTCTGGAGAGCCGTCTCGGTTTCACGCGTTTCGCTCAGTTGATTGGTGTCAATAACCACATTGACCCCAAGAGCCTGGGTATGGATACCGGCCCGTTGAGTCCCGCTGACTTTGGCGTGCCTTACGTCTATCTCTATCATCTTGGTTATGGCGGCTACATCGGCGGGGTTCAGGGATATCCGCTGACCACGCGTCCCGACCAGACCATTGACTGGTCGGAGCATTTCTCCTGGGTAAAGGGGAATCACACCATTAAGATGGGCGGAAACTTCCAGCGCGCCTATACCAACAGCATCCGTAATGAAGCCCGGAGCGGGATGACCATGGGCTACTTCCAGAACTATACCGGCGCGTATCTCCCCGGCGTTGCGGGGGATGTCGAGGAATTGCTCCTGGGCAAAGCGGACTTCGCGGACCGCAGCTTTGGCGACACCCACCGCCACATTACGCAAAACTCAGTAGGGTTCTATGCCCAGGACGACTGGAAAATAAGACCGCGGTTGACGCTGAATTACGGCCTGCGTTACGAGATTAACGGAACCATGCGCGACACCAACAACAACGAGGCTGTCTTCCTGCCTCCGCCGGGACCTGGTTTTGCCAAAGTCGGCACCGATATCGGCGGAATCCACAACGTGGATTATCATGACTTCGGACCCCATCTCGGCTTCTCGTGGGATATTTTTGGCAACAGCAGAATTGCGCTGCGCGGCGGCTATTCTCTGACCTACGACGTGGCCAATTTCGGGGCGCTGGCGTCGCCTTACAGCTTTGCCCATGCCCGCACAGGCGTTTTCACGCAGCTGAACCTTGGCTTTTTCAACCAGAGCAACACCGCGGCCAACGATGTGAATCTGACCGCGTCGGACTATACGCTGGGCAGCGGCTGTTACGATCCGAACACCGGCGTCGGATCCTACATCTGCTTCGACTCGGCTGTGGCCGGACCCCTGTTTGGAACCAACCCCTCCGGGACGCCTCCGTTCAATGCGTTCTCGGTTGTCCAGGATTTCAAGACCCCGAGGTATCACAACTTCAATCTGGGCTTGCAAACCGAACTTTTCCACAACAACGTGCTCACGCTTACTTATTCCGGCCAGCGTGGCAGCGACTTGATTATCTATAGCGATCTGAATGCAACTCCGGTGGGCACACCTTGCTCAAGTCCGAGTGACTGCGATCCGTTCCGCCCACTCGCGGCTTCTTTCCCGGACTTGAGACATGTGATCCAGGCCACCAATCAGGGGACCTCCCAGTACGACAGCCTGCAAGCGTCTTACAACCAGCGCAGTTGGCACGGGTTTGACACCCAATACAATCTGACCTGGAGCAAGTGCTTCGATTACAACTCAGTGAACCGCGGCGGTGCCGGGGATTATCCGCAAATCAACAACGACAATCAGGTCGGCAGTACCGCTCTGGCAACCCCCAATTTCGCCGACTCCCGCGGCCTGTGCGACCACGACGTGCGATTGAACTTTAACGTGAGCGGGGTCTACCAGTTCCCCACCCTCCCCCATTTTGGCGAGCGCATGGGCAAGGGCTGGGCAATGAGCACGGTCTACACCGCGATATCCGGGCGACCGTTTAGCGCGATTTTGGGCGGTGGAAGCGAAGGTTCGGGGCAGGGCCTGGTAGGCAACAGCCTGCGTGCCTCCTGGGATGGCACTCCGGTGCACTACAACACGCGTAATCCCGATGCCTATGTGATCGAGAGTTATACCCAGGTCGGCCAGGCGGACCCCTGCGGGGATACTTCAGGAGGATTACCGCTTTCCCCCTTCTTCATCCCCTGCGCGGGAGCGGTGGGCAGCTCCCGGCGGAACATGTTGACGGGTCCTGGGCTCAGTCAATGGGATATGTCTTTGTACAAAACTACCAAGATTACCGAGAAGTTGAGCGTTGAACTCCGCTGGGAGGTTTACAACCTTCTGAATCGAGCTAACTTCCATTATTTCCCGGATAACAACGTACTCGGTGGTTGCACCACCGTACAGGCCGGAGGGAGTTGCGATCCATCCGAGCACGCTTTCGGAACCATCGTAAAAACCTCGGACGTAGCCGCCGGCAACCCGGTGATTGCGCAGGGCGGACCGAGAAACATGAACTTCAGTTTGAGGTTCACATTCTAGGAGTTCAAATTCAGGCAAGCACTGGTTGAATTCCCGGGGAGTCTGCCTGTGGTAGACTCCCTTTTTCATTTCTATGGCAGTCCCTCGCTCGGGTTCATCCTTCCTGCTGTTCCTTCTGGTCACGTTCAGTAGCGCGGCAGGCCAACCTTCCAAGGCCGTGCCTCGCCGGAACCCGCCGCGGTATCCCAACGTCATTGTGATCACGCTCGACACCACGCGCGCCGATCGTATGGGGTTTCTAGGGTCGAAACGCGGGCTGACGCCCAATCTGGACGCGATGGCAAGGCAAGGGGTCGTTTTTACCCGCACGTATTCCCACGTGCCGCTCACCACCGCTTCGCATACAACGATTTTTACCGGGACTTATCCGCAGTTTAACCACGTCAATGATTTCGGGGTGCCGCTCTCACCCCGGCTGCCATATTTGCCCGACCTGCTGCATCAGCATGGATACCAGACGGGTGCCTTTGTGGGTTCGCTGATTCTTGATCCGCTCGAGGGCACCGCCCCGGGATTCGATCGCGGGTTCGATGTTTATGACGCGGGCTTTCGTCTGCGCCCCCACGGAGCCGACCGCTACAAGACCGTCGAACGCCGCGCCGAGGTCGTGGTGAGCCACGCTCTGGCGTGGCTCAGTCATGCCCCCGATAAGCCGTTTTTTCTCTGGGTCCATTTGTATGACGCACATGACCCGTATGATCCACCGTCGCCCTATAAAGAACGCTTCGCTTCGCAACCCTACGACGGCGAGATCGCTTACGCCGACGCGTGCGTCGGAAAGTTGCTGGACGCGCTTCGAAAACATGGCCTCTACGACGAAACCCTGGTTGCGGTGATGGCGGACCACGGCGAGTCTCTGGGAGCGCACGGCGAAAACACCCACGGAGTGTTTCTGTACGATGAAACCCTGCACGTGCCCCTGCTGATCAAGCTGCCACTCAATGGCGCGGCGGGCCGGCGGGTGGATACTCGCGCCGGACTGGTGGACGTTGCGCCCACGATTCTGAGCGCTGCCGGGATCACTCCTCCAGAGGAAATGCAGGGCCGGTCGCTACTCGAATCCATCAAGGCCGCTCCGGAGGCGAAGCCCGGCCGATCATCTCCCGCAGGTTCCAGGCCGGCAGTTGCAGAGGAAGACCGGCCGGCCTACGCCGAAACCGACTATCCGCACCGGGCGTTCGGATGGAGCGCGCTGCGGGCGCTGCGCACCGGGAAATATCTGTATATCCAAGCGCCGGAGGGGGAGCTCTACAACCAGGAGAGCGATCCGGGCGAAACGCAAAATCTGGCGGAGAGTTCGAAGGCAGTTGCCGGCACGCTAGCATCCCAGCTCGCGGACTTTCGCAACAAAACCAGCCAGACGCTGATCGGGCTGGCCAAGCCCGATCCCGAACAGATGCAAAAGCTGCAGGCCCTCGGCTATGTGGGTTCCGAAGCCGGTCCGGAGCAGGACCAGAAGAACCTCAGCGGGGCTGATCCCAAAGCCCGGATCGAAATCTCAAACCTGCTGCACGATGCGATGTTCGATGTGGAAGACGCGCGCTACGAACAGGCGATCCCGCTGTTGGAGCGGGCGCTGGCGGCTCAGCCCGACATGCCGGTGGCGAATATGCAGTATGGAATCGCCCAGGCGCGTCTGAAACATTTCGATAAGGCCATCGCGCCGTTGCAGAAGGCGATCGCGATGCAACCGGACAATGGCATGGGCCACTACGAGCTGGGGCTGGCGTTGTTTGCAACCGGAGACTGGAAGGCGGCCGCTCCCGAGTTCGAATCCGCAGTGGCGCGCGCTCCGCGCTGGGCCGACGCCCATTTTTCCCTGGCGGCGGTCTACGCTCGAATCGATCGCGTTCCGGAGGCGATGACCGAACTCGACAGCACGCTCAGCCTCAGTCCCGATCACTATCGCGCGAATCTGCTGCGCGGTCGAATCCTCTCCTTGCAGGGCAATCCGCTCAGCGCATTGAACAACTTGGAAAAAGCAACTCGAGTCCAGCCCGATTCCCGCGAGGCTCACCTGTTCCTGGCCGACGCCTATGCGCAACTCGGCCGCAAAGCGGATGCGCAGCGGGAACGCGTTCGCGCGGAAGTTGGGCGCTCCAGCCAGCCCCTGAGCGATTAGCTGTCTGCTCAGAAAGCCAGCGAGCCATTCCTGCGTCAGGAACCAGGGATTGAAAGCAATTCACAGCCTCGTCCGTCTAGACATCCCCGGGCTGCGTCTCTACAACGCTCCGTGGCATGCTCACGGGTCAATGCAGCTGTTTTGGTCGACTCCGCAGAAAAATGGCCGCGAGAATGATCACTACCGGATAGCACTCCAGGGTGTAACGGGGCTCTGGATTCTCCAGTGTGCCGAGAAAGATTGAGCGCAGCACCACGAACCCAAGCAGCAGGCCCAGGAACGGAATATGCCGGGCCTTCGCCAGTCCGGCGGCTGCCAGGGCCACGTAGACCAGACCAATGATTCCGAGCGCCACCGCCAGCGCCGACCACTCGGGATCGTCGTTGAATTCCCACCATCGGGTGTCGGACGGAAAGGTCTCGGTGCGAGGACGCAGCCACATATCCGCGATCCGCAGCAGCGGCAGCCACAGGTAGTAGCGCAGCGGCGCCTGCCGAATGCGCTGGTCGGCCAAGGCCGCGAATCGAGCGTCCATTTCCGGAGTGACGTGGAGCGCCTGGTTGTAGTCCGCCAGCAAGTCCTCGGTCTGCTGGCGCTGCGCTTCGGAATCAAAGGCGCGACTGGGAAGCTGGCTGGCATCCACGGCGCCTCCGGACACCCGCCAGTAGACCTCCTCCACCGACGCGTAGTCGGCCATCCAGGTCTTGACCCAGCGATTGAATCCGGCGGGAACGAACTCGTCTTCTTCATTGGCGTAACGCGGCGCCAGCGGCTGAAAGCGATGCATGGTATGCAGATTGCGCGCGGTCCAGGGAACCAGCGGCCCTAGGGAGACCAGCGCCAATATCAATCCAACGCGCGTTAAGTGAAACAGCCCGTGTGGCCGCGGGTGACTCGCCCGCGCGTCGTCTCTCCAGGCACGCACCCACAAGACCACCAGATACAACTCAATCGTAATCAGCAGCAGTCCGCCATCAGGCCGCAAAAGAATCGCGGCCCCGATGGCCAGTCCACAGCCCAGCCATGGCCGCAGCCGTTTCTCTTCAAGCGTCTCCAGCCCGGCGATGGCAAAGTCGAAGGCCAGCGCGGTGAAAAAGATCTCCAGCGTCTCGGTCAAGGCGGCGGCCGCGTAGCTGGCGAGAAACGGGCACAACGCCGCCAGCAGGAACGCGGCTTTCGCGACTCGCGCCGAAACTAGGCGGCGCGCCATGTCCGCGATCACGAAGCAGGTGGCGATGTCCACGAACACCTGCAGCACCAGGACGGCGCGGTAGTGCTCCATGCCGAATAGGGCAAACACCGCGGCCAGGAAGGCGGGGTAGCCCGGCAAGCGAATGTAGGTGGCGGAAATCTCGTCCCCACCACTCAGGCCATAAATGCCATGCTGCAGCCAGTTCTTTGCAATATCACCGTAGACGAAGGAATCGTTGGTGATGGCGGGGAAACGAAACAGGAAGAAAAGCCGCAGCCCAAGGGCGGACAGCGTGACCCACAGAAAGAATCGGAGGTGTTGGCGCACGAGTTGGCGCACGCTAAGAATATACCTCAGCGCCGGAAAGAGTCGGCATGGCGCCCAGCAAGTCCAAATCAAACGCGCCACGGATCGGAGGGATTTTGCGGAGGAAGCTCTTTATCTAATCCGTGTTAATCCGTGCCAATCCGTGGCCCAGAACTTCTCATCGTTTGACCGTCTGGATACCTCAGCTTAGGATGGATACACACGTATTTTCATGGCACAACCTGTTTTTTACGATCCCCGCAAGGCTCGTTGGAAGCGCGTTCGGCTGGCTTTCGACGTCATCGGCGTGAGCATCACGCTGCTGGTGGCGTTTTTTGCTTACACCGCCTTACGCAATGAGCCTTTGCCCGATCTTCTGCTGGCGCCGCAGAAGAAGCCCTACCGGGCCTTGAAGGAGAAAGAGCGGGAAAAGGCGAAAGAGCGGCGAAAACTGGCAGCCGCGCTGCGGGGCCATCGCAAATCCAGGTCAGCGCGTTCCCCGGGAAAACTGAATCAGGAAGGAAGGGTTCGCGCCGCATTCTACGTGCCCTACGACGCGGCCAGCTTTTCATCGTTGCGCGAATATGCCCGGCAGATTGACCTGCTCTATCCCGACTGGCTGCACGTGATCACGCCCGACGGCCGGCTGCAGGGCATCGACGAACAGACCAACACGTTCTTCGACGTGATGCAGAACTCGGCCGTCCGCCCGGTTGACGACAAGGTGATGCCGTTTCTGAAATCGGAAGAAACCGGCATGGAAGTCTTCCCCATGGTCAACAACTTCGACGGCACTGATTGGGTGGACGTCAGCGCCTTCCTGAATAATCAAGATGCCCGGGCTCACTTTCGCCAGCAGGTCGCGGCATTTTTGGCCACGGATCGATATCACGGCCTGATGATAGATTTCGAGACCCTGCCCAGGAAAGCGCAGCCGGGTTACCTGGCGTTGCTGAAGGAACTCTCGGACGATCTGCATACCAAGGGCATGAAGTTGTACGTCAGCGTGCAGGCGCGCAACGAGGAATACGATTACGCCGCAATCGCGTCTCACGCCGACGGCGTCGTTCTGATGAACTACGACGAGCACTATCCCTCGCCCGGCACGCCGGGACCGGTGGCGTCGCAAGACTGGTTCCTAGCCAACCTCAAGGCAGCCAGCAAAGTGATCCCGAGGAACAAGCTGATCTCGGCCATCGGCAATTACGGTTATGACTGGGTGCACAAGCCGAAGCACGGCCCGCTGCCGCCGGGAGTAAAGGACATCAACGTGACCGTGCAGGACGCGTGGCTGGCGGCCCGGGACTCGGAAGCGGACGTGGATTTTGACGGCGACAGCCTCAATCCCCACATCACTTACCTTGACGAACACGACCTGCAGCATGACATCTGGTTTCTGGACGCTGTGACCGCGCTCAACCAGATGCGGGCAGCCCAGTCCCTGGGCGTTCAGACCTTCGCGCTCTGGCGGCTGGGATCGGAAGATCGCTCGTTGTGGCGGGTGTGGGACATTCCCGGCGAACCGGGGGCGGAAAATAAATTGAAAGACGTCCCGCCCGGCCAGGACGTGGACATGGAAGGCAACGGCGAGATTCTGCGCATCGAAGCCCGCCCCGCCGACGGGCAGCGCAGCGTCACCCTGGACCAGGCCACGGGGATCATCACCGATCAAAGTTTCGATTCGCTGCCTGAGCCCTACCGGGTGGCGCGGTACGGATCCAGCCCGGCCAAAGTCGCTATCACCTTCGACGATGGCCCAGACCCGGAGTGGACGCCCAAGATTCTGGATGTACTCAAGCGGGAACAGGCCCCGGCGGCTTTTTTTCTGATCGGAATTCAAGCCGACAAGTTTTCCGACATCACCGACCGCATCTACCGCGAAGGGCATGAAATCGGGAACCATACCTTCACCCATCCCGACATCAGCAACATTTCCAAGGGATTCATGCGGGCAGTGGAACTGAATCTTACCGAGCAGCTTTTTGCCAGCCGCCTGGGCATCCGCACGATTCTATTTCGCCCGCCTTATTCGATTGACGCGGAGCCGGATACCGAAGACCAGGTGCGTCCGCTCGAGATCACGCAGGACATGGGCTACATCACCATTGGCGACAAGATCGATCCCAACGACTGGCGTGATAATCCCCGCCAGAGCGCCGATCAAATCACCGCCGACGTGCTGGCCCACTTGCCGCCCTGCGCGGCCAACGACATCCACTGCGGCAACATCATCCTGCTGCACGACGGCGGAGGCGATCGCCAACAGACCGTGCTGGCTCTTCCCCGGATCATCGAGGGCGCCCGCCAAAAGGGATTGAAGATCGTCCCACTCTACGAGTTGCTGGGCCGGACCCGGGCGGAAGTGATGCCGCCCATTCCGTCCAATCAGCGCTGGACCGCGACCCTGAACCTGTTCGGGTTCGCTCTGTTCCCGCTGGCGTTCAACGCCATAACCTGGATTTTCTTCGTGGGCGACGTCCTCATGACCGGGCGACTGCTCTTCATCGGCGCCTTTGCCGTCTTCGACCGGCTCTGGCCCCGGCACTACGGAACCCCTGGCGACGCAGCCAATTATCTGCCTCAGGTGGCGGTGCTGATCCCGGCCTACAATGAAGAAAAAGTCATTGAGCGGACCATTCGTTCGGTGATCACCTCGGACTATCCTAATTTGCACGTCATCGTGATCGATGACGGCTCCAACGATAAGACGCTCGAGGTGGCGCGCCGGGCATTTGCCGCGGAGGAAGTCAGCGGCAGAGTTCTCATCCTCACCAAGCCCAACTCCGGCAAGGCGGACGCGCTCAACTTTGGGCTGGCCCACATGAACGGCGAGGAGATTTTTGTCGGCATTGACGCCGATACTGTGATTGCCTCCGATGCCATCTCGCGCCTCATGCCTCATTTTCTGAATCCGAAAGTGGGCGCGGTCGCGGGCAATGCCAAAGTCGGCAACCGGATTAATCTATGGACGCGCTGGCAGGCGCTGGAGTACATCACCAGCCAGAATTTCGAGCGCCGCGCCTTGAACACTCTGGGCGCGGTCAGCGTGGTGCCGGGCGCGATCGGCGCCTGGCGGGTCTCGGCGGTGCGCGAAGCCGGCGGATTTCACACCGACACCGTGGCCGAGGACGCCGATCTCACCATGGCGCTCTTACAACTCGGATACCGGGTCGAATACGAAGACCTGGCCCTGGCTTATACCGAGGCCCCGGTCAATGCTCGCGGATTGATGCGGCAGCGCTTTCGCTGGTCTTTCGGCATCCTGCAGTCCGTATGGAAGCACCGCGCCGCCTTTGCCCGCGAGGGCGTGCTGGGCTGGATCGCGTTGCCCAACATTGCCATCTTCCAGGTCCTGCTGCCGCTGGTCTCACCTTTCATTGACATCATGTTTTTTGTCGGCACGATCTGGTATTTCATACAGAAATCCTTTCACCCTGAGTCCACCGATCCGGGCACCTTTCAGCGCCTCATTATTTTCTTTGTCGCGTTCCTGGTGATGGACTTCCTGGCTTCGGCCATCGCCTTTGCGCTGGAACGCCGCCGGCCGGAAGCACCCGAAGACCCGTGGCTGCTCAGCCAGGTCTGGCTGCAACGCTTCGCCTACCGCCAGTTGTTCTCGGTGGTGTTGCTGAAGACGCTGAAGCGCGCCGCGGAAGGCCGCCCCTTCGCCTGGGACAAACTGGAGCGCACCGCCGCCATGAGCTACCAGCCGGCCGCGGAAGATCATGAGTCAGTGAAAGTTCCGTAGCACTTCGCAGGCGCGGGCCGATTTCGGCCCGTTTCCCGGTGCTACAATAACCACGACGAGTCTAGCAAACACCCGCCGGCATCCAATATCTCCGAGGTGCGCTTATGGCAACCGTTGAAGCTCCGATCCGCTCACAGATTCGCCTGCATGAAGGACCATTCGTAAACGAGCCGCTGGTCGATTTCACGCGCGAAGAAAACGCCCGCAAGATGCGCGCCGCCATCGAGAAGGTACGCGGTCAGCTGGGCCGGGAATACGACCTGATTATTGGCGGCAAGCGGATCAAGACCTCCGACAAGATCAAGTCCATCAATCCGGCCAAGCCCTCGCAGGTCGTGGGACTGCACCAGAAGGCCGGCAAGGAGCATGTGGAACCGGCCATGCAGGCGGCGCTGAAGGCTTTTGCCAGCTGGAGCC
Organism: Terriglobia bacterium; assembly: GCA_963816025.1. Taxonomy (GTDB): domain Bacteria; phylum Acidobacteriota; class Terriglobia; order Terriglobales; family Acidobacteriaceae; genus JAIQFF01. The sequence goes on from CAWFJA010000025.1 coordinate 86,783, forward strand.
AGACCTCGTTTGAAGAACGCGCCAGCCTGCTCTTCCAGGTGGGCGATGTGCTGCGCGAGCGCAAGTTTGAATTCTGCGCCTGGCTGGTTTTTGAGGTCAGCAAGAACTGGGCGGAAGCTGACGCCGATATTGCGGAGACCATCGACTTCGCCGAATACTACGCTCGCGAAGCGCTGCGACTGTCCCGGACCGAACTGCCGGTGCAGATGCCGGGAGAGCGCGACACCCTTACCTACATTCCGCTGGGCGTGGGCGCGGTGATTCCGCCGTGGAATTTTCCCTGCGCCATCATGGCGGGCATGACCATGGCCTCCATCGTGAGCGGCAATACTGTGATCCTGAAACCGTCGAGCGACTCTCCGACCATCGCGGCAAAATTCGTGGAGCTGCTGGAAGAGTGCGGCATGCCGGAAGGCGTGGTGAATTTCTGTCCCGGCGCCGGCGCCAGCTTCGGCAACGCGGTGGTGGCGCATCCCAAGACCCGCTATATCGCGTTCACCGGTTCTCGTGAAGTCGGGCTGGACATCAACAAGAGCGCGGCCACACATGCTCCCGGTCAGATCTGGATCAAGCGCACCATCCTCGAAATGGGCGGCAAAGATGCCATCATCGTAGACGCCGACGCCGACGTCGACTCCGCCGTCGAAGGCGTGGCCCAGGCCGCATTCGGTTTCCAGGGCCAGAAATGCTCGGCATGCTCGCGGGCGATTGTCGACGAGCGTATCTACGACATATTCCTGGAAAAGCTGAAAGCGCGGGTGGAGAAAATCACGGTTGGCGATCCCGCGGAAAATGCCAACATGGGTGCTGTGATCAACGAAGGCTCGATGAAGTCGATTCTGGATTACATCGAAGTCGGGAAGAAAGATGGGCGGGTCATCACCGGCGGCGGTCCGGCGAAGAACGCCGGCGAAGGATATTTCCTGCAGCCCACCGTCATCGCGGATATACCCGCCAAGTCGCGCCTGGAGCAGGAAGAGGTTTTCGGTCCGCTGCTGGCCGTGACTAAATCAAGAAATTACGATCACGCGCTCGAAATCGCCAACGACACCGAATTTGGCCTGACCGGCGCGGTCTACACCAAGTCCCGCGAGAAGATCGAGCGTGCAAAACGCGAGTTCCATGTCGGCAACCTCTACATCAACCGCAAGTGCACCGGCGCGACCGTCGCTGCGCATCCCTTTGGCGGCTTCAATATGTCGGGCACCGACTCGAAATCCGGCGGCCCGGATTATTTGTACCTGTTCACGCAGGGCAAGGCGATCGGCGAAAAGATCTAAGGACTTAATGTGGCCACGGGCGGCTCGCCCGCGGCCACACGGAAATATTTTGTAACAGTTCTGTAACACAAAGTTCTTCCAACCCCTACCAAGATTCATTTGATTTCTCTAAGTTGCGCGGAAAGGTTTTATCACCGTGATCGAAAATTGCTATTGGACAGGCCTCCCCTCGTTCCCTATCGTTTAGGCATGTCTACATCATTACCTTTAGAAGATCCTTCTGTTGATTTCCTGCACGAACTGGGCACCAGTATGGCGTCGGCGGACGCCTTGCATGAGGTCCTCGCGCGGGTTGTGGATTTCGCTTCGGCCCTGGTGAAGTGCGATTCCTGCCTTATCTACGTCCTCGAAGATGAGCAACTGATGTTGCGGGCATCGAAAAACCCGCACCCTGAAGTGGTGGACAGCCTGAAGCTAAATGTTGGAGAAGGCATCACCGGCTGGGTGGCGGAGCATCGCGAACCGGTTGCAGTTTCGAAGAATGCATCCAAAGATCCGCGGTTTCAATTTTTCCACGAGTTACCCGAAGACACTTACGAAGCATTCCTCTCGGTGCCGCTGATGTCGCGCGGGCGCGTGGTGGGCGTAATCAACCTGCAGCATCGCCGCCCGCACGTTCACAACCAGCGGGAAATCCGGCTCATTTCGACTGCGGGCTTTCTGGTGGGAGCTGAAATCGAGATGGCACGCCTGGAGACCGAGAACACCAATCTTTCGCAGCAACTGGAAACTCGCAAGGTCGTGGAGCGCGCCAAGGGAATTCTGCAGCGCGACCTTTCGCTGGACGAAGAGCAGGCCTACCTCGCGTTGCAACGACAGAGCCGGCAGACCCGCAAATCCATGCGGCAGGTAGCCGAAGCGGTCGTCCTCACCGACGAATTGCGGCGCAACTCGCGCACTAACTAGATCGCAGGAGCAAGGGCGCTGTTGGTCGTTTGATCGTTGGTTGTTGGCTAGAAACCGCAGCCACGGATTTCACTGACTCACACGGATTATACAAAAGAAGAAAGCATTGATCCGTGAAAATCTGTGAAATCCGTGGCTGATTTATTTCGAACAAAGATGCGGAAGCGGAGCGCCAGTTTCGGCGGCCGCTTCCGCATTACTACTACTTCTCGGGTTGAGCGTCGGCGATCGGCCCCAATCCTGCCGTTTCCGCCATTGGCGCCGCCAGCTTGGGAGTGGCGAATTCCAGCGCCATGCCGATGTTTTTCAGCCGCAGCGTGCTGACCACCGATTCTCCGCCTTCGTGATGGAGAACCAGACTGCTGGCGCCCACGAAGTCGTCCTGAGAGGTCGACTGCGACAAGAGCATCGCCACCACCGGGCCACCGACCTGGCGGACCGTGACTCGCGGCGGCAAAGCCTCGGTATTCACCGAGAATGCGTAGTTCCCCGCCGGCAGTACGGCGCCGGCCCAGAGGACCTTGTGAGTCAGGCTGAATGTCCCGGTGGCAGTTTGGGCATGGGCTGGAATGGCAGCCGTACCCATGGCCGCAATGGCCAGAAGAAGCACTTTGAACAGCGAAAAACTCCGAATTGATTTCATGACCTCATCTCCTTGTGGGTTGTCGGGAGCAGACACACCGGCGCCTGCGCCAGCTGGTGCCGCTCGCGGGGTTTCGGTTGGGACGACGAGGTCAGGAACTACTGGACGGAACAACAGGGGTGACAAGCGAACTTCACTGTTCGCGCCACTTCGCCTTGCAATCGGTTTATCGCAAAGCTGTGGACATTGCTACTGTGCCATCCCGAGCCGGCAGTGTCCAACTCAAAAAATGAATGGCGACGATTCGCGTAGCGCCCGACCCCTCGTCCGGGCGGGCCAGCGCAAGCTGGCCAGGCTTCTAGCGGAGATCCGCTCCGCCAGGCGGGTGAGGGCACCCGCCGCCACGCGGCCCGTGGCGCCGAAAAGGAAAAGGCCGCCCGCGGGCGGCCTTTTTCGTACACATAAGCTTTACGACGTGACCCCGGCCCCTGCCTGGGGCGTTGCCGCCGCTGCGGTGGCGGCGGCTGCTTCGTTCAGAATGCGGTGGTGAATCGTAAATAACGCCAGCTCCAGCCGATCGGAGACTCCGATCTTGTCATACACGTTGCGCAGGTAATTCTTGATCACCTGCTCGGTGGTCCCCAGCTGTGAGGCGATTTCCTTGTTCTTGTAGCCTTGCACGATGAGGGCGACGATGCGCAGTTCTTTCGCGGTCAAGCGGTCGCGCACCCGCAGTCCGACCATATCGTTTTCGGTCAGTTCGCTGGGCACGGCGATATCCTGCACCCAGTTTTCGCCGCGAGCCACCTTGCGGACACAATCGACCAGGGCCGCGCTGGTCACGTTGCGATAGACCACGCCGTTGGCCCCGGCGCCCATATAGCGTTGCGCGCTCTCGCCGGTGTCGGCCAGCACCACCACGCGGGTTTTGGCTTTGCTGGCGGCCAGCAGGATGCCGTTGAAATCGGAATGGAACCCGCCCGCGACCACCAGGACCGCGGCGCGGAATTTATCCAGGGCCATGAACATCTGCTCCTGGGTTTGCGCCTGCGCCACGATGCGCATTTCATCCTCAACCGCCAGCACTTTGGCGATGCCCGCACGGAAGATGGCTTGATTGTCGGCCAGAATCAATTTCAGCATCTCTTCAGCTCCTCGCCTCTAGTGGCGAACAAAATCGTAGGAGTCAATCACGCAGGCCACGCCGCGTGCCTCCGTGGGACTGCCGCCGGCGGGCTCGTCGGTACGCACGACACGACCCCGGCACTGGATGACAACGCCTTCTTTGGCCCCGGTCATTTCGGGCGGCAAAGTAATCTCGAACTCGACGGTTGAGCCCATCTCGAGGGCCGCATCGGCCTTGATATACACTCCGGCGGCGCTCAGGTTTCCGGTGAGGCCGCTGTGTTCGCCCCCACCTTCTTCTTTGTGAATCTTGATTGGTAGTTCGAGAGGAAATCGCTTCCCCGTCCGCGCGTCGGACACAAAACCTCCTCGCTCCCGCCCATTTCTACCCGCAAAATCCAGCGCCATGCCGGATTTCCATGAATGCAGCCGGAACGATCTGCTTGCGCGGTTATATCACGGATGATGCCCCCCGTAACAGCCTGATAAGGGACGTAGCAAGGGTAGGAACTAGGTTCCCCCTGGGTTAGGAACAAATTCTCCGGTGCCTCGCTTGGGAATTATCGGTGGGACCTTCAGAATCCACACCAGAAGGAAGTCGTTCCGTCCCCCATCAGAACAATTCTCCTCTGCAATTGTTCATAGATTCGTCATTTTCAGGAGGCAAACTTAGTGCTCCAGTTCGCAACCAAGACTCTGTGAGACTGAAGCCAGGACACTTTCTATCCATTCTGCTCCTCGTGGCCGCCAGTGCCGGCGGCCAGACGCTCCATGAGCAACCTGCGCATGCACTGGGGAGCGCCTCCCGCTGCCCACAAGGCGATTACCGGACGGCAGCGATTCAATTGGTTTGCCGGAAGCACGATCGGCCCGGAAAGCCTTGCCGGTGGCCTGTTCACGGCGGCTTTCGGCACCAGCATCAACCGTCCCCGTGAGTACGGCACCCATTGGGAGGGCTTCGGCAAGCGTTACGCGATGCGCTTCACCGGCATCGCCACGAGTAATGCGATAGAGGCGTCGATGGGCGCTCTGTGGGGAGAAGATCCGCGGTATTTCCGCACCACCGGCCAGTCCTTCAAAGGGCGGATCAAGAACGTGGTGGTAATGACTTTCGCGGCACGCCGGGCGGACGGAGATGTAGCTCCTGCCTATGCCCGGTACGCCGGCATTGCCGGCAACAATTTCATCTCCAATACCTGGCGGGCGGACAGTGAATCCGGCCTGGGCGACGCCTGCCTGCGCACTGCACTAGGGTTCGCCGGAAGGATGGGTGGCAACGCGTTCGCCGAATTCTGGCCCACGGTGACCAGGCGACTGTTTCATCGTAAACATTGAATACCCGAAGGTTCGCCAATGGGGTGACGGGCGTCCTCGCCCGTCAAGTCTCTCGGCCGTGAGCTGACCTGTCGCGCGCACCTTAAATTTTGTTGCCGAACTGTTAAAAGGCGCTTCCACCGCCACCGCCGAACCCGCCGCCTGAAAACCCTCCCCCACCTCCGCCGCCAAAACCTGAGCCACTCGAACTGGCACGCGGCGCGGAGACGAAGACCTGATGCATATCCGATGCCATGTTGTGCATGGAACTGGAGAAAAATATCGGATTGAAGCCGGTCATTCCGTTCGGCGACACATACCAACTGGGTGGATTCTGAATGATTCCAGCAAAGGCCTGCGCCCAGTGATGTTCCACTCCAAGCGCCATCGCGTAGGGCAAATATTTTTCAAACGTGTCCGGAGGCATGCGCTTCAAGCGGTCGGCGTCTACCCGGTTCATGAATTCCTGAAAGCCCAGCACCGCGATCCGGGTGCGGCCGCCTTGAATCGTCTTTGCCGACATCTGGCGCGCGAACAACCACCAGATCACCAGCGAGATGATGCCGCACACCACCAGAAGCGCGATGGAGTTGAACATGGCCGTGTATCCCAGGAAGGGCGCGGCAATAAACGGAAGGGCAATCAAAACCAAGGCGCCCACGCTGTATCCGTTGGCCGAATCGGGGTCGAGCAGGTACATGCCTTTGTTTCTCAGCGCCGCCTTGATGTCTTGCTTGATTACCGGGATTGCGGTATAGAAGCGGTTCTTCAGGCTGGACAGTTTGGTCTGCTGTCCGCCGGCGAAAATATTTTCCAGCATGACTCGTTCGTGCGGCGCCAGGCCCTGCCATTCCGTGCTGGGCTTGAGCAGGTGGAAAATGTAGTCCCTGGAATGGAAGATCAGAAGATTCGTGTCCACGGTTTCTTCAATCTTCAGGTAACCCCGCACTGCCAGGTCCACGATGGTGGAGGTAATGTCGCGGGGATGAACCGTGTCTTCGATCAGCGCGCCCGCCTCCGCCGGTGACATGCCCGGCGGCGGCTCGTACATGGGCGCAACCGAGCGGCCCGGATCGGGATCGCGGCCCTTGTACCACCACAGGACGAACATCACGCCGAAGGTAACGAACGGCAGGAATACGACCGGATTGCTGCCGATGAACCAAAAGAATCGGGTGAGCGCGCCCGGCTCTCGCAGAATGCCCTTGGGGATAAAGATATCGACTGTCATTCCCCCGCGCATGGGCAGCGGGTTGGTGGTTTCGAAGGACGCGTCGGCGCCGTTAACTTCGGACGTGGCATCGCGCTCGGCCGATCCGTAAGCGCCGGTGAAGGCCTGGGCGCGCAGCGTTCCTGCCGCTTTTTTGGGCAAATAAACATGCGCCTCGGCGTGATCGATCGGAACCGGCCAGTCGTTGCCGGTGACGTTCCAGTAAAACTCGTCGTGATCTTCGAAGTACCGGATGCCGTTGCGGACGATGTAAGTGATCTCCACCGTGCGGGTGGTGTCCACCGCGCCGGGAATATAGATTTTCAGGTCGCGGTAACCGCCGGAGGTCTTGGATTCATACTTCAGTTTCTGGCCGGCGCCGTCAGTGATCCCAGTGACATCGAGAAAAAGCGCGTAGTTCGTGCCCTGCGGGCCCGGGTACTCGACCGGGATGGTGCGGTGAATGCCGTGCCACTGGCCGATGAAGACGAGGTTGATGCGCTCCTTCACCAGGGTCGAGCCGTCTTCGGTGATCAGGATGGTGTCCTGGAAGTCGGAGATGCGCCAGCTTTGGGCGAAGAGCGGGGTGGTCAGAGCGGCAAAGCAAACCAGTACCAGGAGTTTGGATCGCAAGGCCTTCGCCCCAAGCCGCGAAGCGGCGTAAGACTGTAGCCCACGGCGCAAGCCGTCGGTCAAGATTCGGCGGAGATCGAGCCCCAGAGGGGCGAAAGAACCATTCAGAATTGATAGCTCCTATGCGACGATTTTCAAAGGTCCGTATAAACGGCGCTTTCGCCCCGATGGGGCTCAGCGAGGCCGCCGCTCTTGACCCACGGCTTGCGCCGTGGGCTACATTCTTGGCCGCTCCGCGGCATGAGCCGGGGCCGCATGCTTGCGCCCGCTGCGCGGCTCGAAAGACCTCAACCCGGTTAGAACTTCACCGCCACGGGCTCGCGGTCGGTTGCGGCTACCTCGAAGAACTGGCGTAGCTGGAACCCGAACATTCCAGCGAGAATGTTGGTCGGGAAAGACTGGATCTTGGTATTCAGGTCGCGCACCACGGCGTTGTAGTAGCGGCGCGCGTTCTGGATCGTGTCCTCAGTCTGGCTGAGCGAACCCTGCAGCTGGGTGAACTCTTCCGACGCTTTCAGCTGGGGATAATTTTCCGCCACCGCGAACAGACTCTTCAGCGCACCGCTGAGCTGGTTCTCTGCCTCGGCCTTGTCGCCGGGGGTCGTCGCCTGCATCGCCTGGGAGCGAAATTTAGCGATGTTCTCGAATGTGCTTTTCTCGTGGGTGGCGTAACCTTTGACGGTCTCGACCAGATTGGGGATCAGGTCGTGGCGTCGTTTGAGTTGCACATCGATGTCCGACCAGGCGTTGTCGCAGCGGACCCGCAACTGCACAAGGCTGTTGTACATCCCAACCAGCAGGATGACAATGACCACCAGAATGCCCAGGAAGATTAGAGCCATATACGTCTCCCTCGCGTGGAAATGGGGAACTGGGGCGACGGTAGCACACCGCGCACTTCGGTGCAATTGCGCTCCACACGGCAGCTGGAGATACTGAGTATCAAGGTCCGGCTCCGACAGTCTAAAATTGCTTCGAGGTGGAATTATCCGCTACGCAAGGAAAATCGCGAAATGGCTGCCGGCCTTATTGCTTTCCTTTTCAGCAATGGTCGCTCATGCCCAGACCTGCATGACCACGGGCGATATGGACGAGGCCACCGCCGGGGCGCTGGTGAGCGCCGCCACCCGCTTCTACGATATGGCTGCGCGCGGAGACTCGGCCTCCCTGCGGCAGAATGCGATCGCCAGCCTGGCCTCGGATTTCTCCGGCATTGACGCCGCGGTAAAGGAAAACCAGGCCAATCTCAGCGGGGTCCGTCCGGTGCCGCGTCCTCCGTTTCTTCTCAAGGCGGAAGGGACGGCGCCGCTGCAACGCGCCGAGTTCCTGTGCGGCGTGTTCGGGGCCCAGGGACAGACCCGGGACAGCGCCGTTTTCGTGATTCCCAATCTGCCGCCGGGCAACTACGGCATTGTGACTCTGGACGCGGCGTCGCCGCAGGGCGCCTATACCGTGTCGTTTGTCCTGCAGCAGCAGGGGAACGACTGGAAAGTGGGCGGATTCTACGCCAAGCCCGCCCAGATTGCCGGCCATGACGGCAACTGGTTTGCCAGCCAGGCCCGGGAATACAAAACCAAGGGACAGCTCCGAAATGCCTGGTTCTATTTCGGCGAAGCGCGAGAACTGCTGGTCCCTGTACCCTTCATGGCCACCGCCACTACCGACAAACTGTATGACGAGATGCAGACCACGAAACCTGCAGATCTGCCTCCTCTGGATCTCACCGCAGGTGGAAAGACCTTCAAGGTGGCTGATCTCTTTCCCGTACCGGTAGGCCGCGACTTCGACCTGGTGGTGAAGTACCAGTCCGCGGATGTCTCCGACACCGGAAAGACTTTTCAGGACAACATGGCGGTGATGAAGGCGCTGCTGGCAAAATATCCGGAATGTCGCGACGCTTTTGGGGGGATTGTGGCCCGCGCAGTGGAACCCTCGGGAAGAGATTACGGGTCGATGCTGCAGATGAAGGATATTAAGTAGCTTTCAGCTTTCGCTTCAGCCGCTGAGGTACCTACATCTGCAGCAAACATTCCTTGGGATCCTTGTCTTCCCGGAGCCTGAGGAAGACTGGCGCGCGCAACTTCATGCCGCCTTCCGCGCTCTCATGGGTCCATTCCGAGAACTTGATTTCAGCCACCAGTTCAGGCTTTACCCAGTGCACGGTTCGCAGGGCTTCCACTCCTCCGGGGAAGGGACTGCGCTTGGTCGCCAGTTTCTTGAGCGCCTGCCAGACCTGCTTGAGCATTGCCTGATCGAAGCCGGTGCCGGCCTGGCCTATATGGACCAGCTCTCCCTTATGGTCGTACAAGCCCAGCACAATGGAGCCGAAATATGACCGCGTGCCTTCCGGATCGGTGTATCCGCCAATGACGCAGTCCAGGGTCTGAGTGATCTTGATCTTGAGCCACTCCCGAGTGCGGCGCTCTTCGTACACACTGCTGCGGCGCTTGGCCAGTATGCCTTCCAGGCCCTTTTGCCTGGCCACATCGAACAGCGCCTTCCCCTGGGAAAAATGATCGGAGTAGCGGACCGGACCGGTCAGGTTGGTGATCCGCTCCAGCAAGCCTTTGCGCTCCTCCAGCGAAACTCGCCGCAGGTCGTATCCGTCCAGATAGAGCAGATCGAAGACGTAGTACAGCACGGGAATATCGCCGCGCGAGGGGCCGCGTCGCCCACCCTGCCGAATACCCGTACGCTGCTGGATCAGGCTGAACGATGACCGCCCCTGCTCGTCGAGAGCGGCGATTTCGCCGTCGAGAATGGCAGTCTCGGCCTTGATGAAACTGGGGATATTCTGCAGCTCGGAAAATTGCGCCGTGAGGTCGTTCTGATTGCGCGAAACCAGGCGGACCTTGCCTTGGGCGATGAAGGCAATGGCGCGGTAGCCGTCCCATTTGATTTCGAACAGCCATTCGGGGTCGTCGAAAGGGTCATCCACGGAAGTTGCCAGCATGGGGTGGATCGTGGCGGGCATGGGCCGTTTGACCGCGCCCGCTAAATCTTTAACCACGGAGGACACTGGGGACACGGAGGAAGACTTCGTGTTCCGCGCACTTGGGCCAGATGCGCGGCCAGCCGAACCGGCTACAGCCTTATCTTTTTCGTTTTTTTTTACTTTGTGTTTCTCCGTGTCCTCCGTGGTTAGTTTTTTCTTGCTCTTCTTATCAAACTTGGCGATGGCATCGGCCAGCCATTTCGCTTTGACCGCTCCGCGCGACGCAGGACGGCTGCTGGTCCACTGCGCCGAGCCCTGGTCGCCCGCGATATCGGCCATGGTGCGGCCGGTGAGCGCCGACTCGTCGTACTGATCGATGTCGTAGCCTTTTACCACGGCGTCGTCCTGTTTCTTGATCAACAGCCATTCCGTGCCCTTGGTGCCGGGACGGCGCGAGTGCATGTGAATCAAGGCGAAATCACCGTTGAGTTTTTTGCCATGCAGCCGGATTTTGAAATCGCCCTTCTTCAGCATGGCCGAGGCTTCCGCGTCGGTCCCCGGAACGAATTTTCCTTTTACCGGTTCGGGCGACAGCGGCTCCCATGTGCCTACATCCCAGACCATCACCGTGCCCGCGCCATAGTTGCCTTCAGGAATAGTGCCTTCGAAATCAAAGTACGACACCGGATGATCTTCCACCTGCATGGCCAGGCGCTTGTCCGCAGGATCTAGAGAAGGGCCTTTGGGCACGGCCCAGGACTTGAGCACGCCTTCCATCTCCAGACGAAAATCGTAGTGCAGGCGGGTGGCGCGGTGCTTTTGCACCACGAAGCGATGTTGGGACTTCTTGCCCAGCTTGGGCGGCGGCTCGGGAGTGGCCTCGAAGCGGCGCTTGCGCTTGTATTCGTCCAGGGACACGGAAGCATTCTAGCGCGTGCCGGAGCGAGTTCGCAGCCGGGCGGGAACCCCCTCTAAGATTTTGGGACCCGCAGAAGCCAGGCAGATTCGAAGATTGCCCCGGAGCAAATCGCCGCCCCGGGGCAGTAAAGGATCAGGCGGCCTTGCCAGCCGCAATGCGGTGAGTGGTCCAGGTATCCACGCTGAAAGTGTCGACCACGGGGTCGCGCTTCAGGCTGGGTTTGAGCATCTCGGCGATGCGGTTGTAGTGCTCGCGATGGTAGCGCTCCGCATCCTGCTTGCTGTTCCAGAAGCTGACGGAAACGATCCGGTTCGGATCGCCTTCAGAGACCAGGCCGATCAGGTCTACAAAGCCCGGCTGCTTCTGTAAGATGGGCAGCACGTCGTTGCGCAGCGTTTGGGTGAAATCATCCCTTTTTTCCGGTTTCACATGGCATTCTACAAAACGGGTAAACATGAGGGTAATCTCCTTTCGCATTGTTTGGGAAATAACTGAGATCGGCCCGCCGCCAAAACAGCTCAACCTGCCAGCCAGGACGGCGGGGAAGATTGGTTACTGCGATTTGTCTACTAGAAGAGCGATGAGACTGAAATTATAGTCCCATCGAAGCGGCGTAGTTTTGCACAGGCCAGCTATCCATGAAACGTGAGTATCCCGATTCCCCGCTCGTGGGCGTGGGCGCGGTCATCATTGAGGGTGGCCGGGTGCTGCTGGTCAAGCGTGGGCACCCTCCGCTGGCCGGCGAGTGGTCCATCCCCGGCGGCGTGCTGGAATTGGGGGAGACCCTGCGCCAGGCGGCAGTGCGGGAAGCCGAGGAGGAAACCTGCCTCGCGGTCGCGCCAACTGAGCTGCTTGGCGTCTATGACCGCGTGCTGCGCGATGACGCGGGCCGCACTTTGTATCACTACGTGCTGGTCGATTTTCTTTGCCACCGAGTGGCAGGAGAGCCGCGGGCGGCCGGCGATGCCGACGAACTCGGCTGGTACACCCTTCAGCAGATTGGAAAGCTGGCGCTGGCCGACGACACCGTAGAAGTTATCCGGCTGGGATTCCAGAAGACTCAACCATGAACCGGCCTTACTTGGTCGCGGTCTGCTGACTGGCTACGCATTGCCATTTGCCCTGGGAGGTTTTTACCCAGGTATCGGTCCAGCGCTCGCCCCGGTCAATTTTCGCCCCGTCGCCGTCGACCCCTTTCCCCCGCCACGCGCCGGTGGCGACGGCAGCGTCGCCGTACACCGTCACCTTGACGTCGCTGATTCCATTTTGTTCCCACTTCCCGCCCTTGAGATTGGAAAGCACCTGCGCTCTGCCGGAAGTCTGACCGTTAGAATCGGTGTTGATGAAGCTATCGGCCAGCATCGGCTGGACTACATCCGGCTTGCCGTCTCTCTGCGCGCCAGCCCAGGCATATTCGAGGTTGGTAATGGCTTTCTCGACCTCGCTTGATGAAGAAGGCAGCGCAAACATCCCGCCCACCAGGAACAGACATGTACCTACCGCTGCGACCAGTGATTTTGTGACGATTGATTTTGTAACCATCGGCTTAATCAATGACGATTTCATGGATGTTCCTCCGTGCACGCATATGCCCCTCTCTGAAAGTTTAAATCCAGCAGCACGACAGCTTCGCCAGCGTCCCTGACAAGATAGCAGGTATAATCGGCGCCCAACCGGGGTTGCTATGGCACTCGCTGCGGGCACCTGCGAGATCGTCGCGCCGGCTGGAGGCGGCCGCATTAAGGAGCCAACCGGGCCTCCACGTTGAAACCTTGAAAATCCGTAGTAGTCTGCCACCATGCGATCGGCCCACGTCTTGCGCATAAGCTACACTCCGTAGACACTTCCTCATGGCCTGGTTCTTTCTACTGTTTCTGGTCTCGGGATTCTGCAGCATTCTCTACGAGATCGTCTGGCTGCGGCTGGCAATGGCCCAGTTCGGAGTCACCACCGCCCTGACCTCCATCGTGATCTCGATGTTCATGGCGGGACTGGGTCTGGGTTCCTGGGGAAGTGGCCGCCTGATCCGCAGACACGAAGAGCGGAATCAGGATTCCGGCGCTGCGCTTGTACGCGCTGGCGGAATTATTGATCGGCATTTCGGCCCTGCTGGTTCCCTACCAGCTGTTGTGGGGACGAAAGCTGCTGGAGCGGGTGGGAGCGTCCTCATCGGACGGCCTATTATATCGGGTCCGGTGTTGGTGTCGCTTTCACCCTGATTCCCTGGTGCGCCTGCATGGGCGCGACCATTCCGCTGGCGATGCTGGCGATCCGCGAACGGTGGAGCGGCAGGTCAGAGCGATCGTTCAGTTATCTCTACCTGGCCAACGTGCTGGGCGCGGTCATCGGCGCGACCATCCCCCTGCTGCTGATTGAACTCTACGGATTCAGGGGCACGCTGAGATTCGGCGCCGCCTGCAACGGACTTTTGGCCTTGTCGGCGATGGCGCTCAGTTTGAAATCGGCAGCCGCAGAGCCAAACACCGCCGCAAAAGCTGAAGCGGCTGGAGGCGCAGCCCGTTACGTTTTCACCGATGGAACCACCAAGCCTCTGGTTCTGCTCTTTCTCACCGGACTGACCAGTATCGGAATGGAAGTGGTCTGGATACGGCAGTTCACGCCGTATGTAGGCACTGTGGTATACGCCTTCGCGTCCATCCTGGCAACTTACCTGGTCTCGACCTTCATTGGCTTGCAGGTTTATCGGCTGTGGAGCCGAAAGCCCCGGCTGGAAGGCCGCTTGATCTGGGTTCTGCTGGGACTGTTTGCGCTCCTGCCGCTGGTCGCGGCCAATCCAGGCGTCCATCTTGCGCGGGTATTGCGCCTGCTGCGTGGGCATCGCGCCCTTTTCCGGCGTCCTGGGTTTCCTGACGCCCCTGCTGGTGGACCGCTGGTCGGGCGGCGACCCGGGCAAGGCGGGAAAAGCTTATGCGATCAACGTGCTGGGCTGCATCCTGGGACCGCTCGCCTCCGGCTTTCTCCTGCTGCCGTTGATGAGCGAACGCTGGGTGTTGTTCGTGTTCGCACTGCCCTGGCTCTTGATGGGCTTCCGTCCGGACTGGTTTTCGGCGGGAATCAAATTTCGCCTCGACTGGCAGGCCGGCGTTTCTTATGCGGTGGTGCTGTCGGCGCTGGCGCTGGTGTTCACCCAGCGGGACTACGAAGATCAGTTCGGCGGCAGTGAGGTGTTTCCGCGACAACACCGCCACCATCGTGGCCTTCGGAGAAGGCCGGAACAAGCGGCTGCTGGTCAACGGAGTCGGCATTACGGGACTCACTCCGATCACCAAGCTCATGGCCCACCTGCCGCTGGCGTTCCTCGATCATCCGCCAAAGAATGCTTTGGTGGTCTGCTTCGGCATGGGCACAACCTATCGTTCCCTGCTGTCCTGGGACATTCCGGTCACCGCCGTGGAATTGGTGCCCAGCGTTCCACGAGTATTCGGGTTCTATCACCCTGACGGCCCGGCGCTGTTGAAGTCACCCTTGTCCAACCTGGTCATCGACGATGGCCGGCGCTACCTGGAACGAACCACCGGACAATATGACGTGATCACCATCGACCCTCCGCCTCCGGTCGAAGCCGCGGGATCAAGCCTGCTTTATTCCAAAGAGTTTTACCAGATCATCCGGCGGAGATTGAGCGCCGGAGGCATTCTGCAACAGTGGTTGCCGGGAGGAGACGCGGTGGTCCACGCCTCGGTGGCGCGGGCGCTGAAAGAATCCTTCCCCTACGTACGGGTATTCCATTCGGTGGAGGGTTGGGGCTACCACTTCCTGGCCAGCGACCGCCCGCTGCCCAATCCAACCGCGGCCGAACTGGCCCAGCGCCTGCCGCCGAAGGCGGCCGCCGACTTGATGGAATGGGGACCGGAGAGCACGCCGGAGCAGGAGTTTGCGGCCGTGCTCAACCGGGAAATTTCACTCGACGACATGATTGCGGAAGCTCCGAACGCGCCTGCCCTGCAGGATGACCGTCCGCAAAACGAGTACTACGCGATTCGCCGGCGGCACGCGAAGGCGGAACGAGCGAGACTGGAGCGCTCGAAACTGGGGCATTAGAGGTCCGCATCAGGAAAAAATAGAACGGCCCGCGCATTTTGCAATACGCGGGCCGCCCGGTGCACTGTTTGGGATTGACCAAGAGGCGGCCACTCTAAAGGTGGTCCCCTTCGGATAACTCCGGGTCCCGGCGCGACCTTACGCCGGGCGGAATTACAACCCTAAATCACCGGTAGTCGTGCGATGGTTCTTAGAGCGACCGCTCTAAGTCACAGCCACCTCACCTGGTCTTTTACAACTCCCACTTGAATCAGAACTTGTCATCAGACCACCTCCTTTCCGGTGTAATTGCACATTAGTACGGACGGCGCGGCCGCGTCAACCGGCACGAAAGTGGGGCGTACATCAGAGGTAATTCCTGCCTGCATGAAAGGGCGGATCCTTCCAAGGCGAACGGCGATTTTCCCCAATGAGGATGGCGTCGCTAAATCTCACGCCTGCTCTACGAAATGCTAGGATCAGGCTGTAATGAGCTACTTACAACCGCTCGGAGACTCCTGCTGGTCGCAGTCGCGGTGTTCATGTGGAACGTTGTTCGCAATCGAGGCAAATGGGCTAGGGCAGCAGCGGTCGTTTGCATGGCCGTCTTGGGTATTGGCGCTGCGGGGTTGAGCCTGACTTTTCTGTTTGGGCATCTCATGTGCGGAGAGTACCTGCTTTCACCGGTCGTCTCACCTGACAAGGGTGTTTTTGCACAGGTAACCGAATTTGATTGTGGCGCCACAACCCCATTCACTAGCTACGTTCGGGTTCGCTCCACAGAGTCCATCGCTGGTCGTTTGGGTTTAAGCCGTTGGTCTAAGGTATTCACGATTGAGCACGACCCTAGGCTTATTTCCGTCACATGGACAGGTCCGCGGGAACTTACGATCCGTCATCCCACCCCTGGTCGCCACCCCGAATATTTGAAGTGTGACTCCGCTTGGCGTGATGTCACCATCAAGTGCGAGTCCTACGAACCCGATGAATCAGTACCGCTCCCGAGCCTTCCAGAACCGAACCGTTGGTTCTGGTAGATGCCCTAAATCAGACCACCTTTGTCAATAGCGCCACGACTTCAGATCGGCCCCGCCGGCGCGGTCTTTTCCATCCGCTCAAGGATCTTCGGCAAGTACATGGTGTTGTAGTGCAGGCGCGAAAGATAGTTGGGCAGATCGGGATCGCCATTCCAGCAATGTTCAGCGCGATCGCCGTATTTCACTTCGCCGTCGTAGGGCGGGTTCTTGGTGGACTTCAGAAAATCTTCCAGGTAGTAAACCGCGTCAGTCAAGAAAATAGGTGTCGGCGGAGCCCACGTAGATGTGAAGTTTGCCCTGCAGTTTGGGGCCGAGCGTAGCCCAGTCGCGTTGCATGATGGCGCTCAGATCGTAATGCTCTTTCCAGTAGGCGGCCACGCTGCGGTCGATTTCGCCCGTCTCCTTGTTGAAAATCTGTTTGGGATACCCGTCGTCTCCGACCGGTCCGTAAACCGCCTGCCAGATATCGAATTGTTCTCCTGAGCGAGCATGCGAGCCCAGCGCGAGTTCGTACTGGTTCATGCCTTGCACCGTTCCCAGAGTGCGTCCGAGATAGTCGCGCATGGCGGGCTGCGCGACCTTGGTGTGTGGACCCATCATGTAGAAAGCGTTGGGGTCGCTGTAAATGTTGATCGTGGTATAGGCGCGGAAATCCACCGGATCGGGACACGCGACGAACACGCCGTTGTAGTGCTCGGGATAAAACACCTGCACCGCCAGCGATTCCCAGCCGCCGGTAGAGCCGCCATAGGCGAAGCGCGCCCAGCCTTGTCCGATGCCGCGGAACTCTTTCTCGATCGCGGGAATGAGTTCGGTCTCGATGGCATCGCCATAGGGACCAAGGTTGGCCGAGTTCACCGCATAGGAATCATCGTAGTAGGGATTGGCGTGGTTGATGTCCGCGATCAGCACGCGGGGAAAGCCGGGCGCGATCCATTGCTGATAGAACTTGTAAGCCTCTTCCTGCTGAATGCGGTTGTAGCCGGAAATGTGGAAGCGCTCGCTGTAGTCCGGCTTCAGATTGGGATCGGGCGGCTCGGTGCGAAAGCCGGTGAAGTCGGCATTGAAGTGGTCCTCGTTGATGATGAGCGGGAAATGAACGCTGGTATGCGCGTCGAATCCCTCGGGCACCAGCACGTTGGCGCTGAGGTACATGGGGCGGCCCCAGAACTTGGTCAGCAGCGCGCTTTGAATCTTGATGTGCCGGATGTATTTCGTGTCTTGCGGCGGCGGGATCGGCGAGATTTCCTGATCGAGCACAATTGCAACAGGTTGGGTCGAAGATCCCAGCGTAATTTTCTGCGGAGTCGAATAGAGATTGCCCGGCGCGAGGTTCCAGTGCTGCCCTTCGCCGCGGTCCATGGGCAGCTTCACGGTATGGCCGTCGGAACGGTGGAAGGTTTCGTAGCGATGCAGCACCGCCTGCACGTAGTACTCTCCCGGCGGCACGTCGCGCAGACTGCGGATGGGATAGCCGTTGGCGGAATCGTCCACTATGACGGCCTGGCCGGGCTGCATGCCGTCAACGTCCATGCCGAACATCATCTGGGTGCGGACGGAATCGTCAATCTGCATGCGCGGTTCGGCGGAAGGGTCGTTCGAGAGCAGAAGAAAGACGCGTCCGTCGAGCGGTTTGTCGCTGCGACTCTTGGGAAATGAAACCGAAAAAGTAGGGCCGGAGGCGTGCGAGGACGAAACTAAAAGGCCGGCAATCAACGCAACCAGTATGGCACTGCGTTTGTGAAAGAACATTAGGGCTCCTCGTTATTTGTGCAGCGAAATTCCAGCGGATTGTACAACGATCCCTGGGGATAGCATTCGAGAACGTGTGGCGCGGGCGCCCTCGCCCGCGAGACTCCTGCTTAGCGTCAAAGGCCGCGGGCGGGGGCGCCCGCGCCACACGTTCTCCCCCGGCGGCCATGGCCAACAGGAATCTACCTGCTTTCCTCCCGGGTTCCTACACTGGAGGTAACCCCCGGGTAACCGGGGTGAATTTTTCAGCCTTTCCAGCGATAGGCGTCAGGTTGGGGCAAGCCGATGTGGGCGAGCACGCGATTAGCGAATTCGCGGGCCATGGCATCTAAGCTGGCGGGACGGAAATAGAAAGCCGGGATCAGCGGGAACACGGTGGCGCCGGCGTCGGCGGCCCGGTACATGTTCCGGATGTGGATTTTGTTGAGCGGCGTCTCGCGAACACAGAGCACCAGCGGACGCTTCTCTTTCAGGCAGACGTCGGCGGCGCGTTCGATCAACTGCGAAGCGATGCCGTTGGCGATCCGGGCCAGGGTACCCATGCTGCACGGGATCACGACCATGGCGTCGGCGGGATAAGAGCCGCTGGCGATGTTGGCGCCGATGTCGGCATTGGCCTGCAGTTGGATCTTGCGAGCGGACTTGCGGCCCAGGATTTGTCCCACTAGGTTGCTGCGGCCGCGCAGTTCGAGTTCCTCGGCCATGACGCGCAGGGCACTGTCGGAGGCGATGAAGTTAACCGTCTGGACGCGCTGATCGCGTTCCGCCGCCAGCAGGAAGTGTTTAAGAAAAAGCGATCCGCTGGCTCCGGTAGTGGCGACGGTAAGGTTTTGCGGCGGCTGGTTAGGCAAGCGTGAGCTCCGACGAACTTCGAGCATAGGGAGCGCGCGGAGAAGAAGTCAAGGCGGCGCAATCCGAGCCGCGGAGCGGCGCAATCCGAGCCGCGGAGCGGCGCAAGAATGAAGCCCAGGGCGCAAGCCGTGGGTAGGCAGTTGGGAATCGGGTAAACCCCGAAGGGGCGAAAGCGGCGGGCGAGGGCGCCTGCCCCACACGCGAACACCAGATATGGCATCCACCTCCAGCTTACGGCTGCGGCGCAGCGAGGCGCAGTTGCACGCCCTGGCGGGGGTCGAACGCGAGATCCGGATCAACGATCCCAATGGCCGGCGCAAGTATCTGCGGGACTTCAGTCAGGCCTTCCGATCCTACGAATCGGTCATCGACCGGCAGGAATTGAGCGCCAGCGTGCGCGGCGCCGACACGGTCCTGGTCGGCGACTACCACGCTCTGCCTTCGGCCCAACGTTTCGCAGCGACTCTGCTCGAAGACCGCGCCCAGCCCGGAGACCGTCCGGTCGTGCTGGGCCTGGAAACCATTTTCTCCCGCGACCAGCACATTCTCGACGAATGGTGGCGGCGCGAGATTGACGCGGAAGAGTTGCAGCAGCGCATCCGCTTCGATCTCGACTGGGGATACGACTGGGCGCCGTTCTACGAATTGCTGGTGACAGCGCGCGAGCACGCCGACGCGATCTATGGCCTGGACTGCATGCCGAGGGAGGACCTGCGCAAGATCGGGGCGCGCGATCGCCACGCCGCCCACAAACTGGCTGAGATCCGGCAGCGCCATCCCAATGCCATCATCATGGTGCTGTTTGGGGAGTCGCACCTCGCGCCTGGACATCTGCCCAAAGTGTTGCGCGAGCGTTTGCCGGAGGAGCATGTGCTCACCGTCCTGCAGAACGTGGATGCGCTCTATTGGCGCGCCGCCGGCGAGCGGCAGGAACGCGTGGATGCGGTGCGCGTGAATGACGACGTGCTCTGCGTATTCAATTCCACGCCCCTGGAAAAATACGAGAACTACCGCCTTCACCTGAGCCGCTGGGGACGCACCGAGGAGGAAGGTCCCGACCTCGCACCCACGATCTACAACCTGATTGACAGTTTGCTGCGTTTTCTCGACATCGACCGCTACTCTTCGCACAACGGCACGCAGCCCAAATTTCTGGTGGACCTGATGCCGGAAGTCTACTGCCGGGCCTCCGGCGCGCGACTGCGCCAGCAGCTCTCCCGCTACTCCTCCACCCAGGAAGAAACCGAAGCCATGGTGGGTCATGTGGAAGAGCGCGGCAGCGTATACCTGCCACAGGTCAACGCCTTCTACGTGCATGAGTTCAAGATGATGTACGCGGCCGAAGAAGCGGCGCGTTTCCTGCATCATGCCTGCCGCGGTTTGCCGGCGCGCGCAGGAGATTCGAAAACGGCGCTGAGCGGGGACCATTTCTACGCCCAGACCGTGGAGTACGCCCTGGGCTATTTCGGTTCGCGAGTGTTGTACCCGGCGCGCCCGGAGGCGGAAGATGCCGGAAATCGCGAATCGCCGGAACCAGCTCTACAATCCGAGCGCAAGAAGACTGAAGCCAGTTCCCGGCTGCTGGGCTACATGCTGGGCAATGCTTTATACGACGCCTATCTCAAGGGGCGGGTTTCGCGCGGCCTGCTGCGGCGATTATTTCTGGTTCACCTGGACGAGCCGGGCAAAGCCAAAGAAGCGTACAAGCAGATCGCGGCGAAAGTTCGTGGCCACGGCAAGAAGCTGCCGTCTTCGGTGAATTTGGACAAGTAGCGCCGCCGTCCCGGCGCTGGCGAGCTTCGTGGTCGCGGGCGACCCGCCCGCGGCTTTTGATTTTGATCCGGCCTTTGCCGTTGCCTTTCATTCCACCTGCGACTCCTCAGTTCTTGCTTCCGGCTCTCGCGGGCAGGTCGCCCGCGACCACACAAGACCAACCTCCGTCCCACCGCGCCGAGGGCGAGACGCCTTCGGGACAGCCGGCCAGAGGCCGGCGCTACTCCAACCCAAATGCTAATCTTAGAGGCTGAGGGTTGAGCGCCTCCTTGAACGCAGATTCCATCCGCGTACTCTTCGAGCAGGTCCGCCGGGGCAAACTTTCCCCGGACGCCGCCGTCGACCGCCTGCGCCATCTTCCTTTCGAAGATCTGGGATTCGCCAACCTCGACCACCATCGCGCCCTGCGCGCCGGGATGCCCGAAGTCATCTTCGGGCCGGGCAAGACTCCGGCGCAGATGGCATCAATCTTCTCTCGTCTGGCTCGGCATGGCGGCAACATCCTGGCCACTCGAGCTAGTGAAAAGCAGCTGGCCGCGGTAAAGAAGAAAGTACCGAGGGCCGAGTATCAGGCGCTGGCGCGCGCCATTGTCCTGCGGCGCGACCGGAAGAAATATGGCAAGGGAATCATTGCCGTGGTGTCGGCCGGCACCAGCGACATTTCGGTGGCGGAAGAAGCCGTGGTCACAGCCGAGATGATGGGCAACGACGTCGAGCATCTTTACGACGTCGGGGTCGCGGGAATTCACCGCCTGCTGGCGAATCGCGCCTCCCTGACGCGAGCCCGCGTGGTGATCGTGTGCGCCGGCATGGAAGGCGCACTGCCCAGCGTGGTAGGAGGCCTGGTCGGCGTTCCCGTAATCGCGGTGCCCACCAGCGTGGGCTACGGCGCAGCATTCCAGGGCTTGGCGGCGCTGCTGGGGATGATGAACTCCTGCGCGTCCAACGTGAGCGTGGTCAATATCGACAACGGATTTGGAGCGGGCTACGTAGCTTCGCTGATCAACCGGCTGTAGGCGCCCCCACCGCCCGTGTAGGGACGGGCCTGCGACCCGTCCAGGCCGAGCGAGGCTCGGCAGGGGCAGCGTGACCGGCCCTGCCGGGCTAGGCAAAGTTGCGACCCCAGGACTTTTTCTCGGCGGATATCCCCAGGCCTTGCGCCATTGGACAACTGCAGGCACGGTGTGGGCGGGACGCCCACACGACAGCCGGCGGGACGCCGGCGCTACAAAACGCCGCCGAGCGGCGCTCGGCCTGGACGGGGCAAAGCCCTGTCCCCACATGGTCCGTGGCGCGCCATTGACAATAATCGTTATAACGACTATATTGCAAACGTGGGCAAAGGCATTCAATCCGAGATCCAGCAAACCAAGCCCTTCAACCGCCTGGAGGACGAAGCCCTGGTCGCTTTGCAGCGCACGGCAGACCGGCTACATTGGCGCCTGAGCGAGATGCTGAAGCCGCACGGCCTGTCGCCGACCCAATATAATGCCCTGCGCATCCTGCGCGGCGCCGGGGACGAGGGACGGGCCTGCAGCGAGATTGCCGAGCGCATGATCAACCGCGATCCCGACATCACCCGCCTGGTTGACCGCCTGGAACGCCGGGGACTGGTGGCGCGCAGCCGGGAAGGCCGGGACCGGCGGGTCATTACGACACGGATTACACCGGCGGGCCTGGAGTTGCTGGAGTCTCTGGACCGCCCGATCGAAGAGTTTAACCGGAAGATGCTGGGTCCACTGGGCGAGCAGCGGCTGCGGACGCTGGTCCAGCTTCTCGAAGCCGCAAGAGAGCAGGCGGACTAATATTTCATTGGAGGGCCCGCCGGAAACTGTGGCTCTCTGAATATTTTTGGGACTTAAGGCAATCGGCCCTGCAGGGAAAAACGCTGGCGGAGGAGATCCTGATGAGCAACGTTTCGAACCAGTCCTGGGCTTTCACGGCTTTTCGTGTGGTGGTAGGCGGCGTGTTTCTGGCCCACGGTATTCAGAAGGTTTTCCTGTTCGGCTTTCACGGGGTAGCCGGAGCGTTTGCGTCCATGGGCGTCCCGGTGCCGGCCGTGACCAGCGTGCTGGTCGCGCTGGTTGAGCTTCTGGGCGGGACCGCGCTGATACTTGGCTTCCTGACGCGCTGGGCGGCCGCGCTTAATGGGCTTGACATGCTGGTGGCGATCCTTCTGGTCCACCTGAAGAATGGTTTCTTCAATCCCATGGGCGTCGAGTTTCCGTTGACCTTGATGGTTGCCTGCATTGTGCTGGCCATCCACGGGCCGGGAGCGGCGTCAGTGGACGGGGCGTTGGCGAAACGGGAGTGAATCGCGGATTTACGCACGCGGCTGACAAGGGCCGAAGTCTTTGGATATCGTCCCCGTTTCCCAGACGACCGGCTTGCCGGCGTCCTTTGGCTTGATCTTTTTGCCTTGCAAGCTCATGCGATCACCCGGCTTGATATCTGCCGTGTTTCCGGAGAGGGTATAAGAGCGTTTGTCTTTCTCGTCCGTCAGGCTCATCCCATTTCCTCCCTGGACAACGCACCCGGTGATGGTTCGCTTCTTTCTCGATTCGTGCACCGCTACGTAGGCCACGACTACCACGGCCGCAATCACGCCCACGATGACGCCCACGATTGTCCCGTTGCTTACGATCTTGCCCCCTCCGGTCTGCGCTTCAACACTACCGGATAGAGCCACGCTGAGAGTGGCAATCAGAACTCCGGACCATAATTGTCTTGAGATCACTTTGTCCTCGCCTCGGACGGAGTTTCGCTGATCGACACGCGCCCGAGCGACAACGTACACCCGGAGGCGGCTGAATGCAATTGTCAAGCGGGGTTTGCCGCGGGGGGTGCCCCGTCCAAGCTCCGCTTGGGCGGGGATTTTCGTCATCCGCGGCGGCGCGGCGATTTGCGCCGCTTGCGCGAAACTTGTTGCGCGGACGGCTTCCGCCCGCCGCCAAATACGCGCGCGAAAATCTTGTCGATATTTCTCAGCTGCCGCTTCAGATCAAAGGCCCGCTCAATCTGTTGACGAGGCACCCGGCTGGTGATGCTCTTGTCCTGCAGCACCAGGTCCCGAAAATTCAGCCCTTCCTTCCAGGCGCGCATGGCATGGCCCTGCACCGCGCGATAGGCTTCCTCGCGCGAAACGCCGTGCTCCACCAGATCGAGCAGAAGTTGCCCGCTGAACACCAGCCCGCCGGTGCTTTCCAGGTTGGCCTTCATCCGTTCCAGATAGACGAACATGGTATCGAGCACGTTCGTGGTCTTCTGCAGCATGTAATCCACGAGAGTAGTGGAATCGGGAATGATGACCCGTTCGACCGATGAGTGCGAAATGTCACGCTCGTGCCACAGCGCCACGTTTTCAAAGGCGGCCTGCGCGTTCGAGCGCACCACCCGGGCCAGGCCGGTGATTTGTTCGAGCGTGATGGGGTTGCGCTTGTGGGGCATGGCCGACGAGCCCTTCTGCTTTTCGCTGAAGAACTCTTCGACTTCTCGCACCTCGGTGCGCTGCAGGTGGCGGAGCTCGGTGGCAATTTTGTCCAGGGTGCAGGCGATCACCGCCAGAGTGGCGAGGTACGCGGCGTGGCGGTCGCGCTGGATGACCTGGGATGAAATGGCGGCGGCTTTCAATCCCAGCCGCGCGCACATGCTCTCTTCCAGTTCGGGGCTGAGGTGGGCAAACGTGCCCACGGCCCCGGAAAATTTTCCCACCCGCATGTCCTCGGCGGCCGCGCGAAAGCGCGCGATGTTGCGCTGGGTCTCGGAGTACCAGTTGGCCAGCTTGAAACCAAACGTGATGGGCTCGGCATGGATACCATGAGTGCGGCCGATCATGGGAGTGTCCTTGAATTCCCAGGCGCGGCGTTCCAGAACGTCGGAGAGATTCTCCAGGTCCGCGGCAATAATCGCGGAGGCCTGCTGGATGAGCAGGGCCTGCGAGGTGTCGACCACGTCGTTCGAAGTCAGCCCGTAGTGAAACCATCGGGCATGCGGTCCGACAATCTCGGCCACGGCGGTAGTGAAGGCGATAACATCATGGCGAACCTCAGCTTCGATCTCGGCAATCCGGTCCAGGTCGATATCAGCCCGCTCGCGGATGGCTCGGGCGGCATCTTTCGGCACCACGCCGGCTTCGGCCAGGGTTTCAGTGGCGGCGACTTCGACGGCCAGCCAGGTGCGGAAGCGATTCTCGTCGCTCCAGATACGGCCCATGTCGGGACGGGTATAGCGTGGGATCAAAGTGTGTCTCCCCTATTGTCTGTGAGAAATACGGGACTACGGATTCTAAATGGAGAGCAAGGGCGGTGACCAGTCGCGCATACTGCGACGAGCCGCGAAGCGGCGCCAGAGTGTACCTAGAGCCTGCCCTGAGCGGAGTCGAAGGGGCGCAAGCCCTGGGTCCACAAACGGGTAAATGACGCAGCCCTGAAGGGGTGAAAGAAACGTCGCCTGAGTCCCGGACCAGCTATCCTCCTACGCCAGGGCGATCACGTCGATCTCGACCAGAACGTCTTTCGGCAGCCGGGCCACTTCCACCGTGGATCGGGCCGGCGGGGCGATATTGAAAAATCGTCCATAGACTTCATTCATAGCCGCGAAGTCGCCCATGTTCTTGAGGAAAACCGTGGTGCGCACCACTTTTTTGAGTCCGCTTCCGGCCGCGGTCAGAATCGCCGAAAGATTCTTGAGAACGCGATCGGTCTGCGCGGCTACGTCTCCGCTGATCACTTGCTGATTCGCGGGATCGATGGCCACCTGCCCGGAGACGAATACAAATCCCCCTGCCCGGATGGCTTGAGAATAGGGCCCAATCGCCTGCGGTCCTTCTTTGGTCGCAATCACGTCGCGCATGAAGCCTCCAGAATTGGTCGTCAGAATTAATGCAGATGAATACTGCCGGAGTCAACTTGGGCCTGGAAGGGCGCGCGCTGGGAAATGAAACCAGTAGCCAGTTTATTAGTTGCCAGTTCTCAGTTTGGGTCTGGCTGATGACCGACGACTAGATTTTCTGCAGTCTCTGTACATCGTGCACGCCGGGAATTTTGCGCACGCCGTTGACGATGTTTTCCAGGTGTTTCAAGTCGGCAATGTCGAGCACGATGTCGACATTCGCCTGGCCGTTGTTGGTGCGGGCCTCGATGTTGCGGATGTTGGTCTGGGTATCGCTGATCACGGCGGTGATTTGTTTCAGCATCCCAAAACGATCGTCGCAGAAGACTGTAAGCTTTACCGGGTAGGCGCTGGGTGTTCCGTCGTCCTGGGCCCACTCCACATCGATCCGCCGTTCCGGTTCATACATCAGGTTGGTCACGTTGGGGCAGTTGAGGGCATGCACCGCGACGCCCTTGCCGCGAGTCACGTAGCCGACAATGCTTTCGCCTCGAATCGGATTACAACAGCGCGCCCGGTAAACCAGCAAGTCGCCGTGCCCCTTGACGCGGATGGCGTTGTTGTTCTGGTCGCCGCCGAAGACGCGCCGCACCACGCTGGCCAGGCCGCTCGGCTTCTCCTGTTCCTCATCGGCCAGGGGCGCGCCAGCCGCCGGCGCCATGCGTCCCAATATCTGACGCGCCGAATACTTGCCGTAGCCAATGCCCGCCATCAGGTCGTCGGGACGCCCTGCGCCGTAGTCGGACGCAATCTTCTGCCATTCTTCGTCTTTAATGTCTTTCAGCGAGACGCGATACTTGCGCGCTTCTTTCTCGATCAGCTTGCGGCCGATTTCTATGGCCCGCTCCCGCTGGTGGACGTTGAGCCAGTGCTTGATCTTATTGCGGGCGCGCGATGACTTGGCAATCGCCAGCCAGTCGCGGCTGGGCTTATGCCCGGACTGGGTCAGTATTTCGACGATGTCGCCGCTATGCAGTTTGAAGCGCAGCGGGACCATGCGGCCGTTCACCTTCGCTCCCACGCAGCTGTGGCCGACCTCGGTGTGGACAGAATAGGCAAAGTCGATGGGCGAAGAGTCGCGGGGCAAAACGACGACTTTGCCCTTGGGGGTGAAGGTGTAAACCTCTTCGGGATAAAGATCGATCTTCAGCGTCGACAAAAATTCGCTGGGATCGGAAACGTCGCGCTGCCACTCCACCACCTGGCGCAGCCAGGCCAGGCGCTGCTCGTCCTGCGCCGAGACCGGGCCATCTTTGTATTTCCAGTGGGCGGCAATGCCTTCCTCGGCCATCTTGTGCATTTCCTCGGTGCGGATTTGCACTTCGAACGGCGTTCCCTCTTCGGAAATTACGGAAGTGTGCAGCGATTGATAAAGATTCGGCCGCGGCATGGCGATGAAATCTTTGATCCGGCCGGGCACGGGCCGCCACAGATTGTGAATGATGCCCAGCACGGCATAGCAATCCTGCACCGATTGCGTGATCACGCGCATGGCATAGAGGTCGTACACCTGCTCCACCGTAATGTGCTGCCGCTGCAGTTTCTTGTGGATGCTGTACAGGCGCTTGATGCGGCTTTCCACGGTCGCGGTGATGCCCGCCTCTTTCAGCTTGTCACGGAATACCCCTTCTATCCGCGCCAGGAACTCTTCGCCCGCCTTGCGCCTGGCCTCGACGGCATCGTGGACCTGCTGGTATCCGATCGGATCGACATAACGGAAACCCAGGTCTTCCAGTTCACCGCGGATTTTCCCCATGCCCAGGCGGTGCGCAATCGGGGCGTATATGTCGAGCGTCTCGCGCGCGATCTTCTGTTGCCGGTCAGGCGGCAGATGCTCCAGGGTGCGCATGTTATGCAACCGGTCGGCCAGTTTGATGAGCACCACGCGGATGTCATCGATCATGGCCAGCATCATTTTGCGAAGGTTTTCGGCCTGCTGTTCTTCGCGGGTTGCGAAATCGATGGCGCTGATCTTGGTGACGCCCTCGACGATATGGGCCACCTGCTCGCCGAACTCCTTGCGGATATCGACGACCGTGACCGAAGTGTCCTCGACGGAGTCATGCAGCAGGCCGGCGGCGATGGCGACCGGGTCCATTTTCATTTCGGCCAGGACCAGCGCCACTTCCAGGGGATGGACCAGGTAGGGTTGACCGGAGGCCCGGCTTTGCCCGGCATGATGTTTCTGGGAAAACTCGTAGGCTTTGCGGATCAGTTCGAGATCGTCGTTCGGCCGGTTGGCCCGCATTCGGCGCATCAGTTCCCGGAAACGGGTGACCGTGAGCACATTGGTCGCGAACTGTTGGCGCAACGTCGCCATGCTGGATTATAGCGTGATGGGCGGCGAGGGCGCTCACCCGGTACGTGGCCAGACGAAATGGGCCACGGTCGCGCCAATCGGTTTCGAGCGCCCGCGCGCGTTCACTGCTGTCCTCAGTGCCGATACAATCTGCTAGAGTTGGGACGAACCATCCCGCCATGAACTCCTCACGCATTCTAGTCAGCGGCGCTTCCGGGCCCATCGGATCGGCCCTGCTGTCCTTTCTTCAGGCCAAGGGATTTGCCGTAACACGGCTGGTTCGAAATTCAGCCGCGGGCAAGGACCGGGTGATCTGGGACCCGGCCCGTCCAGTCCCGCCCGAGACCGTTTCAGGCTTCGACGCGGTCATCCATCTGTCGGGAGAAACCATTGTCGGCCGCTGGACCGAGGCCAAGAAACGGCGCATCCTGGAGAGCCGGTCCCAGGGCACGGGCCACCTGGCGGAAGCGGCCGCCAAAGCGGCGCAGCGCCCGCGAGTCTTCATCTCGGCGTCCGCTGTGGGTTACTACGGCAACCGCGGGGACGAGATTCTGCGTGAAGAGAGTGCTTCCGGCGATGGCTTCGCCGCCGAAATTTGCCGCCAGTGGGAAGGCGCAACCCAGCCGGCGACGGCAGCAGGAATTCGCACCGCACAGATGCGCATTGGAGTTGTGATGAGCGCGAATGGCGGTGCCTTGCCCAAAATGATTACACCCTTTCGCCTGGGTCTGGGCGGCAGGCTCGGCAGCGGACGTCAGTGGTGGAGTTGGGTGTCCGTCGATGACGTGGCCGGCGCCATTCATCACGTTTTGACGCACGACACTCTGCAGGGCCCAGTTAATACAGTCGCACCGAACCCGGTGACCAATGCGGAGTTCACCAGCATCCTGGCGTCGGTGCTGGGACGCCCGGCGATTTTTCCCATGCCCGCCTTCGCCGTCCGCCTGGTCTTTGGAGAAATGGGCGAAGAACTTTTTCTCGGCAGCCAGCGGGTGGAGCCAGCCAAGCTGGCAGCCAGCGGATATCAGTTCCAGCACCCGGCCCTGAAAAATGCGCTGCAGGAGATCTTGCGACGCTGACCGGCATTTCTTTGCGGACTTTGCGGTTTGGAGTTTTTGCCGATTTGCGACAGATCAAAACCTTTTGACCGCAAAGGACGCAAAGAAAATCCGCAAAGGTCGCGAAGGAAACCGGCTGGATAATTTACGGCTTCACTCGCGCCTGCATGTCTGCCACCTTCCGGATCGCCTCGGCTTCGACCTTCGCATCATCTCCGAAGCCGGAAATCCAGAACACGTCTGGTTCCCGCCGAAACCATGTCATCTGGCGCTTGGCGTAGTTCCGATGCGCCTGCTGCGCCGCCTGCACCGCGGTCTCACGATCGAACTCGCCCCGCATCAGGGCCACGGCCTGTTTGTAGCCGAGAGCGGACAACGGGCGCGGAGCCGCGCCGTATTTCTCCAGCAGGGTCAGAGTCTCTTCCGACAGGCCGGCATCAAACATCCGTCGCGCGCGCTGATTGATTCGCTCATACAACTCTTTGCGGTCGGGATTAAGTCCCAACCGCAAGACGCGAAACCCCTGTAGCGGCTCCCGGCCTTGCTTCCACATTTCGCTCATTTTTGTCCGCGAGGCCAGGCAGACTTCAATGGCTCGCAGCAGCTTGGGTATGTCATTGGCGTGGATCTTCACAGCGGCGGCGGGATCGAGACGGCGCAGGATCCGGTGCAGATGGCCTGGCCCGTTCTCTTTCGCGCGCTCCCGCAATCGCTCGCGCAAATCCTCCGACCGCTGCGGGCCGGCGAAGAGGCCCTCCAGCAGGGCGCGCAGATAGAGCCCGGTCCCGCCGACCACGATCGGTAACGCTCCGCGCTGCTTGATCTGCTGCAATATTTCGCGGGCCTGGCGAGCGTATTCGCCGGCAGTGATGTAGCCGCAGGGGTCCACAAAATCGAGCAGATGGTGAGGCGCGCGGGCACGCTCGGCGACGGTGGGTTTCGCCGTCCCAATCTCAAACTCGCGGTACATCGCCACCGAATCGCAGTTCACGATCTCGCCGCGGAAGCGTTCGGCGAGAGCCAGCGAGAGTGCGGTCTTCCCGCTTCCCGTCGGACCGAGCACCACCACCAGCAGCGGATCGGGCGACGCAGTCAGCGGACACCCCAGGCGATGTGATGCCAGTAGCGCGCAAGCGTGAGCAGCAAAATCAGCGCCCCGATGATAAGAATGCCGCGCGCTTCCAGCTTATGGATGGAAGGCTTAGCCGGAGGCTTGGAAGACGGAGGCACAAAAATCATTGTAGCGCCGCAGCTCAATGTAGGCGCGAGCGCCCCGCTCGCGCAGGGAGCCACCACCAGCCACTTGGGGACAGCCGCCCTCGGCTGTCCGGCGGAGCCAGGCTCCGCGAAGTTTTCACTTCCGGAAAAGAATCCGTCGAGCTGCGCTCGACCGGACAGCCGGGGCGGCTGTCCCCATGTGGTCCGTGGCAATTTCGGTCTTCGACCCCCAAGCCGTGGCAACCAGAACCGCCGAGCTTTGCTCGGCCTGGACGGGTCGGAGACCCGTCCCCACACCGTCCGTGGTGAGATGAAATTGGCAATGCTAAACTTCCTGCTGCCGTGTCGTTGCCACCAATGACTCCCGCGCGGAAAACCCTACGCTTCGGCGTTTTCGAGGTTGACCTGGCGGCCGGCGAACTACGCAAAAATGGCAACCGCATTCGCCTTCAGGAACAGCCCTTTCAGATCCTGGTCTGCCTTTTGGACCGGCCGGGAGAGGTGATCACGCGCGAAGAGTTGCGCCAGAAGTTATGGCCGGCCGACACCTTCGTGGATTTCGACCACAGCCTGAATACTGCGATCAACAAACTGCGGGAGGCCCTGGGAGATTCGGCATCCAGCCCGCGTTACGTGGAAACCCTGGCCCGGCGCGGATACCGCTTCCTGGCGCCGGTACAACCGGCACATTCTGAGTCGCAGGATTCTCATTCGGCGCTGACCGCGGACGTCACGCCGGTCACTGCAGGCGCGAATCCGGAAGCGGCCTTCCATCGTGACCTCGAAGTTCCCTTGCCCCGCCGCAGTCTGACCCGCGGTCTTTTCGCGCTGATTCAAACGATGTATCTGATCTTTTACCTGAGCGCGCTGTTTCGGCTGGGTGCGATCGACCGGATCACGAGCACATTCCTGCCGGTCTGGGAAGCGCGCGCCGTCTTCGTCGCAGTACTGGTGACGGCGGGCGTGGGTATCCCGCTGCGCTGTTACCTGATCTCGGCCGTGGCTTTCGACCATCGTGGCCTGGGAGAAAAATTCCGGCGGATGTTTCCGGTCATACTGACGCTGGACCAGCTCTGGGCCGTGGCCCCGTTTCTTCTCGCCGAAAAAATCGGGTTTGGGGCCGCCTTTGCGGCGACCGCCGCGCTCCTGTATGTGCCGTTTTCGGAGAGGACGCTGGTGCGGCTGGCGTATCCGCTGCCCGGGTCCGGATAACCATTCAAGGACCTGCTCACGAAAGCCGCGCATCGCCGTCTGAAACCGAAGGCAGGTGGGCAGATTTCAGATTTCAGATTTCAGATTGTAGATTTCAGATTGACCGAACTCGCGCCATGACCGGAAATCTAATTCTTAAATCTGAAATCTAAGTTCTGAAATCTTCCCGGTCGAAGGAGAGCAATGTTGCGAATCGCGCTGGCTCTTGCGGTCATGGTCTCGCTACTCGTCCCCGGCAGCGCCAACGCGCAAGACGCTGCAGCCTCCCACCTTTCGGTCTTCGATATCACTTCCCTGGATACCAGCGTGGATCCCTGCACCGACTTTTTCGCTTACGCATGCGGGGGCTGGCTGCAGAAGAACCCCATCCCTCCGGACAAGACCAGCTGGGGTGTCGGCGGCAAGCTGGCGGACCAAAACCGGGCGCTGCTGCGCGAGATTCTCGAGGAGGCCACGGCAGGCGGCCCTGGCCGCGATCCGGTGAAACAAAAGATCGGCGACTACTACAGCGCCTGCATGGATGAAAAGGCAATCGAGACCGCCGGGGCGAGCCCCCTGAAGAGCGACCTGGAGCGCATCAACCGAATGCGTTCCAAACGCGAAATGGCCAGGCTCGTTGCCGCCATGCCGGGCCTGAACGTCCCTTTCGCCTTCCAGTCTGACCAGGATTACAAGAATTCTTCCCAGGTGATCGCGCAGGTGGACCAGAGCGGGCTGGGCCTTCCCGACCGGGACTACTACCTCAATACCGATGCGAAATCCGTGGAACTTCGGCAGGCGTACGTGGCCCATGTCCAGAGGATGTTCCAGCTGCTGGGGGATTCGCCGGAAGTTGCCGCCACCGAGGCCCAAACCGTCCTGCGCATTGAGACCGCGCTGGCCAGGGGATCACTGACCCAGGTGGAGCGCCGCGATCCCAAACTGCTTTATCACAAGATGAAGCGCCGGGAACTGGAAGGGCTCAGTCCATCCTTCCGCTGGAAAGAATACTTCTCTCTGGCCGGCCAGCCGGGGCTGCAATCGCTGAATGTGGCGGCGCCTGAGTTCTTCAAAACCATGGACGCCACCCTGAAGAAAGAGAGTCTGGACAACTGGAAGGCCTACCTGCGCTGGCACCTGGTGGATGCCAACGCGCCCTACCTCTCGAGCGCGTTTGTGGATGCCGACTTCGATTTCTTCGGCAAGACCCTGACCGGCGCCCAACAACTCGAGCCCCGCTGGAAGCGCTGCGTCAATTATGTGGACAACGACCTGGGCGAGGCCCTGGGCCAGGCCTACGTGGAGCGCGCCTTCCCGCCCGAGGCCAAGCAACGCGCCCAGAAACTGGTGAAGCAAATCGAAGCCGCCATGGAGCAGGACATTGATGGGCTCTCCTGGATGTCTCCGGCAACGAAACAGCAGGCCTTGGAGAAGTTGCATGCCCTGGCCAACAAGATCGGGTATCCCGACAAGTGGCGCGATTACAGCGCTTTGACCATCGCGCGCGAGGATTACATGGGCAACGTTCTGCGCGCCCGCGGGTTTGAATTCAACCGTCAGATCGCGAAGATCGGCAAGCCCGTGGACCGCGGCGAGTGGGACATGACGCCGCCCACGGTCAATGCCTACTACAATCCGCAGATCAACGACATCAATTTCCCCGCCGGCATCCTGCAGCCGCCCTTTTTCGATCCCCGCGCCGACGATGCTCCAAACTATGGCGACACCGGCGCCACCATTGGACACGAACTGACCCACGGCTTCGACGACGAGGGCCGCCAGTTCGACGCCCACGGCAATCTTCGCGACTGGTGGACCGCGGAAGACGGCAAGCAGTTCGACCAGCGCGCCAGTTGCATCTCCGACCAGTATTCACAATATGTCGCGGTCGATGACGTCAAGGTCAATGGGCAGCTGACCATGGGCGAGAATGTCGCCGATCTGGGCGGCATGATGCTGGCTTACATGGCCTGGAAGACCGAGACTCAAGGCCAGAAACTGGAACCAATTGACGGATTCACGCCGGAGCAGCGCTTCTTCATCGGCTACGGCCAGAGCTGGTGTTCCAACACCCGCGACGAAACCAAACGCATGTATGCCACCATCGATCCCCACTCGCCCGATAAATACCGGGTCAACGGAGTCGTTTCCAACTCACCCGAGTTTCAGCAGACGTTCCAGTGCAAGGCCGGTTCCGAGATGGTGCGGGAGAAGAGATGTAGAGTCTGGTAAGAAGTCGGAGGACCGTCGGGCGGCCGACATCTGACGCCCGGTTTACTGTATATCCGACCTATCCGGGTTGTAGTAGAAGTGGAAGCGCAGCGCCAGATATTGGCCGCCGAACTCGGCCGGAAGCGGCGGGAATGGTTTGGACGCGGTGATCCCGCCGTAAGCGGCGCGATCCAGGGCCACATCGCCGGAAGTACCGACAATCTGAAGCCCGGCAACCTGGCCGTTCTTTAGAATCGCGAACTCAATCGAGACTTTCCCCTTTTTCATCAGCGGCGCGCGCGCCGACTCGGGGATAATGCGATACCAGTTTTCCCGCACATCGTGCAACACCCGGGCCAGATAGGGGCCGAAATCCACGCCCATGGTGTCGCTGAGGACGTCCATCGGTCCGACCGCTACGCCGCCTTGCTTGCCCTGGCCCAGGCCGTAGTCCCCATTGTCGCCACCGTATCCGCCGCGATTCGAGATGGCCGCGCGCGCCGCCTGTTCGATGGCCGATCCCGCCGACATCGCGCCGGTGTTGAAATTCGGCGTAGGCCGCTCCGCGGGCGGAGTCTGCAGGCGCGCCACCTGGTTCTGGTCCGGAGGGGGCTGCGGCGATGGCGGCTCCTGCTCCGGCGGAGCCGGGGCAACGGGCTGCGATTGCACCGGAGGGCCGCTGGGGCCGGGGGCGCCCGGACGCGCGCTGTCCAGAATCTTCTTCAATTCCTTGCGGTCAAGTTGGGGAGCCTTCGAGGTTGCGATCCGGTCCTTGTCCGAGATCTTGTTGGTGTCCGGCCGCTTGGTCAGTTTCTGCTCGTCCGGAGGCAGCTCCAGGTAAGTAAGGTCTTTCTGCTTCAGCAGATCTTGCGGGCTTACCAGAATCACCGAACGCCGGTGCATCAGGTCCGCCAGCCGGCCCGAGTTGACCACCAGGATGACGATGGCCAGGTGGACAACGACGGAAATCCAAAAAGCTTCCCGTTGACGCGATCGCGAGAGGTCGTCCTGCAGCTGAATCAGCAGCGCAGGAACGTCATGCATTTCGAGATAAGCGGATTCCCATCCGCTAGCGTCGTATAGATCGCCGCCCGGGGGTGCGGCTGGTTGCGCTGTCGGTACGGGGTTGCGAGGCGGGATTTCAGTAATTGACATCGACCTGCTGGCTTATCGCGTACGAAGTGCGTCGTCGGTCGTTGGCCATTGGCCCTTGGCCAAACAACCTAGCGCGAGGCCCAACTAGGAAATTAAACAAAAGTCCACCCCCTAGTGGCGAAGCGTCAACGACAGACCCTATGGCCAAGGGCCAACGACCGATGACCAACGACCAACGACTGATCCTTCCATTCTCGCATCTTTCTGGAATATCTGCGAAAAACCACCGCCCGCAGGCACTTACGTTTGTACCTGACTGGTCAATAAAGGTTACCCCGAAGAGCGGGGATTGATTGTCAAGAAGTGTAAAACAAGAAATCGTGCTGGATCATTGCGCAGCAATCACTTACCGGCGGTGCCGGAGCGTCAGCGCAATCGTTCGAGTTGGACTTTCTGACCGTGGTCCCGAATCGCCGCCACGATGTCGAGGGCCACGGCGAGGGCGCGCCGCCCGTCTTCAAATGAGACCAGGGGTTTGGAACGAGTTCGTACCGCATCGAGGAACGCCCTGAGCTCAGCCTGCAAAGGTTCTTCCGCTACGATCACCGGCCTGGCGACCTTGATCTGCGGATTCACTGAGGGCGTTCCTGCCGCCTCGTCGGCTTCGCCCACACTGAACACCAGCACCTCCTGGCGGCTGTAGTCGAGAGAAATATATTGCCGCGGCTGAAAGAACCGCAGCTTGCGGACGCGCTCGGTTGAAACCCGGCTGGCGGTGAAATTGGCCACACAGCCGGATTCGAATTCCAGGCGAACGTTGGCGATGTCGGCTTTGTCCGAAAGAATGGGGAGGCCCACGGCCCGAATTTCCTTCACCGGCGACTTCACCAGCCAGAGCACGACATCAAGATCATGAATCATGAGATCGAGAATTACGTCCACATCGAGCGACCGCGGAGTGAATACGCTAAGCCGGTGAACCTCAAAAAACATAGGCCGGGTAATGAGCGGCGCCGTGGCCCGGACCGCGGGGTTGAAGCGTTCCAGGTGTCCAACCTGTCCGACCCGGTTCAAGCTCTGGGCCAGGCCGACCAGCTCGTCGGCTTCCGCCAGGGACGTCGCGAACGGCTTTTCCACCAGCACATCGACTCCGGCTTTCATCAGCGCGCGGGCGGTCTCGAGGTGCTGCACCGTGGGAACAGCGACCGAAGCTGCCTGCACTTCGCTGTGCGTGGTCACCAGCTGCTCGACCGATCCGAATCCGCGGCAGCCGAACTCGCTGGCGACCGCGTCGGCGCGGGCCACATCCGGATCCACCACGCCCACCAGGCGGACCGCTTCACCCTGCTGCGCCAACTGGTGATAGATGCGGGCGTGGTTGCGTCCGAAGGCGCCCACGCCAACCACAGCAACGTTAATAAAGTCGTCTGCCAGTTTGCTAATTCTCCGGGATCAAAGGGATTTTCTTTGCGAACTTTGCGGTTAGAGGTCTTGACCGCAAAGGACGCAAAGGATTTTCACTTCGCTGCCTTCTTCAGCAGGGCGATCTGGCCGGCATGATAGAGCTCGTGCTGCACGATGCCGCTGAACATGTAGTAGAAGTTGTAATAGTTCTGGGTCTTGCCCGGAACCTGTTCCGTCAGGCGCGAATCGGGAAAGGCGGCGACCGCTTTGATCAGTTCGTGGTGAGTCTTCTTTGTGGTCTCGATCGCATGGCTCCACGCCGCCTCGCTGCTGTCGGTCACCGCGGGGAAGTTCTGCTCGTCAGTGAGCGTGACGGCCGTGCCGCCGGCGCGGCGGATAACCACGGCGTCCCACGCCGCGATGTGGAGGAGGATCTCCCAGATGCTGTGGGCGTCTTTGATGGGCCGGGCGGCCGCGGTTTTGGCGTTCACGTCGGCCAGCAGTTCGAGAACGGAATCGCCGTGCCAGGCGCCGCCTTCGAAGGCGCGGCGGATTTGATCGGCGAGGCGGAAGGTTTCAGTCATGCAGAGCTCCAAGAGTTAAACAAACGGCGGCACGCTAGTCAGCCACGATCGCGACGCCAGCTGAATCGGCAGCTGCGATGATGGCGTTGCCGTCAAGCAGCAGGCATTTCCCGGCATCGAGTGCGAGGCAAGTAGCCCCGGCCTGGCGCATCACGGTAATGGTCTTCACTCCGACCACCGGCACATCGAAACGCATGTCCTGATTCGGTTTGGAGATTTTCACCACCGTGAGTTCGCGACTCAGCGTGGAGGCGTCTCCGGCCAGCGACCGCATGATCTCTCCCGCGCGCCCGATCGCGGCGTCGGTGCCTTCCATGGCCTCAACCGCCACGCAGGCTGACTCCGCGACCACTACGGTTTGTCCAATATCATACTGCGCCAACTGGCGGGCGACGGTGCGTCCGTACTCGATGTTCTTATTTTCCTGCTCAGTTGGCGCCCGCTTGGTGAGAACGCCCGCCTTGGCGAGCAATGGTTCCAGGAATCCGGTTGAATTCTCCAGCGTGATGCCTTCCTCGGCCAAAGTCTGGGCGACCGCGCCCAGCAGGGAGTCGGTGTTTCGCGTTCCCAGCGACAGCAGCAACTTCGCCAGCTTCCAGTCGGGACGGATGCTGGAAAAAATCTGTTTGTGCTTCACCTGTCCCGCCATAATGGCGCGGCGCACGCCTTCGCGTTGAAAGGTCGCGATTAACTTGGACAACTCCCCCAGCGAGAGCCAGTGCACCGCCGTGGCTCCGTGTCGCTCAATTTCCGGAGACGCCTCTTCTTTGATGGCTGCGACGATGACGTCGAACCCCTGCGCCCGCGCGGCATCCAGCACCAGCAAGGGAAAGCTTCCGTTTCCGGCAATCAGACCGATTCGTTCCGGCATATTTAGCATCCAACCGGCATCATCCTGAAGCCTTCATCCTATAACGGCAAACTCGACATCCGCTCGCACGCCAGATCCCTCGCAAGCTCGGGATGACGCCTTTAACAGCAAGGGTCCGAAACCGCGGGAGCCTCGAGTTCGACATATGCTTGATTATGGTTCGGTTCACGGAGCACAATCGTTCAATCGCGAATCCCAGCGGGATCGCCTGGGACAACTTATGGCCGAGACCCCACCCGTTATCCGGCACCCTTCGGGACACATGTGGGGGGCGGCAGTACGAGCGGCGGCGAGGCATCGCTTCAAGTTCTCGCTCCAGTGTGAAAGCGGTTTCAAGGCCCTGCTGAAGGCCGGTCTCGAGGCCCACAAAGTCAGTTTGTACGAATTCACCGAACGCCGAGCCGAAGCCCAGAGCAACGTCGAGAAGCTGGTCCGGGCCATGATCAACGCGCAACTGACAAAGGACCCCGCGGTCGACGTACTCGACGAATGGACAATCTTTCACGTTCTCAACGAGGAAAAGTTGTGCCCCGGGCTATGGCCGATCTGCTAAAAATCCCGATCCGATGCTCCCCGCAGGCTATTTGATCACGCCGCGTTCTGACGCTTCGATGAATCTTATCAGCATGTCCACGTCCTCCCCGCGGTCGGGCTCGGACTTCATGCGCTCGAGCGCCTGTGAAGTGTTGAGCTTCGAAGCCTGCAAGAGTTTGTAGGCGTGGTGAATCTTGCGAATGCGTTCCTTGCTGAAACCCCGCCGCTCCAGGCCCACTGCGTTCAGACCGTAAGCATGAGTGTCCCGCGCCGCCGCCGTCTTCGAGAAAGGCAGCACGTCCCGGGTGATGGTAGTGCCTCCGCCGATGAAAGAGTGTGCCCCGATGCGGACGAAGTGATGGACCGGGCAAAGCGCTCCCACCACGGCCCATTCTCCGACCGTGATGTGCCCCCCCAGGGTTGCGGCATTGGCCAGGATCACGTGGTCCCCGATGACGCAATCGTGCGCAACATGCGTGTAGGCCATGACCAGCGTGTGACTGCCCACGCGAGTCAGTCCGCCGCCCTTGACCGTGCCCCGGTTGATGGTGACAAACTCGCGAATCTCATTGTGGTCGCCAATCTCGAGGCGAGTCGGTTCGCCGGCGTAGCTGATATCCTGCGGCGCCATGCCGATCGAACAGAAGGGAAAGAAGCCGTTGTCCGACCCGATTTTCGTTGGCCCTTCGATAGTGACGTGCGAAACCAAGCGGCAGCCTTCGCCCATTTCAACTTCCGGCCCGATCACGCAATAGGGACCTATTTTGCAGGAGGGATGGACTTTGGCGCGGGGATCGACGATCGCAGTAGGGTGAATCGCCGCCGAAGATTTCACGTTAGCATCAGGCGGCGACGGGCTGGTTGGTTGCGGACGTTTCGCCATACGAGAGCTTATTCCGGATCGTCCGCGTCTGAGGCTGCTCCGGCGCCATCCGACCCACCCCGCCCGCGCGCGGTCTCCACCAATTGACAGCTGACGACTGCCTCGGCCACACGCCTGGCGCCTACGAAAACAACTCCCTCCATGCGGACGGCGATCATGCGCGGCCGCGCCCGCCAGTTTTTCAATTCAACTTCGATGCGCAACTGGTCGCCGGGCACCACGGGACGGCGGAATTTCGCCCGTTCGATCCCGGTGAACATGATGAGTTTGTCCTTCGGGTCTTCCACTTCGGTCAGCAACAACGCGCCCCCCGCCTGGGCGATGGCCTCCACAATCAAAACCCCCGGCATGATGGGCAGGTTGGGAAAGTGCCCGGCAAAGAAGGGCTCGTTGATGGTCACATTCTTGATGGCCACGATCCGCTGCTTGCGCTGGATCTCGACCACGCGATCAATCAGCAGGAAGGGAAACCGGTGGGGCAAAATATGGAAAATATCGACGATGTCCAGCGTGGTCTTTACCGGCGCCGGGGATGCGGTCGCGGGCTGAGCGGTGTCGGTCATTTCTCTCGTCAGGTTCTTATCGTTACTGGTTAGGAGCGAAGATTATACTGTACCGCGACTCAGCCGCGGAATACTGCGAGAATGGACATCATGAAGAAGGTCCTGAAGAAGCCGCCATCATCCCGGCCCAGCCCGCCTCCACCGAAACCACGAATCGGCTGCGCTTCTTTGCCGAGCGCAAAGACGCGATCACCGAAACCATCCGCCAGCTGGTAGAGATCGAGTCCCCCAGCGATAACAAACCGGCAGTGGACCAACTGGGCGCGCTTCTGGCCGGCCGCTTCGAAAAAATCGGCGGCCACGCAAAATTCCATCGCGTGCCCGACTTCGGCGACCATCTGCAAGTGGACTTTCCCGGCGGGCGCGGCGGCAAGCCCGTGCTCTTGCTGGGTCACATCGACACCGTGTACCCGATGGGAACGCTCTCGACCATGCCGTGCCGCGTGGCCGATGGACGGCTCTGGGGACCGGGCGCGCTCGATATGAAGTCGGGCATTGCGCTCATCCTGCATGCGCTCGAGGGACTGCGCGCCTGGCACGGCGACAGCCTGCCGCGGCCGGTTACGGTGCTTCTGGTTTCGGACGAGGAGGTGGGCAGCGGGTCTTCCCGCCGCATCACCGAAAGCCTGGCCCGGAAATCCGGCGCGGTGCTGGTGCTGGAACCTTCCTACGGAATCAAGGGGGCGGTGAAGACCGCCCGCAAGGGCGTCGGCGAATACACCATCAAAGTCACAGGGAAGGCCGCCCACTCCGGCCTGGATTTCGAAAAGGGTGAGAGCGCGATTGCAGAGATGGCAAAGCAAATTACGGCCATCTCGAAGCTGGTCGACTTAAAGCGCGGTCTCACCTTGAACGTGGGACTGGTCTCCGGAGGCACCCGGACGAACGTGGTTCCCGCGCAGGCCACCGCTTCTCTTGATGTACGCGTGGCGCGCGCAAAAGACGCGGCTGCAATCGACCGTCAGCTCAGAGCACTCAAACCTTTCAACCGCAAATGCAAGCTGGAAATCACGGGAGGCGTCAATCGTCCGCCGCTGGAGCGCAGCGCCGGCGTCGCCGCGCTGTACAAGAAAGCTTTGGAGGTTGCACAGCAGCTGGGCTGGAAGCTTGAAGAAGCATCCGTCGGCGGCGGCTCGGACGGAAACTTCACCGCCAGCCTGGGAATCCCCACGCTGGATGGCCTGGGCGGAGTAGGCGAAGGCGCCCACGCCCCTCACGAGTCCATCATAATTTCCGAATTACCGCGCCGGACAACACTGCTGGCGGAACTGATCGAAGCCGCGTAAGCGCGATGTAGGCGCGGGCGCCCCGCCCGTGCGGCAGCGCATGAGACAGACGCGAAGCCGAAGCCACGTGGTGGATCGACTGCCTCACCGCCAGCCAGGAAGACGTGCTTTGACTCCGGCCACCGGGTAGCCTAGAATTTCCACAGGGTTCGTCGCCAACCTTCTACGCGCTCCCGAGCGCTTGGCAAACCCGCTAGGGAGGTATCACATGCCCGGAAAATTAGGGTTGCCGGAAATTCTGGTTATTTTGGCCATTGCGCTTT
This sequence comes from Terriglobia bacterium, assembly GCA_963816025.1. Taxonomy (GTDB): domain Bacteria; phylum Acidobacteriota; class Terriglobia; order Terriglobales; family Acidobacteriaceae; genus JAIQFF01. The sequence continues at coordinate 127,493 of CAWFJA010000025.1, forward strand.
TGATCTTCGGACCGAGCAAGCTGGCCGATCTGGGCAAGGGCCTGGGCGAAGGCATCAAAAACTTCAAGTCAGCCGTAAAAGACGGCGAGCAGGATCCGGACAAGAAGGCCTAGAGCGGACGTTGATTTTCCTGCCGGTCGACTCCGTTCTCCCGCAGCATTCTGAACACCAGCGCCACGGGTAATCCCACCACGTTGAAATAATCTCCCTCGATGCGCGGAATCCAGCGCGAGGCAACGCCCTGGATGGCATAGGCCCCGGCTTTGTCCATGGGTTCGCCGGTTGCGACGTACGCCCCTATATCTTGCTCGGTGAGCGTGGTCATGGTCACCAGTGTGGTCTCGGAACGTGTGTCTTCAAACCCAGTTTGCGGTTTCTGGTGCCCGCTTCTCAGTGACGGTCCCGCTAGGCAAACGCCGGTTGTGACTTGATGAGTTCGTCCCGAAAGCAAGCGCAGCATCCGCCTCGCGTCGGCTTCGTCGCGGGGTTTGCCGAGAATCTCGCCATCGTCGACGACGACGATGGTATCGGCTCCAAGCACAGGTTGGCCGGGCTGCTGGCGGGAAATTGCCCGGGCTTTCTCCCGAGCCAGGCGTTCCGCACAGCCTCGCGGGCTCTCTCCCGCCAGCGGTATTTCAGGAATGTTGGCGGGGAAAACGATAAACGGGATTCCCGCATTGCGCAGCAATTCCTGGCGGCGCGGAGAGGTGGAAGCGAGCACCAGCATAAGAGTTTCAGTCAGTGAGCTCGATGCGATTTCCAAAAGGATCGTGAATATGGCAGCGGCGAATTCCGGGAATATCATTGGCCTCCGTGACTTCCACGCCGGCTCCGGACAGACGTTGCACGACGCCCGCGTAGTCACGGCAACGCAAGGCCGGATGCGCCTTCTTCGCCGCATGAAAATCCCTCTCCACGCCAAGATGAACTTGCACCGCGCCACTTTCGAACCAGCATCCGCCCCGTTTGACGAGTTCTTCCGGCTTGGGAACTTCCGCCATCCCCAGGAGGTCGCGATAGAACTGGCGAGCCGTTTCTTCCCCGCCCGGAGGCATGGCAAGCTGGACGTGATCGATCGCGGTGAACGGAAACGCCGGTTGCATGCCTTCATTTTATATCGGACGGCAGAGGTCAGGCCTCGGTCAAGCTTCCAAAGAGCAGCCAACTGCAGCCCGAGGTCCGAAGCCCGACGTCCGGCGCCCGCCTGTTAGAATCAAACATTGACCGCTGCCGCCATGGACGCCGCCTCTATTCGCAATTTTGCGATCATTGCACATATTGATCACGGTAAATCCACGCTGGCGGACCGCCTGCTGGAGTTGACCGGATCGCTGACCGCGCGCGAGATGCAGGCCCAGGTTCTCGACTCCATGGACCTGGAGCGGGAACGCGGCATCACCATCAAAGCGCACGCCGTCCGCATGATGTATACCGCGCAGGATGGCCACACCTACCAGCTGAACCTCATCGACACCCCCGGTCACGTGGATTTTTCCTACGAAGTATCGCGTTCGCTGGCGTCTTGCGAAGGCGCGCTGCTGGTGGTGGACGCCTCGCAGGGCGTGGAGGCGCAGACGCTGGCCAATGCCTATCTCGCCATCAACAACCGTCTGGAAATTATTCCGGTCATCAACAAGATTGATCTGCCTAGCGCCGACGTGGAGCGCACCAAGGAGATGATCGAGGGCGCAGTCGGTCTCGACGCTTCCGACGCCGTGCTGATCAGCGCCAAGACCGGCCAAGGCGTGCCCGAGGTTCTCGAAGCCATCGTGAAGCGCGTGCATCCGCCCAAAGGCAATCCAGACAATCGGCTGCAGGCGCTGATTTTCGACTCCTGGTTTGATCCCTACCGCGGCGTGATTGTGCTGACCCGCGTCTTCGAAGGAACCATCCGCAAGGGACAAAAGATTCGCCTGATGTGGAATGGACGCGTCTTGGAAGTGGAGACGCTCGGCGTTCTGACTCCCAAGCCGGTCGAGGTGGAAGAACTGCGGGCGGGTGAAGTCGGTTTTTTGATGGCCAACAGCAAGACCGTGGCCGACACGAAAATCGGCGACACCATCACCGACGAAAACAATCCCGCGATCGAGCCTCTTCCCGGCTTCGAAGAAATCAAGCCCATGGTTTTCGCCGGACTCTATACCGTGGACGCGCATGAACACACCCAGCTGCGCGAAGCCCTGGAAAAATTAAGGCTCAACGATTCGTCTTTCTTCTTCGAGCCGGAGAGTTCGGTCGCGCTGGGCTTCGGCTTTCGCTGCGGTTTTCTCGGACTTCTCCACATGGAGATCATCCAGGAGCGGCTGGAGCGCGAATTCAATCTGGAGCTGATCACCACCGCCCCAGGCGTGCGCTACAAAATCACCAAGACCGACGGCACGTTGATCGAGGTCGACAATCCTTCACGCTGGCCGGACCCCAGCGAGATTGCCAAAGTCCAGGAACCGGTGATCCTGGCCACCATTCTTACCAACGAAGAATACGTAGGTGGGATCCTGAAGCTGGTGGAAGACAAACGAGGCAAGCAAAAGACATTCGAATATGTAAGTTCGTCGCGCGTGATGCTGCACTACGAGCTACCTTTGAACGAGATCGTGCTCGACTTTTATGACCGGCTGAAATCGGTGTCCCGCGGCTACGCGTCCCTCGATTATCACCTGGCGGATTACTGGGAATCGCCCATGGTGAAGCTGGACATTCTGGTGGCGGGCGAACCGGTGGACGCGCTCTCCATCATTGTGCATCGTGACTTCGCCTACGAGCGCGGGAAGCTGCTGGTTTCGAAGATGCGGGAACTGATTCCGCGGCAGATGTTCGAGGTGGCGATCCAGGCTTCGATCGGGTCGAAGATCATTGCCCGCGAGACCGTGTCTGCCATCCGCAAGAACGTGATCGCCAAATGCTACGGCGGTGACATCTCCCGCAAGCGCAAGCTCCTGGAAAAGCAAAAAGAAGGCAAGCGCCGCATGAAGCGCATCGGCCGCGTGGACATTCCGCAGGAAGCGTTCCTGGCGGTGCTGAAGGTGGGCGAGGACAGCTAGAAGTTCACGCGCTTCAAGCCTTTATCCGAAACCTACTCCGTCCAATCAAACGAACGCGTCACGGCTTTCTTCCACAACCGGTACATCTCGGCGCGCTTCGGCTCCTCCAGGCTCGGGTTCCAGGTTTGTCCCACCGACCATCGGGCGCGCAGGTCGTCCGTGTTCTTGTAGAAGCCCACCGCCAGCCCGGCCGCATAGGCCGCGCCTAAAGAAGTGGTTTCTTTGATCAGCGGCTTGACCACCGGTCGATTCAGAATATCGGCCTGGAACTGCATCAGCAGCGTGTTGTCCACCATGCCGCCGTCGACGCGCAGGACATCCAGAGCGATGCCAGAATCCTGCTCCATGGCTTCGACTACTTCGCGGGTCTGGAATGCAGTGGCTTCGAGCACCGCGCGCGCCAGGTGTCCTTTATTGACGTAGCGGGTCAGGCCGGCGATCACGCCGCGGGCGTTGTGCTTCCAGTACGGCGCGTAGAGGCCGGAGAATGCCGGCACAAAATAGACGCCGCCATTGTCTTCCACCGTGCGCGCCAGCGTTTCAATCTCGGCACTGGCGCCGATCAGGCCCAAATTATCGCGCATCCACTGCACCAGCGCGCCGGTGATGGCAATGCTGCCCTCCAGCGCATAGTGCGCCGGTTCTTTACCGAACTTGTAGGCAACGGTGGTGAGCAGCCCATGGATCGAGCGGACGGCACGTTCCCCGGTATTCATCAGCAGGAAACAACCCGTGCCATAAGTGTTCTTGGCTTCGCCGGACTTGAAGCAAGTCTGGCCTACAAGCGCGGCCTGCTGATCTCCCAGGATTCCTGCGATCACGACTCCCGTCGCAGCCCCGACTTTCACCGCGCCGTAAGCTTCGCCACTGGAGCAGATGCGAGGCAACATCGCCTGGGGAATACCGAAGGCATCCAGCAAGTCTTCATCCCAGGAGAGGGTGTCGAGGTCCATGAGCTGGGTGCGGCTGGCGTTGGTGACGTCGGTGATGTGAAGTCCGCCGTCCGGGCCGCCGGTGAGGTGCCATGTCAGAAAAGAATCGATGTTGCCGAAAACTACCTCGCCGGCCTCGGCCTGCTTTCGTATCCCCGGCACATGCTCGAGCAGCCAGCGGATTTTCAGGCTGCTGAAGTAGGTGCTGAGCGGAAGTCCGGTCTGGGCGCGAAAGCGGTCGGCTCCGCCTTCGCGGGAGAGTTCGGCCACGTAGTCATCCACCCGCGTGTCCTGCCAGACCAGGGCGTTGGCCACGGGCTTGCCGGTCTTGCGGTTCCACAGGACAGTGGTCTCGCGCTGGTTCGTGATCCCGATGGCCGCAAGGTCGGAAGCGCGAAGCTTACCCGCCTGCAGAGCTTGCGCAATCACATCCTGCGTGGCCTGCCGGATTTCCTCGGGATCGTGCTCGACCCATCCCGGCTGCGGATAAATCTGCTGGTGCTCCTTCTGCGCGGACGCCACGATCTTGCCGGCCGCGTCAAATACGCAGAAGCGCGTGCTGGTGGTCCCCTGGTCAATGGCGCCAATGTAGTTAGCCACGGCGGCTATGGTAACGGAGGCGGGGCTTCAGGGCAAAGGCCGATGCGCTAGGGGCGACCCGCGCGCGGGCCAGTCGCCCGCGACCACATCTTTTGCGATGGAGGACGGGCGTCGCGCCCGTCCCGGCGTTAATGCCGGGCAGAAAACTGGAAGGCTATGTAGAACAACTGCACGATGGTCAACCCGACGATCACGTAGGTTGCAATTTCCATCCGTCTGCCGGATTCGCGCACGCTCTTTACTATTTCGGCCATGTCCGATGTCGACTGCACCAGTTTTTCGGTGAGTTCGTCGAGGTGGTCGGTTGCGCTGCGCAGCTTGTCCAGCACGCGCGAGGTATCGACCAGGGCGGTCGCCGCCCGTTCGCTATTCCTCAGGTCAAGCTCGGTCTTGCAGGCAGCCCACCACGGACTTCCGGGCGGATTGTCGTACATGCGCTGGCGTATCTCCTCCGATGAGCGAGAGCGGAGTAGTTGCACCAGTGCCTGGACCGTGTCGCTGGTCTTGGGATCGAGAGTCGGAGTCGCCATAGTCAAATAACAGACGTTTCATCATAGGACCCGTCGGTAACCTTGGACAGGTAACGGAAGGACAACCAGATTTTGCTCAAAGACCTTGGACAACCGCCGCGCACCCGGCCTAAATCCTTGCCGCAGAGAGCTTTGCGAGCGCCCGGCTCCTCGAATCTACGCGGTCCGTTCGAGTTCCTCCCGGTCCCATTTGCCCAGGTTGGCCGCAGCTTCGTAGGTGCTATGCAGGAATTCGAGCAGCGCCGATCGGGGCGAAGCCTCTCCACGAACGTCGTCATACATCAGGAAGAATTCCTTCATTCCGGAGTGATAAAACGCTTTTCCGGGACGCACCGGGCTCTGCCCGTAGCCCGCCGGTTCCGGAGCCGCGTAGGCGTAAAACGCCGGTCCCTTGATCTCGCCCCCGCCCGGCCAGAATCCCGCGCTGATCACTTCATGCGAGTAAGCCTCGCGTGTGATCAGATCGGCGCCGGCGCGCTCCGGGGCGCGCCGTCCGGAAAAACGCGTGACGCACAAGTCGAAACTGCCCCAAAAGAAATGCACCGGGCTGTTCTTGCCGATGAAGCCTGAACGAAATTCCTGGAATATGCTGTCCACCGCCAGAAGAATGCGCCAGAACCGGGTCACGTATTCGCGATCATAGGACGCATGCTGAGTATCGCGATCAAACGCAATCGGGTTGGGAATCTCGACCGGCATGTGCCAGATCTTCACGTCGATGCCGAGGGAGGCCAGCGCGGCCATGAACTCTTTGTAGAAGTCAGCCACCGAGCGCGGCTCCAGCGGAATGGACTTGAGCTGGTCCTGGCTGGTCTGAATGACGAGGTTGTGATGGAGAAAATCGAATTCCACTTCGAAGATGCCGAGACGGTACGGAATGGCGGAAGTCGTAAGCCCGCGCGCGCTGACATAGAGAGGTACTTCCCACCAATGATTGACTAGCGGACTCTGCGCCAGGCGCACTTTGCCCACGACCTGGGTCCACATGTGAAGGGTTGAGCAGGTGTCCTGCCAGGCCTCGAGCGGCAGAGCGGGCCAGGATTCCGGCTGGGCGGTGAAATCGTCGTGGCTTACCAGCGCCGGCTTTGGGATGCCATCTTCTGCAGATACCACGGCCCACCTCCGCGGACTTTCAGCGTACTCCTATTTTGCAGGCGATGAGGCCGGCGCAGCCTGCCCTGCGCTGGCCTGAATCAACTTTCCAACCGATGGCGCAACCATGATCAGCAATTGGGCCTGCGGTTTCGCGGCCTGCTCGACCAGCGCGAGTTGCGCGGTTACCCACGCGCCCGGAGCGGGTTCGCTACGGTCTAGATAGTCGAGAGCCGCCAGGCCCGCGGCGCCAAGCGCCGATAGATTCTGCGAGAGGGGAGCGACTTCCTGGAGCAGAAGGGATTTTTCAAACTGGGGCTGAAGATCATCCTGGTTGTCGCGCCAGCGATTGAGCAAATCTCTGATGCGGGCTTCGGTGCCCGGCTTGGCCGCGCCGCCAGTAAATTCGTTGACCGCTTCGGCAAATTGCCTGGCCGTCGCGCTTTCCGGACGCACCGCATCCACTACGCGATTCAGCGGCAGAAGGCTGGTGGCAGGCGCCGACGCGGTATCTTCACGAGTGTAGTCCTTCACCGGTTCGAGCACATCGGTCAGAACTTTCAGGGCTGAGATGTCGTTTGTCCCGGCAATGCGGCGCAGCATGGGGGCGTAACTGGAATTGTGGGTCAAGCCGAGTCCGTCGAGCCAGGTGCTCGTCACCGCCAGACGCTGATACATCGAGTTCACATCGCGAACATCCTGCGGCGACCATAGTCTTTCGGCGATGGCGGCGGTGCGCGGCCAGATGCGGGAATCAATATTTTCCGGCGAAACATACTCCGACCACATGCAAGCCTCGCCGCCCAGGATGCGCTTTTGTTCCTCCGGAGTCAGGCTGGCGGCTGCTCCGCTCAGCGGCTCGGTCGCGTAATGCCGTTCCGCTGACCACATCAGGTCAACGTAGTAACCGGAGGACAACAATCCGCGATAGCCCAGCTTCGCCGCCTGGGCTAGAGAGTCCGGGCCACGCCAGGATTGAATCACGATGGTCTTGGGCAGATCGGGCCGAAGAATTTCATCCCAGCCCAGCATGGTCTTGCCGTGTTTGGCCACGATCTTCTCGACCCGCAGATTGAAATAGGCCTGCAGATCGCCATTGCTTTTCATGCCGTGGGCGCGCATGAAGGCCTGGATTTTGGGATTTGCGTCCCACTCCTTGCCGTTTACTTCGTCGCCCCCGATATGGAAAAACTGGTCGGGAAAAAGTCCAGCCATCTCGCCGATGAATGTGTCCAGGAACTTGTAAGTTTCTTCCCGGGTAGGGTCCATGGCGGGATCGAAAACGCCCCACTGGCGCTCGATCCGATAAGGTCCCGGCCCGCTGGCCAGTTCGGGATAGCCCACAAACCAGGCAGTCGCATGCCCCGGCATGTCGAACTCGGGAACCACGCGAATGCCGCGCTCGCGCGCATACGCAATCAGCTCTCGGACCTCATCCTGCGTGTAGAACAGCCCATCCGAACCCATACCCGTGAGCTTGGGAAATTTCTTGCTTTCGACCCGGAAGCCCTGGTTTTCGGAAAGATGCCAGTGAAACACGTTCATCTTCACCGCCGCCATGCCGTCCAGATTGCGCTTCAGAACGTCGAGCGGAATAAAGTGGCGGCCCCCATCAATCATCAACCCGCGCCAGGGAAAGCGCGGGCTGTCCTCGATCGAAACCGCTGGCACGGCAAAGCCCGCGCTCGTAGTCCGCACCAATTGCAGGAAAGTCTGCAGCCCGCGCATGACTCCGAGCGTGGTGGGCGCGTTCAACCGTGCGCCAGAGCTCGCGATCTCCAGCCGGTAGGATTCATCCTCACCCAGTTCCTGCACCGCTTTGGTTCCGGCGGCGGCCGCGATGACGAGAGTGGCGGCCGCGGAATCCGTGACCTTCATGTCGATGGGAGGCATGCCGGTTTGACGGCGAAGCTGAGTGAGGAAAAGCTCGACCGCACGATCCAGCCGTGCTTCGCGATGACCGGCGATAGAAACGGAAAAGTTGGGGTCGACCACCAGCTGGCCGCTGCCCATCTGCACTTTGGCTGGCAGGGGCATCAGGTTCAGAGATTGCGCCTGGGCTTCAACCGCGGATGTGAACACTAAGCAGAACATCACAGCCAGAATAGTCCGCACCATTCGCTCTCCAATGATCAGTCGGATAATTACGAGGATGTTACGAAGTGGGCAGAATATTAGAACCGCCGATGCTCTGCAAACCGCCGATCAAGCGATATGCAGAGCAAATTGGCGAAAAACCTTAGCCTTCGGCTACCAGTTCGCTGTAGCAACCCAAAGCCATGCCCCACAAGCAAGGTTCGGAAGCCAGTCTCTGCAAGCCAAGTTCGCCGGCGCTTTGCGTGCCCTGCATGCCAGTCCAGATCACGCGGAACTGGGCTTTTTCGTCGTCCAACTGCACCTCCAGGATTTCTCCGGGCTTGATCTGGCGGCGCATGCCCCGAATGACCGCGCCGGTGCTGCTCAGGTTCTTGACGCTGGCCAGCTGCATGAAGGGCAGGTCGTGGGCATCCACGCCCCAGATTCGCACCGGCAACTGCGCCTTGATCCGATTATGGCGGCGACGATCCATCCGGACTCCTGGGCTTCGAAGCTCAACCCTTCGAGGCCTGATCTCTCCGGATGGTACGGGGGCGGATGGGAGAAGAAAACTTACCGCAGTCATGCCAGACTGGTGCCTGGGGTCACGTAGATAACTACCGTCTTAACAAAGGGGTAGGAGGGAAACGCCCTGCGGCCTTCAGTTCATATCGGGAAGCGAGCAGGACCCCGGCCCGCGCGGGTCGCCACAGGAACCGCAGGCTCCGGTTGAGGGTGCTGGGGCGGCAGAACTGCCTTTCGCACTCACGGCAAACACCGAGAGCTGCGGCGCCAAGTTGCTGCCGTGGCACTTGGGACACTCCGCCTTCTCCTCCCCATACACCAGAGCTTCGAACCGGTGATCGCATTGCTTGCAGATGTATTCGAAAATCGGCATCGCGTTGGCTCCTTTGCCCGCAACCTGCGTCGCCCCACCATTTAAAATCAAGCAGTGGAGACTGTGCAAACGAAAACGCCGGCTTTCGTGCCGCGCCGCGGACTGGGCGGCGGGCACCGCCAGACCCTGGCCAGCTTCTTTCTTTCCCGCCGCATTGCCCTGCCCCCGGCCGAGGCGCGATTGATCGAAGTCGAGCCGGGCGTTAAGGTCCTGGCCCACTGTCACTGGCAAAGCGACCGGCAGAAGGCACTGACCGTCATCATCGTGCATGGCCTCGAGGGCTCGAGCGATTCCACGTACATGCAGGGGATTGCCGCCAAGGGGCTGGCTCGCGGCATGAACGTGGTCCGGATGAATCAACGTAACTGCGGCGGCACCGAGGCCCTGGCTCCAACCCTTTACCATTCCGGCCGCTCGCAGGACATCGCCGCCGTCGCGCAGCATTTGATCGAGCAGGACCATATCTCGCAGCTTCGCGCTGGCCGGATATTCCATGGGCGGCAACCTGGTGCTGAAATTGGCCGGCGAGTGGGGAAGCGCAGGCCCGCGTCAGTTTCAGGCGGTAGCGGCGGTCTGTCCTGCGGTCAACCTGGCCGCCTCGGCTGACGCCCTGCATCTGCCCGGCAACCGCCTGTATGAACAATATTTCCTGTGGCAGCTGAATCGCCGGCTGCGGACCAAGGCCCGCCTGTTTCCGGGCGCATTCGACACTGCGCGACTCCGTGGCATCCGCAGCCTGCGCGAATTTGACGACCGAATCACGGCGTTCTATTGCGGATTCACCGGCGCCGACGACTATTACGACCGCGCCGCCGCCGCGCATGTGATCGACCGCATCGCAGTCCCCACCTTCATTCTTAACGCCGCCAATGATCCGTTCATTCGCATCCTTCCCGAAACCCGCCGCGCCATCCTGGACAATCCGAACATCACATTCATCGAGACGGAGGACGGCGGCCACTGCTCATACCTGGGCGAGAGGACCGACGGCAGCGACGGCCGCTGGGCAGAAGCCCAGGTCGTAGATTTTCTCAGCACCATGTAGGCGCGAGCGCCCGCGCTGGTGCAGTCGAGCAAGGCCCGACCCCAGTTTCCTATACAATCACCGCGAATGAAGTTCCTGCAGTCGATCCGCGTCGCTCTCGTCCTGCTGGCGCTCCCGCTGTCACTCTGGGCAGAACCCGTCTCCCAACTGAAGCCGACCGACTACGTCAACGACTTCGCCCACGTGCTGGACCCAACAACTATCGCGCAGCTGGACAACATCTGCCAGCAACTCGACCAGAAAGCAAAGGCCCAGATCGCCGTCGTCACGGTAAATTCCCTGGACGGCTCGGACATCGAGAGCTACGCCGTCGCCCTGTACAAGCAGTGGGGCATCGGAAGCAAAGCCACCGATCACGGCGTCCTCATCCTGCTGGCCGTGCAGGACCACAAATACCGTATCGAAGTCGGCTACGGCCTGGAGCCGATCCTGACCGACGGCAAGGTGGGAGGCTTTGGCCGCGAGGCTGTCCCGCTGCTCCGGCAGAATGACTACAACGGCGCCGTATCGCTGATGACGTCGAGGGTGGCGGATGTCATCGCGCAGGACGCCGGCATCGAACTGACCGGCCCGCGTCCGCAGCTCCCGGCGGCGTCCAGCGGGCAGCCGGAGAAAGGCCTGACCGGGAAACAGCTGCTGATTCTGGGCGTAATCCTCCTGATCGTCCTTCTGACTCCCCTGCGCAAGCTCCTGTTCTACTTTCTTCTATTTGGAGGAGGCGGAGGAGGATATGGAGGCGGCTACAGCGGCGGCGGGGGTTTCGGAGGCGGAGGCGGCGGGTTCGGAGGCTTCGGCGGAGGCAGTTCCGGCGGCGGCGGCGCCAGCGGCAGTTGGTAGGTGATTTTTTGTAGCGCCGGCCTCCGGCCGGCTGTCCCGAGGGCATCTTGCCCCCGGGCGTATGGAGCCATCGCACTGTCGGTACAAGGCTGGCGAGGTTTGAGGCTGGACGGGTTTGAGCCTGGACGGGCGGGACGCCCGTCCTCCATTGAATGAAATAGAAACGACGGCATAGAAACGACGGCGCAGAGCAGCGGGAGGTTTCGGAAATGGTCGCGGAAAAAAAGATCGACGAATTCGTCAGCCGCATGAAACAGGCTGCGGGACAGAACCTGCAGAGCATCATCCTCTACGGTTCAGCCGCCAGCGGAGAATATCAGGCCGACTTCTCCAACCTGAATCTGCTCTGCGTTCTGCGGGAAAGTTCTTTCTCCAAGCTGTCCGCCATTGCGCCGGTAGTGGAATGGTGGCATCACCAGAAGCATCCCGCGCCGCTGGTCATGACTCAGGAAGAGATTGAACACTCCACCGACGTGTTCTCCATCGAACTGCTCGATATGCAGCATCACCACCGTGTGCTTTTTGGCGACGAACTACTGACCCGGCTGCAAATCCCCATGCAACTGCATCGGGCCCAGCTGGAATATGAACTCCGCGAAAAACTCATTCTGCTGCGGCAGCGCCTGCTGGAGACCGGAGACAACGATCGCGCCCTCTGGGAACTCCTGCTGGGCTCGGTGTCCGCCTTTGGGACCTTGTTCCGGCACGCTTTGCTGGCGTTGGGCGACGCCGCTCCCCACTCCAAGCGCGAAGCCATTCAGATTCTCGCCACCCGCATTCCTTTCGAGCCTTCTGCATTCCTGCAGTTGCTGGATATCCGTGACCACAAAACCGACCGCAAGCAGCTCGACGCCAAAGACGTTTTCGCCCGTTATCTGGCGGCCGTGCAGCACGTGACTGCCGCAGTCGATAGAATGCTGGATAAAGATAAGTGATAAATGATAAATGACGGCGGGTCTGACCCGTTTCTGTGACTACTTTGATTCAGGAGGAAGTATGGTCAAAGTTCTAATCGTAATCGCGATTGTGGCACTGCTCGCTTTCGTCGTCTTCGGACAATATGTCGGCGTCCGCAACACCCTGGTGACCAAGAACGAGGCGGTGAAAGCCTCCTGGTCGCAGGTGGATATCGTGCTGCAACGCCGCGCCGACCTGATACCCAACCTGGTAGCAACCGTGAAAGGTATCGCGCAGCAGGAGCAGACGGTTTTTGGCGACATTGCCAAGGCCCGCTCGGCCTTGCTCTCCGCCGGCAACCCCACGGACAAGATCGCCGCCAACGGGCAACTGGACGGCGCCCTGGGCCGCCTGCTGGCCATTGTGGAGAACTATCCGCAACTGAAGTCGAACGAAAACTTCCTGCGCCTGCAAGACGAATTGGCCGGCACTGAAAACCGCATCGCGGTCGAACGCAAGCGCTACAACGACGCCCTGCAGGACTACAACACCTACATCCAGAAATTTCCTAACAACATCTTTGCCGGATGGGCAGGGTTCAAGCCGAACGAGGCTTATTTCGCCGCCTCCGAGGGATCGCGCCAGGTGCCGACGGTGAATTTCGCGCCGCCCGCCGCAGACCCAAGCCACGCCACCCCAGGCCACGCCGCAGCCAGCTCCCGCGCACTAGCGTGGAAGCTGATTTCGCGGTCGAACTTGGAACGGACGACGAAACCCTGGAATTGCCCTGGGCCGCCGATGACGGCGGCCCGCGCTATTACGACCTGAAGCGCCAGCCCGAACTTCTGCTCGAGATCGAAGAAGCCAGCCGGGCGCCGGAATTGGCCGAGTTTCTTGCCGCCATGAACTCGCCCGCCAACATTTTAGAAACCGCGAAGTGCGACACCTGGTCGAGCACCGAGATCAATCCCGAAGAGGAGATCTTCGGGGCAACGCACAAATTCTGCTCTTACGTGGACATCCTGTTCTCGCAGGAGACGTCGCGCTGCTTCTTTCGCGGAACACGAGCAATTCGCAAAACGGATTACGCAACTCCTGAAGCGCGTGCCCGAGATTCCCGCAGCCGTGGAATTGCTGATCCGGCGCTGCTTCTATCACGCAGGAGACGAACTTCGGGAGGGCTTCTACATCACGCTCTACGTCTTCGGCTACGGACACGACGAACCGCAAGCTCGTCAGCGCTGGGCAATCGCCGTGAAGCTGACAGAAAATGCCATCCGCCAGGCCTGTTCAATGTAGGCGCGAGCCCTTCGACTTCGCTCAGGGCAGGCTGCTCGTGCGGGGGCCATCACTGTCCCGCCGGGGTTCCCGCAGGGACGGGCGGGGACGCCAGTCCCCCATCGAATACGGCCCTCCTGCGCTCCTTCCATCGGGTGCGCCAGATCGACAGCGCCAGCATCGCCAGACAAATTACCGCCAGCCCGAACGATGCCGTCCGAATCCCGGCAGCATGCTTGGGCACAATCGAAAGCCGGCCGTAGACAAATTCAATGTGTACCCAGTAGACCAGCAAAGAAGTCTGCCCCAGTTGTATCAGCGGACTGAAGCCCCACTGGCCCGCGCCCCAGCGGCACCACGCGTAGGTCGCGGATAGGATCGCCAGCAGCAATCCCACGCGAATCAGAAAGAAATTCGGGCTGGTATGCCAGAAGTCATAGACCGGATAAATCTGCGTGGGCCGGGCATCCATCCAGCGCGCCAGGTAGATCAGGCCCACCCCGGCGGCGCCAGCCATCGCGAACACGGCAGCTTCACGCGGGCGCGCCCAATCGCTGAGCAACAGGAAGCCGACCGCAAGACCGGCGAAGGCAAAAGCCGTCCAGGGAAAGATGGGGAAAAGCCACGACTGCGGCTGCCCCAAATTGTGCACACCGTCAATGTAGGATTCGATCGGCCAGGGCAGCCCGCGCGGACGCCAGGTGGTCCAGATGAGCGGCGTCAGCAGCGAAATCAGCATTGCGATTGCGCCCGCGGTCGCCCCCAGAACCTGGCGGATGTGGGAGGTTGTGCCAACCCTCAGCACAATCCAGCACACCCCACCCATCAGCATCATGGAGACGCCAATCGTATTCAGGATGTCCACCCGCAACACATCGCTCCACGGGGCCCATCCCCAGGCGATAACGTACTCCTGGAAGCGGAACAGAAGGCCCAGTCCAAGAATTTCCGCGCCGCGCCGGATGGTCGTGCGCGCGATTGCATTCGGCGTCACACCCTTCTGCCGCAGCTTGTCGGTCACCAGGGCAAAGGATATTCCCGCCAGAAAGAGAAACAGGGGCGCCGGCAAAGTCCCACCCAGCTGGGACCACATGAAAAACGTCGTCTTGCGGGCCTCGGGATTCAGCCAGGAGTCGTAGCAGTGGGTCTGGAACATCAGCACGCAGGCCAGGCCGCGCATCCAGTCAATGTAGGCGAGACGATGTGTAGGCGAAGTAGGCATGCCCTGCCGGTGCCAGCCGGACGCGAAAGTATAAAGCAGACAGCGTTGGTTTTTGTGTCATCCTGAGCACCGCGCAGGATGACAGGTGTTTACGCCCGGAACCTCCCGCCAGAAGGCGAAACGATGCAATTCGCTTCGCCCTCCAAACCATCGTAAGATATCTCTGTGCCAGCCGAATCCAATCTCGCCTCGAAGCGCGCCGCGCTCGACCAGCATCTCTGCGGTCTGGGACGAACTCTGGTCGCCTACTCCGGCGGCGTGGATTCAGCCTTTCTCGCCTGGGCGGCGCACCAGGCCCTGGGCAGCAACATGCTGGCCGTCATCGCCGACTCGCCCAGCCTGGCCCGCGCCCAGCTGGCGGACGCTACCGCCTTTGCCGGCGAACAGGGGATTCCCCTCGAAGTCATCGAAACCAGCGAACTCGACCGGCCGGAATACGTCCGCAATGACGCTGCCCGCTGCTTTCATTGCAAGGACGAGTTGTTCACTACCATGGAAAAATTCCGCAGCCGGCACGGCTTCGATTCCATCGCTTACGGGGTAAACCTGGACGACCAGGGCGACTTCCGTCCCGGCCAGCGGGCGGCGGAGCAGCATCACGTGGCCGCGCCGCTGCGCCAGGCGGCACTCACCAAGCAGGACATCCGCGAACTTGCTCGCGCCGCCGGACTGCGCCTGTGGGACAAGCCTGCCTCCGCCTGCCTCTCTTCGCGCATCGAGTATGGACGGGAGGTCACACGTGAAACGCTCGGCGTGGTCGAACAGGGCGAGGATGCCCTGCACACTCTCGGCTTCCGCCAGGTTCGCGTCCGCCATCATGGAGACATGGTGCGCATCGAGATTGCGCGCGAGGAACTGCCCCGGGCGCTCACTCCAGAGATGGCTGCCGAATTTACTCGTACGTTCAAAGCTCTGGGGTTCAAATTCGTGACTCTGGACCTCGAAGGTTTCCGCTCCGGCTCCATGAACGCGTTTCTGGCAGCCGAAACCCTGACCGGCGGACGCTGACTTCGCCGCTGAAAATGGCCCTTCAACCCTCTCATGCACCGGTCACGCGTCTCGGCCCTGTGAGATAATCGTGGTTAATCTTAGTGGTTAATCTTCAATGTGCAGGCGGTTTCTAGTGACGTTTTTGCGGCGCTCCACACTTGTGCTTCTCATCGTATGCCTGGGCTGCTCGGCCCAGTCGATGTCCCCTGAAGTGGCCCGGCGAATCGAGCAACAAGTGCGGATTTTCTACACCATTCCCGCCCGGGTAAAAGTAATTCTGGGCCCGGTCAAGCCCAGCGACTTTCCCAATTACGACGCCCTGACTATCACCTTCGATGGCGGTGACAAGAAACAGACTTACGATTTCCTGCTGGCCAAGGATGGCAAGACACTGCTCCGCATGACCAAGCTCGACATCAGCAAGGATCCCTATGCCGAGGTGATGAAGAAGATCGACGTCAGCGGACGGCCGACCCGCGGCAACGCCAAGGCCAAGGTAATTGCCATCAATTACGACGATTTCGAGTGTCCCTTCTGCTCGCGCATGCACCAGACGCTTTTCCCGGACCTGCTGAAGGAATATGGCGACCGGGTGGAATTCATCTACAAGGATTTCCCGCTAGCCGAGATCCATCCATGGGCCACGCATGCGGCGGTAAACGCCAATTGCCTGGCGGCGCAAAGCCAGGACGCATATTGGGATTTCGCCGACTACATCCATGCCAACCAGAAAGAAGTGAATTCCGAGAAGAGCCACGACGGCCAGTTTGCCGCCCTGGATCGCCTGACCCTGGAGCAGGGACAAAAGCACAATCTGGATGGGACCAAGCTGCAAGCCTGCATCAAAGCCCAACAGGACGATAAGGTGAAGGCTTCCGTCCACGAGGGCGAGGCGCTGGGCGTGGAAGCGACGCCGACCATGTTCGTGAATGGCGAACAGGTGGATGGGGCCCTGTCGATCAGCGAGCTGCGGGCGGTACTGGATCGCGCCCTGGTGCAGGCCGGCGAGACGCCGCCGGCGCATCCTCCAGCCCCAGCCCCGGCCGCTTCGCCGCAGCCGGGGAACAAATAGTTCCTGACGTTCCGAATGGCGGCCCGGGAAATTGGCGGACCGGCTACAGCATCGATACAACAACGCGGAGGACCTGATTTGAACAAACATGATCGGTTGCGGCGCCCGCTGGTTGCCCTTTTCGCGGTTAGCCTCCTGATTCTTTCTGCCGCCTGCAGCTCCAAGCGCGCCGGCGACGACGTCGCCGCCACGGTGGATGGCCGCAAGATCTACACCGCGGACGTGGAGAAGTATTACCAGAACCAGACCGCCGGCTCCGAACAGGTGCCGGTCGGCGAGCAAGCCACCAGCCTGCGTCTCAGCATTCTGAAAGAATTGATCGACAACGAAATTCTGATGCGCCGGGCGGAGAAACTCGGACTGCTGGCCACCGACGAAGAGGTCGAGGCCAAGCTGAACGAAATCAAGTCGCCTTACACCAAGGAACAGTTTGAAGCCCGGCTCAAGGAAAAGAAGATCACCGTAGACGATTTCAAGCGCGATCTCCGCCGTTCCCTCACCGTGGATAAAGTCCTGAACAAGGAAATCACATCCAAGATCAACGTGACCGACCAGGACATTACGAACTATTACAACGCCCACAAAGCGGAGTTCAACCTGATCGAGCCGCAGTATCACCTGGCCCGCATCCTGGTGACCACCACGCCCAATCCTCAAGTCCACAACCTGAAAAACGACAAGGCGCAGACTGAAGCCGACGCCCGCAAGAAAATCCAGATGATCACCAATCGCCTGGACAGCGGCGACGACTTTGGGACCCTCGCCATGAACTATTCCGAGGATGCTGAGACTTCGGGCAGCGGAGGCGACCTGGGATTCGCCCCGGAATCTTCGCTGCGCAATACCGACCCCGGCACGCGCGATGCCGTCGCCAAGCTGAAACCCGGCCAGTACAGCGCCGTGATCCCGCTGGCCAACCCTATGAACAAACAGGTAGCCGGGTTCCAGATCGTCAAGCTGATTTCGAAAGAGCCGGCCGGGCAGCGCGAACTGGCCGATCCGCGGGTGCAGCAGGCCATCCGCTCCCAGCTGCGCGACCGTCGCGAGCAGTTGCTCAAGGCCGCATACTACGAGGTCCTTCGCGATCAAGCCCGGGTGGAAAACTACTACGCTCAAAAAGTGCTGGACGGCAACGGCACCGCCCAGTAGTCGGAGATTGTCGTGAGGTCGCGGTGGTTATGTGGTTGTGTGGTCGCGGGCGACTCGCCCGTCCCGAACCCGGCGACTCCGCGATCACAATTCGCCAGCGGCTAAATACCAGCCGGGCTGTGCTGGGCCGGGCGCGTGGGACACCCGACCCTACGTGGACCGTGGCGGCCCCTACTCCACGATCGCCAATACATCTCCGGCATTCACCGCCGCTCCTTCAGCCACCACTAGCTTCAGTACCACGCCTTTTTTCGGCGACTTGATTTCGTTCTGCATCTTCATCGCTTCGACCACGACCACTCCCTGCCCGGCTTCGACCGGCTCGTTCTCGCCGACCAGGAACCGCACCACCTTTCCCGGCATGGGAGCTACCAGCGGCCGCGTCCCTTTTCCAGAGTCGGTGCGGGCCTTGCGGCTACGCAACGATCGCGGGTCAGAGACTTCAGCCGCGTAAGACTGCTCGCCCACCCAGATTCGCACGTCTGACGCGATTCGCTCCCGCCTCGCCTGGAAAGCCGCGCCATCGATCAAGATGGAGAGAACATCGGGCTGCGCCAGCCGCGCATCGATCGGGACGGCGCGCCCGTCTACCAGGCAGCGCCACTGCTTGGCGTCACGGTCCAGGTCGAGATCCACGCGAAAAACGGTTCCGTCGACAGTAACGTTGTAGATCATTTCGAGTTCCGATGCGTTACATCAATCCTTCGGTTCTTGCCGCCTTTTTCCAGCTTGAACTCTCGGTGCCTCCACCGTTCGCGCCCCCGCTCGACGCTGTTCCCTTGCCTTCCGTTTTCGACGCCGAGTCCAGCCATGCGAAAACGGCGGCAGCAATAGCAGCGATATTCGCGGTCCTCTTCCCGGTATCGGCAGGGCTGGAGCCGGTCTCGACCTTCAGCAGGCGCTCCAGATATCCGGTATCGATTTTGCCGGACTGGAAATTTTTGTCAGCCAGAATCTGCTGGAACAACCTCAGATTGGTCTTGATCCCGGCCACGAAATATTCCGCTAAAGCGCGCGCCAGCCGGGCAATCGCCTGCTGCCGGTCCTCTCCGTAGCCAATAAGCTTCGCCAGCAGGGGATCGTAGTCGAGAGGCACGGTCCAGCCGGCATACACGCCGCTGTCCAGCCGGATTCCCGGCCCCGCCGGAGTCTGCAGCATTTCGATTTTCCCCGGACTGGGGAAAAAATTGTCGTCCGCATCTTCGGCGTAGATGCGGCACTCGATGGCGTGTCCGCGGATGACAACGTCTTCCTGCCGGAAGGGAAGTTTCTCTCCCGCGGCGATGCGAATCTGCAAACGCACCAGGTCGAGTCCGGTGATCAATTCCGTCACCGGATGCTCCACTTGCAGGCGCGTGTTCATTTCCAGAAAATAGAAATTCTTTTCGGCATCAACCAGGAATTCGACGGTACCCGCGTTGCCATAATGCGCCGCCCTGGCCACCCGGACCGCGACCTCGCCCATGCGCCGGCGCATTTCGGCATCGACCAGCGGCGAGGGCGCCTCCTCCAGCACTTTCTGGTGACGCCGCTGAATGGAACACTCGCGTTCGCCGAGATAGACGGTGTTGCCGTGTTCGTCCGCCAGCACCTGCATCTCGATATGCCGCGGGTTGAGGATGGCCTTCTCCAGGTAAACTTCGCCATCTCCGAAGGCCCGCTGGGCCTCGCTCTGGGCCGCCTCCAGCGCGGCCTGCAGTTCCTGCTCGGTGCGCACCAGGCGCATGCCTTTGCCGCCTCCGCCCGCCGCCGCTTTCAGCATGACGGGATAACCGATTCTCGCCGCCACATCCCTGGCCTGCTGCGCCGATTCCAGCGCGCGCGATGTGCCCGGCACGAACGGCACTCCGGCCTTCTCCATTTCCTGGCGCGCCCGGGTCTTTGATCCCATCATCTCCATGGCAGCGGCGCTGGGCCCGATGAACTTAATGCCCGCGCCGGCGCAGGCCTGGGCAAACTTCGCATTTTCCGAAAGAAACCCGTAGCCGGGATGAATCGCGTCCGCGCCGCAGCGTTTCGCGACCTCGAGAATCTTGCCGATATTGAGATAAGACTCGGCCGCAGCCGCGGGCCCGATGGGATAGGCCTCGTCCGCCATCAAGACATGAAGCCCGGCGCGATCTACCTCGGAAAAGACCGCAGCCGAAAGAATTCCTAACTCGCGGCAGGCACGAATAACCCGCACCGCGATCTCTCCCCGATTAGCGACCAGAATCTTCTTGAACATAATTATGTGGGCGCGAGCGTCCCGCTCGTGCTGCAGCGGCACGGACTCGGCCCTAACGGTAGCGCCGGCGTCCCGCCGGCGCTACGCAAAGCAAAACAAAAGCCTCTTCATCAAGAAGAGGCTTTCGCGGTTAAGAAGTTGTACCCATTCCTACTGGCTGGGCATGGTGATGCCCTGGTTGCCCGGCTGCTTCTCAGCCTTGGCCTTCTTGGTGGCCATGGTTTTATCCACCCAATCGTCGGCCGTCTTCATATCCGCTGCGCGGGCCGCCGCATCATCGCACTGCAGGTCTCCCCGTTCCCGGTACATCAGGTTCAGGTAGGCCATGGCATCGTCGTAGTCGGGCCGCAACTGCAGGGCCTTCTGCAACATGGCTATGCCGTCCTCGATCACGCCCGAGTTCTTCTCCCGCAGCATGTCGCAGATTTTTTTGTTGCTCTTGTCCTTCATGATCCACTCGTCCGGCTTCAGGCCCGCTTTGGCGCGTTCTTCCATGCGGGGCTGGTAGCTCTGGGTCCAGTCGATGACCGCCACCGAGTAGTACGGCTCCGGATCATTGGGGTCGAGTTCAATGGCCTTGCGATAGTAGGTCTTGGCGTCCTCAAATTTCTTCATCTGCAGGTAAAGGTAGGCGATCCCCTTCACGCTGTTGATGTTTTTCGGGTCGCGCTCCAGCACCGCGCTGTATTGGTCAATCGCGTTCTGCCCCATGCGATTATTGTCTTCGGCATCGACGCCAGGAATATATTGCTGGGCAAACGCCGTGGCCAGGTAGAGGCGCGCATTCAGCAGGCTGGGATCGAGCTCCACGGCCTGCTGGAAATGGTTGATGGCCTCTTCATATTTGGCGTTCTTGTAGGACTGCACGCCTTTGTTGAGCTGGTCCCGTGCCCTGAGCTTGCTGCAGCCCGTGGTGGCCAGCAACACCAACCCGAGCGCCGTCATTGCCAGCATTCGTACGCTTGTTTTCATTGCGCTGTAAGTCTCCCTTGCCAGAAATCGTCAGGCCTGTGCTTGTGCCAACGGACGACTGGCACGCAGCCGTACCCCGCGCGTGCGCGTGTGAGACGGTACGTACAAACTCTACCGGACTAGCCTCCGGCTTCAATCTTGGCCGTGATCAAGCCCACTTTATCGACGCCCGCCGCGTGCGCGATGTCGATCACGTTGGCCACATCGGCAAACGGAACCGCATCGTCGCCCTTGACGAACATCACCTTTTCCGCGCGCGTCTTGAAGATGTCGGTCAGCCGGCCCTGCAGGTTGTCCCAGGTGGTTTCTTCCTGGTTAATCTTAAGCGCCGGCGGCTGGCCTGCTCCGCGGTCGATCAACTGCACCACGATGGTGCGGTCCGGCGTGGTGTTCTTGGGCGCATTCGGCGGTGGCGGTTGGGGCACCAGCGCGTCCAGTCCCTTGGGGGTTAACGGCGTGATCACCATGAAGATGATGATCAGCACCAGCAGCACGTCAATCAGCGGCGTGACGTTCATGTCCGCGCTCTGACCGCCGCCCGATCCCATTGCCATTCCCATAACAGTTCTCCTCGAATTTCTTCCCTGCGCACGTCCAGGCTGCGAAAGCCTAAGCTATTGCCCGCCGGTCGGCGGAGTTGCGGGCGCCGCTGCCGGCGCTGGTGTCACGGTCTTGCGCTGCTCGGTCAGCAGGCCCAATTGGTCGACTCCCGCCGCCCGCACATTGTCCACGACTTCGACTACCGATCCGAACCGGGCACGCGCGTCGGCCTTAACGAAGACCCGCTTGTCCACGCGATTCGCCAGGCGGTCCTTGACTTTGCCGGTCAACTGGTCCGGCGGAAGTTTGTCGGTCCCGAAGTAGACAGTTCCGTCGCGCATCACCGACACTAGCAGGGCGTCTTCTTTATCCGCGTCAGGCATCGACTCCGGGTTATTGACCTTCGCCATGTCCACGCTGACACCGTGCTGCAACATGGGCGTGATCACCATGAAGATGATCAGCAACACCAGCATCACGTCCACCATGGGGGTCACATTGATGTTGGAGTTGACCTTGACTCCCTCGTTCCGCTTGTTTAACGCCATAAACTTACATCTCCTCGGCGGCCGCTTTTCGCCCGCCCGAGCTGAGGATGATTCTCAGCGGCTCCAGCTTCTCGAACCCGCGCTTTCGACCCCAGGATTTAAACCCGGCGCCGGGAGTTGACCCGGCGCCAGATCGGCAACTCTGAGGTTGTAGCCCGGTGGTCGAGGCCTAGCTGCGGCGCATTCCCCGCCGCTTCAGGAAGTAATCAATCAGTTCGCTCGACGAGTTGTCCATCTCCACGTCGAAGGCTTCCACGCGACCGGTCAGATAGTTGAACATCATGACGGCCGGAATGGCGACGAACAGTCCGATGGCGGTGGTCACCAGCGCTTCCGAAATACCGCCGGCGACGGCCGCGAGACCGGTAGCCTTTTCGGACTGAATACCTTTAAACGCGTTGATGATGCCGACCACCGTGCCCAGCAGTCCCACGAACGGGGCGGTGGAGCCGATGGTTGCCAGTCCGCCCAGGCCGCGCTTCAGTTCGGCGTGAACGATGGCTTCAGTGCGCTCCAGAGCGCGCTTGGAGGCTTCGATGGTCTCGCCCGGAATCTCACCGCTTTCCTGGTGAGCGCGAAATTCCATCAGGCCCGAGGTAACGACTTTCGCCAGGTGGCTCTTCTTGTTGCGCTCGGCGACTTTGATGGCTTCTTCGATCTTGCCATCGCGCAGGGCGCCGGCCACAGCCGGAGCAAACGCACGCGATTGCTTGCGCGCGGCGCTGAACGCCATGGCGCGATCAATCATGACGCCGATTGACCAGCCCGACATGACGAACAGAATGATGACCACTGCCTTCGCTGGAATGCCCATCTGGTGCCACAGCGAAATCGGGTCCCAACCCACGGCTGCCTGCTCCTGGAAAAACCAGGCCGCCATCGTGGACATATGAGTAAATGCGAGTGCTGCTAGATTGGCTACGAACATGAGTTGCCTTCCTCCTCAGAGCTTGTCAGATTGCAAAAATATTTGGCCGCTACGAACCCTGCTAAATCCACTCTGGCGCACCGGTGTTTAACCTCCGGCAAGGGTAAAGTTGACCGTAATCTGAGTTTCCACTTCCACCGGCTCACCATTCAGGATGTACGGTTTGTACTTCCACTGCTTCACCGCCTCGATGGCGGCCGGAGCCAGCATGGGGTGGCCGCTGATCAGGCGCAGGTTCTGAATCGAACCATCCTTGCTGATCTCCGCCTGCAGCAGCACGGAACCTTGGATGCGCGCCTGCCGCGCCAGGGGTGGATACGCCGGCTGAATTTTGCGCAGCAGCAGACCCTGGGTCACGCCCTGCGATACCCGCACCCGTTGCGGAGTAGCGACTTTTGGCACCGCGATCGGGGTTGAGTTGATGATGCCGCCGATCACGCCGCCCATCTGTCCGCCGGCCGCGCCCGGGACGCCGCCGACAACGCCAGCCATGGTCGAAACCGGTGGCGGCGCTTCTTCTTCTTTGATCATTTGTACTTTTTCCGGGATCTTGGTGGGGGTGCGCAGTTGCCCGTTAATGATATCGGTCTGAATTATTTTTACCACCTTGATGGGGGTCGCAGCGGGTGGCGGTGGCGGTGGCGGCGGTGGTGGCGGAGCCACCAGGAAGGTCATCAACTGGGTTTTGGGCAGAGCTTCGGTAAACAGTAGCGGGATCAGTACCAACACTCCGACCAGGGCTATCTGCAAACCAAATGAGAGAAAAGTAGTCAGGCCGCGCTTTGTCTTGAGCCTGCCACCCGATTCAATGAGGCTATCTTCAAACATGAGGATTCTCCTGCTGGACCCTACGTATGTTTAGACACCGCCCACCCATTCTTTGCTCCCGAACTCGCAGCGCATTCCCTGCCGTCCTGAATCCGCTTCAAACCATTGAAAGCAAGCCCGATCCCGCCGCACTCCACCACGGAACCGGCCTACTGACCGCTGGCCACCTTACCCTTGCCCGTCGTGGACTTGCCCGTCGTGGGCTTTGCTTTGCCCACCGCCACCGCCACCGGCTTTCCGCGGTTCGACCGCCAATCCTGGTAGGCCACCAGAATGGGCGCTGCAATCGCGATCGAAGAATAAGTCCCGATCAGGATTCCAATGACCAGGGCGAAAGAGAAGCCATGCAGCACTTCGCCGCCGAACAGGTACAGTGCAACCACCGTCAAAAACGTTAACCCTGCGGTCAGGATCGTCCGGCTCAGCGTTTGATTAATACTCCGGTTTACGATTTCTGACAACTTTTCTCGCCGCATCAACTTCAGGTTTTCCCGGATGCGGTCAAAAATCACGATGGTATCGTTATTCGAATAACCAATCAGGGTCAGGATGGCCGCGATCACGGTCAACGAGATTTCCTTATTGGCCAGGGAGAATGCGCCCACCGTGATCAAGGTATCGTGGAAAACGGTGACCACCGCAGCCACGCCGTAAATCCACTCAAAGCGAAAGCCCAGATAGACCAGCATGCCCGCCAGCGAATAAAGCACCGCCCACCGGGCCTGGCTCTGCAACTGCTTTCCCACTTGCGGGCCCACGATCTCAACCTGATAGACACCAAAATCCGACAGATAGAACCCGTCCGGCAAAACTGCGACCACCGCCGGGTCCACGGCGGCCTTGAGTTCATCCACCGAACTCAGCACCCCGCCCTTGGTCTTGTCGCGATAATCCACGATCGCCCGGGCTGCGGCCGCATAGCGCTGGTTGGCGTCGGTACCCGCGTGCAGCGGATCCTTCTCCAGCAGGTAGTTGGCGATTGTCAAAGAGCTGCTGTTATTCAAATCCAGCTTGCCCGCCGGAGCATTGGTCTCCAGCGCATTGATGATTTGAACCTTGCCCTGATCGAGCGCTTTTTCGCTGGTCTCGCGGACATCAAGATCAATCAGCACCTCGTTGTTGGCCACGGCTCCCAGGCGCTGAATCTTGAACTGTCCCAACCCCATCTTTTCCAGAGCCGCCCGGATGGCATGATCATCCGGCGGGTGCGAGAACTTTACGTAGACCAGGGTGCCGCCCCGGAAGTCTACGCCCAGCGGGATGCCATGCCAAAACAACATGGACAATATGCCCGCCACGCTGAATAGCAAGGAAAAGGCGAGAAAATACCACTTCTTGCCCAGAAAGTCTATGTTTGGATTTCGAAAAAATTCCACGCTGTCGTCCAACCCCTTCCAAGGCTGTGTAGGGCCGGGTCTCCGACCCGGCCGCGCCGGGCAAAGCCCGGCAGAATCCGGCTAAATGCTCAACGCCTCTCCGCGCTGCTTGCGGCTCAAAATCCAGTCAAAAATCATGCGGGAAACAAACACCGCGGTAAACAGGTTGGCCAGCAAGCCAAAGGTCAAGGTGACCGCGAAACCCTTGACCGGACCGGTGCCAAACAGGAACAGGATGGCCGCCGACACGATGGTGGTGACGTGGGTATCGACGATGGTGATCCAGGCATGCGCGAAGCCCTGCTCCACCGCCGAGGACGGCGTCTTGCCGTTACGCAGTTCCTCACGAATGCGCTCAAAAATCAGCACGTTCGAATCCACGCCCATGCCCACCGTCAGAATCACGCCGGCAATACCAGGCAGGGTCAGGGTGGCGCCAAAATATCCCATGAAACCCAATAGAATGATCAGGTTCAGGATCAGCGCCAGGTCGGCGTTGATGCCCGCCCCCCGGTAGTAGATCAGCATAAAGATCAGCACCGCGAGCATGCCGATAATCGCCGCCCGAACGCCCGCCCGGATCGAATCCGATCCCAGGGACGGTCCCACCGTCCGCTCTTCCAGATACTTGATGCCGGCCGGCAGTGCGCCGGAATTCAAAACCAGGGCAAGGTCTTTGGCCGCCTGCTCGCTCATGCCGCCACCGCTGATCCGCCCCTGATCATGGATCTGCTCGTTGATGGTGGCCACTTCTCTTACCCGGTTATCCAGAACGACCGCGAGCTTCTCGCCGACGTGCGACCCGGTAAAGGCAGCGAATTTTCTTCCGCCTTCGTTGGTGAGAACGAAGCCGACGTCGGGTGAATTCGTGTTAGTGTCGCGCCCCACCGTGGCGCCGCCCGAGCGCAGATCGGCGCCCGCGACTGCCGAACTGCGCGTTACCAGGTAGAACTGTTCGCCGGCATCGTCGCCGGCCTGGCTGCCAACGCTGCGTCCGCGCAGCAGCATCGAATCCGGAGGCAGCACGCCGTTGTGTTGTTGCAAAGCGTCCGGCTCGCTCGAGTACGGCCCGCCCAGCACCTGCTTGATTTCCAGCATGGCGGTGGACTGCATGATTTCCTTCACCCGCGCGGGATCGTCCACGCCGGGAAGCTGTACCAGAATCTGATACTGACCCAGGCCGTGCTCCTGAATCACCGGTTCACTAACGCCCAGCTGGTCAATGCGATTGCGGATGGTTTCGATGGCAAGGGTCACGGCGCGATTCTTGAGCTCCGCCAGGGCCTGCGGCTTCATGGTGAACGTCCACGAATTGTCCGGCCCCGAATTCAGGTCGTATTCGGGCAGCCGTTCGCTTACGTCAGAGCGCAGATCCGACGTCGATTCCGGAGGCACACCTTTAAGCACGATCTGGTCGGGATGATTCACTGGATCCGGCTTGGTGATCTCGGTGTAATTGATCTTGTGAGTGCGCAGATCTTCTTTGACACGCTCCAGCGCGCGGTCGGAATCTCCGTTCACCGCGTCGTTCACCTGCACCTGCAGAATCAGGTGAGTGCCGCCCTTGAGGTCGAGCCCCAGATGAATGCGTTCCTGTATGGACGCCAGCAGCCCGCTGCCTGAAAGGTCCTTCGGGATTCCGATGATACCGAACAGGAATAGCACCAGGGTGACGACGGTCAGTCCGAGCTTCCAACCTAAAGTCTTGTTCATGGCCTGAGGGTTAATTTCTTTTCTATAGCGCTGGTCTTGGTACCGCTGGTTTTTGTAGCGCCGGCATCCTGCCGGCTGTCCCGAGGGCGTCTCGCCCTAGGCGGCGCGGGCGGCACGCCCCCGCGCCGGCGGCGCTACTCAAATCTTCATGCCGCTTTGTTCTTGTCCTCCGGCTCAACCACCGACGCCACTGAGGCCCGGGTGACTTCGAGCCGCAGATTGTCCGGCGGTACGCGGAGCTGTATGTAATCGTCCCGCAGCGCAATGACCGTCCCGCGCAGCCCGCCGCTGGTCACAACTTTGTCCCCGGTCTTCAGATCGTTCAGCATCTGCTGCCACTTTTTCTGGCGGCGCTGCTGCGGCATGATCAGGAGAAAGTAAAAGATGGCAAAGATGAAGATCAGCGGAGCAAACCCCAGCCAGCCTCCCGCTCCGACCGTCTGTAGCGCCACTATGTTTACGATGCTCATATTGCGATGCTCATAAAGCGATTCTGTCTGCACTCCAAATAGGTCAGCACGGCGCCCATCGGCGCGTCCTGGCCCTGTGCATTTTACCGCAGGATTTCTCGCTTCCTCAGGCCGGAGATTCTTTTTGCTTCAGGCATGAACTGGGGATGCCGGATTACGGTTTCGCTCCAGACTGCTCCCCAGAAAGAAGTTGGGCCCTACTCCCAAGCGCAATAGAATGACGCACCGACCGCATGGTGTCAAGGTAGAAGCTCAGGTTGTGTACAGTATTCAGGACTTGGGCCAGAACCTCATTGGCAGCATAAAGATGCCGCAGATAGGCCCGGGAGTAGCGCCGGCAGACCCGGCAGCCGCAATTGGGATCAAGAGGGCCCTGGTCGGCCGCGTATCTGGCCTGTTTGATCGAAATCCTGCCCTGGGACGTAAACAGCAGGCCATGCCGCGCCGCCCGGGTGGGCAGCACGCAGTCCATCATGTCGATCCCGGCGTTGGCATATTCGACAATCTCTTCCGGCGTGCCCACGCCCATGAGATAGCGCGGCTTGTCGGCGGGCAGATGGGGCAGCGTGGCTTCGACAATTTCGCGGGTCACAGAACGCGGCTCCCCCACGCTTAAGCCGCCGATGGCATATCCCGGAAAGCCGATCTCGATCGTGCGCTCGGCCGATTCCCGGCGCAACGCGGCGTCCATGCCGCCCTGCACAATCCCAAACAGCGCCTGAGTCTGCGTAGGCCCGGACGCCCCCGTCCGGGCGGGCGAGCGCAAGCTCGCCGGGTTTTGTGGGTCGAAGCTGGCTACCGATGCTGTGTCCAAGCTTGCCGGATCTGCCGAACTGCGCTCGGCCGGGCGGACGAGGGCGTCCGCCCCTACGTGGTCCGTGGCCCAGGGCACTTCTTCTTTATGCTGCTCGAAATATTTCTTGCTGCGGGCCGCCCAGCGGAGCGTCAACTCCATTGACTGCCGCGCCCGCTCCTGGTCCGCGGGAAATTCGGTGCATTCGTCAAACGCCATCATGATGTCGGCGCCCAGCCCGATCTGGGCCTGCATGGCGCTTTCCGGACTGAAGAAATGCGCCGATCCGTCCAGGTGCGACCGAAAAGTCGCGCCTTGCTCGGTCACTTTGCGCAGTTCATTCAAACTGAAAACCTGGAATCCGCCGGAGTCGGTGAGAATCGCCCGCGGCCACGCCATGAAACGATGCAACCCGCCCAACTGGCGGACCTGCTCCACTCCAGGACGCAAGTAGAGGTGGTAGGTGTTTCCCAGCAGGATTTGGACGCCGAGGTCTTCAAGAATGTCCTGAGAGACGCCTTTCACCGAGCCCACGGTGCCGACCGGCATAAAGACCGGGGTTTCGACGACCCCGTGCGGCGTGGTCAGGCGGCCGGCACGAGCGGCGCCGGAGGTGGCATTGATCTGAAATGAAACGGACACGGTTGGGATTGTAGCAATCGTCCGTCAACTCGGACCCAGCGACCGCAAGTTCTGCTGAGAACTAGGTCACTGAGAACAGAGAACTGGTTTTTCGAAAATTCTTAAGCCGCGGTCAACAGAATAGGCTCGCCCTTGGTGATGACGAGGGTTTGCTCGAAATGTGCCGACGCCCTGCGGTCGGCGGTGCGGACTGTCCAACCATCAGCAGCGACAAACGCGCGTCCCGATCCGGCGGCAATGATCGGCTCGACCGTGATCACCAGGCCTTCGGTCAGAATCTGACTGGCTTCCGGATCGGCATAGTTGGGCACGCGCGGCTCTTCGTGGATGGTGCGGCCAATGCCGTGTCCACCCAGATCGCGGATCACAGAGAAGCCGCAGCGCCTGACTTCGCGTTCGACCACGCGGCCAATCTCGAATACGCGGAATCCGGCGCGGGCCACCAGCATGGCCTTGGTAAAGGCCCGCTCGGCACACGCAATCAAGAGCCGGCCCTCCACCGAAACCTCGCCCACCGCAACTGTTTCGGCGGCATCGGCCATGAAACCATCTTTCTCAATGGTTACGTCAAGCTTGAGCAGGTCGCCGGACTCGACTATTCGGTCTCCCGGAATGCCGTGGACTGCTTCATCGTTGAGGCTGATGCAATTCACGCCAGGAAATTTGTAGACCAATTGTGGCGCTGACTGCGCTCCGTGGTCGCCCATGACGGTGGCGCCGACGGCATCCAGTTCGGCAGTGGTGATGCCGGGACGCACCGCCCGCTTCATGGCTTCAAGCATGCAGCGCACAATGGCTCCCGCAGCACGCATGCCGGCAAGGTCGTCGGGGCCGGTGATGGACATGTCTTCAGCCTATCGCATTCGTGGGACGGCGCGGCGCGAAATAGAGCATCAGGACGAACCCCGCTATGTGAAACGGGGCGATCTGCATCAAGGTGAACCCCTGGAACCGCAAAACCAAACCATAGAGCGCAATGGCCTCACAGGCCATGAAGAGCAGGAGGTAGGTCGCCCGCCAGGGATTGAGGGCAGCAGTATCTTCCTGATCGGAGGACAGAACTTTTTCCAATTTCGCCAGTCTGCCGCGCCGTATGGCAAACATGGTTGCGATCAGACTGATCGCGACGGCCGTGATCGCGTAAAAAATGAGTGGAGCTTGTGCCTTCGGAGCGGGTCCGAAGCGCTCGGCAATCGCCGCATAGAGCACGATGGTCACGAGCAGGAACAAACGAACGCTCCGGAGGAGCTTGAGCGAACTGTCCATAACTCGGATTCTGCCCCAATGCGGTCGCTTGCAGAAGAAGAAATAACTTTGATGTGCCGGAAGCCGCAATGGGGGGAACAAAACACTGCCGAGCGTTGCTCGGCCTGGACGGGTCAGAGACCCGTCCCCACACACTCTGGGGGCAGTTGGATCAGGATCCGGTAATTTTCAGGCGGAATTCTTCCGGAAGGCGTTCACGGATTTCCGCGGGCAGGCGGTCATGCACCCGGCGTGCTCCCAGCTTGGCGGCGTCGACGACTGCCATGGGCGCGGGCGTGGTCACTGCCACCCCGAGCCAGATCAGGGTGGAAAGGGCGAATCCCACCAGCGCCGCCACTTCCAGCCAGAAAGCGTTTCGCGGGTTGAGATGGAGGATTACGCCAAAAGCCATGAGGAAGACGGCGCCCGAAAGCGAGGCCAGAGCGATTAACGCGAGATCGATGTTGCGGTGCAAATGCTGCCGCGAGCGGCAGTGGGCGCAGCTGTCGAAGTGCTCTTCGTAGTCTTCGCGCATCTCCGGCGCCAGGCCGGAGATGTCATAGCGCCAGCCGGCAAGAATTTTTCCAACGATGGGGTCAACGCACTCGCTCATAGGAATTAAAGCATGGGAATTACAGCTGGATCGCCGCCATCGGCTCCGCCTGTCGCGCCAGCATCACCCGGTTCAGCAACAGCGTCTGGCGCCGCCCCAACGCCTTTTCCGCTGTATCCAGCGCGAGTTCGGGATGGTTATTAAGTTCCGATAGATGCGCCAGCACTATGTATGATGCGTTGCCGTCGTATTCGGTGCATAAGAATTTCGCGAGTTTGTCGTTGGAGAGGTGCCCCGTCGGGCTTCCGACCCGCTGTTTGACCGACCAGGGATAGGGCCCGCCCCGCAACATTTCGAGATCGTGATTCGATTCGATGACCAGCACATCGCACCCCCGCAACTGATCGCACACATTCGGCGGCATGTATCCGAGATCAGTGGCGATGCCCACCTTGATCCCGTCGGCGCGGAAGGTCAGCCCCACCGGATCGGCGGCGTCGTGGGGGATGGTGAAGGGAGTGATCTCGATATCGCCAACCTGCAGCTTGCGCCCCGCGGAAAAAATTTCCAGGCGAGCCAGTTGTGGCGGTTCATCCGCATCGTCACGCAGCGCCCTGGCCCAGGCTTGATGAGTCGCTCCGGTCATGAACACCGGCACTTGAAATTTTCTGGCCAGCACCGCCAGCCCGTAAACATGATCGGAGTGTTCGTGAGTAATCAGAATGGCCGAAAGCGTGCGCGGATCGTCGCCCAGGGCGCGCATGCGCTTCACCGTCTCGCGGCAGGAAATTCCCGCATCCACGAGAATCTTCGTCCGCGAACTGGAAACGACGGTGCTGTTCCCCCGGCTGCCGCTGGCCAGCACCGAAACCGAAACTCCCATGTCCGAAGAATACTCGCGCAGGCTGTGGAAACGCGAGTAACTAATGGGATGAGGAGACCAGCCGTCCGCTCTCAGCTTTCAGCCGTCAGCTCTCAGCTTGAAACGTTCTGTCCTCCTGAGCGGAGCTGGGTGATTCGCTTGCGAATCGCCCAGCGCAGTCGAAGGACCCCTAGCAGCTCATCGATCGCCTGCAGCTCTGTTCTCATACTCCCCGAATGGCGCGGCCAAAACCCACCCCGCCCTGCACCCGATTCGCTCATAGGGTCCTTCGACTTGTCGCTCTTCGCGCCGGGCGCGAGGAGCAAGCTGCGCTCAGGATGGCAGGGGTAGAAAAGCTGAGAGCTGCCCTCCTCACTTCCCCCACAACTCCCGCAATCCTCTTCTGGCTGTAGCTCCACCGTACGCCCCGGCGACTCCGGTGAGGAAGCCTAGAAACGATTCGTAGATTTGCGCGCGGTAGGGCTTATCGGTCAGCGCGAGATAAGCCGCAAGTTGAACCAGGGGGACAAACGCGGCGACCAGCAGAGTCCAGCGCCAGGGCCGCTGGGGACGAAGCGCGCCCAGCAGCATGGTGGCCGCCAGCACGAGGAGCGCGGTCAGCAGCAGATCGCCGACTTTTACGTCGAGAACTCCGGCGAGAAGGCCCAGCACTCCGCCAAGAAAGTAGATGCCGCGATCGCTCTGGTCTGCCATGGTTCAGTGTGGCGCGGGCGCCCTCGCCCGCGAGACTCAAGCCCAAGGTCAACCGCCGCGGGCGGGGCGCCCCGCGCCACACAGCCGTCCTCTCGTCAATTCTTAGTATTTGTAGAAGCCTCGTCCGCTCTTTTTCCCCAGCCAGCCGGCATCGACCATCCTGATCAGCAGCGGACACGGCCGGTACTTGGGATCGCCCAGGCCGTCCTGCAGCACGCGCATGATGTCGAGGCAGACGTCGAGCCCGATGAAATCCGCCAGGGTCAGCGGTCCCATGGGATGCGCCATGCCCAGCTTGAACACTTCGTCGACGGCTTCGGGAGTGGCCACGCCTTCCATCACCGCGTACATGGCTTCATTCAGCAAAGGCATCAGCACCCGGTTGGAAACAAAACCGGGCGCGTCGTTCACTTCGATCGGCGTCTTGTCGAGTTGCAGCGCGAGGTCGCGCACCGTAGCGAAAGTTTCCTGCGATGTGGCCAGCCCGCGAATCACTTCCGCCAGTTTCATTACCGGCACGGGATTGAAGAAATGCATTCCGATAATTTTTGACGGACGCCGGGTTACCGCGGCCAGGCGGGTGATCGAGATGGAAGAAGTATTTGTGGCCAGGATCACCTCCGGGCGGCAAATCTGGTCGAGGTCGCGGAAGATTTCCGCTTTGATTTCAAATTTCTCGGTGGCAGCTTCGATCACAAAATCGCAGGCGGCAAGTTCGCCGCGCTTAATCACTCCCTCGATTCGCTTGAGCGCCGCCGCTTTGTCGGCCGCGGTGATTTTGCCTTTTGCCAGCTCGCGATCGAGGTTCCTGGCGATGGTTTCCAGGCCGCGATCGAGAAATCGCTGCTCCACATCGCACAGCGTCACGCGATATCCGCTGCGCGCAAACACATGGGCGATGCCGTTGCCCATGGTTCCGGCGCCGATCACTCCAACCCGCTCGATGGGCATAGAAATTGCCTCGCTTTTCTCCTTGAATTCGCCCCTGATCGTGTCCAGTCTATCACTCCCAAGTGATTGCACAGCTTAGATTTAAGGTTCACTTAAGGTTCAAATAAATATGCTCCGTGGTACAGCCAATTTAATTTGCGTTGGCATCCGAGGTCATAGCAAACCGGTCCCAGGTGTCGACTCGAGAGCAGGCGTGATCGCAATCAAGCTCTTCGGACGATGGTACCGGGTGGGAGGAAATATGCGCAGCATGAGAATGGCAGCACTGGCGGTCGCGATCACACTGATGTTCAGCGGTCTGGCATTGGCCCGCGACCACGACGATCACAACTATAAAAACGATCATGCCGGCCGCGGCCGTGATTCGAGTCATTACAACTGGCGCCGCGGCCAGGATCGCGTCAACCAGGGTCCCGTCAACAATGATCATCACTGGTGGGGGAACTCGCGGGAACGCGAGCATCGGAACGATGGCTACTACGGCGGCGGCCAAGTCTACAACCGTGTCCCCCGGAGCTACCCGAGCGGTGGCTATGGTTATCCCAGCGGCGGCTATGGTTACCCGAGCGGTGGCTACGGTTACCCCGGCGGCGCGGGCGGTTACGGTTATCCCAGCGGCGGCTATGGTTACCCAAGCGGCGGTTATGGCTACCCGAGCGGAGGCTATGGCAATCCCGGCTCAGTCTACGGGCGCGGCGGATACGGCAATGGGGCCGGCGGCGCCGGCTACAACCAGGGTCTTCAGGATGGCGCGTACCAGGCACGCAAAGACGTCGCCGAAGGCAAGCCGTTCAACCCGTATCCCAGAGGCTCAAGCCACTCGGATCATGGATACCACAGCAGCATGGGCGACAAGCACGTCTATCAGGCCTCGTATGATCAGGGCTATCAATCTGGCTATCAGTCCAACTACGGCGGACGCGGTCGCCGCGGTTGGGGATTCTGAAGCAGCAGTTAGCAACTAGCAATTAGCCACAAATAAAACAGGCCGCCATCAAATATGGCGGCCTTTTTTTCTGATGATCCAATCGTGGCAATCAGCTTCTTTGGGATGTCTGACTCGTTCAAAACCTGAGTCTATGAGTCGGCCCCAAGCCAATTGCCAATTGCCAAATGCCAAGTGCCAACTGCTCCCACTCACTGCCGCTCCAGATTCTCCTCCACCGCGACTTTGCCGCCCTTCTGCACTTCGATGACGCGATGCACCGGCTTGTAGCCGGACGCCGTGATATCGATCACATACGTGCCCGGGTTGAGATAAAACTCAACGGGCGAGAACTTGTCGAGAATACGGTTGTTGACCGCCACCTGCGCGCCCTTGGGCTGGGTCTTGACGTTGACCCCGCCCATGCCGGCGGTGTCTCCGCCGCCGAACAGCTTCTTGAACTTTCCCCCGAGCTTGATGTCATCGGCCGAGCCCAGAGCTCTGAGTGTGGGCGCGAAATGGAAAATCTGGCCGGCTTGCAAGGTGGCGATGGAAGTTTCGTCGAGGAAGCCCTGCTTCTTGACCAGGAAAGTGTGCGGGCCCGGTTTGTCCACCGGGATCTGCGCCGGAGTCACACGTCCGGTATCTTTGCCGTCGAGAAAAATCTGAGCGCCCGCGGGCTGAGTGGTAATCGCGGCCGCTGCGGTAAGCTGCGCCAGTTGGATCACCAGAAATGATTTGCTGCCTGAAGCCACCTCAATGGTGCGGGTCTCGGGCGCGTAACCGGCGCGAGAAACCGTCACGCTATGCTGCCCCGGGGCCAGGCCGGGCAGATTGAAAGGAGTGATCCAGCTGGGATCGCTGCGCCCATCGACCCGGACTTCCGCGCCTTCCGGGGTTGAGTTGATGGTCATTTGTCCGGGAATAACCGCCGGGGCAAAGGCCTGCACTTTGCCTTTCTTCTTGTTGTTCCGGTTGTATTTCGGAGTCACGGAAACCGGAGGCGCTTCCCGGGCCGCCGTAATCTGTTCGGGCTGGGCGTGGGCTGGCGCTTGAACCGGAGGCTGCGCCTGGTTCCAGGCCGGCTTCGGGCTGGCCTCCACCGGCGCCGCGGTAACCGGCGGCTCGGCCGAACCTTCGTCCGCCGAATTTTCCGAATGGATGCGGTAAGCGATGAAGCCCACCACCAGCAGGATAACGGCCACCGCGCCCGCAATCGAATAGAGGAATAGCTGAGGCGGGGTCTTCTTGATCTCGGTCACGGCCTTGCGCGCCACTTCGCGCGGCTGCACCTTCGGCTTTTCGGGTTTTTCCTGGTGAACCCGGCTTAACGAAGCCGGCGGCTCGCCTTCGAATTCGGGCTCGAGCGGAGGTGGAGGAGGCGGAGGCGGTGTATAGATTTCTTTCAGGGGCGGCAGTTCGTTCATTTCGGAAAAGCTGGGACCCTTGACGGCGTTCTTCGCGCTCTCTGCCATGGACGGATCACCCCGGAACGCAGGCGTTTCGGTGGCGGGCTCGGCATCCGCGACCGCGCTGGCCCGCTCCTGAAAAGTCGTCTGCGCGGATGCTTTCGCCGGGCCGGCGGCGGCTTGCGGCGCTTTCGCCGGCTCGACGGTAGAGACCGCGCTCGCACTCGCGCTCGCACTCTCCCATCCCGCGGCTGCCGCGGCGGCTTTGGCCGGAGCGCTGGCGGACGCCGATGCAGTGCCGGGAGCGCGCTCAGACAACGCTGGCCGAGCCATGGTTTGCGCGGCGGCAGCAGGGGCTTCTGCAGCAGGCGCGGCTGTTTTTTGTGCGGGCGGAGCCGCGATTGCAGGGACTGCGGCCTTGGGCGCCTGCGGCGCGTTTAGCCCCTGGGCCGGCGGCGCCGCCTTCTTAGTTGCCGCCTTGGTCGTGCTTTCCTTGCAGCGCTCCAGATCGTTGACCAGTTCCTGTCCGCTTTGATAACGGTCTTCCGCCGCTTTGGAGAGCGCCTTCATGATGACTTCGCTCAGCACGGGATGAATCTTCCGATTGATCGCGATGGGGGCCGCGGGAGTGGCTTCGACAATTCCCTGCCGGACCTGGTCCGCATCGTCGCCAGGGAAGGCCTTGGTCTCGGTCGCCATCTCGTACAGGATCGCGCCCAGGCTGAAAATGTTGGAGCGGCCATCCACGGGATCGCCCCGCAACTGTTCCGGCGAAACGTAATGCAGAACATCCGGCGCCTTGCCCGCAGCCTGGCAGGTAAACGCGCCCATGCAGGAAACTCCGAAGCTGAGGACTTTGACTGTGCCGTCCCAGGTGACCATGATCTTGGCCGGCTCCAGACTGTAGTGGACAACGTTGTGGGAGTGCGCGTGGTCCAGCCCCTGACAGGTCTGGCGCACGATATCCTGCAGGTCCCAGATGGAAAAGCCTTCTTTGCGGGCCAGCATGGTGGCGATGCTGTTGCCCTGCACGTATTCCTCGGAGGCGCAGCACTGGCCGTCAATCACTTCGACGCCTAACAGTTGTGCGATGTTGTGGCTGCTGAGCGGCTTGGTACCGGAGGCCTCCTGCAGAATGGTGTCCACCAGCACGTCGGCCTGTTCATCCAGCATCTGCAGCCGGATGGTCTTCAGGGCAATCGTCTGCCCACTCTCCGGATCGGCCGCCTTATAGACCGCGCCAATCTCGGAATGCGCGATTTCACTGAGTATTTCGAAACGTCCGATCTTATTTGCCATTGCTCCCTGAGCCCCGAAAAAATCAATAAACACGCGCTCTTGTGGAAAGACGCCAGACGTCGTCCCATGGGGGGAAAGTGCGACTAGAATATCGCGGGTGCATCAGGGATGGGAGTTACGAAGGTACTCGGAAATGGATGGAGCACTCAGGCAGGCAGGAACGAAAAACCTCGAAGCCCCGTAGACCGGCGCTGCTGAAGTCGTGGCTGTGCTCGGCCGTTCACCAGCCGCTGTGATTGAAGTCACATCGCAATGCCGTCAGGCCGGTGAAGATGATGAAGGTTAATGAGCGCGCGTGGGAGGAGACCATGAAAGACCTCAGGAAGCAGGCCGGCAGACCGCTCTACCAGATTGCCGTGCCTACCGATTTCTCTACCGCCTCAACCTCCGCCATGAAGTTTGCGCAGAACCTGGCCCGGGTCCCGCGAACCAGGATCACGGCAGTGCATGCCATCGATTCCCTGGAATACAGTTTCGGCCCCCAGGACTTGCGGGAACTGAAGAAGCAGCAAGTGTGGGCGCTGGCCCGGGAAGGGATGGCGCGCTGGCTGCAAGAAGGAGGTTTATCGAGCTGCGCGACCCGCATGATTGAAGGCGAAGCCGGCCCGGCCATCGCACAATTCATAGCGGCCGGCAGTATCGATTTAATCGTACTCAGCACTTCCGCGCGCCTCCGGGCCGCCCGCATCGCGTTCGGCTCGGTGGCCGAAGAGATTTTCCGGAAGGCTGCGTGCCCGGTCCTGGTCCTGGGGCCGAAAGTGCGTGCCCGCAATCGGCCTTTGATGCGACTGGTGTTTGCCACTGATCTCGAGCCGCATTCGCTGGCGGCGCTGCCTCATCTTTCGACCTTCGCCAGGAAGTTCAACTGCAGCGTGACGGTGATCCGCGCGGTCTCCCCGGACATCCAATCAAGCCCAGAACGAAGCCGAATCAGAAAGGAAACAGAGGAGAAGATAAAAGCCGCGGCCGATCCGAATCTCCGCAGGCGCATCGGCAAAATACATGTGGAGTTTGCTCATCCCGCGAATGCTATTCCGAGTTTCGCGAATCGCCTCAAAGCCAGCGCGCTGGTCATGGGAGTTCGCGGCGGCGGAGATTGGGAGCGGGCCACCACTCATATCCCATGGGCGCTCGCCCATCGCATCATTGCCCAGGCGAAGCTTCCAGTTCTGACCATCCGAGGCTGACATGGCGGATGCGATCGCGGAGCCGCCATCCAGTTCGTGGACCGGGCTGACCGATTCCGAGGCCCGGGAACGCCTTGGGCAATACGGTCCCAATGTCCTCCCGTCGAGTCACAAGCTAACTCTTTTCTCCATCGTCCTCGGCACCTTGAAAGAGCCCATGCTCATACTTCTGCTGAGCACGGGGTTGGTCTACCTGCTGGTCGGCGATCTGCGGGAAGCCATCGCGATTCTAGCCAGTATTTTCATGGTCATCGGAATTTCGACCACGCAAAAGCACCGCACCGAGCGAACCCTCGAAGCCTTGCGTGACCTTACCAGTCCGCGCGCTCTCGTCATGAGGTCGGAAGCGATGCGCCGCATTCCCGCCCGGGAGGTGGTTCCCGGAGACATCGTCATTCTTAATGAGGGCGATCGCGTCCCGGCCGACGGCCGCGTCCTGGAGAGTGTTCTGCTCGCGCTCGATGAATCGCTGCTTACCGGAGAGAGCATTCCGGTCGATAAGCAGCCGGTGATCGAAGCAGCCCCCGGGAAGGCCAGCGAATCGGCAATGGTTTACTCCGCAACGCTGGTGATTCGGGGACACGGAATCGTCGTCGTGACCGCCACCGGCGCAGAATCTGAAATCGGAAAGATCGGCACCCAACTGGGCCAGGTCAGACCGGAGGCTACGAAGCTCGAAGGAGAAACCACCAAACTGGTGCGCGCCTTCGGCATACTCGGTCTTCTGGTCTGTGGCTTCGTGGCCGGAATGTATGGCTTGCTCCGCGGAGACTGGACCAAGGGAGTGATTTCGGCGCTCGCCCTGGCCATCTCCCTGGTCCCGGAAGAATTTCCCCTGGTGCTGGCCATATTCATGGCCATCGGGGCGTGGCGTATTTCGCAGAAGAAAGTCCTGACGCGGCAATTTCCTGCCATTGAAATGCTGGGAGCAGCCACCGTCATTTGCGTCGACAAAACCGGCACCCTTACGGAAAACCGGATGGCGGTGCAAGAGGTCTTTGTCAGCCCTCAGGAAAACGGGTTTGCGACGACAGCTGAAGTGTTGCGAATTGCCGCGCTCGCCTCCGAAGAGAACACGGCAGATCCCGTGGACAAAGCCGTGGTCGCGGCCCGGCCGGCATCTACATCTCCCGGCCGCCTCATTCGCGAATACCCACTGTCGTCAGACTGCATGCTGGTCGCGAAAGCTTACGAAGGTTCTCCCATATTCCTGGCGGCCAAGGGCGCGCCCGAGCAAATTTTCGGACTCTCGCCGATGCCTGAAAAAGTGCGGGACACTCTTGAATCCGCGCTGGAGAGAATGACCGACAGCGGCATGCGCGTGATCGCGGTGGCGAAGGGAACGGCGAAAGACGGCGCACTGCCCGACGACAAGCGCCAGTTGCAGCTGGAGGTATTGGGCTTGATCGGGCTTGCCGATCCCATTCGGTCGACAGTTCCCGGCGCTGTGGTCGAACTGGCAAAGGCCGGGATACGGGTAGTGATGATTACGGGCGACTATCCGGGGACGGCAACCGCAATCGCAATCCAGGCGGGATTGCTCAATCCCGCTCGCGTAGTAACGGGGGGCACTCTGGAGCGCACGGACGCGCCGGCGCTGCAGGCAATCGTCCGCGACTGCAATGTTTTCGCCCGCGTGCGCCCAGAGCAAAAGTTGCGATTAGTGGAGGCCCTCAAAGCTAACCGGGAAGTGGTCGCGATGACGGGCGATGGCGTCAACGACGCCCCTGCGCTGAAAGCCGCGCACATCGGGATCGCCATGGGCGCAAGGGGCTCGGACGTGGCGCGCGAGGCGGCCGCCCTGGTGCTGGCCGATGACGACTTCCCGGCGATTGTCGATGCGGTGCGGCTGGGTCGAAGAATCTATGACAACCTGACCAACGCGGTGCGTTACGTTTTTGCCGTCCACGTCCCCATCGCCGGCCTGGCCGTCCTGCCGGTAGTCTTCAACTGGCCGATTCTCCTGATGCCGCTGCACATCGTTTTCTTTGAACTGATCGTCGATCCGGCGTGTTCGATTGCCTTTGAGGCCGAAGCCGAAGAACCGGGCATCATGCGGAGAAAACCCCGGCCTGAGCAAGCCCGCCTCTTTTCCCGTTCCACGATCACGCTGGGCCTGCTGCAGGGCCTGGGCGTGCTGGTCGCCGTGCTGATTGCGTTTGTCTTTGCCATGCGTTGGGGGCACGCGCCCGAACATGCCCGCGCCATTGCTTTCACCGCGCTGGTAGCCGGAAATCTCGCCCTGATCTGGGCCAACCGCTCGGCTCTCCGAACCGCGTTTGAGAAGGGCCGGGTGCGGAATACAGCACTGTGGCTGGTCACTCTATGGACGATCGCGACACTGTTGGTCGTCCTTTATGTGCCTGGCATACGCGCGGTTTTTCAGTTTTCAATTTTGCCCAGGAAGGACCTGCTGATCTCATTTGCGCTGGGATCGGTGAGTATCACATGGTTTGAAATGCTGAAGCTGGTCCGTCGCCGAAGGGCCAAGCAGCCGCAGGCGAATGCTCCGCGACCCGCCACGGCGAGGTCAGGCAGAAACAAAAGCGGATGAGGGCCAAGCCGCAGCCAGGCTGCGGCCTTGCCCTCATCACCGTGATTGGCGAAGCCTACTTGTTGTTGTGCTTGTCTTTGTAAATGCTGTGGCTGATGCGATTCTGGCGGCGATTCAACTGGTTCTGCTCCGCCTTGGTCAGATGACCGTTGTGCTTCGCCATGTCCGCCTGCTCCTGGTTCTGCACGCTGGCTTCGCGCCTCTCCACGTTTGCGGTCTCGTGCGCGTTCATGGAACCGTTGTTGATTCCGTTGGCGATGCGTTTCTGCTGGTTCGCTTCGCGCTGGTTCACTTCATTCACGCGCGGATGGCCGGGATCGACGACGCCAGCTCCTGCGCCTGAGGTTGTGGTTGCGGTTTGAGCAGCAGCAGAGCCGGCAAACATCAGGCCTCCCACCGCCAGGACTAAGAGTGAATTGGTGATTTTGTTCGTCATGCGTATCTGAAACCCCCGCCGCGAAGGATAGTTGCCGGGGGCCTCCAAAAGGCAGGTTACGGAAGTGGCGGGCCGCTGGTCACCGCCTGAGTAACCGCCGAACCGCTTCTGCGGAGTAAGCGGAAACAATTTGCTCCACCCCGAATCGATTCAGGTGTTTTTTCCCGCCGCGCCCTGAAGGCCAGGGTCCTCCGCAAGAATTCACAAATAGGCAGACGGGCGGTCTTACGCGCAATATCCTGCGCACTCGCTCGGGCGCAGGCACGCCATGTCCCCTGTTTGGCGCAGTTTGGGTTGGCGCTTTGGGTGCACTGCATGGTCTGCCAATGTTGCCCGCCTACCTGAAGCGCTTTCCTCGCACCCTTCATC
Source organism: Terriglobia bacterium (assembly GCA_963816025.1). Classification (GTDB taxonomy): domain Bacteria; phylum Acidobacteriota; class Terriglobia; order Terriglobales; family Acidobacteriaceae; genus JAIQFF01. The sequence continues at coordinate 168,693 of CAWFJA010000025.1, forward strand.
GCGATGTCATTGATTGCCGACAGGCCGCCGGTGAAACGAGCGGTGGTGGAGCCTCCCTGTGGATTCGACCAGAACTCATGAAGCCGCTCATCACGGCTCTGCTGCTGTTGTGGGCCGGAGGCGCCTCGGCCCAAACCCTCGACCTGCCGGACACAACTCCGGACGTGGCGGTCGCCGCTGCGCGACCGCAGCCAGTATTCAATAAGAAGATATTTTGGATTGAGGCGGGCGCGTACACGCTTTCGAATGTTCTGGACGGCTATACCACGGTGACGCAAATGCCGGGCTACGAAGAATCCGGATTTCCTCAGGGCAGTTCGTTCCTGCTGGGCAAGCATCCGTCCGCGGCGCGGTATGCGGCGACCATGGGGATCATCCAGATTGCGACTTCATTCGCGGCTTACCGTCTGGAACACAGTCCGAAGAAATTCCTCAGGATTTTCGGCCACGCCCTGATGATCCAGGGGATCTACGCCCACACCGATGGATTCATCGGCAATATCCGGTTGCAAGGCAACGGTTCGAACCCTTCCGCGCCCAAGCGCGCACCCGCTGCCACGCCCCTGCTGAACCTGCGATTCTAGTCGTTCCATCACCGACTGGGATCGGGATGGAATTTCTTCACTGCGAAAATAGTCAGCACGATGAACAGCGCCAGCACCACCAACTGCGCGACCAGGAACGGAGGCTCCGATTGGGTCGGCGCCATCGCCCTCAGGGCCGGCACCTTCTCGAAGCTCTGCACCACCAGCACGAAGACATTGAGATAAAGCGCAATCAGGGCGGTGACCACATAAATCCAGCGCCACTTGCCCGCCATGTGGAAGCTATAGCGCGCCAGAATCGCAATCGCCAGTACCACCAGCGAAATGATGCCTACCTTGTGCGAGGGTAAAAGGTGGGTAAAGGGAAATCCAAACCCAGTCACGCTGGTCAACACGGTGGTCAACAGAAAGAGCGCCGTCATGCCGTTCAGCCGTTTGGCCGACAACAGCCCGACCAGGACGACAAGTCCCGACAAGATCCCGATCAGACTGATGATCACGTGCAGCGCGGTAAAGGTTGAGAGGGACATGCCTAACATCATGACGGGGGTCCTTTCGAAACAGGGCTGAAATATTACGACGGGGCGGGGGAAAATTCCACCGCGGCTGTTCGCTCCATGTGTCATCCTGGGGGCAGAAGTTCGCTTGCGAACTTCAGTCGGGACCCTGGCAGCTCAACGGGCTAGCTTTGATTTGTGAGCATATTCCACGTTCTTGCCGCCCCCGATCAGCTCATAGGGCCTCATGCGCGGCAGCTTCGCTCCGCCGCTCAGCTCAGGACACAGCCTACGTGGTTCGAATCGAGGTCAGCCAGGCCCGCAACAAATGCCGCACCTTGGCCCCCTCCGGTCTGCGCCGCACGGCGTCGATCACGGCCATGCGCGCCCGCACTCCACGCCCGCGAAAACCTACCCAATAAGGCACGTAGATTTCGCCGGCCACGGGCGCGGCGGTGATTTGCAAGTCGCGTATCCGAAAAAATCCGGTGCTGAAAAGCAGCCGCTGAACTTTGCCGATGACGATCTTTTCGGCCTGGGTTTCACCCAGCAAGGGCTCCGCGCAATTGCGGGTTTCCAGATAGCGCACCTCGCGCTCGTCCGGCAGTTGTTCGAAATTGTAGATATCGAGTGACCCATTCACCGCATCTTGGCCATAGATACGCAGGTCCCGCTTGTTGCGATTCAAGATTTCGATCTGGAATATCCGGAAGGGAATGTAAAAATCCGCCACGGAACGCAGCGGACCGAAGGCGGTTTTCCGCAGCACGTCCAGCACACCGGAAGAGAATTGCTCCATCGCTTCTTCGCGAGTGACGTTAGGTCGCAGACTGCGGATGCGGGCCATTTCTGGGGAATCCCGGACAACTGCTTAAAGCCCTACCGGAAATGGAACCACAGTCCGATCACGGTGGCCAGGAGCAACAGACTGAAAATGACATTGAGCCGATGTTCCTGCGGCGTTTCCGCCGCCGGCTTGTAGTCCATGCCCCGTACCAGGGTGACGTCCATTTTTTCGTCCACCGTGGCGAAGGTCAGTCCGGCCAACCTTTTGCGGTCTGGCGCCGGAGTCACCAGGCTGACGCCGATCAATACCAGGCAGCAGACCGCGAACATGACGATGGCATAGTGCAGGAAGTTCATGGCCACCAGCCAGCGGATTGCATCAGGCGCGCCTGCGCCGCCGGGGTATTCCAACTCAAGGATGAACCGCACCGTGCCCAGCACAAACCCGGTGAGCAATGAACTGAGAGCGCCCTGCGCATTAAGCCGCGTCCAGAGAATTCCCAGGATGAAGCAGGCCGCGATCGGAGGACTGATATAGCCCTGAACGCTCTGCAGGTAAATGTAGAGTTGGCCGCTGATCCGGGTGATGAAAGGCACCCACGCGATTCCCAGCAAGACCATGACTCCGGTCGCCATTCTGCCGATGAAAACCAACTGCTTCTCGCTGGCATCCGGTTTCAGTTTCTTGTAGAAATCCAGGGTCACCAGGGTGGACGTCGAGTTGAAGACCGACGCCATTCCGCCCATCAAGGCCGCCAGCAGCGCCGCGATCATGAGTCCGACGAGTCCGGTGGGCAGCAGATTGAGGATGAGAGTCGGCAGAGCGATGTCGCCGTTGGTCGGCACGCCATTCGCCCCAATGCGTGAACATATCCCGGAACAGGGCAAATGCGATCAGTCCGGGAAGCACCAGAAGAAATACCGGCAGGATTTTGAGAAATCCCGCGAAGATGGTTCCTGCTTTGGCGTGACCTTCATCCCGGGCCGAGAGCACGCGCTGCACAATCACCTGGTCGGTGCACCAGTACCATATGCCCAGAATCGGCGCGCCGAAGAAAATTCCGGTCCAGGGGAAGTCCGGGTCGCTCATCGGCTTGACCATATGAAAGTAGCTGGCGGGCACAGCCGCGCGCAGTCCGGCGAAGCCGCCCACCTGGTGCATGCCGATCAGGGTAAGCGCGATCGCGCCGGTTAAAAGAACCAGGGTCTGGACGACCTCGGTGTAGATGACGGCTGACAGTCCGCCCGCGACGGTGTAGATTCCGGTCACGACCACCAGAATTACGGCCGCCTGCAGCGGGCTCCAGCCCACGACTCCCTTTAATACAATCGCCGCCGCCCAAAGATGCACGGAAATCTTGGTCAGCACATAAGCAATGATGGAGATGCTGGCCAGGTAAATGGCCGAACCGCGGCTGAAGCGCCGCTCCAGGAACTCGGGCATGGTGAAGACGTTGGAGCGCAAGTAAAACGGAACGAAAACCCAGCCCAGAATCAACAATATGAGACAGGCCAGCCACTCAAACGAACCGACGGCCAGGCCTGAACTGGCTCCCGAGCCGGCCAGCCCGATGAAGTGCTCGGTGGAGATGTTCGAAACAAACAGCGACGCCCCGATCGCGAACCAGCCCACATTGCGGCCGGCGAGAAAGTATTCTGCTGAGGTCCGCTCTTTACGGGCAAAGTAAGCGCCGATACCAAAGATGATGGTGAAGTAAACCGCGATAATGGCAATGTCTATACCGGTCAGGGCCTTGTGGGTAAGGTGCATCGCGGTTTCGCCCATATTCCTCCGATCGTCGCAGTGCGGTGGGAACCGTGCGCCATGCTAGTGCATTCAGTGCAGCCAGGCAACCGGGAAGGTTAGAACGTTCCCCGGAGCACAGTTAAGGGTCCATGTGGTCGCGGGCGACTCGCCCGCGAAAGCCTGAAACGAAGTCAAAAGGCGCGGGCGAGGCGCCCGCGACCCACACCAGCAAAATACTGCCCTCCCGGTCAGGCAGTCTGTCGATTTCGCATTCTCTGGTTCGACGTACAGGTAGTAGGAGAGAACGGGCGACGATGAGGGGTTGCATCGCGGAACTTTTTGCCCCTCCAGGCCGTAACCTTTTGGAGCGCCGGGACGTTGTATTTACCTAAGAGGAGTGGGTTTTGCGATTTTTGACCAGGGCTGGTTGCCGAGGCCTGACTTTTTCGTCTATCCTGATGGGACTTGTTTGACGGTCCGCCGTCGCTCCGGTCCCTCCTGGGAGTTCACGAGTATGACCCTGACCCGTTTTGTCACCAAAAACGCGTTCCGCAACAAGCGCCGCAGCATCTTGACCGTTCTCAGCATCGGCGGCTCGCTGTTGCTGCTCACCTTTCTGATCACCATCTGGCGCACTTTTTATGACACCAAGCCGACCGCCGAGGCGGCGCAGCGCCTGATCGTCCGCCACAAGGTTTCGCTGGTGTTCTCTTTGCCCAGTTACTACCGGCAGAAGATTCAGGCCATTCCAGGCGTGAAGGAAGTGGTGAATGAGCAATGGTTTGGCGGGCAGTATATGGACGACAAGCCGGAGCACTTCTTCGCCCAGTTCGGAACCGATCCGCAAGAGATCATGAAGGTTTATCCGGAATTCAAGATTCCGGCAGACCAGCTCGAAGCCTGGCAGCATGACCGCGCCGGCGCCATGGTGGACGTGGGCCTGGCCAACAAGTTTCACTGGAAGGTCGGCGACCGGCTGAATATCACCGGCAAGATTTTCCCGGTGAACCTGGAACTGACGATCCGCGGAATTTTCACTCCGCCGGACCCGACGCAGGCGATCTACTTCAACAAGGACTATATCGACGAAGGCTTCCCTAAAATGAAAGGGAGCGAGGGGTTCTTCGCGGTCCTGGCCGATTCACCCGATTCCGTTACCCGGGTGGCGCAAGCCATTGACGAAGAGTTCCGCAACGCCGATAAACCTACCAAGACGGAGAGCGAGCACGCCTTCCAGCTGGGCTTCATCGGGATGCTGGGCAACATCAAGGCCTTCATCATGAGCATTTCCCTGGCGGTGGTGTTTACCATCCTGCTGGTGTCGGCCAACACCATGGCGATGTCGATTCGCGAGCGTACGCGGGAAGTTGCGGTGTTGAAAACCCTGGGATTTACCCGCAACAGCATTCTGGGATTGTTCGTCGGCGAGGCGGTATCGCTTTCCCTGATCGGCGGCCTGATCGGCTCGAGCTGTGCTTCTTTGTGGTGGCGGCGATGGCCAGCCAGGGCGGAATGTTCGCCCGCATGAGCGTCACTCCGCTCACCATGCTGGCGGCGCTTGCGGTAGCCGCCGTGGTGGGATTCGCCAGCTCTTTTATCCCTTCCTATCACGCGGCCCAGGTCAACATCGTGGATGGATTGCGGCACATTGGCTGAAAAGCGTTAACCGCCAAGGACGCGAAGGTACAAGAAGGAAAACCAAGTCGGTGTTTTGAAGGAAATGTGAATGGCGATCCCTCTTACTTATAACGTGCGCAATCTGCGGCTGCGGAAAAGCCTGACCATCATGACCGCCCTGGGGATCGCGCTCACCGTGGCCACCGCGGTCTTCATCATGGCGTTGCTGGCCGGCCTGGGCCGCGCCTTCGGCACCACCGGCGACCCGCTGAATGTGCTGATGCTGCGCAAGGGTTCGGACTCGGAACTGGCGGCGGGCGGAGTCTCGCGCGATGCCGTGCAGGTATTGAAAGATTTGCCCGGCGTCGCCAAGAACAGCAAGGGCGATCCCCTGGTTTCGGGCGAAGACATCCTGGTGGTGGTGCTGCCCCGCAAGGGCGGGACCGGCGAGACCAACGTGACCACCCGCTTCCTGTCTCCGCTCGGAATTGAGATGCGCCCGCAGATCAAACTTATCGCGGGGCGCTGGTTTACCCCGGGACAGCGCGAAGTGGTGGTCAGCAGTTCGATCAACAAGCGCTTCGAGCACGCCAACATCGGCGACTCGGTGCACATCGGCAAGGGCGAATGGCCGATCGTCGGCATCTTTGACGGCAGCGGCACGGCCCACGATTCCGAGATATGGGGCGACATCAATCAACTGGTCACGGATTTCGAGCGCACGGTGTACTCGTCGGTGCTGGTGCGGGCGACCGATCCGGTGTCGGCGCAGGCGCTGAAAAATCGCGCCAATGACGATCAGCGTCTGGAACTGAATGGCTTGCTCGAACCCGACTACTACGCCTCGCAAACCAAGTCGGGCGGTCCCATCAAGTTTGTCGGCTGGATTGTGGCCTTCATCATGGCGGTTGGATCCTGCTTCGCCGCCGCCAACACCATGTACGCCGCGGTGGCTTATCGCGGGCGGGAGATTGCCACGCTGCGCGTGATCGGGTTTTCGCGCCCCAGCATTCTGACTTCGTTCATGCTGGAATCGCTGCTGTTGTCGTTGCTGGGCGCGACCCTGGGCATCATCCTGATGCTGCCGTTCAACGGCATGACCACCGGAACGCAGAACCAGGTGACGTTCAGCGAGGTTGTGTTCAGCCTGCAGATGACGCCGGCCGTGGTCCTGAGCGCGGTGATTTTCGCGCTCATCATGGGAGTGGTGGGTGGATTTGCGCCGGCCTGGCACGCCTCGCGCCGGGAAATCCTGAGCGCGCTGCGGGATTAAGGTAGCGCTCGGGCCGGCGCTACGCGGTCGAAGGAATTTGCATCAGCAACAGGTTGGGAAACATCTGTAATCACCATGCCGATTGACGCAAAACACGAAGACCTGCGCAGCCTGCGAATCGATCGCACGGCGCGCACCGGCGGCGAAGGCGAACCTCCGGTCTGGGCCAGCCGCTACATCCTGATCGGGATCGCGGTGCTGGTGCTGCTGGGCGTCGCTGCGATCGCCTACCGGCTGTTCTCGCACGACGCGCCGGAAGTGGAAGTCGTCCGCGCCTCGGCGCAGAGCAGCGATGTGGGTGGCGTGGTGCTTTCCGCCAGCGGCTACATCGTGGCCCACCACAAGATCAACCTGAACTCCAAGGTCACCGGCCGGGTGAAGTGGATCGGCGTGGAAAAGGGCGACAAGGTCAAAGAAGGCCAGGTCCTGGTGCGCCTGGAGGATGACGAATTCCGCGCCCAGTACGAGCAGGCCAACGGCGCCGCCGAGAACGCCAAGGCTTACCTTGACGAATTGCAAAACGGATCGCGTCCCGAGGAAATTCAGCAGGCCCAGCACAATCTCGATGAAGCCCGGGCCACGCTGGCCAACGACAAGATCACTCTCGATCGCACCCGCGGCCTGGTGACCGAAGGCGTGCTTTCAAAACAGGCGCTCGATGATGCCACCGCGAAATTTGAGGCGGACCAGCAGCGAGTAAATTCACTGGACAAGGCTTTCCAGCTGGCCAAGATTGGTCCGCGGCAGGAAGAGATTGCGCGCGCCCGCGGCGCGCTGCAGCAGGCGCAGGGCCAGGCGGACTACGCCAAGTCCTTGCTCGACGCGACCGTGATCCGCGCCCCGGTGACCGGAACCATTCTCGAGCGCTCCGCCGAAAAGGGCGAGCTCGTGACCTCCGGATTCGCCAGCACCGCCGAGGGCGGTCCGCAAGGCATGGTGGTCTCGCTGGCCGACCTGAACGATCTTCAGGTGGAACTCGATATCGCGCAGGACGATTTCGCCCGACTCGGCCCCAAGCAAAAAGGCCGTGGTCACCGATGGATGCCTATCCTGACCGCAAGTAGGATGGCGTGATCGCGGAGATTTCGCCCCAGGCCAACCGGGCCAAGGCCACGGTGCAGGTGAAAGTGCAGATCCTGAATCCCGATGCCTATCTGCGGCCCGACATGAACGCCACCGTCAAGTTCCTGGCGGACGAAACCAAGCCCACGACCTCGCAGCCGCAGGGTGTTTTTGTGCCCACTGCCGCGATTCGCGATCGCGACGGCAAGAAATTCGTCTTCCTGTCGTTTGACGGCAAGGCGATGGCGCGGGAAGTGAAGGTCCTGTCGCAACGCAGCGGCGGCGTGCATGGTGCAGGGCCTCAACGGCGGCGAAGACGTGATCACCTCCGGCCCGCAGATTTGAAGGACGGAGACAAAATCAAGATCAAGGGAAGCAATCATGAACGCAGTCACTACCATTCCGCATACCGCCACCCAGACCAAGGTGGTGCAGGCCCGCAACGTCAGCAAGGTTTTCAAGCGCGACGCTTTCGAGGTCAAGGCGCTGGACGATGTTTCGATCGAAATCGCCGGCGGCGAATTTCTCGCGCTGATGGGCCCATCCGGTTCGGGCAAGACCACGCTGCTGAACATGATCGCCGCCATTGACCGGCCCACCGCGGGCGAACTGCTGGTGCTGGGCGAAAACATCTTCCGCTTCAGCGATTCCCAGTCCGCCCACTGGCGCAACGAGCATATCGGTTACGTGTTTCAGACCTTCAATCTGATCCCGGTGCTCACCGCGTTTGAGAATGTCGAACTGCCCTTGCTGCTCACCAAGCTTTCCGCGCAACAACGGCGCGACCACGTGATGACCGCGCTGAAACTGGTCGGCCTGGAAGAACGCGTCAGCCATCTTCCCAAGCAACTCTCGGGCGGACAGGAACAGCGCGTAGCCATCGCCCGCGCCATCGTCAGTGATCCGACGCTGTTGCTGGCGGACGAACCCACCGGCGATCTGGACAGCCATTCCGCCACAGAGGTGCTCGAAATCCTGAAGCGGCTGAATGAAGACTTTCACAAGACGATCGTGATGGTGACCCACGATCCCCACGCAGCGTCCTACGCGCACGTCACCCGTCACCTGGAAAAAGGCATGCTGCTGCCCGGATAAGAGACCGCGTGGAGCGGGCACCCTCGCCCGCGCGAGGCCGTAGGCAACCGCGAACCTGGAGCCGGCCCCGGACGTCAAGGCGTATCGTTTGCCGGGAAAAACAAAACTCTTACCGCTCGGGTTTTGGATGGAGTGATGCGAGGTGGCGCGGGTTCTGCCATTCAGCGGATTCGCACTTCTTCTGGAGTGATCGGGGCTCGGGTTGCCTGCGGCCCGGAGCGGGCGAGGGCCACCAGTCTACACGCTACAGCCCGGAAACTGGCTGACTGCTGCGAGCGGGAGCGAAGCCGCTGTCCGCGGGATCGGCCACCCACTGCCATGCCCGGCGTCCGTTTTCGCGTACCACCGTTCTCGCTTCGCCGTATTCCACCAGCCGGTTGAGCACCGTGGTGACCGAAGCCAGGGGATCTTTGTGGCGGAGCAACACCGGCGGAATGCGCTGTTGAATGTGTTCGCACACCTCGCGCGCCCCCAGCGGACGCGCCGCTTCCATCAGCACCATGCGGCAGGCCTTGGTGAATCCGGGCTGGCGGCCGCTGCTCTTGCGGTCCACCAGCTCCAGCAGTTCTTCGCTCAGGACGTCATCGCCGAAAAGATTGGCCAGACCGACGATGGTCTGCTTCACCGTCCCGATGCGCTTCATCACATCGGCGCGCTGGCGCATGAGCTGGCGCAATTCCTCGTGCGCCGCCTTCACCACTTCCTGTACGTGACCCTCTGAACTGCCGGGAAGACTTCTGTTCCCCCCGCCGTTGCCCACGCTGCGCCCGATCTCCATGACCCACCTTCCGGAGCCGAACTACCGGCCTACCGCCTGCGCGCCTTGCGGCGCCCAGTCCCCAAGCCGCGCCACGGCTTAGATTCCTGTACGCGCTCGCCCCCAGATTAGTTCCCCTGAAAATCGCGTCACCGCTCGATTGGGGGTTCGCGTGTAATCCTGTTCTGCTGGCTTAGACGCGGTCAGTCAGGAAAGGTTAAGGCGAAGAAATGTAAAATCGGCGGGGTTGATATCCAGCTGTATTCGCGAGTGAGCCTTGTAAAATCGCGCCGATCGGCGGAAGCTGCCGCCAAGCGGATTTCCATATCTTTATTGCCGAAATCGCTTCCAAAGATGGAATTGTCAGCTGCAGTCGGGACGTGGATCGCTGGCGTTCACGCTCCAATATGGAGACAGATTGTCGAGCGCCCCGGTTCCCCCTGGAGTGATCGGGGCGGCGGCAAAGCAGATTCGTCCCTGCCGTCTTACTTCTTGACAAAACCGAAACAACTGATAAAGTTCGACTTAACCGTCCCAATTTCGAGATCATCTCCAGGTGCTGACGCATGAAGAACGTTTATGAGGTTCTGAGACAGAAGGAGCTTGAGCTGTCCAGGCTGGAAAAAGAAGTGGAAGCGTTGCGCGTGGCCGCGCCGCTTCTGTCGGAAGACAAGGAAGCCGGTAATGACAACAAGCCGACTTTGGCCGCGACGGCGACCCAGCAGCCCATTCGAATTCCGCAGCCGACGGTCAATGCCGCTCCGCAAGCCGCCCGCGCCGCCGGGTGGGAAGACACCGCCAAGCGCTGGCCTTAGCCGAGTCGCTGGCGCAAGACCTGTCCCCGACAGCAGGATACGAATCGATCTGGCCCGGAGCCATACTCCGGGCTATAACTTTCTGGGAGCGATTACGCCCGGGCTTGCCCGCCTCGGGTCGGCCGAAGCCGGCGGTGGGATGTGAATCGCTCCGCGGGCTCGAGCCGGGCGGATCGAATCGGACTGGTCGGGCCCAACCGTATCGAACGAATCTTTAGCGAGCCAAACCGGGTAGAGCCAAATATGAGCGCTTCGGGACACCCCTCGTCGGGCTTCAGCGGAGTTCGTCGTCGCATTCCGCGTTACCCGGTGGCCATCCCGGTCGATATCACGGTGCTGCGTTCGGGAGCGCCGGCCAGCATTCCCGGGCGCTCTCTCGATCTCGGGGAAGGCGGCGTGGCGGCGGTGCTTGCGGCGGAACTGCAACTGGGAGAATGGGTCGCGGTCGAATTCCAGTTGCCGAACTCGGTGCAGGCGCTCCAGACCAAAGCCGTAGTTCGGCATCACAACCAACTGCGCTGCGGCTTCGAGTTTCTGGGACTTTCGGGCGATCAGCGATCCATGATCCGGCGCTGGGCTGGAAACAGCCAGCCTCTGCCCGTGCTCGAGCCCAAGCCCAGGACGCCGGCCCCGGCTTCCCCTCCCACTTCGACAGCCGTAGCCATGAAGATGCCGGCCCCGCTGCCCGCATCGGCGCCGGGTGCGACCGCGCGCCGGCAGCCCGTACCAACCAGTAATCGAGCGGTGGAGCAGTTGCTTCGGATGACCATAGTCCTGTTGCTGGTGGTCGGGGGCTGGGCGGCGTGGCAATGGCATCGCGGGTGGCAGCAGTTGGAAGCGCGCATGGCGAGAAAGGACGTGCATGCGCAACCGCCGTCGGCCAAGGTCCCAGCGGAAGTGATGGAGCGCCTGCTGGTTCGCAAGGTTGACCCGGTCTATCCCGACGTCGCGCGCCGGACCAATCTCCAGGGTGTAGTGGTGCTCGAAGCGGTGATCGCCGCCGACGGCACGGTGGTAAACCTTCATCCCGTGAGCGGCCCCGATGGACTGGTTGCGGCCGCCATGGACGCGGCGCGCTGGTGGCACTTCCGGCCGTATCGTGTGCGGGGAGAACCTGCGGCGGTTGAAACCACGCTGTCCGTCGAGTTCCACCCGTAAGCGCCGGCGACAGCAAGAGACCGCGGAAAATCCAGCAGTGTCAACTTGCTGATGACGACTTGCTGACTGCCCTCGCCTCTCCGTGCTTTGCTTCCTCAGCCCGTCATCTGCGACACTGACTTCGACTCAGATTTACCGGGCACTTGCGCTCGCCATGGGCAGAATCCACGTTCTTTCCGAAAACGTCGCCAACCAGATCGCCGCCGGCGAAGTGGTGGAGCGTCCGGCCTCGGTGGCCAAGGAGTTGCTCGAAAACTCTCTCGATGCGGGCGCAACCCGCATCCGGATTCAGGTTGAAGCCGGGGGCAAGAAGCTCATCCAGGTCACCGACAACGGCTGCGGCATGGTGCGCGATGACGCCCTGCTGGCCTTCGAGCGCCACGCTACCTCGAAAATCAAGAATGCGGCAGACTTGCTCAGCGTGGCCACCCTGGGTTTCCGCGGGGAGGCGTTGCCCTCGATCGCCTCGGTATCGCGTCTCCGATTAGAGACCTGCGCCCCCGACGAGGGCGCTGGGACCGTGGTCGAAATTAACGGCGGCAAAATGTTCAAAGTGGAAGAAGCAGGCCTGCCGGCAGGGACCTCGATCGCCGTCCGCGACCTCTTCTTTAATATCCCGGCGCGCAAGAAATTTCTCAAGGCTGAATCCACCGAACTTTCTCATATCGCATCGCTCGTGACTCACTACGCGCTGGCTCATCCGGACAAGCATTTCGAACTGCACTCGGCCACAAACGCCATGCTCGTCGCCCCGCCGGTCGCGGGCTACAGCGAGCGCGTCTACCAGGTGTTCGGCAAAGAAGTTCTCGACCAACTGATTCCGGTCGCCGCCGTGCAACCGCTCGAACGCATCGGCCTGCCGCAACCCCCTCCCTGGCGCCGCAAAGAAGAAAGTTCGGGTGGCGCGGGCGCCCCCGCCCGCGAAACGCCGGAGAACGCAACCAGCCCTGACCAGGAAGCGCCTGCCTTCGGCGAATTCCGGGTGCACGGTTTCGTCTCCAAGCCCGAAATCCAGAAACTGAATCGCAACTCGATTTACGTCTTCGTCAACGGACGCCTGATCCGCGACCGCCTGATCCAGCACGCCATCATCGAAGCCTACCGCAACATCCTTCCGCCCACCGTTTTCCCGGTGGTGCTGCTGTTTCTCGACCTCCCCGCGGGTGAAGTGGACGTCAACGTCCACCCTTCGAAAACCGAAGTGCGCTTTCGCCAGCAGAGCGTGATGCACGATTTCGTGCGCGACTCGGTCCGCGCCGCGCTGATGAAGGCGCGGCCCGTGCCTCAGTTCGCGGTAGAAATCAGCGCCCACCCCAGCGCCAGTCCGTCGCTGGCCGCAGAAACCCTGGCCGGGGGCCGAGCCGCTTCCCCCGATGCCGCGCCCTGGCGCTCGCTCCACACTTCGGCGGGGCCGCAGCCGTTCAGTCTGCAGGCTCCGGTTCCGCCGCCGGTCAGCGAGCGCTTCCAGTTCGGCGAAGGCATCTCCGTCGAGGGCAACGCTGCGCTCTCTCTGGTTCGCGCCCTGGAACCCGTGCCGGGCTCGATTACGAGCGACAGTTGCGCCCCGCCCATCCCCGACGAGGCCGAAGCCCCGGGCGATCTGGCCCCGGCATTGGCATCGCTCAAGCCACTGGGCCAGATTCGCGACTCCTTCATTTTGGCGGTGAATCCCGAAGGGCTGTGGATCGTCGACCAGCACGTGGCCCACGAGCGCGTGCTGTTTGAGAAAATCCTGAAACAGCGGGCGGCGCAAAAAGTCGAAAGCCAGCGCCTGTTGTTGCCGCTGGTGATCGAGCTCACCCTGGCGCAGCAAGCCGTCTTCGCCGATATCGCCGACGAACTGGCCAGAAACGGATTTGAAGTCGAACTTTTTGGGAACCGCAGCATCGCGGTAAAGATCGCTCCCGCGGGCGTGGACGCGTCTGCGGTCGAGCACATGCTGCACGAACTGCTCGACCAGTTTTCCCGCGAGGAGCAGGCCCTGAATCTGGAAAAGATCCGGGCGCGCATCGCCGCCTCCATCGCCTGCCACGCCGCCATCAAGGTCAACATGCCGCTCGCGCAAAATAAAATGGAATGGCTGCTGGCGGAGCTGGCCAAGACCGACTGTCCCATGACCTGCCCGCACGGCAGGCCGGTAGTTCTGCGATACTCAATGAAGGACATTCAGAAGGCATTCAAGAGAATTTGAGCTTCTAGCTGCTGGTTCCTGGCTTTTAGCTACTAGCTTCTGGCTACCCAGCAAAGTCCAAGTAGCAAGGGTTTCAAGCTAGAAGCCAGGAGCCAGCAGCCAGAAGCTGCTTTTATGACTGACCACGAACTCGAGCAACTTCGCCGCGAGAAATGGCACATTAACGGCGCACCTCTGCGCACGCTCGACGAGGCTCGCCGCTTCCTCGAGTCGGTCGGGTTCTGCCTGATGTATCCCATGCGCACGCCGCTGCTGGCTCCCACCTTTATCGGGGCCTGGACGGGATCGGACCAGCGCCTGCCTACGCAGCAGCATGCTTATGCGGACCCGCGCGCCCTCGAAGCCACCGAGATGATGGTCCGCCTGCTGCGCAATCATGACGCCTACGAAGCCAACCAGTTCGAAGAGAACAACGCCTTCCTGGTGGCGGGGTCGATATTTCCTTATTTCTATGCGCTGGTGGGAGAACGCAATCCCAAGCAGACGCCGCAGCCCAAGCCGCGTTCGGAATACTCGCAACTGGCCTGCGATGCCTTTGAGTTGATCCGCCGCGCCGGACCGATCTCGAAGCAAAAAATGCGTGAGGACCTGGGGGGAAGCATCTCGTTCGTCGCCCTCGACCACGCGCTGGGCGAGCTCTGGTCCAGGCTGCGCATCACCCGCGTGGACTACAAGCCGGAGGAAGGCGCGTCCTGGGACGTGCTTTATCGCTGGGCGCCGGATGCGGTCGGCGAAGGCATCGGCCTGTCGGTGGGGGAAGCGCTTTCAGCGCTGCTCTCGAAATATCTGGATTGCGTCGTCGCCGCCGACCAGCAGGAACTGGATTCCTTCTTCGGCAACTTTGTTCCGCGCTCGCGGGTGAAGGAAGCGATTCACGCGCTGCAGGCCGCGCGCGAACTGGATTTCGTTCGGGTTGGCAACCGCTCGCTGATCCAACTGGCGCAACCCAAAGCCCCTGCTATCGCCAAGGACCGCGTCGAAACCCGGCGTCCAACGCGTTTGTCGCGCGGCCGATAGCGCTGCGAGGCGAGAACCCGCCCACGGATTTCACGCATCTTCACAGATCAGATCGAGCGGAAAAATCGGGGCCATCGTAAAAATGGCGATTGTCATCCGAGCGCAGACTTGCGTTGCTGGCGAAACACAAGCCGGAGTCGAAGGACCCCTATCGCTACCGATAAAGCTGCTCTCAGAGGAATTTCTACGGATTCCGGCAGCCGAGTTGCCAGCGGTCCGATCAGCTCACAGGGGTCCTTCGACTGCGCGGCTGCTTCGCTTCGCGAAGCCGCCACTCCTCTCAGGACGACACAGGAACGCGTCTCCCACCGTGTACAATTGCTACCTTCTTCAATGACCGCGCCCACCGCACGCAAGCTCATTATTGCCATCGACGGCCCGGCCGGCGCGGGCAAGAGCACGATCGCATCGCGCCTGGCGCGCAAGCTGGGCTACGTCAATCTGGAAAGCGGCGCCATGTACCGCGCCCTCGCCTTAAAAGCGATCGAGTGGGATGTCTCATTCGACGACGAGCCTGCGCTGGTCAAACTGGCGCACCACACCCGCATTCATCTCGAGCCCAGCCTGAGCGGCAATCGGGTCCTGCTCGACGGCCGCGAAGTAAGCCAGCGCGTGCGCGAGCCTGACGTGACCGAGGCCGCCTCGCGGGTCTCGGTTCATCCCGCGGTGCGCCAGTGGATGGTCGCCCGGCAGCAGGAAATGGGCGCCGGCGGCGGCGTGGTCATGGAAGGCCGCGACATCGGCACCAAGGTTTTTCCCGCCGCCGACGTGAAAATCTTTCTCGACGCCGACCCGGTGGTACGCGAGCAGCGCCGCTTGCAGCAACAGAATGTCCGCGGAGCGGCGGCGCACGCCGTGGCCGCGGAACTGCGCGAGCGCGACCGCCGCGATCGCACCCGGGCCACATCCCCGCTGGTCCCAGCCAGCGATGCTCTCCTGCTGGACTCCACGCAATTGTCGGAAGACGAAGTGCTGCGCCGGGTAGAGGAATTGGTGCGAAAGCAAGCTAAGACCATAAGACATTCTCCGTCCGTGAAGCCGGAGCGGCCATCCCCGATACTCGCACTGTGCTCGAGAGACAAGGTCGAACCGAGTCTTTCAATGCGTCATTTCGGATCCCGCAGTCTGGTTGCGAGCCCCTGATACAACTCGCTTGCGGCGTAGACGGCCAGGATAACAATCACTGGTGAAACGGGATGGTAGTAACGGGACTCGACGTGCGTGATGTAGTAGACGAGGGCATAGAAAAACAAGACTCCACCCAGAAGAAGTACACCGCGCAAGCGATTCCTGTGGGCCAGATACAAACCAGCGATCGCAAGGAGAGTGATCGCCAGGAAGAGGCTCATGCGGGAAACGTTTCGTCCCCGCATTAACCAGTATTCGTCGGGGGCGGTGATCCAAAAAAATATCGCGCGCTCCAGGGTACAGCGCACAAAGACTCCGGGATGTTGTCTAATGAAGGCTACGGCCTGTTCTTTCTTGTCGGCCATATAGGCGAGTTCCCCGAGCCTGTCGTATTTTTCACTCTCCACTGGATTCACGATCGGGCCCCAAAAATTTCCCCGGTTATATCCCTCTCCGTGATTTCCCATATAAAGTTCGAATCCAAAATTGCTGCGCGGAAAAATGGGCTTGCCCATTACTCTTTGGTTGCGCACGACCCATGGTGTGATGACGAGAATTACAGCGGCTGTGAAAACCGCCAACTGTTGGCAATACTCCCTGTAGCCGCGAAGATGCGTCCGCCAAATCCATAGCAACGCGATCGGCAGAAATGAGAGTAAGACGGCATTGGTGAGCGCGACACCTCCCCAAAATAGCCCGAAGGCTGCCCAATGAACCAGGCTTCGCGCCTCACCCATCCGCAAGGTACATAAGATGGCCAGGGTCACAATGAGAGCGGAAAGGCTGGTGTCCCAGATATGGTGGGTCGGCCAGTAGATCGCATAGGGAAGAACTGCCCAGATCCAGGGGGATAGTATTGCGGTTCTTCGGCCCAGCGTCTCACTGGCGATCAGGAACATGGTGCGGCATGTCATTGCGGAAAACAGACTGTTGAGCGAAAGGATAACGAGCGCGGCCTTCGACGAATAGACTCCGAAGATCTTAAACAGTCCACCCAGCAGCAACGGGAAGAACGGAGTCCACCATGCCGTGGGACCGCTTCCGGCGTCGAATACCTGGCTGAATCCTCGACCCATTGCGATCGACCGGGAGAGACGGCCCATCTCAAAGCCAAATAAGACGTGGTCGTTTTTCGCGGGAATGATGTAGAGATGGTGCGCAAGAATATTACCCATTCGCAACGCGAAGGCAACCGCGACGATGAACCAGGAAGACGTAAGTAACGCACGGAGGTGTCGTCTCGTCGGTTCGTTTGGCGCACCGCTTTTCACGTCTCCTCCTCAGAGCCTAAGCGAGCATCATACGAGCAGCGGAGACCGCCGTCACCGCGGAGTCAGCGGGGCTGTGGTGCTTCGCTTGCTCCATTAGGCGATAAAATGCCGCGCCTTGCCCTCCAGGGCCGGTTTTCCCAGTTGCGGTAGCGCGAAATCGCGAACCCATCGGATCCGAGCGTGGTGCCGATAAATCAGCCCCGCGTGGGACCGCTGCAAAACGGCAAGTACACAAAGCGCGCCGAGGAGGAAAGAGGATTTGAGCACAACCTGTACGATCTGCTGCGAGGAACTCGATTCAATCAAGCGCCGCTGACGGATACAACGTGGCCAAGTCAAATAATCCGCCGCGAGGCCTGCAGACGGAGAAATCCAGGTAGCCGTTTGTGCTCCCTTGCCCGCCAAAGCTACACGACGGGACCGGATACTCGCTCTGCTGGATTGGCGCCGTGACCTATCGAAGCAACAAGTTGCACGGGGTCGGAGCAGAGGGCCACTCAAATGCAACAGTCAGGGTGAGAGAGCATCCTTGCTCCTCTTTCAGGTTCCCTGAACTAAGTCAGTCCATCTGGAGTTCTCCCTATCTTAGCGAATGACAACCTTAAGGAGGTTGACATGTTTGCACGCAATGTATCCTTTCATCTGAAATCCAATATGCTTGCTGATTATTCCCGCACATTCGACAAGGACATTCTTCCGTTACTGCGGAAGCAGAACGGCTTCAAGGACGAGATTACGTTCTCCGGTCCCGGCGGAGTCGATGTAACCGCCATCAGCCTGTGGGAAAACAAGGCCAGCTCGGACACGTACAACACCAACACCTATCCTGAAGTGTTGAAGACCATGTCCAGGTTCATCGAGGGCACGCCCAAGGTCCAGACCAGCGAAGTAGTCAACTCGACCTTCCACAAGATCGCCGCTGGAGTATCAGCGTAAGGGTTGTAAACATTCTGTACGAGAGGGCGAAGTTAACACTCCGCCCTCCCGCTTTTTGTCCGGCCGGACCGGCTCCGGCCTTGGTCACCGCTAAATTATTCTCACTACGATCCTAGGCAACCTTGCGCGGTCCTGGCTTGCCGGGGTCGGAACCCGCTTCTTTCCGGCTCGCTTCATTTGCGATAACTTCATTCGTGCTCTCCTCATTGGTGAACGAGAGATTCGGGCTGCCCTCGCGCTCCAGCAGTTTCCGTTTTCTCCACCGGCCAATGAGCGGGGCCGTCGTGCCTAAAACGATTACCAGCACCACAAACCCAATCAAGAGCGTCAGAGACCCGGCCCTATGAGTCGCCGTGGGCGCGGGTGCCGGTGCGGCTGCGGGTGCATCGGGCGGGGTGGCGGGCTCCGGGGACGGAGTGACGGCGGCAGCGGGTGTTGTTGCGGCTTCGGTGGCGGCCGGGATGACCGTGTCCGAGGACGGGCTGACAGCCGCTTCGGGTGCGGCAGCGGCAGCCTGTTTTGCTGCGAGTTTTCGAGCATGAGTTGACGGTCGCTCCGGGCGGGCAGCCTCCACGGCGGGCGCGGTTTCAGGGGCTGAAGACGGACTCACCGTCGTCGCAGGCGCAGGAACCTCCACCGCCGGTGTGCTGACAGCTGGCTCGGGCGGGACGACTGCCGCAGCCGGGGCGGCGTCCACGGACGGCGCGCTGGCCGGGGCCGGAGACGAGGCAACGGTCGCGGCCGGAGCAGCGGCCTCCACACCAGGGGCGGTTGGAGTCGCGGGCGCGGCGGCAGCCGCCGGATCGGGTGCGATGACGGTCTCCGGAGACGGAGTCACGGTCGCAGCAGATGCAGCGGCGGCGGCAGCGGCACAGTGCTCGGAGATCATGCTCAGTTCGTTCACGGAAAAGCTGTTATCCGCCGCGCCGGAACTCACCGCTCCAGTTGCTTTATGCCCCACGAGCTTTACGTCGTGGCCCACATGCGGTTTTAGGTCAACCGTGCTGCTGGTGATCTTGAAGATCTGGCCCGTGCCGTCCTCGACGACGGTAAAGTTTCCATCCGGTCCGCCCAGGCAACCTTTAACGTTGGCTGGGTCCGTGTTGCTGCCGGCGTCGGGAGTCTGCGCAAACCCAAACGTAACCAGCAGGGCCGATACCACCATCACTAGGAATACCCTATTCATGGAATCCTCCTGAGAATCGCCTTGCGGTGATCAGGTTTCACTTGGGATTTGATTTTGCTGTCGGTCCTGGCGCAGAACGTTCGCGCGATGTGCACCGGTTAACTCCGGCCTGGGAACCTGGAGCATCCAGAGTGGAACAGCAACCAACCTACCGGTTATGGATTTGAGTGTCTGAGCACAACCGCTCACATTCGTAAGGACAGTCGTAACCAGGAAAGGCGTGTCACCCTGAGCGCAGTGGCTGCTTCGCTTCGTGAAGCAGCCACGGAGTCGAAGGACCCCCTATGAGCTGGATCGCAGCCGGCAGGTCGGCGCTTGTAGCGGATTCGACCCCTCCGGAATGGTTCCT
Organism: Terriglobia bacterium; assembly: GCA_963816025.1. Taxonomy (GTDB): domain Bacteria; phylum Acidobacteriota; class Terriglobia; order Terriglobales; family Acidobacteriaceae; genus JAIQFF01. Next base: position 188,123 of record CAWFJA010000025.1, read on the forward strand.
TACGGCTGAAAGCAGTGCCGCCGCAAGGGGTCCTTAATTCCCGACGCGGGACAACTTTCGACAGATAGTTTGCCCGTCACAGACGGCGCCTGATTCCCAGTGTTATACCCAGCAAGTCCCCTTCTCCAGTTTGGACTCGTCCACGATTCGATTCGGGTTCGGGTGCGAGTCTATGTCGAGCTTCGGTGATTGCCTTTGTAGGCTTTTTGTTTTTGGTCTGCTGTTCGCCGCGACAGGCAGGGCGCAGGACACCTCCAGCGGAGCGATCCGGGGAACGGTGGGGGATGCCGCCGGCGCGCGCATCGGCGCTTCCAGCGTTGTGCTGGTGAACACGGCCACCAACTTCCGCTACTCCACCACGACCGACGGCTTTGGCCGCTTTGCTTTCGAGCTGTTGCCGCCGGGAGACTACTCGGCGCGCGCCGAATCGCCGGGAATGTCTCCGCAGACCACGCCGGGCCTGCATGTGGACGTGGGCGGCACCACTGAACTCGCGTTCAAACTGGCGGTCGCCGGAAACCGGGAAACGGTCACGGTTTCGAGCGAGCCGCCGCTGGTCGAAAGCGAGCCCAGCGGCCTCTCGACCTTGATTGACGAACGGGCCATCAATGAACTTCCACTTAACGGACGGCGTTACACCGACCTGGCCCTGCTGACTCCGGGCGTAACCCAGGACCCGCGCGGTCTCACTTCAGGCTCGAATGGCGATCTTGCTTTTGGCGGCATCCGCGGTTTCCAGTCCAGCTACCTGGTGGACGGCGGCGACAACAACAATGCCTTTTTCGGGCAGGCCCGGGGCCGTTATCGCGCGCCCTATCAGTTCTCCAACGAAGTGGTGCAGGAGTTCCGCGTCTCCTCGAACACCTACGGCGCCGATCTGGGACGTGCCGGAGGCGCGGTGGTGAACGTGATCACCAAGTCGGGTTCGAACCGCCTGCACGGAACGGATTTCTACTTCCTGCGCGACAGCGCCCTGGCAGCAACCCATCCCTTCATGGATTTCAAGCCGCACGATCAACAGCAGCAGTTCGGCTTTACCCTGGGCGGCCCCATCCGGCGCAATCGCGCGTTTTTCTTTGCCGGCTTCGATCAGCACATCTTCCACATCCCCAACGTGGTCCGTTTTATCAACGGAAGCTCGGTGGTGGTTCCGCAAGCGGGCGCAGGGCCGGAAACTCCGGGCGATTACGAAGCCAGCGACCAGGCGCTCGTGTTCGCCACCGCGGCGCAACTCTCGCAGCAAGCCGGCACCTTCCCATCGTCCATGATTGGAAACGCCGGCTTCTTCAAACTGGACTTCGTGCTCAATCAGCACAACAACCTCTCCCTGCGCCTGAACACCTCGCGTTATTACGGAAACAACAACGTATTCCTCGATCCCGCCAGCCCATTGACCGCATTCGGCATCAGCGACAACGGCGAAGAGGACGTGTCCACCGAGAGCGTGGCCCTGGCCCTGACCAGCAATCTTTCTTTCCGAGTCGTGAGCCGCTTCCACGCCCAGTTTTCGCGCGACTTGCAGTCCTCGACCACCAACAGCACCGACCCGCTGACCAAAATTCCGGACATTATCGAGGGCTTCGGACGCTCCTCCATTCTTCCCCGCCAGACCCGGGAGCACCGCCTGCATCTGGCCCAAACCTTCAGCGTGGAAGGCAAGAGAAATTCCTGGAAGTTTGGCGGCGACGCGCTGCTCACCTGGATCTATAACTTCTTTCCCTCGTCGGGCGGAGGCGAGTACATCTTCGATCCCATCAAGGTAAATCCGTTCACCTTCGAGCCCCAGGAATCCGGCCTGGAACTCACTCCGCTGCGGGCTTACGCGCACGAAGTCCCGCATTATTACCTGCAGAGTTTCGGCCCTTCGGCCACCAATCCGGACACCAACGAGTACTCCGGGTTTCTGCAGGACACCATCCGCGTCTCCGACCACTTTGCCCTGAGCCTGGGTGCTCGCTATGACCTGCAGACTTTTACGACCAAGGGCATGCAGTCGAATCCGCTGTGGCCGGACGCCGGCCGCGTGCCCTTCAACACCGGCAACGTCGGGCCGCGCGTGGGCCTCGCGTACTCCATCGGGAAGGAGCGGCCGCTGGTCATCCGCGCCGGATTTGGCGTCTTCTACACTCGCATTCCGCAGATCTACACCTCAGCGATTCAAAACGAAAACGGGCTGGCGGGGAATTTTCTCTTCCTGAATAACAATAATTTTGCCGATCATCAGATATTTCCCCAATACCCCAACCCGCTGGTGAGCTGTCCGGTGACGGCCACGAATTGCCAGCTGCCGTCAGGCATGGCGCAACTCGAGCAGGCGGATGTTTCCGCCTTTTCGCACAATTTCAAGACTCCGCGAGTGCAGCAGGCCAGCCTCAACCTGGAACGCGAAGTCGCGCATCGCACCTCCGTGGGCGTTTCCTACATGTATGTGCACGGCGTGGACCTGATCCGGGCGCGGGACGTGAACCTGCCGCCGCCGGTGAACGTGTCCTATCCGGTGTATGACGCCTCGGGAACGAACTTTCTGGGCAGCTATTACGACGTGGCCTCCTTCTCGACTGTGCAATCGACGCGGTCGCAAACTTGCCCGTTCCCGCCTTGCATCAACCCGCTGGCGCGTCCCATTCCGCAGTTGGGCTCGATCGATGTTTTTGAGAGCGCGGCCTCGAGCGTGTATCACGGCGCCACTCTCTCGATTCGCCGGCGCATGACCAGTGGCGTCTACTTCATGTTGTCGTATACTTTCGCGCACGCGATCGACGATGGACAGGACGCGCTGGTGGCGGGGCAGCCTGCCAGCGTGCAGAACTCCTACGCGCCCAATGCAGAAAAAGGTCCCAGCGTCACCGATCAGCGGCAGCGCTTCGCGCTCTCCTGCATCGTGGCGCCCAAGCCGTTCCATCGCGACCACGAGTGGCTGGGGTTCTTCTTCAACAACTGGAAGGCCTCCGGGGTGGTCTCGATCGGCAGCGGAAGGCCGGTAAGCGCCACCGTGACCGGCGATGCCAACCAGGATGGCAACAACGGCAACGACCGGCTCCCCGGAGTTTCGCGCGATTCGCTGGTCGGCCCCGACTACGCCACCACCGATTTGCGACTCACCCGCCGCCTCTATGCCGGGGACCGGGTGAAGTTGGAACTTATGGGCGAATCCTTCAACCTGCTGAACCGCGACAACCAGCGCGTCCAGATCACGCAGGATGGTTTCATCAGCAACTCGGCCCAGTTTGTCCAAACCACTAACACCATTGGAATCAACATCTTTCCGGCGTTATACCGCGTGCCCTCGAGTTTTCTGCATGCCACCGACGCGTACGCTCCGCGCCAGATCCAGCTGGCTTTGAAGCTGATTTTTTAGGGGTGAACGGTTCCGCAAATACACGCTAGAGGCATTTTCGCTGGGTGAAAATGCCATATACCACTTGACTTGCGATAGGAACCTTGCAATAACTATCCCCGTCCAAGCAGGACCGGTTTGGGGGTGTGGTTCAGTTGGCAGAAGTAAGACTGCAAGAGGGCGAGTCCCTAGAAAACGCATTGCGTCGCTTCAAGCGCAAGGTGCAACAGGAAGACATCATCAAGGAGGTCAAGCGTCACTCCTTTTACCTGAAGCCGGGCGAAAAGAAGCGCGTAAAAGAGGCATTGGCGCGCAAGCGCAGCCGAAAGAAGGCGCGCAAAGAACAAGACTAGGTTCGGTGGGCCGCCACGCACGTGGTGGCCCATTTCCTTATCTGCCAGCGTCCGGTTCGAACCGGAGTACAAAGTAAACCGTGTCGGAGACATGGTCGGCCGAGTCCAAGGGCAATATTCCAGGGCGTTAGCTTGAGGGGGCAACGATCCTGAGTACGCGCACGCCACGTAACTCGTCTGCGCGGTCTCGGGGAATGGCTGAAGGGAGCATCTCTCAAATGGAATTTCAGGACAAGGTATTGAAGTGCATCGACTGCGGCGCGGATTTTATCTTCACTGCGGGCGAACAGCTGTTCTTTCACGACAAGCAGTTCAAAAACGAACCCAAACGCTGTAAGGCTTGCAAGACCAAACGAGTTTCGGTATTGGGGGCCGCGCCTTCGGGGCAAGGCAACGGTTTCGCCAAGGTGGAAACGCGCACCACGTGCTCGGAGTGCGGCAAGGAAACCACCGTGCCTTTCAAGCCAACCCAGGGGCGTCCCGTATTCTGCCGGGAATGTTTCCAGCAGAAGCGGCAACCGGCCTCGGCTTGATGTGAACTAGAACCCTGCAGGCGCTTCCAGAGTCGCGGCTAGCTCACCCTCCTCCCGCTTCCCGATTCCAAGGCGAATCTCGCCTGCCCGCGGCCAGGTCCGCGCGGCGGAGCGCGGGGTCTGCTGTCTTCGCCGCCCGGCGCCGGACCAGCGCGCCCTACGTTAGTATAGAAACGTGCCAACTTTCTACGTGGCAAATTTCGGCTGCCGGGCCACCCAGGCGGACGGTGCGGCCATCGAACGCCAGTTGCGGGAACGCGGCCTGGAGCGCGCCGAAGCGCCCGCGAACGCCGAACTCGTCGTCCTCAATACTTGCACCGTGACCGCCGCGGCGGACCAGGACGCCCGCGCCGCCATCCGCCGCATCCATCGTAAAAATCCGGACGCGCAGATCGTGGTCACCGGCTGCTATGCGCAACGCGCTCCAGAAGAAATCGCCGCCCTTCGCGGCGTGACCCAGGTGATTGGCAACTCGCACAAACATCAATTGGCGGAACTTGCCTGGGGCGGACCTCGGACGTCGGACCTCGGACCTCGGCCGCTCGATGTTGATGGTCAGGCAGATTCGAAGACCTTCGTCCCCATCACCCATCTCACATCTGATGTCGGAGGTCCGAGGTCCGCGGTCCGCGGTCCGATCTTCGTTTCCGACATCTTCGCTCATACCGAACTCCAGGCCGCGCCGGTCTTCGACGCCGCCAACGAGCGCACGCGTCCCAACCTGAAGGTGCAGGATGGTTGCGACAACCGCTGCTCATTCTGCGTGATTCCTTACGTCAGGGGACAGAGCCGCTCGCTGCCTCTGGCTGAGGTGGTTCGCGAGGTCGAAACGCTGGTCGTGGCGGGCTATCGCGAAGTGGTGATTTCCGGCATCAACCTGGGACGCTGGGGAAGGGATTTAGCCGTCAGCTCTGAAATGTCAGCAGTCAGTAAAACCGGCCTGCGACCAGGGACCAGCGACCAACGTCCGGTCTTCGAAGATCTGGTCCGCGCCATCCTGTCCGAAACCACTCTGGAAAAGCTGCGCGTCAGTTCGGTCGAACCCATGGACTGGAGCGACGAACTGATTCGCATGATGGCCCAGTCTCCCCGCATTGCCAAACACGCGCACGTGCCTCTGCAGTCAGGCAGCGACGCGGTGCTTCGTCGCATGCATCGCAAATACCGCCCCTGGCACTATCGCGAGAAAATCGAGAAGATTCGCGCGGCCGCGCCGGCCGCCGCGATCGGCGCCGATGTGATGGTGGGATTTCCCGGCGAAACTGAAGCAGAATTCGAAGAGACCCGCCGCCTGGTCGAAGATCTTCCTTTCACCTACCTGCACGTTTTTACCTACTCCGCGCGTCCCGGGACCCCGGCGGCCACCATGGGCAAACCGGTGCCGGTCCACGTGGCTCGCGAGCGCAACCGGATCCTGCGCGATCTCGCCGCAGAAAAGAAGCTGGGCTTCATGCATGGATTTGTGGGCAAGCCGGTTGAACTCATCACACTAAGTGTTACCGGCAGCGATCACGAAGGCAACGACACCGAAGGCCTCACCGACAACTACCTTCCGGTTCGGCTGCAAGGGAACCACCCTCCCAACCGCTGGATTCGGGCAAGGATCGAGCGCGTTCTAGACGGAGCGTTGCTGGGAATCGCCACCTAAGAGCGCACCCGGCGAGCGGCCTTTGTCACTTTTTTGCCGTGAGGCGGTCCGCGATCTGGTCGTACTTGCTTTTCGGCAGGATGTGACGGGTCACGAGCTGGCTGGGATCGTCATAAGGGCGGCCGGCAATGACTCGATCCGCTTCCACGCTGGTGACACCCGGCAGAGTAATCAACTGCTCTTTGGTCGCGGTGTTCACATTGAGCGGCTTGTCGCGGCTCCAACCTTCGCGCACCCCGGCGGCAACGGCTTTGGCGTCAACTTTCAGTGCAGCGGTAGCGCGGGCAGTCTGCTCTTTAAGTTCCTGAGGATTTTGATTTTGTGTGCATGCTGCGAGCCCGCACAGCAAGACGATCGCAAAGGCCGAAAGGTTTCGCGGAGCGCGCATGTTGATTAACCTCGGGGCTTGGATGAATTTTCTCCTCCGCCGGTTGGCTGAATCGATCCTCTGCCGACTGTGTGGGGCGGACACTCTTGTTACCGCCGTCCGAATACTTCCTTCAGCAGGCTGGTGGTCTGCGCCGCGGGGTCCTGGCGGATCTTTCTCTCCTCCTGGCCCAGTTCGTAAAAGAGCCCATCGAGCGCCTTGGATACCACGTAGTGACTGATGTCCAGGTCCTGATTCCTGGCGAAGGGAAGAGACTTGTACTGCGAGATGAGGCCCTCGTATTGCTGGGTAACGCCGTTCCTGGCCATGGTCCGCTCCACCACCGGCCGGAACGCGGCGGTGAGTTGGGGCGTGGTCTTTTCCTTGAAGTAATTCGTGGCCGCAGTGTCCCCTCCGGAAAGGATGCGGCGCGCATCGTCGAACGTCATGGCGGTGATGGCATCGATGAAGATTTTTCGCGCGGCCGGCGCGGCCGCCTCCGCGGCCCGATTCATGCTCAACACAAAATCGTCCACCTTGGGCCCGTAGCCCACCATGCGCAGGCCCTTTTCCAGAGTCCGCAAATTATTGGGCATCAGAATCTTGATGTCGGGATTGCCAAAATATCCATTGGGACGTCCGGTAAGTTTCACCGCCTGCTCCGCGCCGATCTGCAGGGCCTGCTTCAGGCCCGAGGAAATCTTGGTATCACTCAGCCCCGTGCCGCCCAGCCCGAGGCGTTTCGCGATCTCCCCGACCTGCGCCAAGGACAATGCCGTCAGCAACAGCCAACTGCTGCACAAAAATAGATTGCGCTTCATTTTGGATACTCCCTTTACCGGCTTCGAATAAGGCCGGTCTCCCTGCGATGCCTAAAAAACTTCTCCCGCAGGCTACCCGGCGGCCGCTTTCTGCACCTAAAGCTCCGACGTTACACGAAATAACGTGTCGCGAATTAACTTTTTAGGAGGAGCAATCATGGGAAACGAACCCGAAAAGAACCAGCAGAACAACCCTGGGAACCAGGTGGATCCCAACAAAAAGACTCCGTATCAGAGCGGAGAGCATGTCTACAACCCGCAGGATCCGACCACGAAGAAGCCTGGCCAGGACAGCGGCACGACCGATCGTGAAGGGTCTGAAGACGTTGAAAAACGCCGCGCATCCTAACCGGGATCGCGGATAGAGGACCAAGCCACGGCCAACTGCCGTGGCTTTTCCTTTTGAGCATAACTTCGCCCCCGGCGGAAGTTGGTCCAATTCGCCAATTCGGTCCGGCAAGACGTCGAGCGGGGGCCATGCTATACTTTTTGCCTGTTTCATTTGCCCGGTTAGACGACGGAGGGTTGTATCGATAAACGCTTTATCCGAACAAACGAGCGCATTCGGGCGCGGGAAATCCGCGTGATTGATGACGAAGGCCAGCAGATTGGCATTTTGACTCCCTACGATGCGCTTAAGATGGCCCGCGAGAAAAACCTGGACCTGGTCGAGATTTCGCCCACCGCGATTCCTCCCGTATGCCGAATCATGGATTATGGGAAATTCCTATACCAGCAGGAAAAGAAAGAACGCGAGGCCAAGAAGCATCAGAAGGTGATCGTAGTCAAGGAAGTGAAGTTCCGCATCAATGTGGACGACCACGACTACGAAACCAAGAAAAATCACGTGCTGCGCTTCCTCGATGAGGGAGACAAGGTCAAGGCGACGATTTTCTTCCGGGGACGGGAAATGACGCGCACCAACCTGGGACGCGAAATCCTGGAGCGGCTGATCAAAGACATCGCCGACAAAGGCATCGTGGAGTTCCGGCCGCGGCAGGAAGGCAACACGCTGCACGCCATCCTGGCGCCCAAGAAAGATGCCGGACAAAAGCAGCCCGCGCAGTCGCAGCCGGCCCCGGGCCGGGTAAACCAGGCTTAAGAGAGCAATTGGCATTTAGCCCAGTCAGGCGAATGCCGGTGTGGCCAAATGCTAAGTGCCAAGCGCTAATTGCTGAACAGAGGATTTATGCCTAAGCTGAAAACCCATAAGGGTGCCGCCAAACGCTTCAAGAAAACCGCCAGCGGCAAGGTCAAGCGCCATCACTCGCACTTGCGCCATATGTTGACGTCCAAAAACAAGAAGCGCAAAGGCAAGCTGCGCCAGGCCGTCCTGGTCAGCGACGCGGACACCCCCAAGATCAAGCGAATGATTCCGTACTAGAAGTTTTTGTTTGTGTGGACGCGGGCGACTCGCCCGCGCAGGTGGCTGCAAGTTTCTGAACCAGCGGCCCAGGCGCGTGAAGAGGCAACCAGACCTTCAAGTCTCCTACCTCCAGCCGCCGTAACCAGTAACTAAAAGGAGCTACCCATGCCTCGCGTAAAACGGGGAACCAAACGCCGCGCCAAGCGCAAAAAGATACTTGACCGCGCCAGCGGCTATTTCCTCACCAAATCAAAACTCTACCGGTCCGCCAAAGAAGCCGTCGAACGCGGTCTCAAGTTCGCCTACTCGGGACGCAAACAGAAGAAGCGCCAATATCGCTCGCTCTGGATCGTGCGCATCGGGGCCGCAGCCAAGCTGAACGGGATGAGCTATAACCAGTTCATTCACGGCTTGAAAAAAGGCGGCGTGGAACTGGATCGCAAGATCCTGGCCGACCTGGCGGTGAACGATCCGGGCGCCTTTAAGAGCCTCGCCGAGCAGGCGAAGGGCGCCATCGGCGGGGCAGCGTAGAACCAGCCTTTAGCTCTTAGCTTTAGCTTTAGCTTCCACGAGCGCAGCCTCAGCCGCGCTCGGCTTGCTGTTTTTTCCCGGCACGTATCCATGAACTGAGAACCGAGAACATATAACTGGTTCTATGTACACAGTCCCTAAACTGAAAAGCTTTTCCGCCGCCTCCCTGGACAAGGCTGCCGAGAAGCTGTTGGCCGCGCTAAAGCAGGAAGCCGCAGCGGTCAAGAATGAGGCCGACTGGAAGACCTTCCGCGACCGCTGGATGGCCCGCAAGAACGGCGTGCTCACGGAGATCAACGATCTTTGGCTGAAGGCGGCGCCGAAAGAATCCAAGCGCGATGTGGGACAGCGGGTCAACCAAATCAAGGCGCTGGTCGAGGAAGCGGTAGCAAAAGCGGACGGACGTGCAGGCGCACGTCTCGCGTGGCGGCTTCTACCACAGAACCGCCGCTGACTCCCTCGACATCACCCTCCCCGGCATTCGCCGCCCCCTCGGCTCCGAGCATCCCGTGATCAAGACGATGCACGAGATCGTTTCCGTCTTCCGCAATCTCGGCTACTCGGTGGAAGAAGGGCCGGTGATCGAGACCGACTATTACAACTTCGAGGCACTGAATTTTCCGCCTAACCATCCGGCGCGCGATACCCAGGACACGCTGTTCATCGCCAATCAGGGATCGAAGCCGCAGCGCGACCGCCTGCTGCTGCGCACTCACACTTCACCGGTGCAGATTCGCACTATGGAGAAGATGAAGCCGCCGGTCAGGATCGTGATTCCCGGCAAAGTGCATCGCAACGATCCTCCCGACGCCAGCCATTCACCCATGTTTCATCAGGTCGAAGGGCTGGCCGTCGACACGAACATCACCTTCTGCGATTTGAAAGGCACGCTGGACCACGCCATGAAAGCGCTGTTCGGATCGAGCGTGAAGACCAGCTTCCGGCCGTCGTTTTTCCCTTTCACCGAGCCCAGCGCGGAGATGATGGTGTCGTGCTTTATCTGCGGTGGCAGCGGCAAGCGCGGCTCCGAGCCCTGCCGTCCCTGCAAGCAAACCGGATGGATCGAAATTCTCGGCTGCGGCATGGTGGACCCGAACGTTTACGGATTCGTGGATTACGATCCGAAAAAGGTTTCAGCGGATTTGCCTTCGGCATGGGGGCCGACCGCATTGCAATTCTGAAGTACGGCGTGGATGACATTCAGTTGTTCTTCAACGGGGATGTCAGATTTTTAGAGCAGTTTGGGTAAGAGCTCTTAGCTGTTGGCTCTTAGCTTTTAGCCACGAGCGAAAATGTCGAAGCCTTAGGCTAAGAGCTAAAAGCCAAGGGCTAAAAGCTTCGCAATGAAACTTTCTCCTGCATGGCTGCGCGAGTTCGTGGATGCCAAGGTGGATGACCGCCGCCTGGCGCAGGACCTCACCTCGGTCGGAATTGCCGTCGAAAGTATCAGCGGCGAGGGCAAGAACGCCGTCTTCGAGATGGAGATTGGCACCAATCGCCCCGACGCCATGAACCACTACGGGGTCGCGCGCGAAGCTTCGGTAATCTACAACCTGCCGCTGCGCATGGTCGATTCGAAATTGCCGCCGGCGCCTGACAAGCCGGATTTCGTCGTAGAAATCGCAGACAAGGCCGGTTGCGCGCGCTACACGGCCCGCGTCGTTCGCGATGTGAATATCAAACCATCTCCCGATACGATCGCAAAACGGCTGCTGCTGGTCGATCAGCGACCCATCAACAATGCCGCTGACGCCACCAACTACACACTCTGGGAGATGGGGCATCCCACACACGTCTTCGATCTCGATCTGCTCGAAGGCGGCAAGATTCTGGTGCGGCGGGCGTTCAGCGGCGAAACCCTAAAAACGCTGGATGGAGTGGAGCGCAAGCTTACGCCGGAAGATCTGGTCATCGCCGACGCCGTCAAACCGGTTGCCCTGGCCGGAGTCATGGGCGGATTCGACACCATGATCACGGAGAAGACGAAGAACATCCTCATCGAGGCCGCGTGGTTCGATCCGGCAACCATCCGCCGCAGTTCGCGCCGCCACGGGCTGCATACCGACGCTTCGCATCGCTTTGAGCGGGGCGCGGACTTTGAGGCCACGACCCAGGCTTGCGACCGGGTGGCCGTGCTGCTGCTCGAATCAGCCGGCGGCAAACTGGACGGCGGCCCTATCGACACGGTCGCCCGGCCAGTGGACCTCGCGCCCGTGGCTTTGCATCTTGCGGAAGCGCACCGCATTCTGGGCGAGAAGCTCGAGACCAACGAAATTTTCCGCATTCTCCAGCAACTGGGCTTTGAGCTGATGCCGGAAAGGGGCGGCGACCCTGACTTCACCGTCCACATTCCCAGCTGGCGCCTGGATGTGGAGCGCGAGATCGACCTGGTCGAAGAAATCGCGCGCCTGCACGGCTTCGACAAGTTCGTCAACACTCTTCCGGCTTACGCGGGGGCCGTAGTCGAAGCGCCTGACGCGGAAAAAGATCGCAAGCTGCGGACTTCACTGCTGGCTCTCGGCTATGACGAAGCCGTGTCGCTGACGTTCATTTCGCATGAAGATGCGGAGGCGTTTTCTTCCGTCCCGGTGGTCGAACTGGCGAATCCGCAGAGCGAAGAAGCGTCGGTGATGCGGAGTTCCCTGGTGCCGGGCATGCTCAACATGCTGGCCTACAATCTCAATCGGGGCGCGGAGAGCGTGCGCCTTTTCGAGGCGGGCTCGGTCTTTGTCGCCACCGGAACTGCGACTGCCGAACCGAAACGCATCTGCATGGGCGCTACCTCCCCGCCCTTGCAAAAACCGCAAGGATGGGACGCCCGCGACGGGGGATTTTTTGATCTGAAGGGCGATGTGGAGAATTTACTGCGCGCCTTTCAGCACCAGTCTTTGCAGTACGACGCGCAGACGGCTGACTACTATCATCCCGGTAGATCGGCGCGAGCGCTGATGGATGGCGTACTGGTGGCCCAGTTTGGACAGATCCACCCCGACATCGCGGCTGCCCGCAAGCTGCGCCAGAATGTTTTTATTGCCGAAGTTTATCTTGACCCGCTGTACGCGCTGGGCTTGCGCGTGGTTCGCTACCAGCCTCTGCCGCGCTATCCCGCGGTGGAGCGCGATTTCTCATTCGTCTTCGACGATGGTGTGAGCTTCGAGAAGATTGAGCGGAGTGTCACCGGGCTCGGCCTGACCGAACTGCGCAGCTTTGTGCCAGTGGAGATTTTCCGCGGGGGCAACGTTCCCGCGGGCAAGTATTCGCTGCTGCTGCGCGCCCGCCTTCAGTCGGCCGAGCGCACGCTGCGGGAAGATGAAGTGGCGCAGTGGTCGGCGCAAATCATCAAGGCGCTGGAGGGCCTGGGCGGAAAGCTGCGAGCCTAGTTATCGGGGAAGCTACGAGTTCGAAGGCTGCCGGAAAAACCCGCAGTGTCATCCTGAGCCAATCTGGAGTCGAAGGACCCCTACCCTCTTAACGGTCGCCGGGCAGTCAAGGCATTGTTCCTGTGCAGCAAAAGCGAAGGCCGTGCCGCACCTAGGGGTTTTTCCGAACTGCGTGGGCTTCGTAGCGAAGCACCACTCTGCTCAGGATGACAGGTTACGATTTCGGCCTTGTACACTATCAGCGTGCTGTCCCGCATCGGTTTGGCAGGAACTTTTGTCGTCGCAGCGCTTCTGGTAGCAACCGCCGTTCCTCCAGTACCCGAAAGGCCAGCCCCCACTTTCTACAAAGACATTCTTCCCCTGCTCCAGGAGCACTGCCAGAGCTGTCATCGTCCCGGCGAAGTCGCTCCCATGCCCCTGGTCACATATGTGCAGACGCGGCCATGGGCGCCGGCTATCGCGAAAGCAGTGCAGGGCGGAATGATGCCGCCGTGGTTTGCCGACCCGCGATTCGGCCACTTCTCCAACGATCCGTCGCTCACGCCGCAACAGATTTCGACGATGCTGGCCTGGGTCGCAGCCGGCGCTCCGGCAGGTGATCGGCATGACGCGCCCGCGCCGCCGCAGTGGGCTAAAGGATGGAACATCGCGAAGCCGGACGTTGTCTTGCGGATGCCCAAGCCGGTCACGATCCCGGCGGATGGCGACGTGGAGTACACCTACGAGATCGTGCCGACGCGTTTCACCGAAGACAAATGGATACAGATGGCGGAAGTCCATCCTTCGAGCCCGCAATACGTGCATCACGCCGTGGTCTACATCCGGCCGCCGGATTCTAAATGGTTGCGGCACGCGCCCCTGGGCGTGCCGTTCACGGCTTCGACACTCAGCGATCCGCAGGAGCGTTTAGAAGCGCACGGGACCACCAGCGACTTGCTGCTGGTGTACGCGCCCGGCAGCTCGCCGGATCACTGGCCGGACGGCATGGCAAAGTTCGTCCCGGCAGGATCAGACCTGGTTTTCCAGATCCACTACACGACGAACGGCACCGCAGGGAATGATCAGACAAGCGTCGGGCTGGTATTCGCGAAGTCTCCGCCGCAGCAGCGCGTCATCACCCTGCAACTGAACGATCACGCCTTCATCATTCCGCCCGGCGCGGATGATTTCCGGGTGGAAGTACGAGGGCACGCTGCCGCACGACGCCACTCTGCTCAGTCTGTTTCCGCACATGCATCTGCGCGGCAAACGTTTCGAGTACGACATTGTGCAGCCTGACGGCTCGATCGAAATCCTGTTGCGGGTGAATTACCATTTTCACTGGCAGCTCAGTTATCGCCTGGCGAAACCGAGGCGGCTGACGGCCGGAACCAGGCTGCGAGCCGTGGCCTGGTATGACAATTCGCGCAACAACCCGCACAATCCCGACCCCAATGCGACGGTCACGTGGGGCGACCAGACTTATCAGGAAATGATGGTTGGGTTCTTCGATGTGGCGGTGCCGGCGAACATGGATAAAGAGCAGTTCTTTGTTCGCGGGAAGAGCGGCCACTAGCGCCCGGCAATGCCCGTGTGGGGCCGGGTCTCAGGCCCGGCCAGGGCGAGCACAGCTCGCCGAGCATTTGATCCGACACCTCTTTAGACCGGCGTCATCCTGAGCAACTTTAGTCTCGAAGGATCTTGCGCGCATCGTCTCAACCGATAGGCCACGAGGTCCGATACCCTGCGCGCTGGATCCTTCGCAAGCTCAGGATGACGCCTCGTATGAAGAGCTAAACTTTCGGAAGTTATGAAACTCTTGCCGAGCTGCTCTCGGCTGGACAGCCGAGGGCAGCTGTCCCCACGTGGACTGTGGCGGCTCCCCTTGGCTACCCATTGTGCTAGGCTCGATTCATGGCAGAGACCGCCAGCCAACAGAAATCTTTTCTCAGCGGGAAGGTTGCCCACTTCACCGAGTCTGTCATTCGCGAGATGACGCGCCAAGCCATGCTGCACGGCGCCGTGAACCTGTCGCAGGGCTTTCCAGATTTTCCCGCTCCGGCGGAGATTAAACGGGCGGCGCAGGAGGCCATTGCCGCCGACGTCAATCAGTACGCCATCACCTGGGGAGCGAAGAACCTGCGCGATGCCATTGCCCGGCAGATGCAGGCGTGGCAGGGCATCCCGGTCGATCCGGAACGCGAGATCACGGTCTGTTGCGGTTCGACCGAGACCATGATTTCGACATTGCTGGCGGTGTGCAACGCCGGCGATGAAGTCGTGATCTTTGAACCGTTCTACGAAAACTACGGGCCGGACGCGATTCTGTCCGGGGCCAAGCCACGGTTTGTGAAGCTGCGCCCGCCGGACAACCGGGATGGCGATTGGACTTTCGATGAACGCGAACTGCGGGCAGCATTTCATCGCCATACCAAGGCCATCATCGTAAACACACCGAACAATCCCACCGGGAAGGTGTTCACCCGAAGCGAACTCGAACTGATCCGTGACCTGTGCGTGGAATTCAATGTTCTGGCCATCACGGATGAAATCTACGAGCACATTCTTTACGACGGCGCGCGGCACATTTCGATGGCGGCGCTCGACGGCATGCGCGAGCGCACCATCACCATCAACGGCCTGTCGAAGACGTACAGCGTGACCGGCTGGCGCGTGGGATGGGCGGTGGCTCCGCCCGCGATCACGGATGCGATTCGCAAGGTGCATGATTTTCTGACCGTGGGCGCGCCGGCGCCGTTGCAGGAGGCCGGGGCGGCGGCGCTCGGCCTGCCCGCCGCTTACTACCAGGGACTGGCCGAGGGATACGGCAAGCGGCGGGACCGCCTGATTCCGGTTTTGACCGACGTCGGCTTCCGCTGCTTTCTTCCGCGCGGCGCTTACTACGTGATGACCGACATCGGCGCGTTCGGTTTCGCGAATGATCTGGAGTTTACGAAATACCTGGTGAAAGAAATTGGAGTCGCGGTCGTGCCGGGATCGAGTTTCTACAACGATGCGCGGGACGGGGCGCAGCAGGTGCGCTTTGCCTTCTGCAAGCGCGATGAGACGCTGGACGCGGCCGGTGAGCGGTTGCGGCGACTGCGGGCACGGAAATAGTTTCGGCCACGGCGAGGGCGGGACGGCCTCGCGACCGCGGGCGGGGGCTCGGTGCCACGAAAACCCCTGCGACCAACCCACAAAACCACTCAAGCATCTGATTGGATTCACAGAGTTCTGCGGTATACTGCGCTCAAGTTCCCAATTTCTCTTGAGGAAGCGGTGGCACCATGTCCGTGAGAATGGCTGAAGGGGTACCTGCCCAGGTTCCGGCTGACGATTTTCAGGCGCTTGAAGAGAAAGTCTATCGCACCATTGAGCTGTACAAGTCGGCGCGAGAGGCCAAGTCGGTTGCGGAACGGGATTCGCAGCGTCTGCGCCAGCAACTGGAAGAGCGCGAAGAAGAGCTGGATAGTCTCCGCCGCGAGATGGTACGGCTGCGCAAGGAACGGGAAGAGATTCGAGGCCGGGTGGAGAAGATGCTGGGTCAGATCGAATCCATCGCCGAAGAGCAGGCGGTCAGCTGATTCGGACCGGCCTCCGTCCCGATCTCCGTCTTGAGGAGAAACAACATGGCAACGGCCACCAAGCATACCGCGATCAAGGATCCCAGCAACAACGCCGTCCGGGTGGAAATTTTCGATCAACCCTACAATCTGCGCGGCTCGGACGCCGAGTACATCCTCAAGCTGGCGGAGTACGTGGACGGCAAGATGCGGGCCGTGGCGGAACAGACCCATACGGTCGATACGGCGCGCCTGGCCGTGCTGGCGGCGCTCAATATTGCCGACGAATATCACCTGGTGAAGCGAAACCAGGACGTGGGATCGGGCGACTATCTACGCCGCGCGCAACACCTTTCGAGCGCGCTCGATGAAGTGCTGGGAGACAAGCGGCGCGCCGGATAGAGACCCAGTCGGGACAAAACCGTAAACCACCAATGACACGAAGGTACACGAAGGATTTCCTCTGTGGCCCTTCGTGTCCTTTGTGGTTGATGGGTGTGTGCCGGAAATCTCCACTTACGAAAGTTGCTGGCAAGCGGATTGCCATCTTTTTACGTCCTGCCTATTGCCAATGCGGGGAGGTTTACCCTAGCATCCTGACTGAAAGCCGACCTGCCGGGTTGGTGATGGCGGTAACCGATTTTTGAACCAATGCTGAATGAACGGGAGCTCGACTCGAACTAGGATCCGGTGTGCAACGCTCCGCCATGCGGAGATGCCTAAAGGGTCTCGGCGGGCGCCCAACGTCTACCGACGGGTTCATTCTCGGCCCGTCACACGGCACAGTGGGTCGGCTTCTCTCTCTCGCTATCCAATATCCCTGCCTGCTCCTGTTAAACTTGAGTTGGAACAAAATCGGCTGGCCGCGCATCTACACCTATAGTGTTTCCCCAACTGTTTCATATCGGCAAGTTTTTCCTGCCCACCTACGGGCTGTTGGTTTCGACCGGCGTGCTGGTCGGGCTCTGGATCAGTGTCCGCAACTCGAGTAAGCAGGGAATTAATCCGGACGACGCCTGGAACCTGGGGGTCCTGGTGGTGCTGTGCGGCATCGTCGGCGCAAAAATCCTTTACATCGTCAACGACTGGAGCTACTACTCCGCCCACCCCGGTGACATCTTCAGTTGGTCGACCCTGCAAGCCGGCGGCGTCTTCTCCGGAGGCCTGATCGGCGCGGCGGCGGCGGCGGCGTGGTACATGCGCCAGCACAAAATGCCGGCGCTCGCAACCTGGGATGCCTTCGCTCCCGGACTGGCCCTGGGGCACGCCATCGGGCGAGTGGGATGTTTTGCAGCGGGCTGTTGTTATGGCAAGCCGACCAATCACTTCTGGGGCGTGACTTTCACCAACCCCATTGCCAATCTGAATTCCTATACGCCTCTGGGAATACCGCTCGAGCCCACACAGCTTTTCGAAGCGGCGGTCGAGCTGGCGAACTTTTTCATTCTGATGTGGCTCTTCAAGCGCAAGAAGTTCGATGGACAGGTATTGGCGGCCTATTTCATTCTCTACGGCATCGCCCGCTATTTCCTGGAATTCATTCGCGACGATCCCGGCCGCGGTGAGGTCTTCGGCGGCGTGATGACCGGGACGCAGCTGATCTCGATTGGCCTGGTGATCACGGGCGGATTGATCTGGTGGCTGAAGTCGTCCACCAGGGCGGTTCCGGCGCACGCGCAGCGCTGACCGTAGGAGAATCAAAAACCGTCGTCCCCTTTCGGGGACGAGCACGGGCGAGGGCGCCCGCGCCTACATGCCTCCACTTCTAATTTCCGCAACCGCACAGGACGCCGGCAAACGGCTGGACCAGTTTCTGGCGGGGCATCTCCCTGAAACCAGCCGGGCCCGGGTGCAGCAACTGATCGCGCAACAACTGGTGCTGGTGAATGATGCGATGGCGCGCGCGTCTTTGCGGCTGCGCGGCGGTGAGCGTATCGCCGTACTTGGGTCAGCGTCGCAGCCTGCTCTGCGCGCCATGGCGGAAGATATCCCCCTCGACATCGTATTCGAAGACGCCGATCTTGCTGTAGTGAACAAGCCGGCGGGCATGACCGTGCATGCCGGGGCCGGCGCGACGGACGACGAACGCAATCGCGGCACCCTGGTAAACGCGCTGCTGCATCACTTTGGCCAACTGTCTTCCGTGGGCGGCGAACTACGCCCCGGAATCGTGCATCGTCTGGACAAGGCCACCAGCGGATTGCTGGTGGTGGCCAAAAGCGACGAAGCGCACCGCCGGCTGGCCAGCCAGTTTGTCCGGCGGCAAGTCAAGAAAAAGTACATCGCGCTGGTGCACGGCTGGACAAAGCAGGATCGCGGCACCGTCAGCAGCGGCATCAGCCGTGACCGGGTGCGGCGCACTCGCATGACCACCCTGCGGTCCGGAGGACGCGAAGCCATCACCCATTACACGGTCGTGCGCCGGCTGGATTCGCAGTACGGGAAATTCACCTTGCTGGACGTGCAGATCGACACCGGCCGGACCCACCAGATTCGAGTCCACCTGGCATCGCTTCGCCACCCGATCGTGGGAGACACACTCTACGGCGCTCCGCGCGAAGTCAGCAGCAAACAGGCCGGCCGCCTGTCACTCCCTAGAAATTTTCTGCATGCCGCGGCGCTGCAGTTCCAGCACCCGCGGAGCGGCGAGCGGTTATCTTTTTCGGCCCCCTTGCCTGCGGACCTCGAGGCTTTCCTGCAAACCCTGAGTCAGTGAGCGCAGGGCATTGGGTTATGTGGGGCGGACCAAAGGGGTTGCGGCTATAATTAAGTTCTCATGAAGTTTCGCGGCGTCATTTTATTGCTGGGAAGCATCCTGTTCGTGGCCCTGGCCGTGGCCCAGAATTCGGGCTCGGACGATCTGCCTTCCGCCCCGTCGGCGGTCCAGCAGGAACGCAATCAGCCCCGGCCATCTGCACCCGCCGCGCCGCCGGCCTCGACCACATCCGCGAAGTCCGAACCACAGACTGCGCCTCCAGCCGAAGCGCCCGCCAAAGACGGAGCGGAGCCGGCAACCCCTCCGCCCTCAGGCAAGGCCGGCGACCAGGACTCGAACTCGCCGGACGACGCCGCGACCACGATCACCAAGACGGTCAACGAAGTGAACGTGGTGTTTACGGTGACCGACCGGCATGGCCGCTACGTGAACAACATGGCGAAGAGCGATTTTGCGGTGCTCGACGACAACAAGCCGGCCCAACAGATCCGCAGCTTCCACAGCGAGACCGACCTGCCCCTGCAAGTCGGTCTGCTGGTGGATGCCAGCAACTCGGTGCGTGACCGTTTCAAGTTCGAGCAGGAATCGGCCATCGAGTTCCTCAACCAGACGGTTCGGCCGCGATATGACAAGGCATTTGTAGTGGGTTTCGACGTCACTCCCGAAGTCACGCAGGACTTCACTGACAATACGGAAGCGCTCTCCCGCGGGGTTCGCGCCTTACGGCCGGGCGGCGGCACAGCCATGTACGATGCGCTGTATTTCGCCTGCCGGGACAAGCTGCTGAAAGAGCCGCGAAACGGCCCCGTACGCCGGGCGATCATCCTGCTCAGCGATGGTGACGACAATATGAGCCACGTCACGCGCGAGGAAGCGATCGAGATGGCGCTGCGCGCGGAAGTGATTGTGTACACCATCAGCACCAACATCACGGGGGGCGCCCGGCGTACGGGAGACAAAGTTCTGGAGCGCATCGCCGACGCCACCGGCGGGCGCGCGTTCTTTCCCTTTCAGCTCAACGACGTGGCCAACGCCTTCGTCGAAATCCAGGCTGAACTGCGCAGCCAGTACGCGCTTTCCTACAATCCCGCGGACCTGCGGACCGACGGGCGTTACCACACCATCGAAATCCTGGCGCAAAACCACAAGGGCCTGCGCGTGCGCAGCCGTCGCGGTTACTACGCGCCCACCCAGTAGGCCGCCGACATGGCAGGCTACTCCGGCACTCCGCTTCCCAGGAAGCTGGGCTTCAAGCCGCAGTTCCGCGTCGCATTTTTCCAGCTGCCCACCAGCATAAAGAGTGAGTTGAAGGAAGCCCTCTCCGATTGCCTGCTAGTCAAGGATCGCAAGCACGGTTCGGTCCCACTCGACTTCGCCATGATCTTCATCAAGAGCCAGGCGGAGATGAAGGAACAGTTCCCGAAGTTTGCCCGCCGCCTGGCGCCCGCGGGAATGCTGTGGGTCAGTTGGCCCAAGAAAGCTTCCGGCATGGTCACTGACCTCAATGAAAACGATGTGCGAAGGCTCGGACTGCTGGCCGGACTAGTCGATGTCAAAGTCTGTGCCGTAGATGAAGTCTGGTCAGGCTTGAAGTTCGTGATCCGGGTGAAAGACTGAATATCTGCCTCAATACGAATGACTTAATACGCGGTCCAAGCTTGTCTCCCATCCTGCATCTTTTTTATCTGCTCGCCCGTATAACCGGGTAGCATGAACGCCCTAGCTTATTGCTTCATGAATGTGATGGAATCCGAGACCAGCGCCATCGCTCGCGGTCTCCGCCGGCGTGATCCAGACTTACTGGACCGTCTCATCGAGCAGTATCAGCATCGCCTGCTTCGCTATCTGGTCTACCTGTCGGGAAATCGTGAACTGGCCGAGGACCTCTTCCAGGAAACCTGGATTCGCGTGCTGGAACGCGGCCATCAGTACGACGGCCGGCACGAATTCAGCACCTGGCTTTATGCGGTAGCGAGAAATCTGACGATTGATTATTTGCGGAAGAAAAGTCCGGTCAGCCTGGACGGGCTGATGGACGATGAAGATCACGCGCCGCTCGAACCGGCTGACACCCGGCCCCTGGCGTGGGAAGTTGTGCACCAGCACGAGCAAGCCGAGCGCCTCAGCGCGGCCCTGGTGGGCATCCCAGCGGAATATCGCGAGACCGTGGTGCTGCGCTTCCAGGAAGGACTAACGTTGGACGAGATTGCCACCGTCACCGGGGCTCCACTGGGCACGGTGAAGTCGCGGCTGTATCGCGGATTGAATATGCTGATGTCGCGGCTGAAGTGGGCGCAGGCATGACGCGGAACCCACATGACGAGGCGCGGGAGCTGATGGCTCTGGGTGAAGAGCTCTCGGAGGCGCAGCAGGCCCGGCTGCGGGCCCACCTCGATGAATGCGAAGCCTGCCGTGATTATGCGGAAGCGGCACACGGGCTGGTTCGTGCTTTGCGTTCGCTGCCGCTCGCCGCTGATTCCCGCCTGGTGCGCGCCACGCAGATGCGGGTGCGCTTTCACGCCAGCCGGCTTCGGGAGACGCGGGAACGCCTGTGGCTGGTGGGGATGGCTTGTATGGGCGTAGGCCTTTCTGCGACGCTGACCGTCCCCTTTCTGTGGCGACTCTTTGCCTGGATGGGCGAATGGGCCGGAGTTTCGACCCTGATTTGGCAAACCGGTTTCATGTTTTTCTTCATCGCGCCGGCGCTGGCGGTCAGTGTGCTGTTGTTGGCTCGCGGCACGCACCTCACGAACAACGGCGAGCAGCCGCGGCGATGGCAGTAACAAGGCGGACAAACATATGCAGGTAAACAACGAAACTCAGACTGGATTCGCTGGGGAAATCAAGGTCGTCCCGCTGTGGGCATGGGTGCTCGCAGGAATCGTATTTGTCGCGGCGCAGGTCTTCTTCAATGTTGTCGTGGCCCGGCACGGGGGCGGGCCGCCGGTGTGGGCGCGGCCATTGCTCGGGCTAGCGGCCGGGCTTGGTGGAGGATGCTATCTCCTGCTCATCGGCTACATCAACCGCGACGCGAAACGGCGCGGGATGAGCCCGACGCTTTGGACGGTCATGGCCTTTATTATTCCCAACGCTCTGGGCATCATTCTTTACTTCCTCCTGCGGCAAGCGCGCAGCAGCGTCTGCCCGCAATGCGGCTACGCCGTGCAGAGCGGATTCAACTTCTGTCCTCGCTGCAATTACAAACTGGGACCCAGCTGCCCGCAGTGCCAGCGCGTGGTTGGCGCAGATGCTGTCTATTGTCCGTACTGCGGAACTCCGCTGCGTAATCAGACGGCGCCGGCGGCCGGCTTCCCAGCCAAGCTTCCCGGTTAACGATGTTAAGAGTCGCAGGTCCCGATCATGCCACTTGCCCGGAGTTCCTAAAATGATGGAACCAATCGCAGACGCGTCGCCGCGTTTCAAGGCCAGGATGGCCGGCGTCTTTGAAGTGCTCGAAGGCATGACGTCAGCCTTCGGCCAGGTGTTCGTTCTCGGCAGGCTGGTGGTCGCTGGCAACGCCGCAGCCACGGCGGCCAATATTCTGGGGCACGAGCGGCTATTCTGGTTGGGTTTCGTCTCCTCTCTCATTGGGGTGGCGTGCCATATCGCCTGGATCCTTCTCTTCTACTACTTGTTTAAGCCGGTGAACCGGAGCCTCTCTTTACTCGCCGCGTTCGTCGGCATCGTGGTATGCGCGATGCAAGCTCTTACCAGCCTCTTGTACGTTGCTCCTTGGCTCGTCCTGCAAGGCGGCAGCTCCGTGAGCGCATTTACCACGGAACAGCTGCAGGGGTTGGCGTACATCTTTCTCAAATTGAATGCGTACGCTTTCGACATCGACCTAGTGTTCTTCGGACTCTGGTGCGTCCTGGCGGGCTACCTCATTTTCAGGTCGACCTTCCTGCCTCGAATACTGGGGGTGCTGTTGGCGATTGATGGTTTGGGATGGATGACCTACGCGGTGCCGCCGTTCGCCAACCATCTGTTCCCGTTCATCGCCGCCGCCTCCGCCCTCGCGGAAATTCCGCTGCAGCTATGGCTGGTGGTGATGGGTGTGAACCCTCAGCGATGGAAAGAACAGGCCAGCGCGGCAGGGATGGTCACGTGAGGGCATTTTAGGGCCGAATGCAATTCGCGGGCGGCTGGCTGGCGAGCATGATCATGGCCTCGAGAGTTCTCGCCCGCTGCTCATCCGTGAGCATGAGGTAGCGGTGATTTCCAGCCGCAGACGGCTCGAAGCGAGAGGTGCCGTCGGGCAGGACGGTAATCGTTCCGGGCGGTGAGAGCGAGAAATATTTTTCGTCGGGACGCACCGCGTAGAGCACCGCCGTCAGGTCCCACGTCGGCCGGTCATACGGCATCTTCATGTAAGAGCGATAGGCTTCGGCTACGGGGTGGTCTTGCACGTAGGCAAAATCGTGCTCGATGCGCTCGGCGGGAAACGGCAGCACGATGCCGATTTCGAATCCGCTCACCACGATTGGAGTCGGCCAGTCATGGAAGAGCTTTACCGCGGCGGGCACATCCTTGGCCAGGTTGAACTCCGGTCTTCCGTCGGCAAAATTTCCCGCCATCATCGACAGTAGGCGGACTTTCTTGCGGACAAGAGTTGGTCCATCATCCGGACTGGCCGCGTCGGGCTTGGTTTCGAGCAAGCGGGCCAGGTTGGTGCTGAAACCCACCTGCACGATCACAACGCTCCCATCCCTCTGCTTCGCCAGGGTCCGCCGCAGCAAAAAAACCGCTTCCTGTGCCTGGGCGCCATCCAAAATGCGATGGGGGTAGACGAAGCTTCCGTCGGGACGCCGCCGCTCGGAGGGAATCTGGATCATCGGATTCGATTCTGGCGTCTTACCGTCTCGCACCGTGCCGATCGGGATCTCGGGATGTCCGTAGAAGGTATTGACCAAGTCCACATAGGGCGCGGCCCACTGGTTGTCCTTGGTGATGGTCACCGCAAGCAGATTGGCTTCGTGGCGGTTCTGGAAAGCATGCAGCATGGCCAGGGCAAGAGCGTCATCGACGTCGTTGCCCATGTCGGTGTCGAAAATAATGCAGGTGCGTGTTTGCGCAAGAACAATAGAAGAGAGCGCGATGACCAGGCTGAAAACCAGAATGGCTGTCTTCATGGATATGTTTCGCTCAGCACCACACCCCAGGGTGTCCATCCTATTTCGCGCCTTTTGCAAAATAGGGTGGGTGTTTCCATCTTCACCATCTGTATGAGATGAGAGAAGGACTCTGCCCCCGGCGTCTGTGGCATCCCACCCTTGCAAAGAACGCAAGGATGGGCCACCCGACTAAGTGCCAGTTCCTAGTCTTTCTTCGGCACCGCATAGTACCCGGTGCGTGCCTGGATCTTGTAATCTTTCTTCGTGGTATGGATTTCCACTTTGCGGAAGGTGCCGTCGAGAGCGGTGTTAGAGGGGGTATAGCCGACGTTGTACTGGCTGCGCAGTTCCTGCGCGATCTGGTCGAAGGCTTCCTTCAGCTTGTCGGACTTGTTGCCCACTTCGATGACGCGGCCCCCGGTTTCGGCGGCCAGCTTTCTCATGTCGCGATCACCCGAGTACCCGCCGAAGCCGTAAAATCCGCGATCGGCGATCAACAGGACATAGCAGATGGAGTCTGCCTTCTGTGCGGCTTCAATCGCGTCGCTGATCTTGAGCTGACTGCCCTGGTCTTCCCCGTCGGTGAGCAGGATCATGGCCTTGCGTCCCACTTCTTGGGCCAGCTGATCGTGGGCGGCCAGGTAGACGGTGTCGTAGAGCACGGTCCCCTTGGGATTCGAGCTGCACGGCAAGGGTCCGCCTCCTTGTCCCGGAAGACCGCCGCAACTGGACGGCGGAGCGTTGATGCGCGCGCTGTTGAGCGCCTCCCGCAGGCGGCGTGACGAGTTGGTGAAGTCCTGCAACAGGTTCGATTCGACGTCGAAGCTGATGACGAACGCCAGGTCCTTGGGCCGCAAAATCTCGCTCAGAAAATTGCCCCCGACTTCTTTTTCCATTTCCAGCACCCGTTGCTGGCTACCGCTGGAATCGATCAGGATGCCAAGGGTCAGGGGCAGATCGGACTCGGCGGTGAAATACTTGATGGTCTCAGGTTTGCCGTCTTCGAGAAGCTGAAAGTCGTCCTTGGTCAAACTGGGGATCAGCGCGCCTTTCTTGTCCTTGACGTTAAAAAAGAGCTGGACGACGTTGACGTTGACTTTCAGAGTGCCGACGGACTGGTCGCGCTCGTCGGGCTGGTCCTGGGTCTGACTGTCCGGATCCGGGGTGCCGGCAAGCCGGGGGAGCTGCTGGGCCAAGGCCAGGCTCGCGCAGAAAAGGCCAGCAGCGGTCACGGCAGTCACCAAAATGGGAACGGCAAGGGCCTGAAACCTGCGGATTCTCGGCATCCAGATATTCTCCCGCACTTTTTGTTAGTCTATTCCATCAGGGTTAGATGCACGAAATTGCAGGTTTCGGCATCCGAAATATTGCGAATATCCGTCAGGCAGAGAGGTTTCCCGTGTTTTCAGAGATCGGTAGAACGTTGAAGGCTTTTGCGGCAGCAGTGCTGGCTCTTTGCCTGTTTTGCGGGACGATAGCTGCCCAGCAGCCGGAATCATCGAAACAGGACATTCCGGATGCGCCCTCAGCCTCACGTCCATTTCCCAAAGTGCCGCCCACAAGCCAGGCTCCGCCGGATCAAGCGCCGCCAAACCAGGCGCCTCCCACTCAGGCCCCGCCCCCGCCGAATCAAGCGCCGCCAACCAGTTCCAATCCTGCTCCCAATCCTGACGACGAGCCGGTTTATGCGCCTGGGGTGGCTCCCGCGCCCCCGTTCAATGTGACCACCGTGCCCGCGGGCAGCGTCCCTGCTCCGCATGGCCCCGGCAGTGAGGAACTGTACAAGATCGTGACCAACGTCAACCAGGTGCTGGTTCCGGTGATGGTGAAAGACGACTCCGGACGCCTGGTCAATGGACTGTTGTCGAGAGACTTCTCGGTTTTTGAGGACGGCAAAAAGCAGAACCTGAATTTCTTTACCACCGATCCGTTCGCCCTATCGGCGGCCGTGATTTTCGACGTGGGCATGCCGGACGTGGCGGTGCAGAAGGTGAACCAGACCTTCTCTGCGCTGGAAGGGGCGTTCAGTCAGTTTGACGAAGTCTCTCTCTATACATACAGCACCAGCGTGACCAAGGTGACGGATTTTGCAGCTGTGGGCAAGCGATTGACCGCGGCGCTGGATAACCTCAAAACCGTCAGCGGCAGCAACAACGGGCCTCCCGTCGTCAGCGGGCGCTCGGACCGCAGGGGCCGATGGTGAACGGCGTTCCCGTCGAGACCGGTACGCCGCGAATGATCAACCCGCCCAAAGAGTCCCATGTGTTGAATGACGCCATCGTGGCCGCGGCGGTTGATTTGCGCAGGCGCGACCGGTACCGGCGCAAAGTCATTTTCGTCATCAGCGATGGCCGCGAATACGGCAGCAACGCCAGCTACAGCGATACGCTGAGAGTCCTGCTCTCGACTGGAATTCAGGTGTACGGCGTGGCCGTGGAAGGATCGGCTATTCCCGTATACGGCCAGTTGCAGAAGCTGCATGTGCCGCTCACCGGCTCGCGCTTGGGTTACAGCAACATATTGCCCAAGTACGCCAGCGCCACCGGAGGCGAAATCTACTCCGGTTTCTCCCGCAGCGCCATCGAGGATGTCTACGCCCGCACTCTGGGCGATGCCCGCAATCAGTACACCCTGGGATATCTGACCCATTCCTCTCCCAGCAGCACCCACCGCGAAATCGACGTGCACGTGGCGCGTTCCGGCCTGACGGTGACCGCGAAGGAGGGCTACTATCCGGTGGGATTGGCACACTGACCCGGGCATCTAAAGATTTCAGATTTGAGATTGCAGATTTGAGATTCTGCCCAGCGGTTTCAATCTGAAATCAAAAATCTGCAATCCGAAATCAGCTTCAGCGGTCGCCGCTCGTCAGACCGCCCGCAACCTCCTCGATAGGCAACCGGCAAGACCCCGGCTTTTTTACGGGACGGTGTTCCACAAGTAACCTGCGTAACCTGCCGTTGACACTCTGCCGTGTGGTATAAAACCAGCAGTATCAAGCCAAAATTTTAGCCGGGGAGAGGTTTGCGTCCGGGTGGGCGCCGCCACCGGTTTCGAGGGAAGTCTTGAGTTTCATCAACTTCGCAGCCCGCGAGATCAACTGCAAGATCGTTTACTACGGCGCCGGATTGGGCGGCAAGACAACGAATCTTCAGTTCATCTACCAGAAGACCGCCGAGCAGCAGAAGGGCAAGATGATCT
>CAWFJA010000026.1:0-125904 GCA_963816025.1 Terriglobia bacterium
ATGAAACGTATTGCCATCCTGGGATCCACGGGCTCGATTGGGCGCAGCACGCTAAGCGTGGTCGAAACCTATCCCGACGCTTTTCCAGGTGGTAGCTCTCGCGGCGGGCAGCAATGTGGACTCCGCGTTCGAGCAGGCGCTGCGATGGAAACCCGACTCATTTCCATGGCGTCCGCGGTCGATGCACGAGATTCTGCGTCGCGCTGCAGACCTCGGCGAATGAAACTCGAGGTGGTGCATGGGCCGCGCGGCACGGTGCGCGTCGCCACGCATCCCGAAGCGGATTTCGTGGTCAGCGCCATCGTGGGCGTCGCCGGCCTGGAAGCGACCTACGAAGCCGTGCAGGGCGGAAAGACGGTCGGCCTGGCCAACAAGGAATGCCTGGTGGCCGCGGGCGAACTGATCACCGCGGAGGCCGCCGCCAGGGCAAGCCGCTGCTGCCCATCGACAGCGAGCACAACGCCGTGCACCAGTGCCTGCGCGGCGGCCGGATGGAGGAGGTCGAGCGCATCTGGCTGACGGCCTCCGGCGGCCCGTTCCTGAACACGCCCAATCGGAGTTTGCCGCCATCACGGTGGAGCAGGCGCTGAACCATCCCACGTGGAAGATGGGCCAGCGCATCACCATCGATTCGGCCACGCTGATGAACAAGGGATTCGAGGTCATCGAGGCCTGCCGGCTGTTCGGTTTGCCGCCCGAGCCGGGTGCAAGTGATCGTGCATCCGCAGTCCACCATTCATTCCATGGTGGAGTTCGTGGATGGCAGCATACTGGCTCAGTTTTCGGTGACCGACATGCGCCTGCCCATCCTGTACGCGCTGACCTATCCGGAGCGCATTCCGTCGGACTATGCGCTTCCCGGTCATGGACTTACGGCATCTCGAATTCTGCCCGCCCGACATGGAGAAATTCCCTTGCCTGCGCCTGGCCTATGAAGCGGCGGAGGCCGGGGGCGCGAAAACATTGCCCTCAATGCCGCCGACGAAGTCGCGGTGGCGGCATTTCTGGACGGCAGATCGGTTTCGACGAAATTCCCCGAGTAATCGAGAAGTGCTTTCTGAAACGGAAGCGGGAAATCTGGAATCTATAAAACAGGTGCTTGCGGCGGATGCTGAGGCGCGCCAGCGGCACGCGAAAGAGTCGAGCTGCAGCGGAAGCCTCGAGGGCCGCACAGCCGGTTCCAGCCGCAATGCGAAGTGGATAGGACTAAAATCTATTATGTCTGGATTTCTTCATTGCCGTACTCGTCGGTGTGGTCGTGATTCTGGGATCATGATTCTGATTCACGAGTTCGGCCACTATGCCGTGGCCAAACTGCTTCGGTGTGCGGGTGGAGCAGTTCGCCATCGGCTTTGGCAAGCGCCTGTTCGGCTTCCGCAAGGGCGAGACCGATTACCGCATCAACGCGTTGCCGCTCGGCGGCTACGTGAAGATGGCGGGCGAGAACCCGATGGAGGCCCACACCGGCGATCCCGGGCGAGTTTCTGTCCCATCCGCGCTGGCAGCGGTTTCTCATCGCCATCGCCGGCCCGGTCATGAACATTTTGCTCGCCATCGGCCTGCTGACCGGCGTGTACATGGTGCACTACGAGCACCCGCGTGTATTCGACCAGCCGGCGGTCATTGGATGGGTGATGCAGGATTCGCCGCGGCGAAGGCCGGAATCCAGCCGGGCGACCGCATCGTCCGGATGGACGGCATCAGAACCCCACCTGGGAGAGATGTGCTTGCAAGGGGCTGCTCAGCCCCAACCAGCCGCTTGAATGTCGGTTCAGCGCGGGAGACAGATTCTCGAAAAACCATCGTTCCCGAGGCCGATCGGTCCGAACAGATGGGTTCGGCGGGATGGTTGCCGAAGGAGCCGAGACACCGTGACCGAACTGGAGCCTGGCATGCCGGCCGACAAGGCGGGCATGAAGCTGGGCGACGACATCGTCGCCGTCAACGGCCAGCCGATGCGCTCCATCGAGGCCATGATCGAAAGCCTGGAGCACAACAAGGACAAGCCGATTGAGATCACGGTCGTGCGCGACGGCCAGGAGCTGACACTTCACGCTGCAGCCGGTTCTGGCCGAACATGAACGCAGGCGAGAAGCGCTACCGGTGGGCATCGGCAGCGCGCCGATGGGTGGTCGACAAGCTGCCGTTCGGCGAGGCGTTTCGCCAAGTCCGCTGGAACAGAACAAGCAGAACTCGTTCCTGATCATCGAACTGGTGCAGAAGATGGTGCAGCGCAAGAGTTTCGATGCGCTCCGTCGAGGGCCCGATCGGCATCGGCCGGGCCACCGGCGAGGCGGCCAGCGAAAAGGGCTGGACGCCGCTGCTGGAATTGATGCCGGCATCAGCCTGAACCTGGGGATCTTCAACCTGTTGCCCATTCCCATTCTGGACGGCGGTATGATCCTGTTCCTGTCGTCGAAGGCATCATGCGGCGCGACATCAGCTTGCGCATGAAAGAGCGCATCTACCAGGTGGCTTTCGTGTTGCTGATGCTGTTCGCCGTGATGGTCATCTACAACGACTTGGCGAAGACGATGCCGGGCATCATGCAGAGACTGCCGTAAGCTTCGGATCAGCCAAAGCTGTCATCCCGAACGGAGCGACACAAAGGAACCGTAGGAGTTCACCTTCGTGCAGCTTTCGTGTTTCTTTGCGGCTAGACGCATTTGAACCCCATCGCTCGTCGCTCAAACGCGCGGCCTGCCGAGCCGCCTCTACCTGTTAAAATAGAGATTCCCATGGCAGAGATTCAGCGCAGGAAATCCGTAACCGGCCGATTGGCGGCGTGCGGGTGGGCACCGATGCACCGGTCGTGGTGCAGTCCATGACCAACACCGACACCGCCGAATCCCTCGCACCGTCAAGCAGGTGGCCGCGCTGGCGCGCGCCGGCTCCGAACTGGTGCGCGTCACGGTCAACAACGAAGCCGCCGCGGCCGCGGTCGCGCCCATCGTCGAGCAGCTCGACCAGCAGGGCGTGCGCGTGCCCATCATCGGCGACTTCCACTACAACGGCCACATCCTGCTCAAGAAGTATCCCGACTGCGCCGCGCGCTCTGGCCAAGTACCGCATCAATCCCGGCAACGTCAGCATGGGACGCAAGGACGACGACAACTTCCGCACCATGATCGAGGTCGCGGTCGAGAACCAGAAGCCGGTGCGCATCGGCGTCAACTGGGGATCGCTCGACCAGGCGCTGCTGACGCGCATGATGGACGAGAATTCGCTGCTGCCGGAACCGAAAGACGCGCGCGAAGTCACCATGGAAGCCATGGTCGTCAGCGCGCTGAATTCGGCCGGCCTGGCCGAAAAATACGGCTTGCGGCCCGACCAGATCATTCTCAGCGCCAAGGTCAGCGGCGTGCAGGACCTGATCGACGTCTATCGCTCGCTGGCCGCGCGCTGCAGCTATCCGCTGCACCTCGGACTGACCGAAGCCGGCATGGGAGCCAAGGGCATCGTGGCTTCGAGCGCCGCGCTGGGCGTGCTGCTGCAGGAAGGCATCGGCGA
Organism: Terriglobia bacterium; assembly: GCA_963816025.1. Lineage (GTDB taxonomy): Bacteria > Acidobacteriota > Terriglobia > Terriglobales > Acidobacteriaceae > JAIQFF01. The sequence continues at coordinate 3,511 of CAWFJA010000026.1, forward strand.
CACCATTCGCGTTTCGCTTACCCCGCGCCCGGCGGCGACCGCACCGAAGAAGTTCGCGTGGCGCAGCAGATTCTGCAGTCGCTCGGCATCCGCAGCTTCACGCCGCAGGTGACCGCCTGCCCCGGATGCGGCCGCACCACCAGCACCTTCTTCCAGGAAATGGCGCGAGCAGATTCAGATCTTATCTGCGCGAGCAGATGCCGGAATGGAAGGAGCGCTACACCGGCGTCGAAGAGATGAAGGTCGCGGTCATGGGCTGCGTGGTGAACGGCCCCGGCGAATCGAAACATGCCAACCTCGGCATCTCGCTGCCCGGAACGTTTGAAGAACCGAAAGCGCCGGTGTACGTGGACGGCCGCCTGTTCACCACCCTCAAGGGCGACCACATCGTCGCCGAGTTCATCCGGATCCTGGACGACTACGTAGACTCGCACTACGCCGCCAAAGAAGAACTCGCCGCGAAAATCTAGGGATCGATTCGATACAGAACCACGTGGAGACAGCCGCCCTCGGCTGTCGGGTCGAGCGCAGCTCGACGGGTTTTTTCTCACGACAACAATAGCGGAGCTTCGCTCCGCCGGACAGCCGAGGGCGGCTGTCCATTCAGGTAGCGCCACCGTCCCGGCGCCTGTCCGGGGGCGTCCGGCGCTACTACAAACCTACGCCAGCAGCGGCAGGTCTGGATTTGCGCTGTCGTCGTAGATGGGGTCGGCGATCTTGCTCAGCTCGGGATAGTGCTTCAGCAGCGGCTCTGGGGCCTTTACGCGGTGGCCGGTCAGCATGTTTTTAAGTTGCAGGGCATTGACTCCGGCCTTGCCCTCGAAGTGATTGTTAGTCACTACGTATGTAACCTCGGCTTTGCCTGCGATGCGCACGATTTTTTCTTTCCATCCGGCCAGTTCGGCTGCGCTGTAGAGATAGTTATAGCGATCGGCGCCGGTGTCGGCGTCGAACCACTGGTCGTAATTTCGTCCGTGCAGGCGCACGTAGCCGACCGGGGAAGTCACATATTCGGTGGGCTCGAGCGCGCGGCCGATCAGGGGCTGGTCGATATTGCAGAAGGCGACGTTTTTTTCGGTGAAGTAGCGGATGGTTTCCGGGTTCTCCCAGCTGTCGTGGCGCACTTCGATCACGCGCGGATATTCGATGAACTGGCGGATCAGGCGCTCGACATATTCGCGATTCAGCGATGTGTTCTTGAACGAAACTGGAAATTGGATAAGCAGCGCCCCTAACTTGCCTTCTCCGGCCAGAGCTTCCAGCCCTTCACGGGCCAGGGCTTCGTCTTCGTCGTTGGGCTTGATGGACGCGGCCGAAGTGGGCTCCATGACGGCCATGGGATTGTGCGTGAAAGAGCGATGCAGCTTGGCGGTGAACATGAAATCCGGATTCACCGACCCGGCTTTCCGAACCCAGAGCTTGGCCAGATGAGGCTTGATGTGTCCATAGAAAGAAGTGTTGATCTCCACCATGTCAAAGCAACGCGCCAGGATTTCCAGGGGATGCTGCTTGCGATGCTGCATGCCCGGCGGGTAGAAGATCCCCTCCCAGTCCTTGTAGGACCAGCCGGCGGTGCCGACACGTATTTGTGAAGGTGGGTTCACGGAAGCTATTACTTTCGATGCCAGCAGACTAGCACACAGGCGACACTCTGGTTTTTAAGCGGCTGCGCGGTCAGTAGAACAGCAGCGCGATCCAGTACATCCCGGTGGGATAGGTTCGGGTACGGGCAAAGCACGAACCGGCGGCGAAAGAGCCGACTGACCGATTCTTGATGACCTGGGACGCGTTTGGGGGAAGTATCTGGGGCTGCGAAGTTGTATAGCGAAGAACCACACGAGCGGTGGGCGCCGGCGCGCGCAACGAATCAGCCTCGGCCATGGCGCAGGCTGAGGCAGCGGCCTCCTTGCCGTCCACGCGCTGCAACCCGGGCAGGCGGCCCTGGGCCCGGATGCCATCGACACTGCGGCCTACAAGCACCTCCGCTTCTTCGTCGGAATGGCGGGGCAAGCTGTGTCCGAAGTCCTGGGTCACGTAGAGCAGCGAGCCGCTGCGGACCACGCTGAACCCGGCCACGTTGTAACCTGCGTTGAGCAGGTTGGCGCGGTGCGGCGGAGAATGCATCAGGCTGTCCTGCGCCTGGTCCAGGCTGCCGGCGAACGCCACGTTTTCTCCCTCCTGATCGAGCTGGGTTTTGGTGTTGGCCGCCAGACGATGGGCGAGACTAGGTTCACCGGAAAGCTGGTGCGAAAGTTTTCGCTGCGCCGCCATAGCAGCGCCATGCTCGCGCGCCGCCTTGGCGAGTCCGTCGTCCACTTGCAAGGGAGGGAGGCCGGCTTTGCCCCGTTCGCGGTTCGCCATGTCCAGGAGGCGGCGTTCCGCCTCGGCGTCAGAGTAAGGGGAGGGCTGCGAATCTGATGCGGGCCGGTTGCTGCGCCGCGCGCAGCCGAGGGACGTCGAGCGTCACGACGCCAGTCGCGAGAACAATCGCCAGAGAAGCTATGAGGGCACGGGCCATGGGAGTGGTGGTTTCGCTGCCAGATGGATGCGAAATCAAACTTCCTCTTTGCTTCCCTCACGCTAGCCCCTAGAATCATTCTGAGCACCTTACGATGGGGACATTCCTGCTGGGCATCATTGTCGTGGTGAACGTAGTACTTCTGGTACTGCTGGCGGCGGTTTTTCGACGGACGACGGGATCTTCGCAAACCGCTGAAATTACGGACCTTGCGGAACAGACGGCGCTGCTGCACCAGTCCCTGAGCCAGAAGTTCGCCGACGCCAATCTCGATATGGCGACACGGCTGGAGAGCACCAAGGCGGACCTGCGCGAAGGCGTGACCAATCGCCTGACCCAGGGATTCAACGAAATCCGCAGCTCGGTGGAAGCTCAATTGAGCGGCGGACGGCGCGAGCAGACCCGCGATTTGCGCGAGGCGCGCACCGAACTGACTACCTCGCTGGCGTTGACGACTTCCCAGCTCAAGGTCGAATTTGAAAACCTGAATCAAAAGACGGCGCAGAGCCTCGACTCCATTCGCGACCGGGTGGACGAGAAGCTGCTCGCCATCACCGACCAGGTGCAGCTAAAACTCGATCAGAACATCAAGGAAGGCTTTGCCCAGTTCGAAAAAGTGCAGCAGCACTTGAAGGCTGCGGAAGAGCAGCTGCGCGAAGTCGGCGCCCTGGGGCACTCCATCAACGATCTCAATAACATGCTCAAGCTACCGCATCTGCGCGGCCAGTTTGGCGAAGCCAGCCTGGAACGCTTGCTGGCGGATTTTCTGCCGGCCCACATGTTCGAGATACAGTCATCCGCGGGCGACGGCAACGGACGGGCCGACGCCGTGATTCAGTTTCCCGATCGCCGGCTTCCCATCGACGCCAAGTTTCCCCGCGAACAGGTGCTGGCTCTTTTTGAAAGCAACGTCGAGTCAGAAATTGAAGAAGCGCGGCACGAGTTCGTGCGCGTGATGAAGGTCGAAGCCAGGCGGATCAAGGCCTACATCCAGCCGGAGCACGGCACCACCGACATTGCCTTGATGTACCTGCCCAGCGAAACGCTCTACATGGAAGCGATCCGCAACCGCGAGCTGGCCGACTGGCTTAACGCGCAGCACGTGTTTCCGGTCTCGCCTAACACTCTGCTGATGACCTTGCAGACCATCGCGCTGGTGCACAAATGGTACGAAGTGGCCAGCCGCTTCGAGAAAAGCCGTCAGGAACTGGCCAAGGCGCAGAAGTCGTTCGACCATTTCCAGAACCAGTTCGAGAATGTCGGCAAGAACCTGAACAAAGCGCAGGAAGCCTTTGACACGGCGCAACGGCATTTGAAGACCTATCGCGGCCGCGTTACCGCGCTCAGCGGGCAGGAACAGCTGGAGTTGGATGCAGCGGCGGCAACAGCAAAGAATGACGAAGAGCCGGACCTGCCTTTAATTGACAAAGCCAGCGCCTGAACCCTGCCGTGTTTACCTCAGAGGAGTAGGTGCTTCACTTCGCGAAGTTGTGGACTCGGAGACCCAAATTGCCTAAACAGTTGAGAACTTCACGCCCTTCAGAGGGATGGGGCTGTGGAATCCCACGCTTCGCAAAGGGCGCGAAGCATGGGGCACCCATCGTTTGTTGCAAATAAACACTATGCTCCGCGCTTCGCCTTCAGCTCCGCCAGCAGCTGCTCGATGCGGTCTTCTTTCTCGAGCGCTGCCAGGCGTTCTTCCACGTCATCTGCGGCGATTTCGGATTTGGCCTGGCTGTGAGCTTCGGCGTGAGCTACTTTTCGCTTCATGCGGTCGAATGCGTTGGCGCTGGAACCGTTGCCGGCAGCCAGCTTAGCGTCGCTGGCTTTGCTGACGGCTCGCGCCCGGCGATGCTGCGCGATCAGCAGGTCGGCTTTGGCCTGGGCTTCGGCGAGTTTCTGTTCCAGTTGGCGTAGCGCGGTTTTCAGATTTTCCACCTGGGCTTTCTGATCAATCACCTGCTCCGCGAAGCCTTGGCTCAGGTCGCGATAGCTTTCCACGCGTTGCAGCGCGGCGCGCGCCAGGTCGTCCTGTTTCTTGTCCACGGACAGTTCTGCTTTGCGCATCCACTCCGCCACTTTGTCTTCATTTTCCTTTTGCTTTTTTCCCAGCAGGTGCTGGTCGGCAATAGCAATCGCTACCTGGGTCTTGACCTGCAGAAGCTGGTTCTGCATGTCGAGGATCACCTGCTTGATCATTTTTTCCGGGTGTTCGGCTTTGTCGACCAGGTCATTGAGATTGGCCCGGAGTAGTGTTGCAACTCGCTCTAGTAATGCCATGATGGGACTCCTTTTTAAATCAGCTTCTGGCTGCTGGCTTCTGGCTGCTGGCTCCTGGCTTGGTGCTTTTCGTGGACTTCCTCGCACTCTGGGCAGTTGGTTCCGCGAAAGTTGCTTCCGATTACCACTCCGATGGCGATGCCCACGGCCAGCCAGACGGCGACGTGGCCGGCGGCGACGCCCATCGCGGTGCCGATGCCGGCGCCGAGAGTGATGCCGAGAACAATTTGCATTGACCGTTTCTTCATGTTTCGTTCCTCAACTTCGGCTGCGTCGAGAAATAGGACGGGCGGAAAGCCCGTCCTCCCATTGCTGTGGTTACTACTTCCCTGCTCCGCCGTTTGGCGGAAGCGCGTCTGGCCGCGGCGACTTGTCGCCGATCTGGCGCACTTTGCCCAGTAGCTCCGACATTGGCATTCCCGACAGCGTCTCGAACAAGGCCGGCACTTGCGCAGCCATCTTGGCGATGTCGCCGGTGATCTTGTTCATGCCCGACGCGTCGCCGTTACCCGTCGACACGATCGTGATCTTGTCCACATTGGCCAGCGGACTGGCCAGCGCCCGCACAATTTCCGGCATGCCGGTAAACAACTTGTCGATTACCGCCGCCTGGTTGTATTCCTGATAGGCCTCGGCTTTCACGTTCATGGCTTTGGCTTCAGCCTCTCCCTTCTTGAAAATAATCTCGGCTTCGGCCTCGCCCTGGGCGCGAATCGCTGACGCGTGACCATCCGCTTCCGACATCAGCCGCTGCTTTTCGGCGAGCGCCAGGGTTTCAATTCGTTGACGCTCGATCTCCGCCCCTTTCAGCACGGTGGCAATCAACTCTTTCTCGCGGCGGTTGATTTCGGCCTCCTGCACTTTGACCTGCTGCTCTTTCTCGATCTGCTGCACCTTCACCTGCTCGGCGATGACCTGCTGCTGCATGATGTTGGTCTGGATGTCGTAGGCTTTGTCGGCCTGCGCCTGCTGGCGTTTGGTAACTTCGACGTATTGCGCTTTCTTGACCTCAAGGTCACGCTGCGCTTCCGCCTGTTTGGCCAGCGAAAGCGTTTCCGCCAGGACCCGCTCCTGATCGGCCTGCGCTCTGGCCACGGCGGATTCGCGTTGCGCCAGCGCGCGCTTGATGGCGGTATCGCGATCGGCTTCCGCCGTGGCCACGTCGGCGTCGCGCTTGATGCGGGCAACATCCGGCTTGCCCATGTTGGTGATGTACTCATTCTTGTCGCGGACCTCTTTGATGGTGAAAGAAATGACCTCGAGGCCCATCTTGTTCATGTCTTCCGCGCAAGTGGATCGCATGCGGTCGGAAACCATCTCTGGCTGCTTGACGATTTCTTCCACCGTGAGTTGTCCGATGATGCCGCGGAGGTGGCCTTCCATGACCAGCCGGATCAGGCCTTCGCGCTCCTGATCAGTCTTGGTGAGGAATTGTTCCGACGCGGTCAGGATGGACTCCATGTCGGACTTGACCTTGATCTGGGCCACCGCCTCGACCGTGACTGCCACGCCCTGCTTGGTATAGAGATCCTGCTGCGGGGCAACGTCGAACGACATGAGTTCGAGCGAGAGCTCGCGGCAGATCTGCACCATGGGAAAAACCAGTGTGCCGTGGCCTTTCACCACGCGCGTTCCGCCCAGTCCGTAGACGATGAGCGCTTCGTGCGGGCCAGCCTTGCGATACAGCCTGGCCATGCCGCTCATCAGGAACAGGATGACCATCACTCCCATGCCGACGAAAATCCAGATCTCGAGTATGTGTGAAATTCCGAACATATTGCCTCCTCCTCTTTCGGGTGCCCCAACAAGAGCCGCAACCACAAAGGGCACACTTCGACTTCGTTCAGTGCAAGCTCCGCTACACGAAGGAAATTGAAGCCGTCTTCTTCATGTATTTTCGCGAGCTTTCTGGTTTTGCCTGATCTGATTCAAATCGTTCATGATTCTTTCCGGCTCACGATGACCGAGGAACACTTCTCCGTCGGAAAGCATGAGGCGCACACCCGTGTTGCCCCAAACGTAAGCTCGGCGCTCGCCGATGCCGCGGATGCCGTAGCCACCCATGGGATTCCACGGCGCGATGGCATAGGCCTTGATGGTTTCGAGCGGGATGGAGCGCAGGCGGAAGCCAAGAGTGCTGATCTCTACGCCGTGAGCCGTGAATCGATAGTGGAATCCGCTCCAGGCCAGGGCCGCCGCGCCCAACAGCAGCAAGGCAGGCAAGGCCATGACCCAGCGCAGGCCGCTCAGCGGGATGACCGCGATCACGCCCAGTTCAAGCGCGGTAAGAACGGTAAAGACCAACCCCCAGAGCGCAGAGCCGTGGACTTCTTCGGCCTCGACGACATCAGCATGGCGCGGCAATTCGATGCCGCGCTTGGTCAGCAGAGCGATCGCCGTCACAGTTATGGCCGCGATGAAGACAACGGCCAGGGCAGGGACAACGTTCAGCGGGCCGCCGTGAAGGTTGTAATTCAGCACCGCCGCGTTCACGCTGAACAGGGCGCCCATCACGACATACAACGTGGCCAGCAAGGACCAGGCGAGGACATCCGGCTTATGAACCCGGGTAAGCGCCCAGGTCAGCGACACCAGGACGAGCGCCGTCACGACCAGGGAGAAGACAAGCGAAGTCTCTCGCGACATCCAGCCATTGGGCTGGCCCGCGGTGCCGAAATGAGTCGCCATTCTGCCGGGCAACTGGTCCCAGACTGACCAATACTGCAAGGCCGTCAAGGGCAGGGCGAGCCAGAGCATCGCTGTGAGTGCGCGATAAAGTTTGCTGTCCATTCGGCCTCTCCGGGCGTTACCTCAAACAAACACTGCAGCGTCCCTGCCGATCGAGCACGAGCGCGGGCGCTCGCGCCTACATTGGGTCTTGCTCTCCGGATATTTCTGTCCACAGGCGCACGTAGGCGATTCCCTTTTCGTAGCGTGTAACCATTACTTCCGCACCCTTGGCGATGGCGTTTCCGTTCTCGCCGCGGGCGCCGCAGGTGCGCCGGGTCCCGGCTTGCGAATAGATGATTTCTCCCGTCCCGCTCTCACGAATGGAAACCGAGACTTTGCCCAGCACGCCAGCCATTTCGTAGTCGGCCGGATCCATGCTTTCTTCCTGCGAGATCAACACGCGGCTGAGAAAAACAAACACAATGCCTCCGCCGACTACCCCGCTGCATATGGCCAGACTCAACCCCGTCGCGAACCAGAGGCCGGAGAATCGCGTCAGCAGATAACCAGAGCCGCCGAACCAGGCCAGGAAGGCCGTCAGGGTAATGAAGTTGAACGGCGAAATGTACGCGGTCTGGCCACGTATCAAGGCTTTTCCGGCGGTTGCCGGACTTGCCGGCGAGTGTCCGGCGGGCAGGCCGTGTCCGGCGCCGGTTGGAGGCGCAGCCATAGGCACATGAGAGAAGTGCGGCAGGTGCAAGTGCCAGCGCAGGCCGCCGGCGAGGAACGAGAGCAGGCTGAAGAGAAATCCCACCGCGAAACAGATCAGATAGAAATCTGCCCAAGTCATGGCCGTCGCCTCCGCGGTTTGCTGTGGGTCCGTCCGCCGTGCTCGGGTTGCAACGCTTCCAGCAGCCGGTCGGCCAGCCCCGGAGTTTCTAGAATCGCGCCCAGCAGCAGGAAGCAGCGCCGCGTATCTTTTTCGCGCGCCGCCTTGATCAGGACCTCGCTCACCTGGGGATCGCTGGCGAAGCGTTCTGAACCCTGCAGCAGCCAGACATCAAGCTTGCCTTCCGTGGTGCGCAGGTCGGACACCAGTTCGGTGTGGTAGCCCTCGGGATCGTCCACCAGAAATCCGGGATGCACTTTGAAGAACCTGGCCAGCAGGGTCCGCGTGGATTGCGTCATGTGCCGGCGCGCGCCGCCCTCGATCTGCGAAACGTACGACTGGCTGATGCTCGTGCCCTGCTCCTTGCGGATGGCGCGCACCAGTTCCTGCTGGGTCATGGGGCGAGCCAGGCCGCGCAGCGAGCCTTCCACTTCGCGCAGGTAGCGTAATTTTTCGGCCAGCGTCATAATTTCAAATCGCGATATTTATATTGCAATTTGCAATACATGTCAAGAATCGGATTTGCCCTGCGCTCAATGACTTGCGGTCTAAGTCACCGCGGCGGAGAGCTCAACACTTCGTAGTGCTTGACTCCAGGTTCCAGTTGCCGCAGGAAGCGCTGGTCTTCGGGATAGTAGACCGCCCTGTCGGGTGATTCGTCTTCATCTCCGCACCAGCACGAGCGGGGCGCTCGCGCCCACATACAAAAAACGCCTCCGTTTCCGGAGGCGTTGGTTCACGGCGGTGCTGGCTACTGGACGCGGGCGTTGTGCTTCTTGCGATAGATGGCGCGCGAGGTCCGGTTTTGCTGGCGGTTGACCTGCCGGCGTTCGGCCGCAGTCAGCTTGCCGCCATTGGCGACGCGATCATTGTGGACTTCGTGGTTGATCTTGGCTTCGCGTCCTTCCAGGTGGGCAGTTTCGCCTGCAGTCAACTGTCCGCTCTTGACCCCCTGGGCGATGCGGTCCTGCTGGTTCTCCTTGCGCTGGTGGATGGTTCCCGGCGGGGGCGCCGGAGCGTTCTGCGCCGCTACCGGCAGCATCAGACCCGCAACTACAGCGGTGAACATAAAAGCTTTGGCGTGCATATTCATAGCGTCTCCCATTGCTCCCTTGATCTACGGTTCGCCCTTCGTTCGGGCCACTTCTTTGAACCCGGGACGCAGGAGAATGTTGCGCGAGAAAGCCGGGTGAAGGTTACAAGGCAACGACGACGCCGTAGCGCGATGGCCCGGGTCACAGTCCAGCTTCGATGCGCGAGCGCGGATCGAGGAAATCGCGCAGCGCATCGCCGATGAAGTTGAATGAAAGCACGGCCAGCATCACGGCCAGCGCGGGAAACAGCACCAGGTGCGGAGCGTCGAACAAGTGGGCGCGGCCATCGTTGAGCATGGCCCCCCAACTGGCGGTCGGCGGAGCCACCCCCAAGCCGAGGAAGCTCATGGTGGCTTCGGCGAGAATCGCGCCAGCCATGCCGATTGCGGCCTGCACAATCACGGGCTGAATGATATTGGGAAGAATGTGGCGGACAATCACTCGCAGATCGCTCGCGCCCAGCGCCCGCGCGGCTTCGACAAACTCGCGTTCGCGCGCCGCCAGCACCTGTCCGCGAACCAGGCGCGCGTAGCCCACCCATCCCCCCAGAGAAAGCGCCAGCACGAGGTTGAAAATTCCCGGACCGCGAAAGGCTACAAAGGCAATGGCCAGCAGAATTCCAGGGAATGAGAGAAACGCGTTCATCACGACCACGTTGAAGAAGCGATCGATGTTGCCGCCGTAGTAGCCGGCGATCGATCCCATGATCAGGCCGAGGGCCAGCGACACCGCGACCACGGAACTTCCCACCAGCATGGAAATGCGCGCGCCGTAGATGAGGCGGGAAAAGATGTCGCGGCCGAGTTCATCCGTGCCGCACCAGTGCGCGGAAGACGGCGGCGACAGGCGCGTGGGCAGATCGATGTAAGCCGGATCCTGGGGCGCGATCCAGGGGGCGAACAGAGCAAAGATCACGAAGATGATCACCAACACTGCCCCTGTGGCCGCCAGCGGGTTGCGGCGGGCAGCGCGGGGCAGCGAGATGGAGAGGGTGGACAAGGGTCAAAAGCCTTCGGCGTGGGTATCGATGCGAATGCCGTAACTGTGTTCCCAGTCGCCATCGCACGGGCTCACATACCACCGTTCCAAAGCCGATACGCTCATGCTTTCCTTTCAGGTCAAAGTCCTGGCTTCTCTACTGCCGTATCCTCGGGTTCGCCACCGAGTACAGCAAATCCGTCAGGAAATTCACCGCCACGTACGTCAACCCAATCGCCAGAATGCAGCCCTGCACCAGGTAGTAATCGCGATTGGAAATGGCCTGAATGGTGAGCCGTCCAATTCCGGGCCAGGAAAAAATCGTTTCGGTCACGATGGCGCCGGCCAGGAGCGCGCCAAACTGCAGGCCCAGCACGGTGATCACGGGAATCATGGCATTGCGCAGGGCGTGACCGTAGACCACCTTGCGTTCGGACAATCCCTTGGCGCGCGCGGTGCGGATGTAGTCCTGGCCCAACTCTTCCAGCATGGAGGTGCGCACCATGCGGGTCAGGATCGCCGCCAGCGCGCCGCCCATGGTGATCGCGGGCAGAACCAGATGCGCCAGGCTGCCGGAACCCGAAACCGGCAGCCATCCCAGCTTGATGGCAAAAAGCAAGATCAAGATCGGGCCCAGGGCGAAGTTGGGAAACGACAGCCCGAACAGGCTGACCACGCTGAGCAGGCGATCATCCCAGCGGTTGCGCCGTTGCGCCGAACGCACGCCCGCCGGGACCGAGAGCAGCACCGCCACCAACAGCGCCGCCAGGGTCAGCTGCAGAGTGTAAGGGATAACGCTGGGAGATCAAGCGGGTGACGCTCTGATTAAACCGCAACGATGGGCCCAGATCGCCGTGCAGCACGCCCTTCCAGTAATTCAGATATTGCTGGCCCAGCGGGAAGATCGAGTCCGTAGGCATGGCGCGCGGCCTGCACGTCGGTTACCGGAGCGCCTTCTCCCAGCATCTGCAGAATGGGGTCGCCGGGCACGAGGTGGATCAGAAGGAAAACGAGCGAGACCACCAGCCAGATCACTGGCAGGGTGTACAGGACGCGTAGGGAGAGGTATCGGGGCATTCGGTTTGGTCTGGGCCGGGCCAACGGCCCACCTGCTTTTTCAATCCAGTTCTTGGTTTTTTGTTCCCGGTTCTCAGTCTCCTGCCTGGGGGACGGGTCTGTGCTCCAGCTTTTCAATTTTGACTTTGGCGATGCGGTGGCCTTCGATCTCCTGCACGGTGTAGCGGTGGCCTTCATATTCGAAGCTCTCACCCTGACGCGGGATTCTCTGCAGGCGGGCGAGGATGAAGCCGGCCAGGGTCTCGAAGCCGGAATCGCGCGGCAAGGAAAGTTGATACTGCGATTCCAGGTCGCGAATGCTGACCGAGCCTTCGAGCACGACCGCGATCTCTCCTTCGATCAGGGCTTGCTGGGGCGGAGCGATATCGAATTCATCTTCGATTTCGCCCACGATCTGCTCCAGAACGTCTTCGACCGTGACCACGCCGGCGGTCGAGCCGAACTCGTCCACGACTACCGCCAGGTGCCGTTTGCGTTGCTTGAATTCTTCCAGCAGTTCGGTGAGGACCTTGGTTTCAGGCACAACCAGGACGTCATGCATGATCTGGCTGATTTTCATGGACGAGACGCGCGCCGCGACCGGCTGGTCGGGAGCGGCGGTCAGGCGGAGGCGGGTCCAGCGCATCAGGTCTTTAGCGTAAAGAACGCCGACGATGTGCTCGGGGCCGCGCTGCGGGTCGTAGACCGGGACCCGCGAGTGTTGTTCCTCCACCACCCGGGACAATGCATCGGAAATCGTAAGATCGCCGGGAAGCGAGAAAATGGCCGGGCGCGGCACCATGACCTCGCGCACCGTGATGTTGTCCAGTTCCAGGGCGTGGTGGATCATCTCTTCCTGGAAGGGCGGGATCTCCCCGAATTGCCGGCTGGCGGTCACGATCAGCTTGAGCTCATCGGGCGAGTGCACGGGTCCCTCCCGGATCCGCCGCGAGCCCAGGGCCCGCAGCACCCATCCGGCGGCGCGGCTCATGAGGAACAGCAAAGGGCGGGTCAGCGTCAGGAAAACGTCCATCGGCCCCGCCACCGCCAGCGCCACTTGCTCGGAGCGTTGCAGCGCCAGCGATTTGGGGACCAGTTCGCCCAGAATCACGTGCAGGCAAGTGATCAGGACGAACGCGATGAAAATTGCAATCCCGTGAGCGTAAACCGAGGCGTGGGGAAGGTCCCGAACCGGACCGAGCATCATTTGGGCCAGCAGCGGCTCACCCACCCAGCCCAGGGTCAGGCTGACGATGGTGACCCCCAGTTGGACGCCATTGACGACTTCGTCCAGGTTGCGGTGCAGCTTCTGCACGATGCGGGCGCCGATGCGCCGGGCCGCAATCAATTGCTGGATTCGGGTATCACGGACGCTGACCAGCGAGAATTCCGCGGCCGCGAAGAAAGCGTTGGCCGCCACCAGGAGCAGGATCAGGAACACCCGCAGCAGCACGTATGCAATCATGGAAGGCTAATTCTAACATTCCAAAGAGGTATGGCATGATTCGAGCTCCAACATCGGGTTGAATCCGGGCCAACCCGCCGGCACCGCCTGAATCCTGGGAGTTCTCTGCTTCCATTTCAAGGTTTTCGGGGTCTAATCTGTGGAACGGTGTTTTTTGTTGACCCGGAATCACCATGAATGTTCCCCGCGTGACAATCCTGGGAACAAACTCCATAGCCAGTTCGTAACCTATACCGACGCGGGCATTATCGATTCAGGAGGCAGATGTGAACGGGAACGGCAGCAGCAAGAAGCGAAAGAAACGGCTGATCTACGGCGGTATCGGACTCGTACTGGTCCTCCTGATCGCCGGGGGGCTGATCGCAGCCACTCGCGGCGGCACCAAGATTGACCCTTCGAAATTGCAGAAGGTGGAAAAAGGCGACCTGGCCAAGAGCGTGGTCGCCACCGGCAAAGTCACTCCCATCACCAAGGTCGAGGTCAAGTCCAAGGCCAGCGGAATCGTCAAAAAACTGCTGGTGGACGCCGGCGATAAAGTCAGAAAGGGCCAACTGCTGGCCCAATTGGATAAAGAAGAGATTGAAGCGCAGGTAGAGCAGTCGCGCGCCGCGGCGCAGGCGGCCGAAGCCAGCCTGACCAGTTCCGAAGCCGACTACGAACGCGCCAAAGTCGATGCCGAAGGGCCGGACGTGCCCTTGCTGAAGCGCGCCTATGAGCGCGCCATCGGGATGGCCAAGGAAGGGGTGGTTTCCACCTCCGCCCTGGAAGATGCCGAGAAGAACTACGAACTGGCGCTGAACAAGCAGAACGTTTCCAAGGCACAAGCCACGGTTCTGAAGGCCAAGATTGCCCAGTCTCAGGGCCAGCTGGCGCAGGACCGCGCCAATCTGAAACAGCTCGAAGAACAACTGAGCTATACCGACATCGAATCCCCGATTGACGGAGTTGTCCTCTCGCGGGACGTGGAAATGGGCGATGCGGTAAGTTCGATTCTGGTGCTGGGATCGTCCGCCACCCTGGTCATGACTCTCGGAGACACCAGCTCGGTTTACGTGAAAGGGAAAGTCGACGAGAGCGATATCGGCAAAGTCTATCTCGGCCAGCCGGCGCGAATTAAGGTTGAGTCGTTCAAGGACAAGACTTTCAACGGCGTGGTCACCAAGATTTCGCCCATGGGCGTCGAGAAGGACAACGTCACCACCTTTGAAGTGCGCGTGTCCATCAACAATCCGGGCGGCGAATTGAAGGCCGAAATGACCGCCAACGCCGAAATCATTCTGGAAGAACACAAGAATGTGCTCCAGATTCCCGAAGGCGCGATTATTTACGACAAGGACAAGAAGGCATCCGTCGAAATTCCCGATCCCAGCGCCAAAGACGGCAAGAAGAAGATCGCAGTCAATATCGGTATCTCGAACGGCGCCAAGACCGAGCTGCTCGGTGGACTCAAAGAAGGCGACCAGGTGGTCCTGCAGTAAAGGCCCAGCGGCTCCGAGGTTTTCATTAGGATCTTTGCGGAGTTTCTTGGCGTCCTTTGCGGTTAAAGATTTTGACCGCAAAGGACGCTAAGAACTGCCGCAAAGAACGCAAAGGTTACCGCAAATTGAATATTCTTTCGGGAGAAACCATGAAACGCCACAACGCTGTTCCCGCGATGCTCTCTGCCTGGGCCGTCAGCAGTATGACCCTCGCAATTCTGATCTGGCCTCTGGTCCATGCCGGCCTCGGCTGCGGAAGAAGGCTCATTCCAGCGTGCTTTGCAGGTGACCGGGCCGGTGCATCTGGATTTGACCACCGGCTCGGGCAGTGTCGAAGTGCGCACCGGCAATTCGAGCCAGGTACAGGTAACGGGACACATCCGAGCTTCGGAATGGTTTGCAGGAAACGTCGAGGAGAAGATCAAGCGGCTGGAGGCGAACCCGCCCATCCAGCAGAGCGGCAACGATATCCGTATCGGCCACATCGACGATCCGGAATTGCGGCACAACATTTCCATCAGCTACGTAGTGGTGGTTCCAGCGGAGACCGACTTGCGTGTCCAAAGCGGCTCCGGCGACCAGAGAGTGGAGGGGATTCGAGGTCCGCTCGAAGTCAGCTCCGGCTCCGGAGGCCTGAAGATTGCCGCCATCGGTGACCGGGTGCACGCCGAGACCGGCTCCGGCGATATCAACATTGACCGGGTAAAAGGCAATGTACACGCCAAAACCGGCAGCGGATCGATTGACGCCAACGATGTTGCGGGCGCTTTTGAAGCCGACACCGGCAGCGGGCACATTACTTTGCAACAGACGGCGCCAGGGCTCGGTGCGGGTGGACACCGGCTCCGGAGGCATGGAACTGCACGGGGTGCATGGCTCGCTCGAAGCCAAGGCGGGCAGCGGAACCATCGAGGCGGAGGGCAGCCCCACCGGCGCCTGGAGCGTCCATACCGGTTCCGGGGAAGTGCAACTCAAGCTGCCGTCGGACGCCGCTTTTGACCTGGACGCCCACACCAGCTCCGGCTCCATCTCGATCGATCAACCGCACACGGTCCAGGGTTCCATCGGGCGCAAGGAAGTACGCGGCCGGGTGGGCGGCGGCGGCGTGCCGGTCGAAGTGGAAACCGGATCGGGAGACATTCAGATCCGGTAACAGTCGTCAGTCATCAGTCGTCGGTCGTCAGTCTTCAGACATCGGCCAATCTCATTCGTTAGCTCGACGACAAAGTCTTCGGACGGCAAAGATGTCTGCAAGCGGATGCATTGGGATTGGCTGACGACCGAAGACTGACGACCGACGACTGATTCTCTTCGTTACCTCCGTTCCTTGACTCTGCCCTCCTGACAGGTTACTTTCGGCATTCCCGGGATAACTCTGTCTGCAAGCGAGGGAAATTTGGCGAATCGTCCCATCATCACGCTGACTACCGACTTTGGGCTTAACGATCACTTCGTGGGGACGATCAAAGGCGTCATTCTCAACATTTCTCCGGAGATTGAGATTGTGGACATCAGCCATTCCGTCCAGGCCTTCGATGTGTTGGATGGCGCGCTGACCATCGCTCAGTCGTATTCCTACTTCCCTTCTGGAACGGTGCACCTGGTCGTGGTGGATCCGGGAGTGGGAACGGCGCGGCGGCCCATCCTGGTCACCAGCGACCGGCATCACTTTGTGGCGCCTGACAATGGCGTGCTCTCCATGGTGTACGCCCGGGAAGAGCGGCTTGCACATTCGCCATGTCACGGCCGAGCACTATTCCCTGCAGCCCATCAGCAACACTTTCCATGCGCGCGACATTTTCGCGCCGGTCGCAGCCTGGCTGGCCAAGGGGGTTGACCCGGAAAAATTCGGCGATGAGATTTCCGATTTCGTCCGCTTCAATCCGCCCAAGCCAAAATCGGTGAACGGCAACACCTTGCGTGGAGTGATCCTGAAAGTGGACCGCTTCGGCAACCTGGTCACCAACATCACGCCGCAGGACGCTCCCATGCTTTTTGGGACCGAACCGGCCCCGTTCAAGATGGTCGTGGGCAAACACGAGATTACGGCAATCCTGCCCAATTACTCCGATGGCTCTCCCGGCGAGGTCTTCGGAATCCTGGGCAGCATGGGCTACCTGGAAATCTCGTCCAATCGCGGCTCGGCGGCCAAGATCGTGGGCAGCGGCAAAGGCAGCGAAGTGACGATTTCGCTCGAAGGCGCGGCGGCAGCCGGCAACGGAAATTAGCTGAACGTGTGGCGCGGGCGCCCCGCCCGCGGCTTTTGATTTTCAGCTTGAATCTCGCGGGCGAGGGCGCCCGCGACCACACTAACACTACGCGCGCTTCGCTTTGGGATGGACGTAGCGCTCTATTTCACCCGTCCACTTCAGGAAGCGCCAAAGATTGGCTGCGCTCCCGCCACATGAACTCCCAAAACTCGAGGAACCCGATCTGCTGCATCTTGACCCCGCAGTAGGTTTCCACCCGCCAGAGGAGATAGGGGCTGCGCCAGGGCGTAAGGCGATGTCCGCGGGTTGCATTCCAGATAAATCGAACCATGTAGCGCATGGCTGTTCCTGAGTATAGCTTGCGCAGTCTTCAGTCGTCAGTCTTCAGTCGTCAGAAAAACCGGGTTCAGCTGACGACCGACAAGTGACGCCTGATTTCTTATCAGTTATTTGTTCTAGTCGTCAGTCGTCAGTTGTCAGTTCTCAGAAAGCTGACGACTGAACGACTGACGACTGCACCTGTTAAGATTTTCGCTTCATGACCACGCGACCACCAGAAAGCTGAAGACCACTACTACGCCGCTCTCGACCTGGTGGCAGAGGGCGATCAGGAGCGCGCCCTGGCCGAATACCAGCAATCCCTGGCCGCCGACCCTGCCTTTACCGAAGCCATGCACGGCATGGCCCGCACGCTGCAGGACCTCAATCGCCTGGATGAAGCTATCGTAGTGGCCAAGCGCATCGCCGAACTCGATCCCGACGACGTGCTGGCCTATACCAGCCTGTCCGTCCTATACCAGAAAAAAGGCATGATTCCCGAGGCCGAAGCCGAGGCCAACAAAGCCAGAATTCTGGGATGGAAGCAGCAGCTGAAAGGCAGTCGTTAGTCGTCAGTCAGTCGTAGCCAATCCATTGCGCAGAGGCTTGGCTGACGACTGACGACTGACGACTGACGACTAGAGTTCGTACTTCTTCGCCAGGTGCCGGAACGAACGATAAGAGATCTTCAGCACTTCGGCTGCCCGGGTCTGCACTCCGTTCGATTGCGCCAGCGCCGCCAGCAGCAGCGAGCGCTCGATGTCGGCGACGTATTTCTCCATGTCTACGCCTTCCGGCAAGACCGATCCGGAGCCTGCCGCGATGGGCCCGCCACTCAGCCCCACACCGGCCGCCGCGGCCCGCGCTTTCGAACGTTCCGCGGGGAGTTCCACGTTCAGTTCTTCCCCGGTCTCCAGAGCGACGGCGCGCTCGATGGTATTTTCCAGCTGGCGCACGTTGCCCGGCCAGTCGTAGCCGCAGAGCGCGCCCAGCGATTGCAGGTTCACTCTCAGAATGTTCTTGCCGGCCGCCGGAGCATATTTTTTCAGGAAATGATTGACCAGCAGAGGGACGTCTTCGCGGCGTTCCCGCAGCGGCGGCACGGACACGGGGATCACGCTCAAGCCGGTAATACAGGTCTTCGCGAAAGGTATTTTCGGCCACCTGCTTGTCGAGATCGCGGTTGGTGGCGGCGATCACGCGCACGTCGATGGGGATCTCGGTCCGTGCCTCCCACCGGACGCACGCTGCGCTCCTGCAGCACGCGCAGCAGCTTGACCTGCATGGTCAGCGTCATTTCGCTGATCTCGTCGAGAAAGATGGTGCCCTGGTCGGCGACTTCAAACAAGCCGCGCTTGTTCTGGTTGGCGCCGGTGAAGGCGCCTTTCACGTAGCCGAACAATTCACTTTCCAGCAGGGTTTCAGGAAAGGCCCCGCAGTTGATGGAAACGAAAGGCTCGCTGGCCCGGGGAGAGCATACGTGCACCGCCCGCGCCACCAGTTCCTTGCCGGTGCCGCTCTCGCCGTAAATCAGAATCGTACTTTGGGTGGAGGCCACGGTCCGAATGGTTTGTTTCAGCTTTTCCATGGCCGGGCTGGCGCCCACGATGTTGTCCAGCGAGTTGCGCGTCGCGGCATCCCGTTTGAAGGCAAAATTCTGCCGGCTCAGCGTCATCTTCACCAGGGCGCGGTTGATGGCGAGCTTGATTTCGTCCACCAGGCCGGGGGACTTGCGAATGTAGTCGGTGGCCCCGCCTGCCTTCACCGCTTCCACCGCGGCCTCATAGTCGTCCACCGCGGTAATCAGAATGACGGCGGAGTCGGGTGAAACCTGATGGGCGTAGCGCAGCACTTCGATGCCATCGGTGTTCGGCATCTTGATATCGGTGACCACCACGTCGTAGATGGCGCTTTCGAGTTTCCTCTTGGCCTCTTCGCCGGACTTTACGGTCTCAACCTTGTGGCCCTCGCGGCGCAGGGCGATATCGAGCATTTCGCAGATGGAGCGCTCGTCGTCGCAAACCAGGATGTTACCCATGCGCTCTACCTCCCGTGCCCGCCGCCACCGCCGCTCCGGTCTCGGGAACGAGTTGCGGTTTCGCGGCCGGCCGCTTCGCCGGCAGACTTTCTACCGCCGCCAGGCGGCGCAGCCGGAGGACGAAGACGCTGCCCTCTCCGACTTTGGAGCGCGCCCAAACCTTGCCCTCATGCGCCTGCACGATCTGGTACACGATGGCCAGACCCAGCCCGGTGCCGCCTTCGAACTGCGACTGGAAGGGCTCGAAAATTTTCTCCACCAGCTGCCGGCTCATGCCGGGACCGGTATCGGCGAAGTTGATCTGCCAGTCCTCCCCCGCCTGCTCGAGCGAGACCCTGAGCACTCCCCCCGAACTCATGGCGCGCACCGCGTTCTCGCAAAAATTCCAGAACACCTGCTTGATCTTGTCGCCGTCCGCCATGGTCGAGGGCTTCTTTGAAGTTGTAGTTCCGCTCGATGCGGATGCCCGTGTTCTCGGCCACCAGCCGGTGCTCCAGCAGAGTCAGGGTATCTTCGAGCAACGGCAGCAGGTCAACCGAGGCGAAGCGATACTGCTTGCCCCGGGAGTACGCCAGAAAATCGGTGATGATGCCGTTCAACCGTTCCGATTCCCGGGTCACGATCTGCAGCAGCTGGCGGTGCTCGTCGCTCAGGTCGGCAATGCCGGAGAGCATGCTGACCGAGCCGGCAATCGAAGTCAGAGGATTGCGGATCTCATGCGCGATCGCGGCCGCCAGCCGTCCCACGGCCGCCAGCCGGTCTTGAATGCGCAGGTCCCGCTCCAGGCGCCGGATCTCAGTCAGGTCATCGAAGGTGTAAACGTAGCCGATGGTTTTGCGGCCCGGAACCGAAAGCGTGGTCACCGTGACCCGAAAGGTTTTGCAGAAGCCGTTGGACGCCACAAAGCGCACTTCTCCGCGGGCGCGTTCTGAATCGACCGTGGGCAGCGGGTCAAGGAAGAGCTGGCTGACGGGCTGGCCCAGGAAATCGCGTTCCGAGCGCTCAAATAATTTCTGCGCCGCGGTGTTCGCCAGCGTGATGTAACCGTCGAGGCCGGTGGTGATCAGTCCGCCGCTGATGGACTGAATGATATTTTCGTGCAGCGCCTGCAGGTCTTCCAGCGCCCCGCGGGTGTAGGTCAGCTTTACGTCGACCTGGCGCAACTTCGCCGCCAGCAGGCCCGCGAGATAGGCCACCGCGAGATAGCCGAACAGATTGACGAAAATGATGGCCTGGAGAGCGCCCAGCCCGGGATGCGTCGTCGAATAGGAGGGGATGACTCCGAAGTACGTCAGCTCGAGGACCGCGACATACAGGATGAAGGCCAGCGCCCCGGTCAAATAGGCCCAGATCCGCGGCAACAGGATGCAGGCAACAATAATCACCAGCGGATAGAAAAAGTTCAGCGAACTATCCACGCCGCCGGTGGCATAAACCACCAGCGTGACCATCAGCAGGTCGGTGATGACCTGCAACAGCGACTGGACGCGGCGTTCTTCCCAGAAGGAAAGCAGAAGCAGGTAGAAGACTGAAATGGCAAACCAGAGCGAAACTACGCTGACGAACAGACGCAGGGGAAAAGGATTCGGAGTGAGCCGGGCAATGGCCAGCTCGATGCCGAACAAGAGGGTCAGAATAATGATTCGAACCTTGACCAGCCAGGCCAGCCAAAGCCGTTCATCAAAGATGGATTGCATGCCAGACCCGAATTCCTGGTGCTAGTGGTCAGTCGTCAGTCATCAGTCGTCAGAAAGAGCTGAAGACTGACGACCGACGACTGACGACTGCCATGCGATGCTTAGCCCGCCAGTTTGGCGATCATCGAGAACAGAGGCATGTACAGCGAAATGACGATGCCTCCGATCATGACGCCCAACAGGCCGATGATGACCGGTTCCAGCATGGCCAGCATGTCCTTGGTGGCGGAGTCGACTTCGTCTTCGTAGAAGTCGGCAATCTTCTGCAGCATGGCGTCCATGGCGCCGGTGGCTTCGCCGACGCCGATCATCTGGGTCACCATGTTGGGAAACACTCCCGATTCCCGCAGCGGATCGACAATGGTGCGGCCTTCTTCGATGGCCTTGCGCACCTTCATCAGCGCCTCTTCGAGAACCGCGTTGCCTGAAGTCTTGGCGGTGATGCTCAAACCTTCCAGGATGGGCACGCCCGAAGTGATCAGAGTTCCCAGGGTGCGGGTGAAACGCGCCACCGCGATCTTGCGCAACAGCACGCCCAGAATAGGCAGCTTCAGCAAGGTGTAGTCGAAGTAGTACCGGCCTTTGGGATTCTTGCGAATCTGTTTCATCCCGAAAATAATGCCCACCACGCCGACGATGAAAAACCACCAGAACTGACCAACAAACGCGCTCAGTCCCATCACGATCCGGGTGGGCAGGGGCAGGGCGACTCCCAGGCCGATAAACAGGTTGGAGAAAATCGGGACCACCCACTTCAGCAGCGCGCCGACGATCAGGAAAGCCAGGCTGACCACCGACACCGGGTAGATCAAAGCCGACTTCACCGCCGCCCGCAACTTGACCGCTTTCTCGATGTAGATGGCCAGGCGCTGCAGAATGATGTCCAGAATACCGCCGGTTTCGCCGGCCTCGATCATGTTGGTGGTGAGGTCGTCGAAGATCTTGGGATATCCCTTCATGGCATTGGCCAGCGTGGCGCCGCCTTCCACCGTGGTGCGCACGCCGGTCAGCGTTTTCTGGAAAGCCGGGTTCTCCTGGTTGGCCGCCAGAATCTCCAGACACTGCACCAGAGGGAGGCCGGCATCGATCATGACCGAGAACTGGCGGAAGAAAATGGCAATGTCCTTGGTCTTGACCTTGTTCATGCCGAGGCTGGGCATGACAAATTCCTTGCCTTTTTCCCGGATGGGTCCCGGCGTGATGCGCTCGCGCCGCAACTGGCTGGTCAGGGCTTGCTTGTTGACCGCAGTCCGCTCGCCGCTGACTTTTTGACCGGACTCGTTCTTCCCTGAAAACGTAAAAACTGGCATGGTACGTCTCCTCGCTACAATTCGTTTTTTCCCGGGCCCGCGTGCTGCCGGCGTTCCGGACCCCGCTTGCCGCTCCGTCCCTGGCTACCGCCCCGGGGACGTTCATCCTTGCTTCGCCGCCTTAGCGCTTGCTGGGCGCGGCGCCTTTCGCCATGGGGGCGGGCTGGTTTCGATTCAAGCCTGCGCCACGGTTAATCATTTCGGTCAGTTCGTCGGTGTTGCTGGAACGGGCCATGGCCACTTCCAGCGTGATCTTTTTCTGGAAATATGCCGTCGCCAGCGCCTGGTTAAAGGTCTGCATTCCGAACTTGTCCTGGCCGGACTGCATGGAAGAGTAGATCTGGTGGATCTTGTCTTCGCGGATCAGGTTGCGGATGGCGGCATTCGGGACCATGATCTCCATGCACATGGCGCGGCCCTTGCCGTCGGCCGTAGGCAGCAGGCTTTGGCACATGATGCCTTCCAGCACCAGCGACAGCTGCGCCCGAATCTGGGGCTGCTGGTGGGCCGGAAACACGTCGATGATACGGTTGATGGTCGATGACGCCGAGTTGGTGTGCAGCGTGCCGAACGTAAGGTGGCCGGTTTCAGCGATGCGCAACGCCGACTCGATGGTTTCCAGGTCGCGCATTTCGCCGATCAGCACCACGTCCGGGTCTTCACGGAGGGCGGCGCGCAAGGCGTCGGCAAAACTCTTGGTGTCAGCATGCAGCTCGCGCTGGTTGACCACGCAGTTCTTGTTCATGTGCACGAATTCGATCGGGTCCTCGATGGTGAGGATGTGGTCGTGGCGCTCGGTGTTGATCTTGTCGATCATGGCCGCGAGCGTCGTCGACTTGCCCGACCCGGTCGGACCGGTCACCAGCACCAGCCCGCGCGGCTTGTCGCACAGCTTGGTCACGATGGCGGGCAAGTCCCAGCTGGTTGAAGGACTTGATCTCGAACGGAATCAGGCGGAAGACGGCCGAGGTGGCGCCGCGCTGGTTGAAGGTGTTGGCGCGGAAGCGGGCCAGGCCCTTCAGACCGAAGGAGAAGTCCAGCTCGAGATTTTCTTCGAAGCGGTGCTTCTGCGAATCGGTCATGACGCTGTAGGCCAGTTGCTTGGTTTCGGCCGGCGTCATCTGCGGCAGGTCGAGCGGCACCAGATGCCCGTGCACCCGAATCTGCGGCGGCGAGTTGGTGGTGATGTGGAGATCGCTTCCCCCCATCTCCAGCAGCCTCTTCAACAGATCACTTAACGAAAGCGCCATAATTTCCCCTTTCCTTCCCGAACTCGTTTCTTGCCAAACTCAGTGAATGGTCTCGCGTGCCACTTCTTCCAGCGTGGTCATGCCGGCGGCCACCTTGATCAGCCCGCTGCGGCGCAGCGTGATCATGCCGCGCTCAATCGCTTTTTTCTTTAATTCGAGCGCCGAAGCGCCCACCAGCACCAGTTCCTTGATCTCGTCGTCCACTTCCATCACTTCATACAAGCCGGTCCGGCCCTTGTATCCGGTGTTGTTGCAGGTGCCGCAGCCCTTGCCCTTTTTGATCTTCACCGTCTTGGCTTCTTCCGGGGTGTAGCCTTCTTCGATGAGCGCCTGCACCGGCATATCAATCACTTCGGCGCACTCGCTGCAAATGCGGCGCACCAGCCGCTGGGCGCAAATCAGGTGGACCGAAGTCGCGACCAGAAAAGGTTCAATGCCCATGTTCATCAGGCGGGTAATGGTCTCGGGCGCGCCGTTGGTGTGCAGCGTGGACAGCACCAGGTGGCCGGTGAGGGCCGCCTTGATGGCGATTTCCGCGGTTTCAAAGTCGCGGATTTCGCCCACCAGGATGATGTTCGGGTCCTGCCGCAGGAAAGCGCGCAGCGCCGCCGCGAAGTTCAGCCCGATCTGTTCCTTCATCTGCACCTGGTTGACTCCGGCCAGCTGAAATTCGACCGGATCTTCGGCGGTCATGATGTTGGTGTCCGGCGTGTTCAGGCGCGCGATGGAGGAATACAAAGTGTTGGTCTTGCCCGATCCCGTGGGGCCGGTGACCAGCACCATGCCGTAGGGCTTGAGAATGGCTTTCTCGAACTTGGTCAGCGACTCCTGCTCGAAGCCGAGCTTGGTCATGTCGAGCCGCAGGTTTTCCTTGTCCAGCAACCGCATGACGATCTTTTCGCCCCACAGCGTAGGCAGCGTGCTGACGCGGAAATCGAGCTGCTTCTTGCGCCCGCCCAGGCTCATCTTCAGCATGATGCGGCCGTCCTGCGGCAGGCGCTTTTCGCTGATGTCCAGCTTCGACATGATCTTCACGCGCGAAATGATGGCGTCCTTCAACTTGAGCGGCGGCGACATGATGCTCTGCAGCACGCCGTCAATGCGGAAGCGCACGCGAAATTCTTTTTCGTACGGCTCCATGTGGATGTCGCTGGCGCCCCGCTTCACCGCATCGGTCAGCACCAGGTTGACCAGCTTCACGATCGGAGCTTCGTCGGCCGCCCTCTCCAGGTCGGCCAGTTCCATCTGCGCTTCTTCCGCCTGCAACTCGACGTCGGCGTCGCTGACTTCGGTCATGGACTGCATGACCTGTTCGAGGTCTTCCTGCTGCGTGGTGCCGTAGGCCTTCTCGATGCCTTCGAGGATCGAACTCTCGGAGGCCACCACCGGCTCGATGTTGAAGCCGGTCATGAACTTGATATCGTCCATGGCGAAGACGTTGGTCGGATCCACCATGGCGATGGTCAGCGAAGCGCCGACCCGGCTCAAAGGCAGAATCTGGTAACGCTTCGCGGTCTCGAACGGAATCAGCTTCACGACCGCAGGATCGATTTCGAAGTAGGAGAGATTGATGGCGGGCACGCCGTACTGCCGGGAGAGAAAGTTGGTGACGTCTTCATCCGTCAGAAAGCCCAGCTTGACCAAAGCCGAGCCCAGACGACAGTTGGTCTCCTTCTGGACCTTGGTCGCCTGCTCCAACTGCTCTGAGGTGATGACCTTCTCTTTGACGAGAAGATCACCCAGCCGTTGAGACATACCTCGATCTCCTATCTGCGCGTCAGATAATTTCGGTGTACGAATGCGGCGCGACGTACAGCTGCTTTTCGAGGGGAGAAGTTGCAGCCTATCGCGTTGACACAAATTGTCAACGTAACGGGGTTACGGCACCAGTAACTTTAGTGCGTGAGACTAGTGGGTAGAAGTCCGTGTCGGCGCAGATTGGTGTTCCGCAAAAACCGCTCCAATACAGGGGAGACGCGGCAGTGCGGAAGGAAAATACTACGAAACACGGCGGCAGTGGTGGAATGACTTCGGTAACCATCTCACGTTCGCAAACTGCACAGATAGTGCGCTGGGGTGCCCCATTTCTCGCGTCGTTTGCGAGAAGTGGGGCCGTCCCGCGCATCTGGTTTAACTGCCTGCAGGGGTCATCTCGGCCAGCTGGCGCGATTTGTTTCTCACGGTTTCGGCACACGTCCGACGGCGCATGGGGATGTTCCATCGGCTCTTCCAGCCCCGCACTTCTCGCAAAAAGCGCGAGAAATGGGGCACCTCCACTTTTTTGTCGCCGGCGCCGCAGGCGCGGAGAGCACGCCCCGTTACTCTCAAACCGATTGGCGGAGGCTTATAATGAACCACTTGCGTCCGGATATTCACCGTGGCTGCTCCCAGTCCAATCCGCAATAAGGAAACCACCAGCCGCAAGAAAGTCATCATCTTGCTGGCCGTCGGGATCGCGGTGTCGTTCGGGATCCTTCTTTCTCAGTCGTCCTTCGATCTGCCGTTTCTCAATCCGGACACCAACCAGCAGCGCTTTCCGCTGCTGTTCTTCGCCGCACTCACCATCCTGATATTTCTGCTGTTCGTGGCCCTGACTTTCGTTCTGGCGCGGAATCTACTGAAACTTTTCGCCGAACGGCGGTTGGGTGTTCTGGGCTCGAAGTTCCGCACTCGACTGGTGGTGGGCGGATTGCTGCTCTCATTCCTTCCCGTCATCATGATGTTCTGGTTCGCCTACGGCCTGATGAATCGTTCTCTCGACAAGTGGTTTTCGCGGCCGGTCGAAGAAGTGCGGGAAGACACGGCGGCGGTGGCTTCTCTGGTATCAAAGTACGCCGCCCAGAACGCCCGCGCCGAGGCCGAATCCATCGCGGCTGCGCCGGAGACCCAACGCGCTTTCGCGGGCCACAGTTTCTCCAGCGTGATGAATGAATTCCGGCGCCACGAGACCACCTTGCAGGGCGGATTTGCCCTGGCGCTGGAACAGGGCAACGCCGAAGCCAGTCTTAATGCTCCCGCCTCCTGGCCGCTGATCAAGGCGAAGATCCCGCTGGAGCGTCTGACCTCTGATGCGGTGGTCCCCTTCAAATGGGAAAATACCGATTACATTCTGAGTGGCGCCACGGTGGCCGATCGAGGCCTGATCGTGGTGGGCATGCCTTTGCCGCAGAAGTTTTCCGAGATGGTAAAGGAACTTGACGCCAGCCAGCACCGCTATCTCGAACTAACCCGCCAACGCAAACTGCTACGCCGCACCTACATGGAACTGCTGCTCCTGCTCACCGTATTGGTGCTGTTTTCGACCACCTGGCTGGCGTTGTACCTCTCCAAACTGGTGACCCGTCCGGTAGTTGCGTTGGCCGAAGCGACCCAGGAGATTTCGCGGGGACGCCTGGACTACCGCGTGGAAGTCAGCGCCGCCGACGAAATCGGCGATCTGGTGCGGTCTTTCAACCGCATGGCGGAAGAGCTGGAAACCAGCCGGCGTCAGATCGACGCTTCCAGCCATGATCTGGGCGCGGCCAACGTCGCGCTGGAACAGCGCCGCCAGCACATCGAGACCATTCTGGAGAGCATTCCCACCGGGGTCCTTTCGCTGGATGCCAATCGCCGGATCACTCACGTGAACCATGCCTTGATCCGCATGTTCAACCCTTCGGGTCCGGAATCCGCGAATGTGATCGTGATCGGCGCCGCCCTGCGGGAGGTATTTCCCCAGGAGATCCTGGAAGATCTGGAGCCGCTATTGCGGCGCGCGGACCGCATGGGCACCACCACCACGCAACTCGAAGTGGCCCTGCATCGCTCCCGGTTCAACGCCGCGGTCACCGTGGCCACGCTTCAGCATGCCGGCAAGGGGCTCGGTTATGTGCTGGTGTTCGAAGACTTGTCCGATCTGCTGAAGGCGCAAAAGCAAACCGCCTGGCGCGAGGTGGCGCGGCGGGTGGCGCACGAAATCAAGAACCCGTTGACCCCCATCGCGCTGTCGGCGGAGCGCATCCGCCGCCATCTCGAGCGCGGTACTCCTCCCGATGCGGCTTCGATGAAAGTCCTTCATGGCTGCGCCGAAACCATCGGCGGCGCAGTGGAAACCCTGCGCACCCTGGTGGACGAGTTTTCCACCCTGGCGCGTTTTCCCGCGGCGCAGCCCGCGCCCGCGAACATCAACTCGATCGTCGAGAACACCCTGGCCATGTTCAACGGGCGGCTGGACGGAATTCACGTACAAACTTTTCTGGCTCCCGATCTGCCCAGGGTCATGGCGGATGCGGAGGCCATCAAGCGCGCCCTGGCGAATCTGGTGGACAACGCCGCCGAAGCCATGCAAGGCGCGCTGGTGCGCGACATCCAGATCTCGACTTCGCTGGTGGCCAGCCGGGATGCAGTCGAAATTGCCGTCGCGGACACCGGCCATGGAGTTACCCAGGAACTGAAAGAGCGCCTCTTCCTGCCCTACTTCTCCACCAAGAAACGGGGAACCGGCCTGGGCCTGGCCATTGTCAGCCGCATCATCGAAGACCATCACGGCTCGATTCGCATCGAGGAAAACCAGCCGGTCGGCACCCGCTTCGTGGTGGAGTTGCCGGTCGCCGCGGAATTCATCCCCGCGCCCCTCACCCGCCAGCATGCATAGCATCCTCATCGTGGACGACGAAGCCGGCATCCGGCAATCGCTCAAGGGCGTGCTCGAAGATGAAGGCTATAAGGCCTCGACTGCGGACAGCGGCGAAGCCAGCCTGGACATTCTGCGCAAACGTTCCTTTGACGTGGTGCTGCTCGATGTCTGGCTGCCCGGAATGGACGGCCTCGAAACCCTGCAGAAGATTCACGACATCGAGAATGCCCCTGAAGTCATCATGATCTCCGGCCACGGCACCATTGAAACCGCGGTGCGCGCCACCAAGCTGGGCGCCTACGACTTCCTCGAAAAGCCGCTCTCCATCGACAAGACGCTCATGCTGATCCGGCATGCCATCGATGCCCGGCAGATGAAGCAGGAAAACCGCGAGCTCAAGAAACAGCTCACCCCGCGCAGCGTGATCGAAGGGGAAAGCGTTCCCATGAAGGCGCTGCGCCAGCAAATCCTGCTCATGGCGCCCACCAATGGCCGGGTGCTGATTTACGGCGAGTCCGGCACCGGGAAGGAACTGGTGGCCCACGCCATCCATGCTCAAAGTCTGCGGAAGAACGAGATGTTCGTCGAGCTGAACTGCGCCGCAATCCCGGAAGACCTGATCGAGAGCGAACTGTTCGGCCATCGCAAAGGCTCATTTCCGGCGGCGACCACCGATAAAGAGGGAAAGTTTCACCGCGCTCACGGGGGAACACTGTTCCTCGACGAAATCGGCGACATGAGTCTGAAGACGCAGTCGAAAGTCCTGCGCACGCTCGACGAGCAGCGTTTTACGCCGGTGGGCAGCGACGAACCGATCACGGTGGATGCCCGCCTGATTGCATCGACCAACAAAGACCTTGATGAAGAAATTTCCCGCGGCAACTTTCGCGAGGACCTGTTCTACCGTCTCAACGTCATTCCCTTCTCGGTCCCGCCGTTGCGCGAACGCCAGGAGGACATTCCGCTGCTGGCGCGCCACTTCCTCAAGGAGTTTTCCGCCACTTATGGCCGCCGGCCGCGCGAACTCACCGACGATGCGGTTGAAACCCTGATGCGATATTCCTGGCCGGGCAACGTGCGCGAATTGCGCAACGTCATCGAGCGCATCGTCATCATGAACCCCACCACCACCCGCTTCGACCGCAAGCACCTGCCGCCGCTGGTCCATCGCGACGGCACGCGCCGCTCCATTGGCGCGGAATTCTCCACCCTGCACCAAGCCCGCGCCGCCTACGAGCGCGACTACATCCTCAAGAAGCTGGACGACAACCACGGCAACATCAGCCGCACCGCCGAGGTGCTGGGCCTCGAACGGAGCCACCTGTATCGCAAGATGAAAACTCTGGGGATTGCCGTAAAGGAGTGAAGCGCGTAGCGCCGGCGTCTCGCGGGCTGTCGTGAGGGCATCCTGCCCCCACAGCGAGGCGGTTACTTCTTGATCATGTGGATTTCGGTGCCGTTCTTGAGGAACTTCACCTCATCCATAAGCTGATTGATGAGAAAAATTCCACGGCCATGATCGGAATAGACGCTTTCACCCTTCAGTGGGTTGGGAATTTCGCCCGGCTTAAACCCGGTGCCGGGATCGCGCACCACGATCAATATGCTCTCGTCCTGGTTGCAAACCACGTCGCATTCCACGATCTTTGACGGGTCGGCCTTGGCCCCGTGAACCACCGCATTGGCCAGCGCCTCGGTCAGCGCCAATTCGATGGCGTCGTATTTCTCCGCGTCCCCATGCACCTGCCTCACCACATCCATGACGCTTTGGACTACGGGATCCACCGCATTCCGGTCCGCTGCGAGCGTGACTTTCAGCTTTAACTTGCCGTTTTTGAACTCTTGCGTCTCGTGGTTATCGGTCATGGCCTGCTTTCGTGTCGAGTGACGGCTATGTTGTTGGATGCGGCCGGGCGCTCGGGGATTCTACAGGGATCGCCCCATTCGCGCCAAGTCCCCGCTCATGGCTTCCCACTGGGCGCCAACCGCTCCACCTGGCGGCGCCAATCGAGCTCATCTACGAACTCATGCGACTCTCGCCAGTTCTCGCGCACTTTTACGAAAAGCTCAAGGAAGACGCGCTTCTCCAGCATTTTTTCGATCTGCAGGCGGGCGGCGGTGCCAATCTTCTTCAGCATCTGGCCGCCTTTGCCGACCAGGATTCCCTTCTGCCCGTCGCGCTCGCAATAAATCATGGCCGCAATGCGCGTTACCTTCGTTCCTTCCTCAAATTGCTCGATCACCACCGTAGTCGCGTACGGAACCTCTTCCTCCGTCGCCACCAGCACCTGTTCGCGGATGATTTCCGCCACCATGAAACGGACCGGCTGGTCGGTAATCTGATCTTCGGGAAAATAGCGTGGACCTTCCGGCAGGAACCGCAGCACTTTTTCCAGAAGGACATCCAGGCCTTCTTTTTTCCGAGCCGAAAGAGGAATGATTTCGCGGAAATCGTGGAGCTTTCGATAGTCGTCGATGATGGGCAGCAGCTTTTCCTTGGTGCCGCGCAGCAGATCAATCTTGTTCAGCAGCAGGAACACCGGCGTTCCGGACTTCTTCGCCATCTCGAGCACAAAGTGGTCTTCGCGGGTGAATCGGCGCGTGACGTCCACGATCAGCAGGACCAACTCGCAACCCACCATTGCCTCCCGCACCTCGGCCATCATCTTCCGTCCGAGAGAAGTATCCGGCCGGTGAACCCCCGGGGTGTCGATGAGCACAATCTGGCCGCCCAGCTTACCCTTTTGCTTCGGCGCATGGATGATTCCCAGAATGCGATTGCGGGTGGTCTGTGGCTTGGGGCTGATGATGGCCAGCTTTTCGCCGACCAGCGCATTGAGGAGAGTAGATTTGCCGGCGTTGGGACGGCCCAGGATGCAGACGAATCCGGAGTGAAAGGCCATAAGGGGGTTGGTAGCGCCGGCGTCCCGCCGGCTGTCCCGGAGGGCATCCTGCCCTCCGGCGGCGGGCGGGACGTCCGCCGGACAGCCGCCAGGACGAGGCGCTACCAGGACCCCTCTGACTATATCAGCTTCATCTGCGTCGGTTTGGCGACCGAAATTCTTACCCGCTCCACTCGCCGCTCGGTTGAATCCAGCACTTCAAAGCGGAGGCCGTCTTCTTCGATGACTTCGCCGCGATGCGGTATGCGACCCGCCAGCTCGCTCACCAGCCCAGCGACGGTCGCCGACTCTCTGCCTTCGGGCCGTATTCCGAACATCTCCACCAGCCGGTCCACGTCCATGTTGCCGGGCACGATGTAAGAGTGTTCGCTCTCACGGACAACCTCCAACTTCTCGTGTTCGTCCCGAATCTCGCCGACGATCTCTTCCACCAGGTCTTCGATGGTCACCAGGCCCGCCACGCCACCGTACTCGTCCACCACCATGGCCATGCGAATATTGTTCTGCTGCATGTCGCGCAGCAGGTCGCTGACCAGCTTGCTTTCCGGCACGAAGTACACATCGCGGCGCATGATCGTATCCACGGTGCGATGGTGGGCTTCGGTGTCCGGCAGCTGCAGGACGTCCTGGGCAAAGACGATGCCGACGATGTTATGGATGGTGCCTTCGAAAACCGGGACGCGCGAGAAGGGCTTGGTGCGCAGCAGTTCGATAAACTTCTCCACGGTGGTATTGGTCGGGACCGCCACGATTTCCGGCCGCGGCTTCATGGCTTCGCGCACCGTCTTCTCGCTGAACTCCACCACCGACTGGATCAGGTCCCGATTGCTTTCATCCAGGATGCCTTCTTCCTGGCCGGCCTCGATCAGCGCGTCGACCGCTTCCGCCTGGGTCTCGGGCGTTTCGTCGGCGTGCTCCTTGGTCAGCGCCGTTACCGACTGCAAGAATCCCAGCACCAGGGTCACGGGCAGGATCACGTAGATCAGTATGCGCAATACGACGGTGCAGCGGGCCAGCCATTCGCCCCGCGTCCTCGAAAAGAAAACAAAGGGAAGAAAGCGGTTGAACAGGATGATGATCAGGACCAGGCTGAGCGTGGCCTGGAGAATCTCATAGATGCCCCAGCCGCGCTCCCGGAACACCGCGAAACCCACCAGCAAGGCGATGGCAGCCGTAATGATTTGCGTCAGCACCGCCATGGACAGCGCCGCCCGCGCCCGCCCCACTCCCAGCCTGGGCTCGACTCTTTGCTCAAAGGTGGCAATGTTCTCCTGGAACTCGCGTGAGAGAAATCTTCCAATCTCGGTGTAAA
This sequence comes from Terriglobia bacterium, assembly GCA_963816025.1. Taxonomy (GTDB): domain Bacteria; phylum Acidobacteriota; class Terriglobia; order Terriglobales; family Acidobacteriaceae; genus JAIQFF01. The sequence continues at coordinate 35,592 of CAWFJA010000026.1, forward strand.
CGCGGTCCGCGTAGGAGACCAGAGTCAGCAGGCAGAGCAACAGGAGCAACGCAACTGCAATCGCATAGTTCATGACATGTTCATCGAGATCTTATGGCACGTGTGGTCGCGGGCGACCCGCCCGCGGCTTTCGCCGGCACCCTCTTCGTACTCTTTCTCACATTCCTCTCAATCAAACCGACGGGCAGCCTCAACAACCGCCGCAATTGTGCTTCCTTGCCAGCCATCGCGCCATCGTCCCGTTCATGATCGTGGCCCACGAGATGAAGCACTCCATGAAGCGCCAGAATCTTGATTTCCTGCGCCGCGGAATGACCCAGGCGGCGGGCATTCCGTTTGGCGATGTCGGCCGAAATCGCGATGTCGCCGGCCAATCCATTCACAAAGCAGGGCCCGGGCGGAAACGACAGCACGTCCGTGGGCTGGTCCTTGGCGCGAAAACGCCGGTTCAGAGAACGCAGTTCGGCGCTGCCCGTCACCAGCACATTGACTGAACCTTTAAGCTTGCTGGCCCGGCTGGCCCGCGAAACAAACTTCGCCAAAGCGGTAGCGCTCAATCCGGCCACGGGTTTGCGAAGAATCACCAAACTTCTCTTCCTTTGCGCTTTGTGGACCTCTTTGCGTCCTCTGCGGTTAGAGTTCTTCCCCGCCCTTGCGCAAAAAATAAACAGGAGGGCCACGTTGAGGCGCCCTCCTGTTCAATCTTACCCGCTCTACTCGTTGGTTTCTACTTCCGAGGAGGGCACGGCATAGTTCTCCCGGGGCGCCATCTCGGTCCCGTTGGCCTTACCGTTCGTCCTCGAATCCAACAGGGGCAGTTGTTCCGCCGCTTTCGCTTTGTGCTCGTCGTAGGCCCGAATGATGCGCTGCACCAGTTGATGGCGCACCACATCGGTATCGTCGAAATATGCGAAGGTCAAGCCCTCGACATTCTTGAGGACATCCGCCGCTTCCAGCAAGCCGCTGCGCCGCGCGTTGGGCAAATCAATCTGGGTGACGTCGCCGGTAATCACCGCCTTGGAGTTAAATCCCAGCCGGGTAACGAACATCTTCATCTGTTCCGAAGTCGTGTTCTGCGCCTCGTCCAGGATCACGAACGAATCATTCAGCGTGCGCCCCCGCATGAACGCAATGGGCGCGATCTCGATCACATTCTTCTCCAGGTAGCGGTCAACCTTTTCCGGCTCCAGCAGATCGTAAAGCGCGTCGTACAAGGGACGCAGATAAGGATCGATCTTGTCCTGCAAGGTCCCGGGAAGAAATCCCAGCCGTTCGCCTGCTTCCACCGCCGGACGCGCCAGAATAATCCGATTCACCCGTTTCGAGAGCAACGCGGAAATTGCCATGGCGACGGCCAGGTAAGTCTTGCCCGTCCCCGCCGGGCCAATGCCGAAGACCATGTCGTGGTTCTCGATGGCTTCGAGATAGCGCCGCTGGTTCACGCTCTTGGGCTGCACGGTGCGGCGCCCGAAGGCGCGCTGGCGCCCGGCTTCGGCCAGGCCGCGCAGACTGACCTTGGGGTCGGCCAGCAGGACCCGCAACATGCTGCCCAGATCGCCGTTGTTGAAGGTGTATCCGGAGCGCTGCAGATGGTCGTAATCGGCGAAGACCTGCTCGGCCCGGGCCACGTCGCGCGCCGATCCTTCCAGTTCGACGGAGTTCGATCGCAGGTCGATGTTGATATTCAGGCCGTCTTCCAGCAGGCGCACATTCTCGTCGCGCGTGCCGAAAAGAGTCTCTATGTGGGGACTGATTTCAATGCTTTTTTTCATTCAGTATTTGGCGCTTCCTCCGGCGCATTGGATGCTGATTTGCCTGTAAGGAATTCCCGCAAAATAGCAGAAAAACACTCCTGCCCAGGCGCGGACCAACGGTTCTCATGTCTGGAGGTGGAACCAGCCGAGGATGCTCGCCCCGAGGTGCAAGCAACTGCCATTAAGGTAAAGGGTACCCTTGTCCGGCGATGGGAGTCAATGCCGGCAAAATGAAATTCTTTACTGTTGCGGAACTCGTGAAGACGTGTGGGGCGGACACTCTTGTCCGCCGCTTTTAAAGTTGATTTTGACTTTCACGGTAGAGGCGGAAAATCAAAGTCAAAAGCGGCGGACAAGAGTGTCCGCCCCACACAACCTGATATCATGCCGCCACCATGAAACTGACATACCCTTTCCTGGTTGTGATGCTGGCCTCCTGCGCATGGGCCCAGACCTCGCCGCTCGCCGCGGAAGTGGAAACCGCCTATCCCGACGCCCACGCTTTCTATCTTGATCTTCATCAGAATCCGGAACTCTCTTCCCATGAAATGCACACCGCGGAGAAACTGGCTGGCCGGCTGCGGGACCTTGGCTACGCGGTCACAGAGCACGTGGGCGGAACTGGAGTAGTCGCCATTCTGAAGAATGGCGCCGGGCCAACCGTGATGCTGCGCACCGAGCTTGATGCTCTTCCGGTCGAGGAAAAGACCGGCCTTGCTTATGCCAGCAAGGTCCGCACCAAGGACGATTCGGGACGCGACGTCCCCGTCATGCACGCCTGCGGGCATGACCTGCACATGGCGTCACTCGTCGCGACGGCCGCAATCATGGCCCACAGCAAGAGCAGTTGGCACGGAACTCTGATCCTGATTGGCCAACCCGCCGAAGAAACGATCGCGGGCGCCAAGCGGATGGTCGAAGACGGCCTCATGACCCGCTTTCCTAAGCCGGATGTCGCAGTTGCGCTACACGTCGGCAACCAGCTTCCAGCCGGGCAGGTCGGGGTTGGGCCGGGTTACCGGTTTTCCAACGCCGATTCCCTGCGCATCACGATCTACGGCAAAGGCGGGCACGGCTCGATGCCCAACAGCACCATCGATCCGGTCGTGATTGCCGCCCGCCTCGTGACGACTTTGCAGACTATTGTTTCGCGCGAAGTGAAGCCGGGCGAAGTCGCCGTGATCACCGTCGGATACATTCAAGCCGGCACCAAGAACAACATCATCCCTGACTATGCGGAACTCGGAGTCACCGTTCGCAGCTACAAACCTGAAGTTCGCAAACAGGTGCTGGCGTCGATCGAGCGGATCACCAAGGCGGAAGCCGCCGCAGCCGGGGCCACGCAGGAACCCAAGATCGAGCACTACGAGGCCACGGACGCGGTGTACAACGACCCAGCGCTGGCCCAGCGTCTGCAAGGCGTTCTTGAATCAGCGCTGGGAAAAGACAAGGTGGTGGTGGAAGAACCTGGAATGGCCTCTGAAGATTTCTCGTACTTCACGGCTCAGGGCGTGCCCTCGTTCTACTTCGGTCTGGGCGGAGCCGATCCGGGGAAATATGCGGAGGCGAAAGCGGCGGGTACGACTCTGCCTTCCAATCATTCGTCGCTCTTTGCTCCCGACGTAGATCCGGCGCTGCACACGGGAATTGAAGCTGAGGTCGCGGTATTGCGTAATCTGCTGAAGTGATCGGCTGCTCAAGGTTGTCATCCTGAGCAAGGATGCCTCTGCGCTGGCGAAGCGGCAGACGCGCCGAAGGACCCTATAAGCGAAACGAAGTGTCAATCTTGGTTTGTCTTAAGTTCTCGGCAAAGATTGACTGCTTCCGTGCCCCTTATAGGGCTCCTTCGACTCCGTGGCTGCTTCGCGAAGCGAAGCAGTCACTTCGCTCGGGATGACAGCTCTCAGGCGCTCTGGCCTTTTGCATCCCCAACCGATGCCGGCACCGCCCGCTGCCTGGCCCAGTTTCTGAGTTCTTCGATTTCCTCGGAGCGGGTGACCGACAGCGGCACGGTCGCCTTAAGCGCATCCAGCAAGCCTTGCGTGCTTACCGGCTGCTTGCTGGAGAAAGCCGCGTACAGCGCGGTCTGTACCGCGGCCTCGATCTCTGCCCCGGAATATCCTTTTGCGGCAGCCGCGATCCGATCCAAATCGAATTCTGCCGGATTGCGCTTGCGCCGCGCCAGATGGATGGCAAAGATTTGCCTGCGTTCGGCTTGGTTAGGAAGGTCGACGAAGAACAGCTCGTCGAAGCGTCCCTTGCGGATCAGTTCCGGCGGCAGAGCGGTCACGTTGTTGCAAGTGGCGGCTACAAATACCGGAGCTTTGCGGTCTTGCATCCAGGAAAGAAAAGCTGCCAGGATACGAGACGAAACTCCGGCATCGACCGATGCCGAATCCGGCCCGCTGCCGGCAAAGACTTTTTCCAGCTCGTCAATCCAGAACACGCAGGGTGCGAGCCCTTCCGCGACGCGAAACACTTTCTGGATTCGCTTTTCGGTTTCGCCGATGTACTTGTCGTAGATGGCCGCGGTATCGAACTTGACCAGCGGCAGCTTCCACTCTCCCGCAATGGCGCGGGCGCACATGCTCTTGCCACAGCCTTGCACTCCCAGAATGATTGCCCCGCGCGGCGGTTCCAGGCCAAAGTCGCGGGCGGCATCTTCCCAGGTGCCCCGCCGCTGGGCCAGCCAGCGCTTCAGATTTTCGAGACCGCCGACGCTGGCCAGGTTTTCCGATTCGTCAATAAACTCGAGCATCCCCGAACGGCGCAGCATATCTTTCTTCGCCTGCAAGACGTCGGTAACGGTATCCGATGTGACCCCATAGCGGGTCACGATGGCCTGCGATGCGGCGCGTTCGGCTTCTTCCTCGGTCAGGCCGCGTAAGTTGTTGGCCATGGCATCGAGGCCGGGCGCATCCAGGGTGCGTTTCAGAGTGCGGGTCTTCCCTACTCTTGCGCTCATTTCGTCGATGATCTGACGCAGGCGCAGTTTGTCTGGCAGTGGGAGTTCCAAAAACTCAACCAGGCTGGCCAGTTCCGCCGGAATGGTGATCGCAGGCGCGGTAATGATGACGGTACGGCGGTTGACGGAGAATTTCTGGCCGACATCGCGCAACCGTCGCACCACGACCGGATCATCCATGTGACGATGAAAATCTTTCAGAACGAAAGCGGCTTCGACCGACATTGCCTCCAGATTGCTGAGTGCCTGGCCGGGTTCCTTGCTGTTGTAGAGACCCTGGGCGCCGGACTGATCGTGGCCCGTGACGAAGGGGCCTGTCTCAGGAACCAGTTCGCCGACGTCGCTGCCACACCGCACCAGTCCGCTGGCTATGCTCCACTCGAAGGTGGCCAGATTCAGGGTCGAGCAGGCCGCCCGCACCAGGCGCACCGCGCGCATCTCTTCCACCGTTTCCATCACCACGATGGGCGTGGAGGAGCTGAGCAGGATTTTCAGGCGCTCGAGGGCATCCGGCATAAGGGTTTGACCAGCTATGGTTTGACCATCTGAGACTTACTCCAGTAAAATAGCCTATTCGAGAGCAATCCCAGTACCTCTCCATAGAAACGAAGGTAACGAACCAGACATGGCAAACCATTTTTCGGCGCTGAAGCGCGCCCGTCAAACCGAGACCCGCTCCGTCCGCAACCGCGCCAACACGTCCCGCCTGCGCGGCGCGCTGCGGGAGCTGCGTGAAGCTCTTACCAAAGGCGACAAGGCCGGCGCCGAGCTGGTGTTCAGACGGACCGTCTCTGCCCTGGACAAGGCCATCCAGAAGGGCGTGATTCACGAGAACACGGCCTCGCGCTACAAGTCCCGCCTGAGCGCGCGGGTTAATGCGCTGAAGTAAGCTTTCAGCTCTCAGCTGTCAGCTTTCAGTAACTTGCTGTTGTGCCCGCCGGAAGCGTGGGATCAGGAACCCGGTGTGCTTCTGGTGCTCGCGAAAAGCGTCGCCGAATTGCTGGGTGAGCATAGCCTCTTCCTTCTTCGCTTTGAAGCAATAACCGATCAGCACCAGGCAAACCCCAAAGACGCAACGCCACCTGTCGATGACTAGCGCCGACCCGATGGCCGCCAGGACCAGGCCCGAATAGATCGGGTGTCGCAGTCGCGCATAGGGGCCGGTGCGGATGAGTTGATGGTCCTCTTTGATGGTGACCCTCGCGCTCCAGTACTCCGCCAGGTGATACCGCGCCCAGATGGCCAGCCCGATACCCATCCAGATTAAAACCGTGCCTGCGAGCGGGCCTACCAGGTTGCGAGGCACGACTCGACTCCCAGAAATCCAATTCCGGTTCGATGGCTGAAGATCAGCGCGAAACCGACAATCTCGATCAACAGAACAGCGTAGCGGGAAACGAAAGACTCTTTCTGGCGAGTGGCGCGGGTCCTGATCGAGCTGACCAGCCAGTACACTACGAAGACGATCCAGGGAAATGTGACCAGAACGCGGAAGATGTCTCTTGGCGTCATCGGTCTCTTCTCAGACTGGAAGCTCTTCCTGCAGCCATCCCGGGATTTCAGGCTTGGCTTCGGCGGTGAGATCGAGGATTAATTTCTCCAGCACGAAGCGCTTGGTCGGCGGATTCGACCGGAGCGCCAGGTCGGTCTTGGCCACCAGGCGAATGGCGCGCGTGAGTTCGCGTTTCGATTTGTACCGGCGAGCCTGCTTGATAATGTCGTCGGCGGCAAAGGGCGGGACGCGAAAACCCTGCCACAACGCGGCCCAGAGCATGCGCTGGTCGCGCACATTTCTTTCCAGGATTACCAGCATTTGGCGGAAGGTCTTGGCCAGCATGTAAAGATGTCCGATAGCGGCTTCGTCGCCGTCGCCGGTGCTGAGGATCGCATTCAGCACTTGCAGCGCCCGCACCCGGTCTTTGGAGGAAATCGCGTCGGTCAGTTCGTACAACGACCGCTGCTTTGCCGCCAGCACCATGGTTTCGACGTCGCCCAGGGTGATTCGTTTCTTCTCGCCTACGTAGAGAATCAGCTTCTCCAGTTCATTGGAGACCATCATCATGTCGCCGCCGAGGGCGTCCACGAGTTCGCGCGCGGCGTCGGCGTCAATTTTTACGTCCCGCGTGCCGCCGTATTCGCCAATCCAGCGGACCGCCTCGCTTTCCTCGACCCGCGCCAGTTCGACGATGGCGCAATATCCGCCCATGGTCTCGCGGATACGCTCGTAACGTTCCTTGTCGGTCATGTCCATGCGCCGGGCATCGGCTGGAATATTGATGTGATCGGCCACAAAAATCAGCACCGCATCGGGGTTGGGATCTTTGCTGTAAGCCTCGATGGCGGCCAGCTTTTCGTCGTTCGATCCGCGCCCGAACAGGGTTTTGACGCCGCGGACAAAGAACACCTGAAACGGCGCCATTAACGACGGCGTGCGGGCGCGATCGAGCACTTCCGCCAAGTCGGTCTCGGACAGATCAAAATCAAACAGGCTGAAATCGCGCAACTCCGCCGGCACCAGGTGCTTCAGCAGGGCCTCGCGGCAACGCCTGCGGAAGAACACTTCATCGCCTACGAAAACGTATACCGGGCGCAGCTTCCGGGCTTCAACCTCGGAGACGAAGCGATCGGCTTGGGCGAAGGCCCGCATCAAAAACCCTCCATAGTCAGAAACCCTCCAGAACATTGCTGACCAGAGTGCGCGCGAACTCGCGCGACAGGCGTTGCAGGGCGGGGGAATCCTCTTCGAAGAAACTGGAGAGTTCCTGCGAGACCTGATACTCCTCGCGGAACAGGTAAGAAGGATTCTCGTAGAGTACCTTGCCCTGGCGGTCAGTCAGCGTCACTTTGGCGGTCACCACCACCAGGGCGCTCGACGCGCGCCCGGTCTGGGAGTCATAGGTCAGCGGCGAAGTTGAGGTGCTGATCACGGTGCCGCGCAAAGTGGCATCGGCGGAGTCGCTGGCTTCGTTCAGGATGTGGTAATGCGTTCGCGTGACCATTTCCTGAACCACCGCGGCGGTCAACCTCTGCTCAATCTTGTAGGTCTGGGTCCTGTTGACGAAGGCGGGGATGGCAATGGTCTGGACGTTGGCCGGCAGGGTTACAGCGTGGCCGGCGGTGTGGTATCCGCAGGCTGTGGTGGAGAGCAGAATCAGAGTCAGTATCTGCAGAGTGAAGAGGCTCGAACCTCTTGGGCTTGAAAAATGAGTTTTGATTTCCTCGCCTCTCGCGGGCGAGTCGCCCGGGGCCACACCGACCACACCAACCACACCAGCCTTGCCTGCCGCCCAAGCTCTCATTGGATCTTTCCTTTGGGGCGGGTGGCGGCCATGTTTTCCGCGCATTCGACGGCGGTGGCGGCGGCGATTCGCAGGTTGTCAGCGGATGCCCATAGCCACACCCCGTTGGCCAGATTGGCGTCGGGCTGGATCGAGACCAGGACATCGCCTTGGCCCGCGGCATTCACGTTACTGGGGGACTCCTCCGCCGAACCGGTGACGGTCACATGCTCGCCGGTCAGGGCCTTGGAAATAGCGTCGATCTCCACCGGCTTTTCCATCTCGATGTGCAAGGTAAACGCGTAGCCATGAAAGATGGGTGCCTGCACCATCAGGAGAGAGAGCAGGGGCGCGTCTTTCCCGGCAATCCGATGGTAGTGCTTGAGCACGCGGCGTTCGATCGCAGCCAACGCCGGGACCGACTGCTCGCCGTAGCGCGCCACCATATTGAATGCCACCTGAGTATCAAATACTTTTTTCGGCAACGGCTGAAACGAAAGCAGGTTCACGGTTTGCTCGTGGAGCTCGTCCATGCCCTTTTGTCCATGTTCGGAAGCCGGTTCAAAGACTGTCGCCACCACTCGTTTAACTGCGGCTGACTTTTGCAGGCGCAACAACAAAAGCGCAAGCACCACGGCCGCGGGATGGGCCACCACCGCCGGCCCCGGCTGGAGCTCCGGAGTGAGCATCTGGCCGAGCTGGCGCTGAATCCAGGGGGATTTCACATCCCCATCGGGCTCGTCTTCGAGAGCGTAGGAAAGATCGACGATCGCGCTGCCCGCCTTTTGCGCCTTCTTCCAATTCTGGCGGGTGCATTCCTGGTCGGACGCGAAGAAGGTGAAATCAATTTTGTCGAATTGCTCTGCCCGCACACTCTGAATAAATGATACTTCATCGCCCACCGACTCCAGCTTGCCCAGAGACTCGTTGTCATCGAGCAGCTTGATATCCAGAGAGGGAAAATTGCGGTCACCCAGGATTTCGGCGACCTCTTTGCCCTTGAGCGTGCCCGCGCCCACTACGGCGAGGCGATAAAGGTTCGCCGCCCGCACCGGATCGGCATGCGCAGCCGGAACGGATTTGAAATTCGAACTCATGAAGCCTGCGGCGCCTCGGTGTAGGCCGGAGGGGACGGGGGATTTCCCTTCCGCCGGAAGATCCACTTCAAACGCCAGAACACGCCGGAAAATACGTAGAGCAGTGCGATCAGGAACAACACCCATTGCGAGTAGAAGCGGATTGCCGCAAACAGCAATCCGAACAAAATCACCAGGCGGAAAGGCTGGCGGGAGCGAAAATCCAGGTCCTTGAAACTGTAAAAACGCCAGGTGCTCACCATCAGATAGCCCACGGCCACCACCATCAGCATCCAGGTGAGCGCCGTCCACCAGGAGGAGATCGGATCGCCGCTGGAGAAATGCACCACGGCGGCGATCACCCCCGCGCCCGCCGGAATCGGCATCCCGACAAAATATTTCTTGCCCGGGCGGCCCGGGTTGGAGGGTTGTGGGTTGCTCGAAATGTTGAAGCGCGCCAAGCGGCTGGCGCCGGCCATCAGAAACAGAAAGCTGGCAATCGCGCCGAATTGCAGCAGCTTGTTGTACAACTCGCCCAGATTTGTGGGCAACTGCCGGAATCCCCAGGTCCAGGCCAGCAGGGCGGGAGCGACGCCGAAGGTGATGACATCGGCCAGCGAGTCCAGCTCCCGGCCAAAATCGCTGCTGGTTCCAGTCATCCGCGCAATGCGGCCATCCAGACCATCAAACATCACCGCGAAACCTATGGCCTTGGCGGCATTGTCGAAATGCCAGGCGTCGGCAATGGTGGCGTGGGTAATCTGGAGAATAGCGTAGTAACCGAAGGCAATATTGGCGGTGGTGAACAGCGAGGGCAGAATGTACATGCCCTTGCGCAACCGTCGCGGAGACTTCTCCCGGGTGCCGGGAGCTGGGGATCTGCGGGACTTCCGGATCCATTACAGAACTCCTTGACGCGCCGATTCTGCGCCGACCGCGGTCAGCGGCTCGGGTCCGTGGCCCAGGTATGCCAAAACGCTGGAGCCACCTTTAACGCGGTCTCCCACTTTAATCTGCAGATTGGCGGAAGTGTCCAGCAAAACATCCACTCGCGACCCGAATTTGATCAGGCCCACGCGCTCGCCCCGCGTCACCGCATCGCCCTCTTTTTTGGTGAATACAATCCGGCGCGCCAGGAGTCCCGCGATCTGCTTGAACACAATCGTCTGTCCGCCACCCTCAACCGTGACCACATTCTGCTCGTTGTGCTCGGCCGACGCCGGGTTCATGGCGTTGAGAAACTTTCCCTTTTGATAACGAACTTCCCGGATGACGCCGGCGATCGGCGCGCGGTTGACATGCACATCGAACACGCTGAGAAAAATGCTGACCCGGGTGCGCGCGAGGCCGTTCACCAGAATGGACGACACATCGGTCACCTTGCCGTCGCCGGGTGAGACCACCGCTCCGGCAGAGTCCGGGATCACCCTCTCGGGATCGCGGAAAAACCACAGGAAGAACAAGGCCAGCAGGCACGCCGGCAGCGCCCATAGCGGGCCAGCCAGCCAGCCCAGGAGCACAGCAGCCCCAGTCAGCGCCAGCGCGTAATAGTATCCGTCGGGAACCATCGGGAGATCTTAAGAATTATAGTGCAGGCGAGGCGGGCCGGTCGCTCCCGAAGCCAAATGATAATAAAAAAAGGCGCTTACGAGCGCCGTGTTCAGAGCATATTAAAGCCGTTGGCGGCCACAGCCGCGGTCAGTTGGAGAAAATAAATTAGGCGACCTGGCCCTGTTGCACCACCACGCGAAATTGCCGCTCGATGGATTCCATCTGGTCCTTAAGTCGCAGTTTCAGCTTCTTAAGCCGGACTTCTTCCAGCTTTTCATCTTCTGTTAAATAACGCTTTTGGGTGAGTGATTCGAGACGTTCGGCGTACTGCGTGTGCTCCTGAGCCAGCTTGCGGAATTCATCGTTGCTGACCAGGAGCTGGTCCTTTGGAGTCATCCAGTAGACCCTCCTGAGCGTTTGTACGGCCCTAACCTACCACACCCCCCAAGCCTCTTCAATCCCATTTCCACGAATGAACGACTTTTCATAGTGAACCACCTTGCACCATGGCAGGTGCAAACCAAATCCAGCGCAGCCTAAACAAAATCCAGGCGATACAGAATCGCGTCTTCTTGAGGATTCTTGTAGTAGATCGGGCGGCGCCCGCTTTCGAGGAACGCCCACTTCTCATAGAGAGCCCGCGCCGCCCGATTGGATTCGCGCACCTCCAGAAACATCGCCGCCGCGCCCTGTGCTCTCGCCATATCCAGAAGCTCGCCCAGCAGACGCGTGCCCAGCCCGCGGCGTCGCGCCGGACCGGCGACGGCAATATTTTCGATCTCCCATTCGTCGCCCAGCACTCGAGCAATCACGAATGCCGCAATACTGGACTCCTCGATCATGATCAAGGCCACCCTGCCAGGATTGGATCCGCTGAAAAGAGTTTCATACTGTTCGGCCGACCAGTGCGCCGCCGTGGCTGCGCGCTTCTCGAGCGACATCATGGCCGGCAGATCGGCCACCGTGGCGGCCCGGATCGAGAGCTTCACGCTAAAATTCCTCAACCGAGAACTGAGAACTACAAACTAAGGGCTGCTTTTTGGAAAACATCTCGCTGGAACTTAGGAACCGCTTCTGGAAAAAATCTCACTGGAACTGCGGAGATAGTTTGCCTCCAGCTCTTCGGGCGAGACGATTTTCCCGGCCTGGATTTTTTGCCATCCGAGTCGCGCAATCACATCGGAGCCCGGAAGTTGAATCTCGTCCACCGGCAATCCCGCCTGTCGGGCTACGTCGGCCAGGTTGGAATCAACGGTGACGATGGTGGATCCCGTTGCCGCCTCCAGCAACTCTGCGCGGGTCAGCAGCCGCTCCTGGAGCAGGCGGGCATCATTGCCGTGGACATCGTACTCGCCGGCGTAGACCTCGCCCCGCCCGGCATCGAGCACCGCTGTTACTCTGCCGGGTGAGCCGCCTGAAATAGCCACCGCCTCCAGCAGCGAGACCGCCGCGATTGGCTTGCCCAAAACTTCCGCCAGAGCTTTTATGGCCGCGAGTCCGACTCGCACTCCGGTAAACGAGCCCGGACCCGGAACTACCGCGAAACCGCCGATATCGACCTTGCTGAAGCCATGCTTGGCGAGCAGCGCGGCAATCTGCGGCACCAATTGGGCCGAGAAGGTTCCCCCCTCGAGCGGCGCTGTCTCGACCACATCGCAGGCTGCGCCGGGACCGCACCGCGCCAGAGCGATGGTGCCGTGCTTGCCCGAAGTATCGGTGGCGAGAAGAATCATGGCGATGCAATCTGGCGATTGCCGCGGAGCGGCGGAAGAATGTGCCGCCGGGGGCTGCATTCTTGCGCCGCTTCGCGGCTGCCCCTCAGACTAGTGCTGTTCCACCAACTCGAGCAGCACTCCGCCCGCGCTCGAGGGATGCACAAATACGTAACGATGCCCACCGGCGCCGATCTTAATCGCGTCTGAAACCAGCCGCACGCCATCTTTCTTCAGCCGCTCCACGGCGGCCTCCAGGTCGGGCACACGCAGCGAGACGTGGTGCAGGCCCTCGCCCCGCTTGGCGATAAATTTCGCGATAACGGAGTTCTCCGAGGTGGGCTCAAGCAGCTCTATCCGGCTGTCGCCGAGCGGAACCATGACCACCCGCACCTGTTCGGCTTCGACAACTTCCTCCGGGGAAACGCTCAGCCCGAGCTTCTCGTAGATGCTCTTGGCGGCGGCCAGTGACTTTACCGCCACGCCCAGGTGATCAATCTTGAACATGCATTCCCCACGCGAGTTGGCTGCGATCTTGGCCGCGATCAACGAAACCAGCCGTCGACGGCATGCTTGAGCTCCTGAATTTCAAGGTTTTGGTAAATCCGCCCAGATCAGCAGGGCTACGCCGGCGACCGCGAAATCCTTTTCCAGTCTCCTCCATCCGCCTTTTCGATACACTGTCCTCAAATACAGAAAAAAGGCGCCTCCGATCCCGCCCGCGATCAAAAGCAGCAGCCCGATTCGCCATCCAATCCAAAGCGGTTTCCGGCATCCCTAAGCCTTCCCCAGAGAATCTACGATCTCTTCCACCAGGGAATACGGATCGCGTTTGTGCTCGGCCACTTCGGCGGCGTAACGGGCCACGGCGCCGTTCCCCAATTGCTGCCGCGCTCGATCTAACAAAGCGTCGCGCAGCATCTCGACCAGGCGATTCTGCCAGTTTTCAACCTGGTGCTGCAGGACCAGATTCTCCTTCTGCAGGTAAGCCTCGTAGTCGCGAATTGCCGCGGCCAGTTCTGTAACGCCGGCGCCTTCGCTGGCCACGGTTTTCACAATCGGCGGAGTCCAGTTGTCGCTGCGCGCGGCCAGAGACTGCAGAGCGCGAATTTCACGCTCCACTCGCTCGGCGCCCTCGTAATCGCTCTTGTTGATGACGAAAATGTCGGCGATCTCCATGATGCCGGCCTTGATGGTCTGCACATCGTCGCCCATGCCCGGGACCAGGATGACGAGGGTGACGTCGGCCAGGCGCACGATGTCCACTTCATCCTGGCCGACGCCAACCGTCTCGATCATGACCAGGTCGCGTCCCGAGGCATCGAGCACGGTGGCAACATCCGCGGTGGTGCGCGCCAGTCCGCCCAGCGAACCGCGCGTCGCCATGCTGCGAATATAAATTCCAGGATCAGAAAAATGGTCCTGCATGCGAATGCGGTCGCCCAGAATCGCCCCGCCGGTGTAGGGGCTCGTGGGATCGACCGCGATGATGCCTACCGTCTTGTTCTCCTTGCGATAGTGGCGGGCAAGCTGGTCCACCAGCGTGCTTTTGCCCGCGCCCGGCGGGCCGGTGAGTCCAAGAATTCGCGCATGCCCGCTGTGCGGAAAAAGCGCCTTGAGCAGTCCGGACCAGCCCGGCCCGCGATTCTCGACCGTGCTGATGGCACGGGCCAGAGCGCGCGGATCGCCGGCGCGAACTTGATCGACTAGGGATTGGAGGCTCTGATTCAAACCGCTTCAGTGTAAAGCAGAGCTGGGATAAACAGGAGCAGCTTCAGTGCCAGAGTGGTTTTTCCAACCAAATGTCATCTTGAGCGTAGCCCAGTCATTGGCTCGCGAATGGCCGGGCGGAGTTGAAAGTCCCCTATAAGCGACGAGACCCGGCCCGGTAGGGTGCCTTCGACGCTAACGCTGCGCCAGCGCGGCGAAAGCCATGATCGGGATGAGCCGGCTTCTTGGTAGTGGTGCAGTTTGAAAGCCACCAAACAGGATTGTCATTCCGAGCGCGGTATGGTCGCGCGAGGAATCTGCTGTTTTGCCGCTGGCAGCAAGCAGATTCCTCGCCGATAAACCCGGCTTCGGAATGACAAGGTGGGACTGGGTTTTGCGCAAACTGCGCCACTACCAGCTCTTTTGAGATATTGAAAAAGGAATCTGAAACTGATCTACCACCCCGGAAAGCGAGTGCTATATCGGAGCTCCTCCCGGCCCGAGCTTCAGCATCTTCCGAGCCAGTCGCCCGAGAAACGGATACTCTGCCCACTCGCCACGTCCCGCCTTGACGCCATACACGATGGCGATCACCACCATCGCGGCCCAGATGCTCATCCAGTCCAGCCAGAGCATGGGCATAAAAATGAAAAATGCCGGCGGCGACGAGTCCCCGCCGGCGTGAGCGGCAATCATGGAAAGGAAAATCGCGCCGAACCCAAAAAGCACGCCCAGGCCCATCAAACCTATATAAGCGGCCTGGAGCAGGAGGGCTTGCAGCGCGTGGAAGGAGACGAACTTCGACTCCCGTTTAACCACGAAAATAATCAGAGGAGCGATCCACAAACCCACAATCTGCAACATATGGGCCAGGATGGCCATAGTGCGCTCGTCCAGACTAGGCACAATCAGAGCAGGCTGAATTGGATTAGGTTCGACCGGGATTGGATCTGTGGCGCCGAGCTGCATTGCTTCAGCCATGCTTTTAGCGGAGGCGGTGAAATTCCACCAACCTGCAGGTCCAGAACTCAGGCTAGTCCTTCAACAACTGCCGCGCAATCACCAGCCGCTGGATCTCGCTCGTGCCCTCGCCGATGGTGCACAGTTTCACATCGCGATAAAATTTTTCCGCGGGATAGTCTTTGATAAAGCCGTACCCGCCGTGAATCTGCACGCCTTCGTTGGCGCACCGGACCGCCACTTCGCTGGCGTAGAGCTTGGCCATGGACGATTCCAGCGTGGTCTTCATGCCGGCATCTTTCATGGCCGCGGCGCGCAGGGTCAGCAGCTTGGCCGCTTCAATTTCGGTGGCCATGTCCGCCAGCTTCCACTGGATCGCCTGAAAGTCGCTGATCGCTTTGCCGAACTGCTTGCGTTGCTTGGAATACTTCAAGGCAGCCTCGTATGCCCCTTCGGCCATGCCCAGGGACAACGCGGCGATGGAGATGCGGCCGCCATCCAGCACGCGCATGGCGTCGATAAATCCGTCGCCTTCCTTGCCGCACAGGTTTTCGGCCGGGATGACGCAGTCTTCAAAGATCAGTTCGGCGGTGTCACTGGCCCGCAAGCCCAGCTTGTTTTCTTTTTTCCCGGGACGAAATCCTTTCGTCCCCTTCTCTACGATGAACGCGGAGAGCCCGTGGGTGTGGGCCGCGCGATCGGTCACGGCAATCACCACCAGGAAATCGGCGTAGTGGCCGTTGGTGCAGAAAGTCTTGGTGCCGTTCAGCACCCAGTTGTTTCCCTTGCGCACCGCAGTCATGCGGGCGCTGCCAGCGTCCGATCCAGATGACGGCTCGGTCAGGCCCCAGGCCCCGATGGCTTCGCCCGAGGCCAGCGGACTGACGTATTTCTTCTTCTGGGCTTCGTTTCCGGCAAGAAAAATATGGTTCGAGCACAGCGACGTGTGGGCCGCGACGATAATTCCCACCGAGCCGTCCACGCGAGAGAGCTCCTCGATGGCGGTGACGTATTCGACGTAGCCCATCCCGGCGCCGCCGTACTCGGGCGGAAACACAATGCCCAGCAGGCCGAGTTTGCCGAGTTCTTTGACGATCGCCAGCGGGAATTCGCTGGCTTCGTCCCATTGCATGACGTGGGGCGCAATTTCGCGCTCGGCAAATTCACGCACGCTTTTCTTCAGTTGAAGTTGTTCGTCGTTGAGCTGGAAATCCAAGATGCAGTCTCCGTTTCCGGGAGGTTGCCCTGACCATGGATTAGAACACAGGAATTTCCGCCCACAAAGTTACCGGCGGAAGGGGGATCTGTGTGGGGCGGACACTCCTGTCCGCCGCCTTTGACTTTGAGTGTCACATGCTGAAGATTTGCTGCGCCATGCAATCCGCTCGCAATCATAGAACCACGCCGAGACCAATATCAAAGGCGGCGGACAGGAGTGTCCGTCCCACACGGAACCGGGGTTGGGCTCAGAATGAACCGTTCGAAAACCTCGTTCGATAACAGTCTCCCGCGAGGCGTCAAGCGGATGACATCGTCCGCGCGTTCGAGCAGGCCGGATCCCACGCCCTCTGAAATCGCATCCGAGAAAGAGTCGAGCACCGCTGCGCCAGGCATCGACTCGCCAGAGTCTTTCTCGACTTGCTTTAGATTCACTCCCCGGTTCAGGCGCAGTCCCAGAAAGAAGGTTTCCTCCAACGCAGCCTTGCGCCGAGACCAATGTCTTCTGGGGAGGCCCCGCGGCTATATATTCTTCGAGCGAGTCGGGCGCAGCGAACCGCACCGCCTCAGTACTTCTTCGACGCGCTGATCAGCATGGAGTGCGCGTCCACCCCGAAACCAAGATAGGGCTGGCGGGTCCAGTATTTCAGGTTGTGTCGCGACTCCCGTCCAGGCCGGGCAAAGTTGGAGATTTCGTACTGGCGGATTCCCGCCGCCTCCAGCCTTTGGCAGGCCGTTTCGTAAAAATCCGCGGTGAGATCTTCGTCGGGAACAAAGTGCGCGTGGTATCTCGTGCCGCCGGCGATCAGTTCGCGGCCCAGCCGCGAATCTTCGTCCACTTCCAGCATGTAGACGCTGACGTGGGGCACTCCGGTAGCGATCGTCTCGGCGATGGAAAATTCCCAGCTTTCCGCGGTCTGGTGCGGCAGTCCGGCAATCAGGTCAACGTTGATGTTGGCAATTCCGGCCGCCCGCAGGCGCGCGATTTCTTCGAGACGGTGGTCCGCTTGTGCAGTCGTCCCACTGCCGCCGCCTCGATATCCACAAACGACTGCACGCCCAGGCTGACGCGGTTCACTCCGCAGCGCTGCAAGGCCGTCGATCATCGCCGGGGACAGCGTGCCGGGGGCGCATTCCACCGTGATTTCAGCGCCGCTGCGAACGAGAAATTTTGCGAAATGGTGACAAACAGCCTTTCCAGTTGCGCTATATCGAGTATCGTAGGGGTGCCGCCGCCCAGGTAAATGGAGTCCAGCGAGCCTTCAAATGCGCCGCCCATCTGTTCGGCGGTTTCGGCAGCCTGGTTGATGTCCGCCGACACCCGGTCCACGTAGCGCTCGAACACGGCGCGGGAGAAGACATCCGAGGCGAAGTTGCAGTAGCTGCATTTGGTGCGGCAGAACGGCACCGAGATGTAAAGGCCAAGGGGCATCGTGACTAATTATCCCACTTCGCGTAACGGGAGCGGGTGAATTAGAAATTGCAGTTCGCGAAAAAATGGAGTGTCATCCTGAGCGTAGGGTTGGCTTTCGCCCACGAAAGCCGACACGAAGTCGAAGGACCCTTTTTGCTCTAAGATAGTGCGCGGGCGCTGGGTTCAGCATGCAGAGGCACGCGCCCCGGATCTCAAAGTCACACGCGCTTATGGGGGTCCTTCGACTGCGCGGCAGCTTCGCGAATCGAAGCTGCTGCTCCGCTCAGGATGATGCAGAAAAACTTATGCTTCCTCGCGTCGTGATCACTGGAATGGGCGTTGTCAGCCCCAATGGCATAGGCAAAGAAGCTTTTTGCCTCGCCATCCTCGCCGGCAAATCGGGCGTGAAACGCATCTCCCGCTTCGATCCGTCTTCCCTGCCGGTGCACATCGCCGGCGAGATTCCCGAGTTTGACGAACTGGCCTGGGTGGATGCGCGCGAGCGCAAGCACGTCTCCCGCGTCGTGCCGCTGGCCATCGCCGCCTCGACCGAGGCGATCAAGGATGCCGGGCTCGATCCTTCCGCTATGTCGATGGAAGAAAAGCGCGAGATCGGCGTGATCCTGGGCACGGGCGGCGGGGCGCAGGAATTTTCCGAGGAGCAGTACCGGCTCTGGCATAGCGGGCACGTCAAGCAGGTCAGCCTGTTCTGCATTCCCAGCGGCACCATGGGCACGATTCCCAGCGAAATCAGCATGCGCTTCGGGTTTCGCGGCTACAGCCACGTGGTTACGGCGGGCTGCACTTCTTCGACCGACGCCATCGGTTACGCCTACCAGCACATTCAGGCGGGCGTGCTGCCGATGTTTCTGGTCGGCGGAGTGGACTCGCCCATCACGCCGGGAATCATCAAGGGATACACGCTGCTGCGCGCGCTCACCCAGTCATGGAACCACGCGCCGGAACGCGCCTCGCGGCCGTTTTCCGCTGACCGCGACGGATTCGTGATCGCCGAAGGCTCGTGGATGTTCATTCTCGAAGACTACGATCATGCCCGCGCCCGCGGCGCGCAAATCTATGCCGAGATCGTGGGCTACGGTTCGACCTGCGAAGCTTTTCACCGGGTGCGCATGAGCGAATCGCCGGAAGAACCGGCACGCGCCATTACGCTGGCGCTTGAAGAAGCCAGTCTCGCGCCGCAAGACATCCAGTACGTCAACCTGCATGGCACCTCCACCGAAATGAACGACCGGGTGGAGACACGGGCGCTGAAGTTGGCTCTGGGCGAGCACGCCAGAAAGATTCCCATGTCCGGACTGAAGTCGCAGATCGGACACGCCCAGGGAGCCTGCGGTTCGGCCAGTCTGGCGGCCACACTGATCGCGATGGAACACGGCAAGGTTCCCCCGACCATCAATCTGGACGCGCCCGATCCGGAATGCGACCTCGATTACGTCCCTGAAGTCGGCCGCAAGGCCGAGATCGAGCATGCGATCTGCAATTGCGTGGGCTTCGGATCGAAGAATTCGGCGCTGGTGCTGAAAAAGACCGCGTAAAACACGAGCCCCGTGGGGGCAGAGCCTGCCCTGAGCGAGGCCGAAGGGTGTCTCAACCTGCCCGGCGAAGCGAAGCTCCGCAAGAATGCGGCCAGCTTGCGCTGGCCCGCCCAGATGAGGACATCCGGGCCTCGAGCAGGCTGCAAACCTTTTCCATCTTCGGCTCTTCTTTCCGAATCTATTTAGGGTATCTTTAGTCGATAGCCTAGTTATCGCCGATGGCCCAAGAAGAAGAGGTATTAGGTAAAGCATATGACAGCCGGCTGATGAAGCGGCTGCTCCGGTATTTGCGTCCCTATAAATGGCCGGTCGGCATTTCACTGGTTTCCATTCTCATCAAGTCCGGAGCCGACGTTCTCGGACCCTATCTGGTTTCCATCGAGATTGACCGCTACCTGGTGCCGGTGTCCAAGACCACGCCGTTTGATTTTTTTCTGAGCACTAACCCTTATGTCGGGATTGCTCAGATCGCGGCCATGTACGTTGGCTTGATCGCGCTGGGTTTCCTGCTCGACTATCTGCAGACTTATTTCATGCAGTGGGCCGGCCAGATGGTGATGTTCGATCTGCGCAAGCAGATCTTCCGCCACCTGCAGCGCATGCACATCGGCTTCTACGATAAGAACCCGGTCGGCCGCCTGGTTACGCGCGTGACTTCGGATGTGGACGCGCTCAATGAAATGTTCACCTCGGGCGTAGTCTCGATCTTTGAGGACGTGTTTGTGCTGGCCGGCATCACCGCCATCATGCTTTGCATGAACTGGAAGCTGGCGCTCATCACCCTGGCGGTCCTGCCGCTGATCGCCTACGCCACCAGTATCTTTCGGGACAAGGTGCGCGATTCCTACCGGCGCATCCGCACCGCCATCGCCCGGATCAACGCCTACATGCAGGAGCACGTCAGCGGCATGGTGGTGTTGCAGCTGTTCAACCGCGAGCAGCGCTCTTTCGACAAGTTCTCCGAAGTAAACGCCGTGCACATGGAAGCTTTCAAGGACGCGATCATGGCGCACGCCGTCTATTATCCCGTGGTCGAAATTCTGTCGTCGACGGCGATTGCGTGCGTCATCTGGTTTGGCGGGAATGACATTATTCGCAGCCTGACCGTGGGCAGCGTTGCCGTGGATTTCTCGCGCCAGCACCTGCTCTCATTCCGCCTGGTTCATACCGTCGTGAGCATCGGGATTCTCACCGCCTTCATCCAGTATGCCCAGCGCTTCTTCCGGCCCATTCAGGATTTCAGCGAAAAGTACAACATCCTGCAGTCGGCCATGGCGGCCAGCGAGCGGGTTTTCAAGTTGCTGGATACTCCGGCGGAGATTACTTCGCCGGCGGTGACCAAAACGCCGGTCGGGCCTGGACGGATTGAGTTCGATCATGTTTGGTTCGCTTACCGTGACACGCCGGTTGAAGCTGGCAAGAACGCGGGCGAGTCGCCCGCGACCACACAACCTGGCCATCCTCCCGGCAATGGCCGTGTGGGGACGGGTCGGAGCCTGTCCAGAGCGGAGTCGAAGGAACCCATCCAGGCCGAGCAAGGCTCGGCTACGGCTACCACCGAGCCCGACTGGATTCTCCGCGACGTTTCCTTCACCATCGAGCCCGGTGAGACCGTCGCTATCGTCGGCCACACCGGCGCCGGCAAGACCACAATTATTTCCTTACTCATGCGCTTCTACGACGTGCAAAAGGGTGCGGTGAAAATCGATGGAGTCGACGTAAAAGAAATGGACCTTCCCGAACTCCGCCGGCGCTACGGCGTGGTTCTGCAAGATCCATTTCTGTTTACCGGGACGGTCGAGGGCAACATCCGCCTGGGCACGAAGGAGATTACGGACGAGGACGTCGAAAAAGCCGCTGAAGACGTCAACCTGGCCGACTTCATCCGGGCGCTGCCTCAAGGGTTCAAAGAAGAAGTCCGCGAGCGCGGTTCAACCCTATCCACCGGCCAGAAGCAGCTCATCTCGTTTGCCCGGGCGCTAGCGCATGACCCGAAGATCCTGATCCTGGACGAAGCCACTTCGAGCGTGGATACCGAGACCGAAATGCGGGTACGCGACGCGCTCAACCGTATGGTCGAGGGCCGCACGTCGGTGGTCATCGCCCACCGGCTTTCGACCATCCAGCGCGCCGACAAGATCATTGTGATGCACAAAGGGCAGGTGCGCGAAACAGGAACGCACCAGCAGCTGCTGGCCCAGCGTGGCATTTATTACAAACTCTACCAGCTGCAATATAAGGACCAGGAGATTCCGGTGGGCGCGGGTGGGCAGGTCACGGCCGGCGCGGACGACTAACCCAATTCTCCCGAACCACAAGGGACAGATGTAGGCGCGAGCTCTCTCGCTCGTGCTCCCTCTTCCAGGCATCATCAGTCGCCGCCTCGTCCTTGCCTCTGCCGCACGAGCGGGGCGCTCGCGCCTACATCGAGTCTCTGTCTCCACCTGGTTCGTTACAATGTCATCCGTGCGAATTCTCATCTCCGCTGGGGAGGCCTCCGGCGAAATGTACGGCGGGCTGCTGATTGCAGCTTTGCGGCGTCTCGCGGGCGGGTCGCCCGCGACCACACAGGCCATACCGACTCAAGACCTGGAATTCTTCGGCGTGGGCGGGGATCGCATGCGGGCCGCGGGTTGCGACACGGTGGTCGATGCTAAAGATCTGGCTGTCGTCGGCATCTCGGAAATTCTCGGCCATCTGCCCAAAATCTGGGGTCTGTTTCACAAACTGATCGCGGAAGCCGACAAGCGCAAGCCTGATCTTGCCATTGTGATCGACTCTCCCGCGTTTAACTGGCGCGTGGCCCGGCAGATGCACAAGCGCGGCATCCCGGTGGTCTACTACGTCTGTCCGCAATTTTGGGCCTGGCGCCAGGGGCGGGTGCGGCTGCTGCGGAAATATGTCGACAAGGCGCTGGTGATTTTTCCCTTTGAAGAAAAGTTCTACCGCGACCGCGGAGTGGACGCCACTTTCGTCGGCCACCCGCTCGCCGATGTTCCCCGGCCTGAAATCGATCGCGGAGCCTATGCCCGCCAGCACGCTCTGGACGCTTCCAAGCCCTGGATCACGCTCATGCCCGGAAGCCGGGTGAAAGAAGTGCGCATGAACTTGCCGGTGATTCTGGAATCGGCGGCGAAGCTCGGCGCGTCCTATGAATTTCTGCTGCCGGTGGCTCCCACGCTGGATCGCAGTTTCCTGCTATCGCTGATCGGGAACAATTCCTCCATCCGGCTGGTTCCAGACACCCTGCCCGCTCTGGCGCAGTCGCGCGCCGGAATCATTGCCAGTGGGACCGCTACCGTCGAGGCAGCGATGATGGGAACGCCTTTCGTGATGGTGTACCGGGTCTCGCCCTTGACCTACCGGGTGGGGCGGCCGCGGGTCAAAGTTCCGTACTTTGCCATGGTCAATCTGATTGCCGGAGAGGAGGTTGTGCCGGAGTTGGTGCAACGGGATTTCAGCGCAGAGAAGCTGGTGACCAAGCTCAATGAAATCATCGCGGAAGGACCTGCCCGGAATAAAATGATCGCAGGGCTGGCTGAAGTAAGAGTCCGGTTGCGCGGGCCCAGACGAGACGAACAGCACCCGGTGGATCGCGCGGCTGAGGCGGTTCTGCGCGTGCTGGGCGCGGGCCGAATGTCAAAAACTGGCTAAACCTTGTCCTGCCAGCATCTTTTGGGACACAATCTTCATCTTACGGTTTATCGTAGTTGTGTGAGGAGACTGCTTTTGATCCATTCTCAACCGCAGCGCCAGCGTCGGGCCCTGTTGCTCTGCCTTGTCTTCTCGTTCTTCTTATTGTCATTGCCATCGTGGGCCGCCGAAAAGATGCGCCTGCGGGTGGACGATTACCAGATCGACGCCGAACTGACGCCGCATACCCACAAGATCACCGCCCGGGCCAAGGTGAAATTCACCGCGCTCGAAGATCTGAATATCGCGACGTTCGAATTGCACAATGCGCTGCGCGTAACCAAGGTGATTGATGCCGCGGGCAAGCCACTGACCGCCGAGCGCGTCACTCAGGACTCGAGCATCCGGGTTCCGCTCGACACGCCGCTGGCGAAAGACAGTTCAACCACGCTGACTTTCGAATACGAGGGCGTGCTCGATTCCGCCGATGACAGCCCGGTACAGGGCCTTAAGCTGGCCTATATCGGCGACGACACCAGCTACCTGTTGTACGCCGGCCGCTGGTTCCCGGTGAATGCCTACGGTATCAACCGCTTCACCGCCACCATGAACATCACCGTGCCGGCGCACATGACGGTCGTCGGCAGCGGCAAAGAGAGTCCCGGCGCTGCGCCGGCTACGAAGCGGCCAGTGGGCGCTCTGCCCACCAAGACCTTCACCTTCACCTGGGACAAGCCGAGTTTTCCCGGCACTATCGTGGCCGGCATTTTTCAGGAGTTCAAAAGCGACGAGGCCGGTCTGGACCTGCATGTCTTCCTTAAGCCGGCCCATCAGAACATGGGGGCGACTTACGCCAGCACTGCGGTCAAAGAATTCACCTACTACGTGACGCTGTACGGTCCTGCGCCTTCAACGACCCTGAGAGTGGTTGAAATTCCGGACGACACCGTGCCTGCGGCCTGGGCGCCGGAGATCGCGGCCATCTCCAGCCGGGCGGTCACCGAAAAAGTCAATTACCGATTGCTGGCCAACACCATCGCACATCAGTGGTGGGGCGTCTCGGTGAGCCCGGCTTCGCGGGATGACTGGTGGCTGAGCGACGGCTTTGCCCGCTACTCCGAGGCCCGCTACGTCGAACAAGCCGCGGGCCAGGCCGGTCTCGAAGAGACAGTGAAAGATATGTCGGTCGGCGCGCTGGCTTATGACACGGTCCCGCTCTCGAGCGCCGGGAAGCTGGACATTTTTTCGCCCGAGTTCCAGTCTTTGGTGACGGATAAAGGCGCCATGATCCTGCACATGTTGCGCTGGGTGATCGGCGATCAGAAATACGACCAGACCATGCGTACTTTCGCCGCCAAGTATGCGGGGAAGTCGGCATCGATGGACGATTTTCGCGCCCTGGCCGAGCAGAACTATGGCCAGCAACTGGTCTGGTTCTTCTCCCAGTGGCTTGACTCGACCGGTGCTCCCGAATTCAAGACCAAGTACACCATCTACCGTTTGGGGAACGGCAAGGGCTTCCGGGTGGTAGGCCAGATCGCACAGGACCTCGATCTTTTCCGCATGCCGGTCGACCTCAAGATCGACACCGACGGCAAGACGGAGAACAAACGGATCGAAGTCGTGGGCACGAACTCGGCCTTCAACATCGAAACCTTCGGCAAGCCACGCCGGATTGTGGTCGATCCCGATGACCGGGTGCTGAAGAACTCGTCCGAGATCAGGCTCAGAGCTTCCATCCAGCGCGGCCAGGGCCTGACCCAGCAGGGCGACCTGGCGGGGGCGCTGCTCGAGTTCAACAAGGCGCTCGAGGTCAACAAGAACAGCTCGCTGGCCCACTATCGAATCGCCGAGGTGTTCTTCCTGCAGCGCAACTTCCAGGCCGCGGCCAACGCCTACCGCGACTGCCTGAACGGCGATGGCGAGCCGCGCTGGACCGAGGTCTGGAGCCACATCCAGCTGGGCAAGATCTTCGACGTTACGGGACAGCGCGAGCGCGCGACTAATGAGTACCGCCAGGCGCTGCAAACCAACGACAACACCCAAGGCGCGCTAGATGAAGCCCGCAAATATCTGCAGAAAGCCTTCGAGCAGCAGAAGAACGGATAGTCACGCCGCACGCTGTCATCCTGTGCGGAGCTTTTCCTATACGCTGATCGATTTTCAATGTGGGCGCGAGCGCCCTCGCTCGTGCGGGTTCGTGGTAATGCCGCACGAGCGCGGGCGCTCGCGCCTACATTAGGGGAAGAATCTAGAAGGCCCAGCGCAGCAGGGTCGCGCCCACGGTGAAGCCGGCGCCCACTGACGCCAGCAACACCAGGTTGCCCTTCTTGAGCTTGCCTTCCTGACGGGCCGTGTCCATTGCCAGAGGGATGGTTCCGGCGGTGGTGTTGCCGTAACGATCGATATTGACGATCACGTTGTCCGGGTTCATGCCCAGCCGGTCCGCCGTGGCCTTGATGATCCGCAGGTTGGCCTGGTGGGGAATGAAGGTGTCGATGTCGCTGCCCTTCAGATGGTTTCGGGTCAGAATCTTTTCGCAAAGCTCGGCTTGCTTGCGGACGGCGAACTTGAAAACCGCCTGGCCGTCCTGATGAACGTAATGCATCCGCTTCTCCACGGTTTCCTGCGTCGCGGGATGGAGGCTGCCGCCGCCCGGCATGTAGAGCGAACAGCCGCCTGAGCCATCCACTTCATGAATGAAGTCGATCAAGCCCTCCGCCTCGTCCTCGGCCGGCTCCAGGATCACCGCGCCGGCGCCATCGCCAAAAATCACGCAGGTGGCGCGATCGGTGTAGTCGATGATCGAGGACATCACGTCCGCCCCGATGACCATGACTCTCTTGTGGGCGCCGGTGGCAATAAATTGCGCCCCGGTCTGGAGCGCGTACACGAACGCCGAGCAGGCGGCGGAAAGATCGAATCCCCAGACCCCTTTGGCTCCCAGCTTGTGCTGCACCAGGCAGGCGGTCGAGGGAAAAAACATGTCCGGGGTGACCGTGGCCACCAGGATTGCGTCCAGGTCGGAGGGCTCCAGGCCGCGCTGCGCCAATGCCCGGCGGGCGGCCTCGGTGGCCAGGTCGCTGGTGGCGATACCTTTGTCCACGATGTGCCGCTCCCGAATGCCGGTGCGCTCCACAATCCAGTCGTTAGAGGTCTCCACCAGCTTTTCCAGATCTTCATTGGTCAGCAGACGAGGCGGGACATAAGCACCCAGGGCAGTAATCTTGGCGCGCACCA
This sequence comes from Terriglobia bacterium, assembly GCA_963816025.1. Taxonomy (GTDB): domain Bacteria; phylum Acidobacteriota; class Terriglobia; order Terriglobales; family Acidobacteriaceae; genus JAIQFF01. The sequence goes on from CAWFJA010000026.1 coordinate 61,659, forward strand.
GTTGGCTCACTCGATCATTTCTCCAGAAGTCGAATCTCGGGTTCGCAGACGAACCGTGTATTTTGACGCACCCCCGCGGCAATGTCCAACCCAGGTCCCGGTCTGAGCGGATTCTTGCCAATGTAGGCGCGAGCGTCCCGCTCCTGCGGAACCGTTTGTTGCGCCGCCGCACGAGCGGGGCGCTCGCGCCTACATTTCGGGTTACCCGGGTACATGTACCTGCACCCCGAAAGTACGCGACAGTGCTAAGCCACTAGTGCTTCCGAAAGCCCGGTCCCGGGCCGAATTGGCACTAGTCCCGTAATAGAACCATGGAGACCTACGCTTGCAGGCAACGTTTCACTACTCTTCATCAGCCACTCGGAAAACTTGCGCCGCGTCCGTGCGACGCGCCCATAAACGTTTCTTCTGTACTCGGATCTTCAGGAAAGGGGATCAGAGATGATCGCAACCCCAAAGTCTGCCGGCGCAAAATTCGCGGGCGCTATCGTTCTTTCTGTGGTCATGCTGGCCTGGTCGGGCTGCGGTGGCGGCCTGAGCGCGGGCGGCTCGGACTCAACTTCCAACGGCATGACGGTTACGCCTTCGAAAGCCACGCTGCGCTCGGGAGACAGCACCCAGTTCTCGGCCTCGGTGACGGGAAACATGAACCAGTCCGTCGCCTGGTCGGTGAACGGAGTGCCCAGCGGAAATGCGACGCTTGGCATCATCGACGCGACCGGAAAATATAAGGCGCCAAGCCCTCTTCCCACGCCGGCGTCGGTCACGATCAAAGCCACCAGCGTGGCTGACAAATCCCTTTCCGCCACCAGCTCCGTGAGTCTTCAGAACCCAATCCCGGTACTTCAAATGTTGAGCCCGACCTTCCTGCCGGTAGGCAATTTCTCGATTGCCGTAGGGGGAGCAGGTTTCGTGAGCGGTTCCAAAGTGATGTTTGGTGGAACGGCCCTGACCACGACCTACGTGGGCCCGACCCAACTTAAGGCCATGGGAACCGCCACCAGCACACAAGTGGGAATGGTCAAGATCACGGTGCTGAATCCTGACCCCGGCAAAATCGTCTCCGCCGCCTCCCTGAACGTGCAAGTGGGCGCCGCCGGCAAAGCATCGGTGGTGGTGATACCCGCGACGGCGCAGACCACCGCCGGCTCCACTTTCCAGTACCGCACAGCTCTAGACGGCGTGGGCAGCTTTACCGCGGTGAAGTGGGCGATTAACGGAATACCGAATGGCAATGCGACCGTGGGCACCATTGACGCGGACGGCGTCTACCGGGCGCCGGCTACCGTCCCTACCCCCAACACCATCCAGGTGCAGGCGACCAGCCTGGCGGATACGACCGCCACGGCCGCGGGCACGATGACGATTACCAATCCAGCGCCCATCGTGAGCGCGGTGCTGCCCACAACCATAGCCGTGGGTGACTTTACCCTGGTGGTCACCGGCCAGAAATTTGTGAGCGGCGCGGTGGTGACTTTCGGAGGCACCTTCCTGCCCACCACGTTTGTTTCTCCCACCGAACTTACCGCCACCGGCACGGCAACCAGCGCTCAAGCGGGCACAGTTCAGGTGACCGTGATCAATCCCGACCCCGGTTCGATGACCTCCAACGCGTTTGCGCTCGAGGTGGGAACTTCCGCCAACACGTTGAGCGCCTCGGCCGCGGCTCGCCTGTTGGAACAGTCCACCTGGGGCGTCAACCCCCAATCGCTGTCGCACGTGCAGGCGGTGGGCATGCAGGCTTTCCTCAATGAGCAGTTCGCCGCGCCGGTTTCGACTTATCCTGCGCCGGCATCCACGGACGATATGACCTTTGTGCAGAAGCGCTTTTTCACCAACGCGCTCACCGGACAGGACCAGCTGCGGCAGCGAGTGGCCTGGGGACTTTCGCAGATTATGGTGTCTTCGGCGGTGAAGATCAACAATCCCAGCGCCTTTGTGCTCTGGCAAAACATGTTTCAGAACGACGCCTTCGGCAACTTCTCCACCCTGCTGACCGATGTCACCCTGAGCCCGGTGATGGGCAACTATCTCGACATGGTGAATAACGACAAGCCCAACAATGGCGTCGACCCCAACGAAAACTATGCTCGCGAGGTGATGCAGTTGTTCTCGATCGGAGTGGAGCTGTTGAACCAGGACGGCACCATGCAACTGGATGGCTCGGGCAATCCTATCCCCACCTACACCCAGGATACGATTGAGGGCTTCGCGCATACCTTCACGGGATGGACGTATCCCACCAAACCGGGCGCGAACGCCCAGTTCCGCAATGCCGAATACTACGGTGGACCGATGATTCCCTTCGACAGCCACCACGATACCGGCTCGAAGCTCCTGCTGAATGGAGTGACCCTGCCGGCCGGCGGAACCACGCAAGCGGATACGACCGCGGCGGTGCAAAACATTTTCAATCATCCTAATGTGGGCCCATTTATCTCCAAGCAGCTCATCCAGCGCCTGGTGACGAGCAATCCCAGTCCGGAGTACGTGGGCCGCGTGGCCGCCGTGTTCGCGGATAACGGCAGCGGCGTGCGTGGCGACCTCAAGGCCGTGGTCACAGCCATCCTGCTGGACCCGGAGGCGCGGCGCGGCGACGACGCCACCCAGGCGCAGCCCGATGACGGAAAGCTCAAAGAGCCTGTCCTGTTCATCACCCACCTGCTGCGGGCCATGAATGGCGTCTCCGACGGCGCCGTGTTATCGGACCGGGCCTCGGACATGAAGCAGCCTCCGTTTTTCTCGCCCACCGTCTTTAACTTCTACCACCCGGATCATGTGATTCAGGGCAGCACGCTGCTCGGTCCTGAATTCGAGATTTTCAACACCAGCACCGCCATCGCCCGAATTAATTTCGTGAACACCCTGGTGTACGGGCAGGTGAGCGGCACCACCACCGTGGACGTCTCGGGATACGTCCCGCTGGCGGCCAACCCTGATCAACTGGTCACCGCGGTGGCGGCGGTGATGTTGCACGGCCAGATCTCGGACAGCATGCGCAGCACGCTGGTCAGTACGATCTCTGCAATCTCCGACAACACCCGGCGCACTAAGGCGGCGTTCTATCTGATTGGGAGCTCATCGCAGTTCCAGGTCCAACACTAAAGGGAGAACATCCATGGCATTTTCGAGACGGGATTTTCTGAAACGGACTTGCTGCACCGCAGCTGCGGGATTCGCCGCCGCCAGCTTCAACCGGTTTGGACTGGTGAATGCGCTGGCGCAGAGCTCGCAGGATTACAAAGCCCTGGTTTGCGTCTTCCTGTTCGGCGGCAATGACAGCAACAACATGGTCGTCCCCTTCAGCAGCAGCGGATATGCCTCCTACCAGCAGACCCGATCGGTACTGGCCCTGCCCCAGAACAGTCTGCTGCCTATCGCTCCGCCCAGCGCGGGCTCTTTTGGCTTCCATCCCAAGTTCCCCGAAATGCAGGCGCTATTCAACCAGAAGCATCTGGCTGTGCTGGCCAACGTAGGCACGCTGGTCCGACCCACCAGCCGGGCCCAATTTCAGCAGGGCCAGGCCAATCTTCCGCAGAACCTTTTCTCGCACGAAGACCAGCAGGCGCAAATGCAGACCGCCACGCTCAACAGCAACGGGCAGACGGGATGGGCAGGGCGGACGGCCGACAAGATTCAATCCATCTACGGCGGAAGCTTCCCCGTCATTATTTCGCTGGCGGGAACCAACGTTTTTTGCGAAGGCCTGACGGCGCGCTCGATCGAATCCAGCGGCGACCCCACGAAACTGTTGTCGGGCTTCGGCAGTTCGGCCGAATCCCAGGGCCGGCTGTCGGCGCTGCAAAGCCTGCTGACTTTCGATACCGGCGTCTCCTTGATTCAGGCCGCCAGCAGCACCACCACCAATGCCCTGCAGGACAGCAACACCCTGGCCAACGCCCTGGCCTCTGCCCCGGCACTGGCCACCGCCTTCCCCGCCAACAACGACCTGGCCCGGCAACTGAAACAAGTGGCGCAGATTATCTCGGTGCGCTCGGCGCTGGGACTGCAACGCCAGATTTTCTTCGTTTCGATCGGTGGATTCGATACCCACAGCGATCAACTCAATGCGCAGAACAGCTTGTACACCCAACTGAGCCAGGCCATGAATGCCTTCTACCAGGCGACTGTCGAAATTGGCGCGGCCTCGGATGTTACGGCCTTCACCTTGTCGGATTTCAACCGCACCTACGCCCCGGACAGCACCTCAGGCACCGATCATGCCTGGGGCAGCCATCACTTGATCATGGGAGGGGCGGTCAAGGGAGGCGACTTCTATGGCACCTTTCCCACGCTGGCGCTGGGGGGTCCCGACGATGCCACCGACGAAGGCCGCTGGATTCCGACGACCTCGCTCGACCAATACGCGGGAACGCTGGCCAACTGGTTTGGAGTTCCGACGGCGGATCTGCCGACGATCTTCACCAATCTGCCCAACTTTTCCAACCAGTTGCTGAACTTCGTAGGGTAGTACGGTGGGGTAGTACCAGTGGGTAGTAAGAAATCCGGTGAGAGACCCGGCCTAATAAAGTCAGGCACCGGACACCCACTGCACACGCAAGAGCTCGTTACCGTTGCTTCCTTCCGGACCTGGCGGGGTTGGCGAGAATGCGTCGCGCGGGACCGATGCCTGACCGCTTTCGATTCTAACATCGGGTGGCAGTCGTCAGCCGTCAGTCGTCAGCCCTCAGCTCCCTAATTCGACGGACCAAACGATTGGCTGAAGACTGACTGATGACCGACAACGGAAGGCTGGACCCTGACCTCCGTACTCTTCCCTTTCAGACTGGCATAGCGAACAATGGAGCAGCCATGGCTACCGCCGGCCAACTGCATCCCGCCACGACTTTGCCGCCCGGAAACCTCCAGCGCTACTTTGAGGTCGCACTCTATCTCACACTCTCTGCCGGGTTTGGCACTCTTGCCTCCACCGGCGGACTAAGTATTGCCACGGTGACGCTGGTCGCTGCGGCTCTGGTATTCCGCGGGTACATGTTTTTCAAGTGTCGCGTCTGGCTGATTCCCGAACGCTGGACCACCCTTCTCACTGTCGGATACGTAGCCTTCTACGGCGCAGACTATTTCCTGATTTCGCGCGGATTTCTCAACGCGACCGTCCACCTGGTCCTGTTCGTGATGGTGGTGAGGTTGTTTTCCGCGCAGCGCGATCGTGATTTCTACTTTTTGGCGGTGATCGCGTTTCTCATGGTGCTGGCGGCTGCGCTGCTCACCGTGGACAGTCTTTTCCTGCTGGCCTTCGCCATCTTCATGCTGATGGCGGTGGTGTGTTTCATCTTGATGGAGATGCGACATATCTCCGCCCAGGCCCGTGTCCATTCGCGCCAGCCACTCCCCGGATTGGCCTTCCGCAACCTGGCGACCGCGCTGGCTTTAGCGTCTCCCTTGCTGGTGCTTTGCATCTTGTTGGGTGCGGCCGCGATTTTCTTCCTCTTGCCCCGCGCCTCTGCCGGCTATCTCGGGGCCTATGCTCCGGGCGGTGAAATCAGCACCGGCTTCAGTGACACGGTTGAGTTGGGACGCATCGGTGAGATCCAGCAGTCCGGCTCGGTGGTGATGCATATTCAGATTGAAGGAGACAAGCAGGGCAGCTTCGACCTGAAATGGCGCGGGATTGCGCTGGGCAATTTCGACGGCCGCGTCTGGTCAAACAACCGGGACCAACAGCCCCTGTTTCCGCAAGGGGAAGGTCACTTCGTGTTGCCGCCTCCAGGCGCCGGTTTTCTGAGGACCGCTCTTCACCCGATTTCCTATCGCGTGCTGATGGAGCCGCTGGGAATAAATGTTTTCTTCCTCGCCGCCACTCCTGAAAGTCTGGACGGGCATTACGGACGCGTGGCCATCGACGATGCCGGTGCGGTCTTCGATCTCGACCCGGACCATCCCGTAAACGGCTACCAGGCAACTTCCGACATTGAACAGCCGACCCCCGGTGATCTGCGCGCGGCGGGTGAAACCTATCCGCCCGATGTAATCTCGAATTACCTCGAACTGCCCGCGCTCGATGGTCGCATCCCGCGTCTGGCCCAACAGATTACGGCCTCGGCGGACAACAACTACGACAGGGCTCAGGCGCTCGAAACCTACCTTCGCACTCACTTCGGCTATACCCTGCAGATGTCGCGCACGGTGCCGCACGATCCCCTGGCTAATTTCCTTTTCGAGCGCAAGCAGGGACACTGCGAATATTTCGCGTCCTCGATGGCCGTCATGCTGCGAACCCTGGGGATTCCATCGCGGGTGGTGAACGGATTTCGTTCGGGCGAGTTCAACGACCTGACCTCACAATATGTCGTGCGGGCCAGTAACGCCCACTCCTGGGTCGAAGCCTACTTCCCGGCCTATGGTTGGGTAGCGTTTGATCCCACGCCGGGCGCATCGCTTCCGGTCCGCACCGGCTGGGGCCGGGTGTCGTTATACGTCGACGCTCTGGCCTCGTTCTGGCGGGAGTGGATTGTCAACTACGACGTAGGCCACCAGCAAGCTCTCGCAATAAGCGCCAGTGGCCGCGGCCGCGAGCTGCTTCGCTTCTTGCAGAGTTGGTGGCATCGCCACTATGACCGGCTGCTGGCGGCAGCTCGCCAGACCGGGACCAAGGTAGCGGTGTCCCCATTGCGTTGGGGCCTCGGAGGGGGGCTGATCGCAGCTTTGCTGCTGTGCCTGATCAACGCGCGCCGGCTCCTGCACTGGCTGGGCCGATCGCGCCTGGCGGCGCGACCGGAAAAGTCTCCCCGGCGGGCGGCCACCATCTGGTACGAGCGGATGACGAAGTGTGTCGCCCGGCGCGGCTGGCACAAATCGCCCAGCCAAACGCCCGATGAGTTTGTCGCTCGGATCGACAATGCCGGCGTCCGCCAGAGGGTGGCGGAATTTACCCGGCGCTATGAAGGCGCGCGCTTCGACGATTCCGTTGAGGATGCGCGGCGCTTGCCCGAACTGTACGAGGAGATTTTAGGCAGCGGTCGCTGAAGGCTTCCTGGCACCGCCCTGGTGTTTTCTTTGCGCCCTTGCGACCTTTGCGGTAAAAGGTTTTGCCCTTGCCGATAGTCGTACAAAAACCTTTACCGCAAAGGTCGCAAAGAAAAGCCGCAAAGGTCGCAAAGAAGAGATGACATGCAGTCGGCTACAGATTTTTCCCTAGAAGTGCCAGATCACTCCGGCGCCGACAAAGAAGTTATGCTGGCGGCTTTTTCCCGTATCCACGTTGAGCTGCGGTATGCCCGAAAAAAAGTCGCGCGCCTCTCCGCGAACGCTGAAGCGGCTGAACAACTTGACGTCGAGCCCCACACCCATCTGGAAAATTCCGGTCGAGGAGCCGGTTTGGCCGGGGTTGACCCCGCCAAACTCCAGCGTGGAATTCTCTTTGAAATAGCCGAATCCCCCGCCCGCGCTCACCCAGGGCGAAATTCCGCTCCTGGGGAAAAGGTTAGCTCGCAACGAGGGCGTGACAAAAAATGACTTGTAATCCTTGGGGACGAGGTTCAGATCGTAATGCGTTTTTTCGCTGAAGTTGACCACGAAAGGCACTTCACCGGTCAGCCCCACGATACCCAAATCCCACAGTCGCCTTCCGTAGTTGGCTTCGAAGCTCAAGCCGGCCCCCGTGGTGAGAAGAGCGTTGGGCAGGCTGGTGCCGGTCACTCCCTGGTCGCTGACGAAAGTACGGCCGATCAGGCCCGTCAGCTCATTCTTTTCCTGGGCGCTGGCACCGGAAATCAGGCCCACCAACGACCCCAGAACCGCAGCAAAAAATAGTGTGCGCTTCATTTCACCTCCCTGCAAATTTCCCCGGCCCAAGCCTGCCTCAAGGTTAGCACGCGCAACCCGACCTGGTTTCGGGAAAAGGTTAGCAAGCACGATGCGGGGCGAATTCGGGAAAACCAGGCTTCCTTCGCCTCCAGGGGGAGCCCTGTGACAATCGGGCAAGAGTGTTAAAATCAATAGATTGCATGGTCACGAAAACCTTATCTGTACCGCCCCAGGACGAGACTCAAGCTGCTGCACCTGTGTCCGCGGGCCCTACCCGGGTGGGTTTCGTAAGCCTGGGCTGTCCCAAGAATCTGGTGGACAGCGAAGTGATGATGGGATTGCTCGAGCGGGCCGGTGCCAGGCTGGTCTCGGGCGCCGAAGAAGCCGACGTGATCGTGGTCAACACCTGCTCGTTCATCGCCAGCGCCCAGCAGGAGTCGGTCAACACCATCCTGGAAATGGCGAAGCACAAGACCGCCGGGCGCGCCCAAAAGCTGGTGGTCGCAGGCTGCCTGGTGGAACGTTTCCGCAACGATATTCAGCAGAACATTCCGGAAGTGGACGCCGTGGTCGGAACGGGAGAGCTGGAGGCCATACTGGCGGCCACCGGCGTGGCTCCCGCGCCAGCGGTCGACTCTCCGTTCAAGATTCTGCAATCGCGGGCCGAAGGCGATGCTCGCGCCACTCAGGGACGCTTTTCGCGCGCGAGCTGGAACGGCGCCATCGCCGACTTACCCAACTATCTGTACGACGAGGCCACGCCCCGCGTGCTGGCCACGCCGCGCCACACCGCTTACATCAAGATTGCGGAAGGCTGCGATCATCCCTGCACTTTCTGCATCATTCCCCAACTGCGCGGCCAGTTCCGGTCGCGGCGGTTTGAGTCCGTAATCGCGGAGGCAGAGCGCCTGGCGCTTTCCGGCGTGCGCGAAATCACCCTTATCGGCCAGGACACGACCTGCTACGGCGAAGACTTCGGCCTCAAAGACGGCCTGGCGCTTTTGCTGGAAAAGCTGGCGGGAATTGAACCACTGCGCTGGGTGCGTTTTCTGTACGCCTATCCCAACAAGATTACCGGGCGCCTGCTTGAAACTATCGCGTCCCATGAAAAGATTTGCTCTTACATTGATGTGCCCTTGCAGCACGCATCACCCAGTGTTTTGAGACGCATGAAGCGGGGCGCAGGAGCCGATATCTTCCTGCGCTCGATTGAGAAAATGCGGCGCACCATTCCCGGAGTCACGCTGCGCACCTCGTTCATTGTCGGTTTTCCGGGAGAAACCGAAAAGGAGTTTGAAGAACTCTGCCAGTTCGTGCGCGAATCGGAATTCGACTGGATGGGCGCGTTCGGTTACTCCGATCAGGAAGGCGCAGGCGCGTTCTCCGAGGAAAAGAAGCTGCCTGAACGCGAAATCGAACGCCGCCGCAAACACCTGATGGGCATCCAGCGCAAAATCAGCAAGCGGAAGAAAAAGGCACTGGTGGGACAGGAATTCGATCTCGTGCTCGAAGGCGTGTCCGACGAAACCGATCTTCTGCTCGAAGGCCGAACCCCCATGCACGCGCCTGAAATCGACGGCAAAGTATTCGTGAACGACGTTCCTGAAGGATTGGAGCCGAAGACGGGCGAGTTCTACCGTTGCCAGATCACCGAGGCCCACGATTACGATCTGGTGGCCCGGATCGTCTGAAAATAAGATCGTGTAGGAAGCCCATGGCTCGCAAGCTCAAGCTGAAGTGCCCCATCTGCAAGAAGGTCGTAACCAGTAAAGAGTCCGAGTTCCCTTTCTGCAGCGACCGCTGCCGCCTGATTGACCTGGGCAAATGGGCCAGCGGCGGGTATGTGATTTCGTCGCCGGTGCAGGACACGGGCGACGGAATCGAAGACCTCTCGCGAGAGCCCGATGAAGACTTCTGAAGGCGGGCGGGACGCCCCTCGCTGGGCCATTCTCGTGGCCACATTCTTCGGAATCGGAAATCTGCGTCCCGGACCCGGCACCTGGGGTTCGGCGACCACAGTCGTTCTCTGGTGGCTTCTGGCGCGCCGGATCGCGCCTGCCTCGCAGCCCTGGGTAGAAGCCCTCATCGCTCTCGCAGTGGTTCTGCTCGGGATCCCGGCCGCCACGCGAGTGGCCCGGGCCAGCGGCCGCAAAGATCCGCAGTTTGTGGTCATCGACGAAGTCGCCGGGCAGCTCGTTACCCTGATTGCGGCTCCGATCGCGTGGCAATCTCTGCTGCTGGGCTTTATACTTTTTAGAGCGTTCGATATCGTCAAGCCGCCGCCGGTGCGCCAACTCGAACGCCTCCCCGAGGGAGTAGGCATCGTGGTCGACGACGTGGGGGCCGGGCTTTACGCCCTGGCCGTGCTACAGATCGTGCTGCATTTCGGCTTGCTACCGCGATAGAGGACGCCACACGCAGCCTCAGGAAGCTGGAGTCCATGGGAATTTCCGACCGACTGCTGGGCAAGAAGAACGTCAATGGGCACCCGCACATTGAGGCGGTGCATCCTGGCGCCGCTTTGCCCGGCGGCGAAGTCCGCATCGTGGGAAAGAGTCTTCGACCGCACGAGCTGCGCCGGCCGCAAGTTCTTTTTGGCGATGTCGAAGGGGCGGTGGTCATCAGCTCCGACGACTTTCTGGTGGCGCGCGTGCCGCCCGGCGCGTCTTCGGGACCGGTGGTGGTGTCGACGAATGGCACTGCGAGCAATCCGCATCAGATCAAGGTCGCATCCCCAATCGCTGAGAATCTGCATCCGGTAACCAATCCGGCGCTCGATGCCGAGGGCAACATCTACGTCACTTTCTCCGGAGAGCGCGGACAGAAAGTTCCGGTGGCGATCTTCAAGATCGACACCAACTACAACGTCAAGCCGTTCCTGGCGGAAATGACCAACGCCACCGCCATCGCTTTTGATCGCGCGGGCCAGATGTACGTCTCCTCGCGCTTTGACGGAACGGTGTACCGGGTGGCGCCGAACGGCACCATGTCGACCTACGCCGAAGGCATGGGCGTGGCCACCGGAATCGCTTTCGATCACAACGAAAATCTTTATGTCGGCGACCGCAGCGGGACGGTTTTCAAGATCGGCAAAGACCGCCAGATTTTTGTTTTCGCCACCCTCGAACCCAGCGTCTCCGCCTACCACCTGGCATTCGGGCCGGGTGGAGATTTGTTTGTCACCGGGCCGACGACTTCCAGTTTCGATTCCGTGCACAAGATCGACTCGCACGGCAGCGTATCGACTTTTTACCGTGGCTTGGGACGCCCGCAGGGCCTGGCATTTGATATCGACGGCAATCTTTACGTGGCGGCTTCGCTTACCGGCAAGCGCGGCATCGTCAAAATCACGCCTGACGCCAAGGCTTCGCTCGAAGTTGCAGGTCCCGGGCTGGTGGGTCTCGCCTTCGCCCCGGGAAAATCGGCGGTGCTGGCGACGACGGGTGCGGTCCATCATCTTTCGTGGGGTGTGCAGGGAGCGCCGCTGGTGGCGGAATATGGCTTCTGGCTTCTGGCTTCTGGCTTTCAGCTGTCAGCTCTCAGCTTTTAGTGCAAGCCTGGGTGTTCTCCCTGGTTCGTTACAGTCGTCAGTATGTCGGTCTTAGCTGACGACTGACGACCGCCGACTGACGACTGGTTTCATTTACACTCTTAGCCGTGAACGCCGAGATCATTGCCATCGGCTCGGAGTTGCTGACTCCCTTCCGCCAGGACACGAATTCTCTCTACCTCACGGAAAAGCTCAACCAGCTGGGCGTCGATGTCATCTTCAAGACGATCGTGGGCGACAACCGCGAACACCTCACGGGCGCAGCCAGTCTGGCGCTTTCTCGCGCCGAGATCGTGATCTTCATGGGCGGTTTGGGACCCACCGAAGACGATCTCACTCGTGAAGCCGTGGCGGATGCGTTGGGACTCGGGTTGCGCCGCGAACCCGAAATTGTCACCGGCCTCGAACAACGCTTTGCGGCGCGGGGCTGGAAGAACATGTCTCCCAATAATCTCAAGCAGGCGGACGTGATTGCCGGGGCGGTGGTCCTGCCCAATGCCAATGGCAGCGCGCCCGGCCAGTGGATCAGCGGCAGGTATGAGGGCGAAGAAAAAATCATTATCCTGCTGCCCGGTCCTCCGCACGAGCTGAAGGCCCTGTTCGACGAGCAGTGCATGGACCGGCTGCGGGCCAAGTTGCCGCCGCAATTCATGGCAACCCGCGTCCTGAAGATTGCCCTGATGCCCGAATCGCAATGCGATGCGCGGGTCGCGCCCATCTACAAGCGCTATACCGATGTGCAAACCACGATCCTGGCAGGAGCTGGGGAGATCCAGTTGCACTTGAAGACCCGCGCGGTGTCGCTCGAGTCCGCCCAAGAACGCGTGGATAAGCTGGCCGAGGAAATCGAAGAAGAACTGGACGACACCGTCTTCTCCGACAACGGCGATTCGCTCGAACAAATCGTCGGCTATTACATGCAGATGCGTAACGCCACGCTGGCGGTGGCCGAGTCCTGCACCGGCGGCCTTCTCGCCGAGCGCATCACGTCGATCAGCGGCAGCTCGCGTTACTTTCTGGGCGGAGCGGTGGTTTACTCCAACCAGTTGAAGACCGCTTTTGCCGATGTTCCTGCGAAGTTGATCGAAAAGCACGGCGCAGTCAGCCGCGAAGTCGCAATCGCGCTGGCCGAGGGCATTCGCAAACGCTGCGGCTCGACTCTGGGAATCGGCATTACGGGAGTGGCCGGCCCGGCGGGTGGCACGCCGGAAAAGCCGGTTGGCCTGGTCTATCTTGCTTTGGCGAGTGAAAAAGGGACCGAGATAGCGGAAAGAAATTTCCCCGGCGATCGCAAACGCATCCGCTTTTTCGCCAGCCAGCTGGCGCTGGATATGATCAGGAGAAAATTGATGTAGGGCAGTCGTCGGTCGTCAGTCTTCAGCAAGACTGCACGGGCTTCGCCCGGCTGGACAGCCGAGGGCGGCTGTCCCCACGTGGTTCGTGCTGACGACCGAGGACTGACGACAGACTATGCGCGTCTTCATTGCTCTCGATATTGACGACGCCATTCGCGCTCGACTGGAACTGTTCCTGGACGGCGTGCGCGGATTTGCGCCGGAGGCGCGATGGGTGCGTCCCGAGTCGATGCATGTGACTCTGAAGTTCATCGGATGGAAATCGCCGGAAGCTGTGGATGCGATCAAGCAGGCCCTGAGCGCGATCCGGGCGAGTGCGTTCGAGCTTTCATTCCGGGGATACGGATTTTTCCCTACGACTAAATCGCCTCGCGTTTTCTGGATTGGCATTGCAGGGGGGGCAGAGGTGGCCGCCCTCGCGAAGTCGGTAGATGAGACCACGGTTGCGCTCGGCGTTCCGAAAGAAGAGCACGGGTTCAGTCCGCATCTCACTCTGGCTCGTCGAGGCGGCTCGGGCGCGCCGGGCTGGCGGAAGGGCGACGGTGCCAATCCCATATTTCAGAGGTTGCAGAAAAGATTGGCGGCGATGCCGGCGCTTGATTTTGGTACCATGACCGCCCGCGAGTTCTTCTTGTACCAGAGCCAACCCATGCGGGGCGGCGCACGCTACACGAAGATTGCGCGCTTTGGTTTAGGGTAGCGCCGGTGTTGTGTGGCCGCGGGCGAGTCGCCCGCGGCTACACAACACCGGCGCTACAAAAATCGATGAGTATCTTTCTCACCGCCGCGTTCAGCTATCTCCTGGGATCCATCCCGTTTGGGCTTATCCTGGTGCGGGTTTTTCGGGGGCAGGATGTTCGGCTCAGCGGCAGCGGCAACATCGGCGCCACCAACGTTGCCCGTTCATCGCCGGCCTTGGGTGTGCTCACGCTGGTTCTCGATGCGCTCAAGGGACTGGCCGCGGTGGCGCTCACTCGCGCCTTCTTTCCCGGCCGCAACGCTCTGGCCGGCCTGGCCGCGCTTTTCGCCATCGTGGGACACATGTTTCCCATCTGGCTTAAATTTCGTGGGGGCAAAGGGGTGGCCACGGCGCTCGGATCGTTTGCCCTGCTTGCGCCTGCGTCGCTGCTGGTAACGGTGGGCATCTTTGTCGCGATGGTGCTGCTGTTTCGTCGCGTCTCTCTGGGTTCAATCGTCGCTGTCGCACTCTTTCCTGTGCTGGCGTGGCGGCTTCACGATTATGCTGACACGCCGCTGGTCCTGGGCTTCATGGCTATCGCGTCCCTGCTGATCATCGCCCGGCATCATCAGAACATTCGCCGGCTCCTGGCCGGCGCCGAACCTCGCTTTCAGTGGAGGCGAGCATGAGCCGGATCGCGGTCATCGGGGCGGGCGCGTGGGGCACGGGCCTTGCCATTGTTCTGGGACGCGGCGGCAACCATGAAGTGCGGCTCTGGGCGCACGAAAAGGAAGTCCGCGATTCGATAGCAAATCGGCGGGTGAACGAACTGTTTCTTCCCGGACAATCCATACCGGTATCCGTCTCGCCGACCGACAGTCTCGAGGAAGCTTTGGACCACGCTGACATTGTGGTCAGCGTCATGCCTTCGCAGCACTGTCGGCCGCTCTTCCTGCAGATGTTGCGCCATCTGAAGCCCGCGATGCTCTTCGTAAGCGCGACCAAGGGACTGGAAGAGACCACACTTCTGCGCATGACCGAAGTGGCGGCGCAGGTCATCGCAGCGGACAAGGGTTTTGCGTCTCGGATTGCGGCCCTGAGTGGACCATCATTCGCCAGAGAAGTTGCGCGCGGCGACCCCACCGCCATCACCGTGGCCTCGCGGGATGCTGAACTTGCGGAAATCGTGCAGCGCGAATTCAGCGATCCCCGCTTCCGGGTCTACACCAACGACGATGTGGTCGGAGTCGAACTCGGAGGAGCGCTGAAAAATATTATTGCCATCGCCGCCGGGGTGTGCGATGGGCTGGGACTCGGCCACAATTCCATCGCCGCTCTCATCACCCGCGGCCTGGCTGAAATGACCCGGCTGGCCGTGGCCTGCGGTGGGCGGCCGGAAACCATGGCCGGACTCGCCGGCCTGGGTGACCTGGTGCTCACTTGCACCGGCGGTCTTTCGCGTAACCGCAGCGTGGGTGTCGAACTCGGCCGCGGACGCAGGTTGCCGGACATCATCGCCGGCATGCACGGCGCGGTCGCGGAAGGTGTATTCACCACTCAGGTCGCTGTCGGACTGGCTCGCGCCCGCGGGGTTGAGATGCCGATCACAGAGCAAATGGATGACATTCTGCATCGCGGCAAATCTCCCGCGGAAGCGATACGCGATCTGATGACCCGAAGCGTTAAGAGCGAGCGGGCGCTTAGCTTTTAGCTTTCAGCTATCAGCAGAACCATGAAAACTTAAGGCCTAGGTCTTTCGAAACGTTACCGCCTACGTTCCTTCTGTGACAATGCAAGTCATGACTCGTCTCCAAGCCCTATTGCCCGTCCTCTGCTTCTTCTTAGCAGTATTTCCTGCGTCCGGGATGGCGCAGTCTTGCCCCAAGGTCGTCTATACCACGGCTGCCGCGACCACCAAGAAAATGGTTGCGAGCGTGAACTGCCTGGTGGCCAAAAACGCTGCCGGCCACGGCGAGGTGAACCAGGCTGGCCTGATGGTCGAAAGTTTTCCCGTGATCGGGCCGCAGCACACGCACAGTTATCGAAAGATTGTGCTGGCGATGATCTCCGTGCCTGCCGGCAATGAAACCAGGACCGCGCTTGCCACCACCGACAACCCAAATGCGACGGTAACGGCGACCGCGGGCGGGGAATGCAAGATCAAGATCAACCCGGACAACACCGTGGACGGCCAGTGCAATCAAACTGGCGGCAGTCTCTTCATTGTTTACAACAACTAGCCGCCGCCGCGATGGCCGGACTGATAGGAAGTTCCTGAACTTTGGTAATAGGACATTGGCCTTCAGTCTGGAGCGGGTAACCGGCTCTACCCAGTAAAATTTTGAACAGAAACGATTGCCTCCAGCCTCGGCAAAAGGCGGGGCCTGGCCCACTTTGTCTTGAAATTGCCCCTTCCATCTCGCGTCCCCATTTTGTACGTCATCCTGAGTGTGCTCGCGCTCATCAGCGTGGTGCCGATGTATTTCTATTCGGAGCAGGTGGAAGCGATCAACCGCGAGCGCCTGATCACCAACGAGCGGCTGCTGCAAAATACGGTCACACGCTCGCTGGCTGACGATATCTCGCAACACCAGGAATCGTTGCGCATGATGCTGGCCAACCTGTCTTCCGCGCTGCAGGTGGCGAGCGGGGGAGACATTACCGACGAGCATGTGGAGGCGCCCGAGTTGCGCGCCCTGCTGGAGCATTTTGTATCTTCGTCGGCCGATCTGGCGTATGCCACTTTGTTGAATTCGGAGTCCAAGGGAATCTCGGCCGGCCGCATCGCTCCCGACGCCTTTCTGCAACGCGACCTGGTGCGGGCCTATGAAGCCGCCCGCGAAGGCCGCGCTTACAGCGGCCAGGCGTTGGTAATCGGCAGTGGAAAATCCGCCCGCACCGTGATGCTGGTCAGCACCCCGGTCATGTATGGCGGACGCTTCCTGGGGATGATCGGCGCCGTCGAAGACCTGGAGTTCCTGATACGCCGTTTGCAGGAAGTCAACCGCGGCGGGCTCACGCCTTACGTGGTGGATAGCGAAGGCCGCCTGGTTGCCGGCGCCACGCCCGACTACGCCACCGGCCAGGATTTGACCAATTCGGAGATCGTACGCAACTTCCTCGAGCAGGGGGGGTCTGCCCAGATGGTCGCGGCCACGCGGGAATTCAGCGTGACCCAGGGCAAGAAAAGCACCAAGATGCTCGGCACTTACAGCCCGGTGGGCAATCTGGACTGGGCCGTGATCGTGCAGAAGCCGCGGGACGAAGCTTACCGCGGGGTATTCGAGATGCAGCGCAGCGCCCGCCTGCTGGCGCTGATGGCGATTTTCCTAAGCGTGGCCATCAGTATTTTTGCCGCCCGCCGCATTACCAATCCGCTGGAGGTCCTCACCGCTTCAAGCCGCGCCATCGCTCGCGGTGACTTCTCGCACCGGGTCAAGCTGAGGAGCCGCACCGAAATCGGCGAGCTGGCGGCGACCTTCAACACCATGTCCGAGGAACTCGAGCACTTCGTGCTCGATCTTAAGCGGGCGGCCACGGAAAATCGCGATCTGTTCATGAGCTCCATCCAGATGCTGGCCGGCGCGGTCGACGAAAAAGATCCTTACACCCGTGGACACTCCGACCGCGTGACCCGCTATTCCATGCTGATCGCCAAGGAGATGGGCCATCCCGAGGAATTTCTGGAGATCGTGCGCGTGTCCGCCCAGTTGCACGACGTGGGCAAGATCGGCATTGAAGACCGCATCCTCAAAAAGCCGGGAGCCCTTACCCCGGAAGAATTCGAAATCATGAAGACCCACACCACCAAGGGCGCGAACATACTGCGCCCGGTGGCCCAGTTGAAGGACATGATTCCGGGCATTGAACTGCACCACGAATCGCTCGACGGGCGCGGCTATCCCCGGGGCCTGCACGACCCGGACATTCCCTTGTTGCCGCGCATTATTGCGGTCGCCGACACCTTCGATGCGC
This sequence comes from Terriglobia bacterium, assembly GCA_963816025.1. Taxonomy (GTDB): domain Bacteria; phylum Acidobacteriota; class Terriglobia; order Terriglobales; family Acidobacteriaceae; genus JAIQFF01. The sequence continues at coordinate 78,985 of CAWFJA010000026.1, forward strand.
TGACCACGAACCGTCCCTATCAGCAGGCGCACGATCCGGAAGCCGCCCTGCGCATCATTCATAATCTTTCCGGCAAGCGGCTTGATCCCACCGCGGTGGCCGCGCTCACAGCAATCTACAAGCGAGGCGAAATTCGGATCCAGCAGCCTGACGTCTCAGTTGCAGCTGCTTCCGCAGCGAAGCTGCCGGCTCAGAATTCAGTAACGCCCTCGTCTGCTCCCGAGGCTCGGGCCGCCGTCGCTGCGGCGGAAGTCTCCGGGCGATAGTAAGGAGTAATTGGCAATTAGCGATTGGCACTCAGCTAAATGCCAATTGCTAATTGCCAAGTGCCCGTCCTCAACCCCCGCCCGCTATAATTGATTTCAGCACCTCCAGGTCCCGGGAATTCATGATTCAGACTCTATTTGGCAGCCTCGACGAACAGCAGAAACCCAGCTTCCTTGATCGCATGAAGGAAGCGGTGACTCGCACCCGGGAAAATCTCAGCGAACGCATCGAAGACGTCGTCTCGTTCGGCAAGGAAATCGACCGGGCCACGCTGGACGATCTTGAAGCCACGCTCCTGGGGGCTGACCTGGGCACGACTACGACTCATGAAGTACTGGAGAAGCTCCGCGAAAAAGCCGATCGCAAGCAGATCGGGAACGTGGACGAACTCAAACGGCTGCTCAAGGCAGAAATTCTCGCCATTCTGGCGGCGACCGATTCCCAGCCGGTGACCAGGGTCGAGGGAACGCCTGAGGTAATACTAGTGGTCGGGGTAAACGGCACCGGCAAGACCACGACCATCGGCAAACTGGCGCAGGTGCTGCGTTCGGACGGCAAGACGGTTTTGCTGTGCGCGGCCGATACTTTCCGGGCCGCTGCCATCGAGCAACTCGAGGTCTGGGGACAACGCACCGGGACTGAAGTCATCCGCACCAAGGCGGGCGGGGACCCCTCCGCTGTGCTCTACGATGCCCTGCAGGCCGCCACCGCGCGGCACACCGATTACGTGATTGTTGACACCGCCGGACGCCTGCACACTAAAACCAGCCTGATGGCGGAACTGGAGAAGATGCGACGCACGGCGCAGCGCATTATTCCCGGCGCGCCCCATGAGACCTTGCTGGTCATGGACGCCACCACCGGCCAGAACGGCTTGCAGCAGGCGCGGCAGTTCACCCAATCCGCCGGCGTGACCGGCATCGTCCTGACCAAGCTCGATGGCACCGCCAAGGGCGGCGTGGTGGTCGCCATATCGCGCGAACTGGGTTTGCCGGTGCGCTATGTGGGAGTGGGCGAAAAGGCCGGAGATTTGCTGCCCTTTGATCCCCGGGATTTCGTGGATTCGCTTTTCGCTTAGCCCGGATCGCGGCATCCAACCATACCTGAGTCCAAGAATCGGTGATGACGTCCAAGAAAACGGTTAAACGCGAAAACCGGAAAACGCCGCGAAAATCCTCGACGCCAGCCGGTCCGACCTCGTCGAGTCGCGAAAACGACGAATACTTTCTCCGCCGCGCCCTGGAGCTGGGCCGTAAAGGTATTGGTTTAACCTCGCCCAACCCGTGTGTAGGCGCGGTCGTGGTGGATGGCGAAGGCCGGGTGGTGGGGGAAGGCACACACACCTTTGAGGGAATCAAGCATGCCGAAGTGCTCGCGCTCGAGCAGGCCGGCGACCAAGCCCGCGGCGCCACGGTCTACATCAATCTCGAACCTTGCTCGCACCAGGGCCGCACCGGGGCTTGCGCCGACGCCGTCATCTCGGCCGGGGTCCGCCGCGTGGTGGCTTGCATGCTGGACCCCAATCCGCTGGTCGCCGGCAAGGGTTTTGAGCGTCTTCGCAACGCTGGAGTCTCAGTCGCTTCCGGCATTTTGGAAGAGGAAGCCAAAGCGCTGAACGAAGCCTTCGCCAAATATATCCGCCAGCGCACGCCGCTGATCACGCTCAAGTCGGCCATGACGCTGGACGGGAAGATCGCGCCTCCTCCGGGCGAGTTGCACCATCCCACGGCGCTCGGAGGAGGAGGCGCGAGCGGCGGATGGATAACCAGCGATGCTGCCCGCAGCCACGTGCAAGAACTTCGTCACCGCCATGACGCCCTCATGGTCGGCGTGGGCACCATCATCGCCGACGATCCGTTGCTGACCGATCGCAGCGGCTTGCCGCGGCGCCGGCCACTGTTGCGGGTAATCGTGGACTCGCGGCTTCGCCTGCCTCCCGAATCCCGCGTGGTCAAGACCGCCAAGGACGATGTGCTCGTGCTCTGCTCGTTTGCCGAGGAGAAACGCAAGCGCGAACTGCAGGACCAGGGAATCAGGGTCGAGCAGGTTCCGGTGGGTGTCGGAGACGGGCGTCCGGATATGCTGCAAATCGCGCGCCGTCTGGGGACCATGGAGATCACCAGCCTGATCGTCGAAGGCGGAGCCATGATCAACGGAGCGGCACTGGCCTCGGGGATCGTGGACAAGGTATTTCTCTACTACGCGCCCAAAATTCTGGCGGGCACGGGGTCGGTGCCATTTGCCACCGGCCCCGGCTTCGCCCACATGAGCGACGCGGCTCACGTGAAGACGATCCGGCTGCACCGCTTCGGTGAAGATTTCGCGGTTGAGGGATACTTGCGGGACCCGTACGGGGAAAACTAGCAATTAGCAATTGGCATTTAGCCAAGTGCCAATTGCTAATTGCCAAGTGCTGCTTAAGGATCTGCCATGTTCACCGGCATCATCGAAGAAGTCGGGCGCGTCACCGGCATCGCGCACCAGAACGGCAACCGCCGGCTTACCGTAGCGGCGGCGCGGCTGAATCACGAACTCAAGCAGGGTGACAGCATCGCTGTCAGCGGCGTCTGCCTCACTGCCGTAGAAATCACGCCCGGCTCTTTCGCCGCCGACCTGGCGGCGGAGACCTGGAAGCGCACTTCATTCTCCCGCATCAAAAAACATGCGCTGGTGAATCTGGAGTTGCCCATGCGGGCCGACGGACGTTTCGGCGGCCACATCGTTCAGGGCCACGTAGACGGCACCGGCAAGTTCCTTGCCCTGGACCAGGTTCAAGGGGCCGACGATTACTGGCTGCGCATTGAAATCCCGCGGGAACTGGCGCGTTACGTGATCTTCAAGGGTTCGCTCTGCATCGAAGGCATCAGCCTGACCGTGGCTCAAATTGAGGGAACCGAAGTGGCCGCGGCGATCATTCCGCATACGGTGAAGATGACCAACCTGAAGTCGCTCCAGCCGGGTGATCCCGTAAACCTCGAAGTGGACATGGTGGCAAAATACGTGGAGAAGATGATGAAGGGGGAATCCCAGAAGTCGTCGCTCACGGTGCAGCGGTTGGTGGGAGAAGGGTTCTAGGCGAGCAATTAGCAATTGGCCTGGCGCTCACGGAAGCAAGACCAACTTCAACGGCGGCGGACAAGCCTGTCCGCCCACCCGGGCCAAGTGCTAAGTGCTGCCTGAACTACCCATTTACTTCGATCGAAGCCGTAATTCCCGGCTCGTCCAGCTTCAGAAACTCTTGGACGATGGGTTCATCGCAGCGTTCCATTTCGCTATAGGTTCCGAAGAAGATAGCTTTCGCCTCGTAGAGGAATACCACCCGGTCGGCCAGCTTCTTGGCCAGGCGCATATCATGAGTCACGACCACGCTGGTCAGGTGCAGCTGAATTTTCAGCCGTTTGATGAGATCGCCGAGCAGTTGGGCCATCAGGGGATCGACCATGGTGGTGGGCTCGTCGTAGAGGACGCATTCCGGCTGGGCTGCCAGCGCTCGCGCGATCGCCACCGAGCGCTTCATGCCGGTGGACAAGTCGGAGGGCAACTGGTCGCGCATCTCTTTGACGCCGACCATGTCCAGCAGGCCATCCACGATCTGATAAATCTGCTCTTCCGAAAGCTGGCGCCGTTCGCGCAGCGGAAAGGCCACGTTCTCGCCCACGGTCAGCGAATCGAACAGGGCCCCGTTCTGGAACACGATGGTCACCTTCTTGCGGATGCGTTCCAGATCTTCTTCGCCATAGTCGGTGATGTCTTCGTGGGCCACAATCACCCGGCCCGAGTCGGGCTTGAGAAATCCCATGATGTTCATCAGCGACACCGATTTGCCCACTCCGCTGCGGCCGAGAATGCAAACGGTTTCTCCGGGCATCACGCTGAAGCTGACGTGGTCGAGCACGCGATTGTCGCCAAAGGCCTTGGAGACATCCTGGAACTCGATGTACGGTGCGAATTTTCCGTCGGTGGACATGAATCAGTCGTCAGTCCTCAGTCGTCAGTCCTCAGTCGTCAGTCCTCAGTCGTCAGTCGTCAGTCCTCAGTCCTCAGTCGTCAGTCGATAGTCCTTCTTTGCGTCCTTTGCGATCTTTGCGGTTAAAAGCTCTTGACCGCGAAGGGCGCCAGGAAATCCGCAAAGTGCGCAAAGGTATTCTTGCGATGAGATTAATCATAAATGCTTCCGCTCATCGGACCGACAGCTTCTGTTTCGCCTCCTGCCAGTCTTGCTCGGTGTTCAGGTTGCGGAACATGTCTTCGCCGAAGCCGTTTCGTTCCAACTCCGGCGGCTCGATTATCAGGGTCTGGACTTCAGTGAACAAAAGGTCGATCTTGTTTTTCCCGGCTTCGAGCGATCGCCGCGCAACTTCCGCGAAGTCTTTCCGGTAGATGGCACACAGAGGCTGCAAGCCTCCGCCTGCCCTGGGCACGACCACCTGAGGTGGGCTCGCACCAGCCCGGGCAATCAGATATTTTAGAAAATCGAGCTGAAGAAATGGCACGTCGACAGCCGTAATCAAATTCAGTTCGGTTCGAGTCCCGGCCAGCGCCGCCTGAATCCCCGCCAGTGGTCCGCGCCCCGGATACATGTCTTCCACCACCGGCCCGAACGCAGCGAATTTCTGAGCGCTGCCGACAATCCAAGCGTTGCCGGTCGCAGCGCGCGCCAGTTCCAGCGCATGCTCCAACAGGGTGCGCTGCCCCAACTGCATGAACGCCTTGTCCTGGCCCATGCGAGAGCTCTTACCGCCAGCCAGGATAAAGCCGGTCACAGATTCCACGCCGTGATGATACACGCCCCGATATTCACCTCTTACAGAATCAGCTTTCACGGATCACAGAACCGCCATTATTTCCAGCCAGTTGCGGTGCCCCGTTTTCATTAGACGAAAGTAACCTAGCCCAAGTGCCAGCCCCTGTTGGATGATAGTTCTTCCCGGCGAACCCCCTCCGGAAGAAACGACCATGCCGCAGAAGTTAATGGATGTCCTCATGCTTGGCCGCTGCTCCCATGAATTTTCCTGGCCTCGGCGCGCTGCCGACGGTCACTACTACCAGGTGTGCCTGCTGTGCGCCGCAGAGTACAAGTACGACTGGAAAACCATGAAGCGCATCAAGCGTGTGCCCAGCGCTCCCGACGCCGCCGCCGAGACCCAGCGGGGCAAGAACGGCAAGAAGCCGACCTGGGTTCCGCGCGCCCGGCGCCTGACCTTGCAGACCCCGGTCCGCTATCGTCCCAAAGGATTGGGAACCTGGCATGAGGGCACGGTCGAAAACCTCAGCCAGTCCGGCGTGCTCCTGCTCGGACCTCAGCAGCTACCCGACAACACTCTGGTCGAGATGGTGTTTGAAATGCCGGAGGAGATTTCCGGGCAGAAAAATAGCACGGTCCTTTGCCAGGGCCGAATCATTCGCCGGAAGGATATCCGCGATTCGGAATCGGTAGGCCTGGCCGCATCCATCCTGGACTACAAATTCCTGCGCCAGCACTGACCCAGTCCGCGCCACCGGCTTCAAGACCAGCTTCCGCGGCGGAGCGTTAAATTGTTCTCCGCCGTAGGGTTACAGGCCTGGCATCCGCAATCTCCCGGGCTATAATTTTGCCCGAGACCGACGGCGTTTCTGCATCTAAACTGTCTAAAGCCGGTTTTAGCTCAACCAGGAGCATTCTCTTATGAAGGTAAAACTCTCCCTGTACGTCACCGGGATCACGTTGCTCGCGATCCTGACGATTGGCGTGGGTTGCACCAAGGCCCCAAATGATGCCCAACTGACCAGCGACATCCAGACCAAAATGGCGACTGATTCCGGACTGTCGGGCAAGCAATTGGGCGTGAAAGCGGAAGGCGGAACCGTGACCCTGACGGGCACGGTGGACAACGATGTTCAACGCGATGCAGCGGCGCGCTACGCCGCAGCCGAGCCCGGGGTGAAACAGGTCGTCAATAATTTGCAGGTGCAAGCTCCTGCCCCAGCGGATACGGCGCAAGCTACACCGCCGCCGGCGCCGGTGGAGGAAACGAAGCCCTCACCCTCACCCCGGCCCCGCCGGCACGAACCTCGGGTGCGCAACACGCCACCCGCGCCTCGCGACACCACCCCCGCAGCCGCACCTGTAGCCGCAATGGCGCCTCCGGCCCCCGTGGCCGTGGTACCTTCCACGCCGCCGCCTCCGCCTCCTCCCAAGAAGGTTACGATTCCTTCGGGGACGACACTGGCGGTGCGGTTAGTCGATCCCATCGACTCGGAAACCAGCCAACCCGGCCAGACTTTCCATGCCACGCTGGATTCACCGCTGGCAGTCGAGGGTGATGTGGCAATTCCCGCAGGTTACGACGTTGAAGGCCATATCGTGGACGTGAAAAGCGCCGGCAAGTTTGCCGGTCAATCGGTGCTGGCGTTGCAATTGGACCGCATTTCGGCGGGAGGCAAATACTACAACCTGCAGACCGATCAGTACCGGCGGCAGGGCTCATCGCGGGGCAAGAATACGGCGACCAAGGTCGGCGCCGGCGCCGGCATCGGCGCCATCATCGGCGCGATCGCAGGCGGAGGCAAGGGCGCCGCCATCGGCGCAGCTGCCGGTGGTGGCCTGGGTGGCGGCGTGCAGGCAGCGACCAAGGGACAGCAAATCAAGCTGCCTTCGGAGACTGTCCTGAACTTTACCCTGCAAGCTCCTTTGACCGTAGTAGAGGCTAAGGGTCCGAATCGTGGGCGCCGCAGGTTGGATGCGAGTCAGTCGGACGCGAATCAAGACACCAACCAGTCTGATCCCAACCGGCCGGTCTTGAATCGCCCAAATGACAGCCAGCCGGATTCAAGCACACCCGACCCGAATCAGTAAAGTTTTGTAAATCTTGGCAAGGCCGGCATTTCGCCGGCCTTTTTCTTATTTGGTCCAGACAAAATTTACCGACCAAACCACGACCTCCCTCATCCATATAAACTTGTAGAAGAAAGTAGGGCAAAGAGGGCTCATGTGGATTGTTGCGCTGGCGCTGCGCCGGCCTTACACCTTCGTTGTTCTCGCGTTGCTGCTTCTGATTCTGGGCCCGATCGTCATCTACCGGACGCCCACGGATATTTTTCCGAATATCGATATCCCGGTGGTCAGCATTCTGTGGAACTACTCCGGATTGAATTCCCAGGACATGTCCAACCGGATCGTGTCGCTCACCGAGCGCATTCTCACCACCACGGTGGACAACATCGAGCACACCGAGTCCCAGTCCTTGAACGGGATCGCGGTGGTAAAGGTATTTTTCCAGCCTCACACCAATATTGAAAGGGCGATCGCGCAGATCACCGCAGTCTCTCAAACCCAGTTGCGGCAGTTGCCGCCCGGGACCACGCCGCCGCTGATCATCACGTACAACGCGTCCACCGTGCCCATTCTGCAGTTGGCCTTGTCGGGGCAAAAACTTTCCGAGCAGCAGCTCTTCGACTACGGCGTGAACTTTATCCGCACCCGGCTGGTCACCATTCCCGGAGCAGCCATTCCCTACCCATACGGCGGCAAGATGCGGCAGGTGCAAGTGGACCTCGACACCAATGCGCTGCAGGCGAAAGGCCTGTCGCCCATGGATGTGGTCAACGCCATCAGCGCCCAGAACCTGATTCTGCCCTCCGGAACCTCGAAAATCGGGCAGTTCGAGTACGACGTTGACTTGAACGGCAGTCCGCAGACGGTGGCCGAGTTGAATGACCTGCCCATCAAACGAGCGGGCAACACAACCATCTACATCCGCGATGTGGCTTACGTGCGCGACGGTTTCCCCCCGCAAACCAACATTGTGCGAGTGGACGGGAAGCGGGCTTCGCTGTTGACCATTCAAAAGACCGGAAATGCTTCGACCCTCGACATTATTTCCGGAATCAAGGCTTTGCTGCCTCGCATTGAGGCCCAGCTTCCTCCCGAACTGGAGATCAAGCCTTTGGCCGACCAGTCTCTGTTCGTGCGCGCCTCCATCAACGGCGTGTTGCGGGAAGGTCTGATTGCGGCCTGCCTCACCGGCCTCATGATTCTGATCTTCCTGGGGAGCTGGCGCAGCACGGTGATCATCGCCATCTCTATTCCGTTGTCGATTCTCACCTCCATCATCGTCATGAGCGCGCTGGGCGAGACCATCAACATCATGACCCTGGGCGGGCTGGCGCTCGCGGTCGGCATTCTGGTGGACGACGCCACGGTTGAAATTGAGAACATCAACCGGAATATTGCCGAAGGCAAAGAGATCCAAAAAGCGATTCTGGACGGCGCCCAGCAGATCGCGGTTCCGGCATTTGTTTCCACCCTCGCCATCTGCATCGTGTTTCTGCCCATGTTCTTTCTCACCGGAGTCGCCCGCTACCTGTTCGTTCCGCTGGCGGAAGCGGTGGTGTTTGCCATGCTCGCCTCCTATCTGCTGTCGCGGACCCTGGTCCCGACCATGGCCAAGTATTTGCTGCGTGGACATGAGCAGGAAGCCGGCCACCTGAATACCACGAGCCGTAATCCTTTGATACGGATGCAGGTTGCATTTGAGCTGGCGTTTGAAAGATTTCGCGACCGCTACCACCAGATGCTGGAGCGCTGCCTGCATCACCGCACCGCGTTCCTGTGGGGCTTCGCGGTCGTGTCGGTGGGTTCGTTCGTGCTCCTGGTGCCCTGGCTGGGACGGGATTTCTTTCCCCAGGTCGATGCCGGACAGTTCAAACTGCACGTGCGCGGCGCGGGCGGGAACGCGGATTGAAGAGACCGCGAATCTCTGCGACCGGATCGAAGGCTTCATACGCCAGCAGATTCCGCCACGAGAAATCTCCAGCATCATCGACAACATCGGTCTGCCTTACAGCAGCATCAACCTCTCTTACAGCAACTCGGCCCCGACCGGCCCCGCGGACGCCGACGTACTGGTCACTCTGACCCCGGACCATCGACCGACCGAACAGTATGTCCACGACCTGCGCCTGAAGCTGCGCGAAGAATTTCCCGGCGTGGATTTTTCCTTTCTTCCCGCGGACATCGTCAGCCAGATTCTGAACTTTGGCCTGCCGGCCCCGATCGACATCCAGGTGACCGGGTACAATCTGCAGGACAACCGCCAGTTCGCCAACAAACTGCTGCGCCGGATCGCGACGGTCTCGGGAACCGCGGACCTGCGCATCCAGCAGCCGTTCGATGAACCGCATCTGCACATGGATGTGGACCGTACCAAGGCGCAACTGGCCGGATTCACCCAGCGCGACATTGCCACCAACCTGCTGATTTCGCTCAGCGGCAGTTTCCAGACTTCGCCGACTTACTGGCTCAACCCCAAGAATGGCGTGAGCTATTCCATCGCAACCCAGACTCCGCAGTACCGCGTGGATTCGCTGCAGGACTTGGCAGAACATTCCGATTACCGGGGTCGAGCGGAGCCAGTCCGGCGATCCTGGGCTCGCTGGCCTCCATCCGGCGCGGCACGGGGATGGCCCTGGTCTCGCACTACGATATTCAGCCGGTGATCGATATTTACGGATCGGTGCAGAGGCGCGATCTGGGCGGAGTGGCCGACGATATCCAGAAGATCGTTGACGACAGCCGAAAGGAACTGCCGCGCGGCTCGGAAATGGTGATTCGCGGACAGGTGCAGACCATGAAGTCTTCCTACTCGGGATTGATTTCGGGGCTGGCGTTCGCCATCCTGCTGGTCTACCTGCTGATTGTGGTGAACTTCCAATCCTGGCTGGATCCGTTCATCATTGTCGCCGCCCTGCCGGCCGCGCTGGCGGGAATTGTGTGGTTCCTGTTCGTAACCAAGACCAACATCAGCGTGCCCGCCCTGACCGGATCTATCATGTGTATGGGCGTGGCCACGGCCAACAGCATCCTGGTGGTCAGCTTTGCCAAGGAACAGATGCAGGAAGGCAAGGACGCGTTGACCGCGGCGATGGCGGCGGGATTTACCCGCTTTCGTCCGGTCCTGATGACCGCCCTGGCGATGATTTTCGGGATGGTTCCGATGGCCATCGGTTTAGGGGAAGGCGGAGAGCAGAATGCGCCGCTGGGCCGGGCGGTAATCGGCGGCTTGATTTTCGCCACGGCCGCGACCTTGTTTTTTGTTCCCGTGTTCTTCAGCCTGCTGCATGAACGGAAGAACCCAGGGGAGCGCATTGGAGAATGAACCCGGTTACTAGATAAGATCATCAGTATTTCATAGAGTCGGAGATGGAATGAGGGTTGAGAACAGCAGCGAGGTTTACAGGCCCGACGAACGGACCACGCCAACCGGCGGCCCAGCCCAGCATCATCGCTCCCAGTGGTGGATTCTCGTGCTGGCCGCGGTTACCGCGGTCCTGCTGGTGATCTTCGGCATTTTGCCGCGCATTCAGGCGCGCACCGCCCTGCGCCAGGAAACCATGCGGATGGCCGTGCCTACCGTGGCGGTCATCCAGCCCAAGCGCTCGGCCCCGGCCCAGGAAATTGTTCTTCCCGCCAACGTGCAGGCCTTTATCGACGCGCCCATCTACGCTCGCACCAATGGATACCTGAAGCGCTGGTATGTGGACATCGGGAGCCGGGTAAAAGAAGGCCAACTGCTGGCCGAAATCGATACCCCCGAGGTAAATCAGCAACTGCGCCAGGCCCGCGCCGATCTGGCCACTTCGCAGGCGAACCTGAATCTCTCAAAGATTACGGCAGACCGGTACGAAGGCCTGTTGAAGACCGACTCGGTCTCCAAGCAGGAATCGGACAATGCCGCCGGGGACTACGCAGCCAAGCAGGCCGCGCTGCAGTCGGCACAAGCCAATGTGAAGCGACTGGAAGAGCTGCAGTCGTTTCAAAGGATTTACGCTCCCTTCACCGGCGTGATCACCGCCCGCAATACCGACATTGGCGCCTTGATCAATTCCGGGAGCACCAGCGGCACGGGAAATGAACTGTTCCATATTGCGCAACCGGACAAGCTGCGGGTTTACGTGAGCGTGCCCCAGGTCTATTCGCAGGCGGCAAAACCCGGACTGACCGCGGACCTGACCCTGGCGGAGTTTCCCGGCCGCCGCTTTCAGGGGAAGCTGGTGCGCACCGCCAACGCCATCGACCCAACCTCGCGTACCTTGCTGGTCGAGATCGCGGTGGATAATCCGACCGGGCAGCTTTTCACCGGCTCCTATGCTGAAGTGCATTTCAAGCTGCCCACTCCGGCGTCGTCGTTAATTCTGCCCGTCAATACGCTGCTCTTCCGCTCCGAAGGCCTGCGTGTGGCCACGGTCGGTCCGGACCAGCATGTGGCGCTGAAGGCGATCACGATCGGCCATGATTTCGGCAGCGAGGTTGAAGTGGTTGCCGGCCTGGACGGAAATGAAAATGTGATCCTCAATCCCCCGGACTCAGTCGTAGAGGGCGAGACCGTCCGGATCGCCCAAACCCCGCAGGGGGCACAGTGAGGAAGGCGGACGGCGGGCGTCGGACTTCGGACCTCGGACCTCGGACCTCAGACGTCGGGATTTTTGGCCGATGGCTGAGGTCTGAGGTCCGACGCCCGAGGTCCGCGGTCGGGGGTCTGGTTTTGACACTGCTGTTCAGCGGTTGCGCGGTTGGGCCGCGCTATGCCAAGCCCACGGCGCCCGCGCCGCCCAGCTATAAGGAAGTGCCTCCGGACTGGAAGACCGCCCAGCCCAGCGATCAGATTGCGCGGGGCAAGTGGTGGGAGATTTACCAGGACCCGCAACTGAACGCGCTCGAAGAGCAAATCAACGTTTCCAACGAAAATTTGAAAGCCGCGGAGGCGCAATTCCGGCAGGCGCGGGCCCTGGTGCGGTTTAATCGGGCGGCTTACTATCCCACGGTGACGGCGGGGGCGTCGGCCGCGCGCGAGCATCTCTCCTCCCATCGCCCGCTGGTCCCCAACATCCACCCAAACCAATGGAACCGACCTGGTGATTCCCGTGGATGTGTCCTACGAAGCGGACGTATTTGGACGAGTGCGCCATACCGTCGAGGCCGCGCGCGCCGGGGCGCAGGCCAGCGCCGCCGATCTGGAAGCGGTCCGGTTAAGTCTGCATGCGGAACTCGCCCTCGACTATTTCGAGATGCGTACGCTCGATGCGGAAGAGCAATTATTGAAGTCGAACGTGACCTCTTTCGAAAAGGCCCTGGAGCTGACGCAAAGCCGGTACCAAGGCGGAGTAGCCTCGGCGGTCGACGTCGCGCAAGCCCAGACTCAGCTGGAGAATACCCGGACGCAGGCGATTGATGTGCTGATCCAGCGCTCGCAGAACGAACATGCGATCGCAACTCTGATCGGACAGCCGGCTTCCACTTTCGTCGCTCCAGCGGCGGCGTGGAACTCGCCGCCGCCTGAGATTCCGCCGGGACTTCCGTCCGAACTGCTGGAACGCCGTCCCGACATCGCGGCCGCGGAACGCCGTGTGGCCGCCGCCAATGCCCAGGTGGGCGTGGCCCGGGCCGCATACTTCCCCATCTTTACCCTGACCGGTTCCGGTGGCTTTGAAAGCACCGCGATCACGACCCTGATTCAGGGGCCCAGCGGATTCCTGACTGCCGGCGCAGCCGCGGCCGTGACCGCCTTCGATGCGGGCCGCCGGCGCGCCGTCTCCGAGCAGGCCAAGGCGGCTTACGACGAGTCCGTGGCCAATTATCGCCAGACCGTTCTCACCGCTTTTCAGGAAGTAGAAGACAACCTGGCAGTCTTGCGCATTCTGAACGACGAAGCCATGGCCCAGCAAGCCGCGGTGGCGGCGGCTGAGCATTCGCTGGAGCTTTCCAGCAACCGCTATAAGGGCGGCGTGGTCAGCTATCTGGAAGTGACCACCGCGCAAAGCACCGCCCTGGCCGACGAGCGCGCCGCGGTCGATATCCTGCGCCGGCGCATGACCGCCAGCGTCTCTCTGATCAAGGCGCTGGGCGGGGGATGGAATTCCGCCAACCTGCCCGTGGTGAAAGCGGATTCGCATCCGCAAACGGCGACCGGCCAGTAGCGAAACCAGGTTGTCCGGTTGCGCGTCGCGTCTGATACTAAAGTAATCCCCGATCTCCCCGATTGCGGCGCGCTCAATTCCAGAACATCATCTAAATGTGCAGTAAATAATTTCAGGAGTATGCGCCATGCCCCTGATCGAAGATATCGACATTGACGACCCCAGGTTCGTTAAGCAGTTGGACGTAGCTCAACCGTCGCAGCCAATTCATTCGTGAACTGGCCGGCGTTATCCTGCCTGTCCACGACGGCTTTGAAAGCGTCTGGAGCATCGCCAACCGGGTTTACGACTTGCATTGTTCGCCCCGGGCAGGAGGGTCGGATAGCAGCAGATTTGCCGAGTCGAGGATGACCGCGCTCAGCGCGTAGCTGGGTAGTGTCTTCTATTTACAATTTCTGCCGCATCCACCGATCGCTACCAGTGAGACCTGCGAAGGAAGCGGGATTAACCGATCACGTTTGAAATTGGGAAGAATTGGTGAGACGATTGGGTCAGAGAACAGAAGAGGTGGCAGCATGAAATACCGAATTGCCATGTGGGCGAGTGCGGGCTTCATCGTAGCGGCCTGCTGGGCGCTTTATGCCTTCGCCACCACACCTCCAGCGATGACCTCTGCCGACCCGATTGTGACTCTCGTAGAATTTACCTGCCCAGTTGTGTTTGCGAGTATCCATTTACACTTTGCCCTTGGCTTATATTGGTCGCTGGTTGCGAATGCTGCCACCTATGGTTTGATTGGTCTGATGGTTGAGACTCTTCGGCAACAACTGCATTACGCGGAGTAATTCAAAACAGCCCACTACCCTGGCTGGCGAGCATTGCGTCGAGGAACAAGCAAAAGATATGCTGTCCCTCCATGGTCCGCTCAATTCTCGCTCTTCATTCTCCTGTCTGCTCCAACCTTCGCGCTCGCCCAGCAGCCATTTCTTTCCTCGGAACAATGGGTCAAGCTGCGCGATGAAGCCAGCGGCGCTGCGCCTTATGAAAATCTGCGCTACCTGACCCGTCTGCATCGCGTGCCCGCCACCGCTGAGTTTGACCAGGCCGCGGAGTTCGTTCTGCAGCGGGCACGCGAGTACGGACTGGCGGAGGTCCAGAGCGAGCAGTTCCCCATCGATGGGAAAACTCAATACGGGCTGATGCGTTCTTACCTGGGCTGGCAGGTCGAGGCCGGTCAACTGTGGGAGGTGCGGCCGCAGCATCTGCTGCTGGGCGACTGGGCAACCGACCCGATCCGCCTCGCCGACTACAGTCACACCGCGGACGTGGAAGCCGCCCTGGTGGATATCGGCGACGGTTCCCATGAAGCCGACTACGCCGGCAAGGATGTGCGCGGGAAAATTGTGCTGGCCGACGGCGTTCTCGCCCGGGTACAGGCGCATGGCGGTGGTGAAGTATGGCGCGGCCGGCATCGTGAGCGACATGCCGAACCAGACCACGGCATGGTCGGGCCTGGATCGCACCCTGGTCCGCTGGGGTCATCTGGACGCGCGCCAGTCCGCAGGCTTCGCCTTCATGGTCTCGCGGGACACCGCCGATTCATTGCGGATGCGGCTGCGCGCAGGAGATCAAATCGTTCTGCACGCCAGAGTGAAAGCTGAAGTCGGCCCCGGGCACTGGACGGTCGTGACCGCCGTTATCCCCGGGACTGACCCGGCCAGCGGCGAAATAGTTTACAGCTGCCATCTGGATCATGAGCGGCCCGGCGCCAACGACAATGGAAGCGGATGCGTCACCATTCTGGAATCGGCTCGCGTGCTGGCGCGCTTGATCAGCGCGGGGGCGCTGCCGCGTCCCAAGCGCACGCTGCGCTTCGTGTGGGGGCCCGAGGTGGAAGGCACCATGGCGTATCTCAGCCGCCATCCCGAGATCCGGGCACGGCTGCGCGCCGACATTCACATGGACATGGTCGGCGGCGATCCGTTCAAGAACAAATCCATCCTGCACGTGACCGAGACGCCGTGGTCGCTGCCCAGCTTTGTGACCGACGTCGGCGCTACCCTGGCAGAGGTCATCCGCGCGGGCGCGGCCGGCTATGCCGAAGGCAACGACGCGCCCGCAGCTGCCGTCATCGAGACCCGCGCCGGAGAGCAAGGCACGCGCAACCAGTTTCTGGCGGACGTCACTCCGTATTCTCCGGGCAGCGATCACGACGACTACGACTCGTCCACCATCGCGGTTCCCTCGCTCTATCTGCGCGACTGGCCGGATATCTACATTCACACCGACCACGACACGCTGCAGCAGATCGACCCCACCAAGCTGCGCCGGGTAGCGTTGCTGGGCGCCGCTGCCGGATACGTGTACGCCAGCCTCGATGCGGAACGAGCCCAGGCCCTGCTTCCCTTCTTTACCTCCCAGTCTGAAATACGGCTGGCGCAACTTTTCCAGAAAGCGCAACAACAGGTGGAAGACCCGAAGCTGGATGCCGGCGCCGCCTGGTATGAAGCGCGCAACCTGCTGCGGCAGGGCCTCCGCCGCGAGCTGGCGGCGTTGTCTTCACTGGCGCAGTTTGCCGGTTCGAACCCGCGCGATTCCGCGTCCGAAAAAGCTCTGGCCGACCAGGCGGCGGCGTTCAATGCCTGGATCGACAGTCAAGCCAAAGCTCGAGGAGCGCAGGGCACGGAGCCAAAGGCATCTTGGGCGGGAGAAGCAGCGGCGCGGAAGATTCCCGTCCGCGCCGGCGACTTCGGACCGCTCCTCTATCAGAACGACGACGTCCTAAAGGCACGCCTGGCGCCGGAGCGGGTCGCGAAAATCAAGTTGCTGAACAGCGAGGCCACGCCTTTGCTTAATGTGGAAGACCTCTCGGAACTCTACGCCTACGAGATCGTAAATTTTGTCGATGGCAAACGCAGCGTGGGAGAAATACGGGACGCGGTCTCGGCCGAGTATGGCCCGTTAGCCGTCGGCCTGGTGGATGACTATCTGACTGCCTGCCAGGAAGCCGGGCTCATCCAGTGGAAGTGAGCCTCGGGCAGTCACAACAGACCACGTGGGGACAGCCGCCCGTCGGCTGTCCCCACTGGTCCGGCGCTGAACACGGTGTTCCTCCGACCGTTAATCGACATGCTCTCCTTCCTCCAGAAAACTGATCTCTGGCGGCGGCAGCTTGTCATCCCGCCGGGCCCAGAAAATATACAAAGTGGGCAGCATGACGATGCTGATGAAGAGTTCGACGATGAGTCCGCCGACAATCACGATGGCAAACGGCCGTTGCGAATCGGAGCCGATGTCATGCGACATGGCCGCGGGCAGAAGGCCCAAAGTGGCCACCAGCATGGTCATCATGATCGGCCGCAGGCGCAGGATGGCTCCTTCCCGGGCGGCCTCGCGCGGGCTCATGCCGCGGGTGCGGAGCTGGTTGATGTATTCCACCATGATGACTCCGATCTCGACCGATACCCCGATGAGCGCCAGGAATCCCAGGCCGGAAGAGACCGAGAAATGCGTGCCGGTCAACAGCAGGCTGAGCATGCCGCCCAGCGGCGAGAGCGCCACGACCGCGAGAATAAGGCCAACCCATTTCCACGAATCGAAGGCAGAGTAGAGAATGAATGACATGAGCAGCAGCGTGATGGGCACGATCACGGCGAGGCGCCGGTTGGCGCGCTGCTGACTCTCGTATTCTCCTGTCCAATCGAGATGGTAGCCTTCCGGCAACTTCACTTGCTGCCTCACTTCCTGGATGGCCTGGCGCACCGTGCTGCCCAGGTCGCGTCCGCGCACGCTGTACTTGATCGCAATGTAGCGGGAGTTGCCCTCGCGATAAATGCTGGATGCGCCATCCTCCAGTTTAATTTGACAGAGCTGGCCCAGGGAGACGCGCTCTCCGGATGGCGCCAGAATCCTGATATTGGCGATGTCTTCCACGGTTTTGCGAAATGGTTCCTGATAGCGGACGGTGAGGTCGTAACGCTGCTCGCCGATCAGGATCTGGCTGACGGCTTTGCCGCCGACCGCGGTCTCGACCGCGTCCTGGACGTCGCTGACGTTGATTCCGAAACGGTCAGCGACGGCGCGGTCCACGACCAGGTTTACGTTAGGCTGGCCGCGCACCTGGAACGTGCCTAAATCCGCCACGCCTGGAACCTTTCTCATCACGTCTTGAATCTCGTTGGCTTTGGCTTCGAGAGTTTTCAGGTCCGTTCCAAAAAGCTTGACCGCCAGTTCGCCCTTGACGCCGCTGACCGCTTCCTCGACGTTGTCGGAAATCGGCTGGGAAAAATTCCAGTCGACGCCGGCAAACTTGTTCAGTTCGATGTCCATGGCGGCGATAAGGTCATCTTTGGTCTTGAACTCGGCGCGCCACTTGGAACGCGGCCGCAGATCGACGAAGAATTCTGTGTTGTAAAAACCGCTGGCGTCGCTGCCATCGTCGGGGCGGCCTACCTGGCTCACAATCTGTTTGACCTCGGGAAAGCGGGCCAGAGCGCGGCGCGCTGCTCTGCGAGAGCGCTATACCCGCCGAGGGACCGGTGCTCGGAGCCAGCGTGCCGCGCACCCAGATCGCGCCTTCATCGAGGTGGGGCAGAAACTCAGACCCGATCGCGCCACTGAAACCCAGCATCAACATGACTGCCAGGGCTGCTACGCCCAGCCCCAGCGTGAGCTTCAGGTGGCTAAAAGCACCACTCCAGCAAACGACCATAGCGTTGCTGCAGCCAGTGAAATACCGGGTTGCGCCACTCTTTGATTTCATCCTTGAACAGCAGGGTGCATAAGACCGGCGCAACCAAAAGCGCGAAGAGCAACGCCCCCAGCAGGGCGAAGGCGACAGTCCACGCCATCGGCCGGAACAAGCGGCCTTCGACCCGCTGCAGGGTGAAGATAGGAAGATAGGAAACAATGATGATGACGCGGGCAAAAAAGACCGGGCGTTGCACCTCGTGCGCCGCCGTGCCGATCAGCTCGATGAAAGATCTTTTTGCCCCGTCCGTATTCCGCGTGGCGCAGAATGTTTTCAATCATTACCACGGAGCCGTCGACGACCATGCCGAAATCCAGCGCGCCCAGCGAAAGCAGGTTCGCGGGAATATGGCTCAGGTCCAGCAGGATCGCGGCAAAGAGCAGCGCGAAAGGAATCGTAATGGTCACGATCAGGGCGCTGCGGACATTGCCCAGAAACAGAAAGAGGATCAGCGTGACCAGAAGAACTCCGTCCGTCAAATTACGAAGCACGGTGCGGGTTGTGTAGTGGACCAGGTCGCTGCGGTCCAGGTGCGGCACAAGTTTCACGCCGGCCGGAAGCTGGTGGTCATTCAACTGCGCCACCTTCTCGTGCAACGCATCCAGCGTGGCATCGGCTTCCGCCCCCTTGCGCAGAAGCACAATGCCTTCCACGACGTCGTCATCGTTGATAACTGTGCCATCTTCGCGGCGAATGGTTTTGCCCAACTGCCCAGCCGCACCTTGGGCGCCTGCACCACCACACCCAGATCGCGTACGCGAACTGGAGTGCCGTTCTGCACCTTTACCAGCGTGGAAGCAATGTCATCCGTGGTTTGCATCGAGCCGACGGCGCGTACGTTCAATGCCTGCTCGCCGCGCTCGATGAAGCCGCCCCCGGCATTGGTATTGTTCGCGGCCAAGGCCTGTTCGACCTGGCCGAGCGAAAGGCCATAAGCGACAAGTTTGCCGGGATCGATCTGCACCTGGTATTCGCGGGTGGGCCCGCCAAACGGATTCACGTCCACCACGTTGGGTACGGACTTCAATTGGTTGACGACGTACCAATCGTTGAGTGTTTTCAGTTCCATCACGTCATATTTCGGGTTCGTGCTCTGGAGCGTGTAAAACATGATCTGCCCGGTCGGGCTGTAGTCCGGACCGAGGCCTGGGGTCACGCCCTGGGGCAGCGTGACCAGTTGCAGCCGGTCGATGACCTCCTGGCGGGCATTCAACGTGGTGGTCTCGTCGTCATAGATGATGGTGATCACGGACAGGCCGGCCAGCGACACCGAACGCAGATGAGTCATGTGGGCGACGCCGTTCAATTGAACTTCGAGCGGCACCGTGATCTGCTGCTCCACTTCCTCGGCGGCGTGCCCGGCCACTGCGTGATGATCTGCGTATAGGTGTCGGCGACGTCCGGATAGGCCTCGATCGGCAGATTGTGGAACGAGATGATGCCCCAGACAAAAAGAACAACCGCCACACTGAGAACCAGAATGCGGTTGCGCAAGGCGAAGTCAATGAGGTAACGGATCATTTACCCTGCTCCGCCACCGCGGAGGAAAATTCCAGCGCATTGGCCACAATCTGTTCTCCGGGCTTCACTCCTTCCCGAATCTGCTGCATCTGGTCCGACACTTCTCCCGCCGTGTGAACTTCGACCCGGCGAAACTGCTGGGCGCCGTCCTTCCGGAATACCCAGTCTTTGTCTTGCAGACGAATGACCGCGGTGGCAGGGACCACGACGCGAGATTGCGACGTGCGCGACCGGAATGTGACCACGGCAAACATGCCGGGGCGCAACGATCCGTCGCCGTTGGGCAACACGATGCGCACCTTGGCCGAACGTGTGTTCGGATCAAGCACCCGCGAAATGTCGGCGACTTTGCCGTGATAGGTTCTATCGGGATACGCATTGAGACGGATTTCGGCGGCGTCGCCCAAATGCACATCTCCCAGATCGTTCTCATAGACGTCACACAGCACCCATACCCGGCTGAGGTCAGCGATGGTAAAGAGATTCGGGACTGTTGTCCAGGCTCCTGATTCCCTCGAATCCTGAGATGTTCTGCTCGACAATCGTTCCGGAAACCGGGGCGCGCAGTTCGATGAGCGAACCGGGATGGGCCGGATCGCCGCCCAATATCCGGACATGCTGTTCGGCGTTCTGCACATCCGCTTGGGCTTTCTCTTCCGTGTCCTGCGCTTGCTGCAAGTCTTTTTCCGCCAGGGCGCCATGCGAGTAAAGCAACTGCGCCCGGTCGAGGCCCTGCTTCGCAAGCCGTTCGTCGGCCGCAGCCTTCTGATAGTCGGAAAATGCGCCCGCGAGATCGGCGCTGTGAATCGAAAGCAGCACCTGGCCCTGTCTTCACGTAATCGCCCAGGCGCACATTCAGGCTTACGACCCGGCCCGAGCCCTGAGAAGTCACGTGGATGGTACGGTTCACGTCGGGAGTGATGCTGCCATTGGCACTGAGCACGGTCGGCAAGTTGCGCGTTCCTACCGTGGCCAACTGAAAAAGCTCGGCGTGCTCCACCGTGTAAAGGTTGGGATCGAGCGTGATCTCGGATTTAGTCGGAGCTGCCTTGGGGTCGCCAGAGCACGACACGCCCATTCCAAAGAGGAACATTGCGGCGCAAACCGCCGCAATCTGAAGCCTAAGATTAGTTTTCATGACACCACCTCGCGGCCCAGGGCGAGAAATCGGGGCAAATAGTGCCACGCAACGCATGTGGATCTCGCGATTGCACGAATCCGCCGGTCTTAAAAACCATGGGAATCGGCCACCCGTTAAAGGTGCCCACGGAACACACCGCCCAAATGTGGAATTGGAAAAGGTAACGCCGCGCGACCAGGGCGCACCACGTCCTTGTGGAATCAGGAGAGAGGAGGGGCCCGGCTGCCGCCAGTGGAAGGGAAACACTCGTCCGGGGGGCACGGCCAGGTATTCTGAAACTAGCCCGCACGGTCCGTTGTCAGGCCTGAACCAGGAAATCTCCACCAGACATGCCGGTGGCGGGCCCATATTCCAATCAGCGAGTCTGATGCGCCGGGGCCTGTTTCGCCGCGCGCCGGGAAGGATTCGATTCTTCAATTTCGTTACGAATGGGATGAAGATCGTCCGTGGCCGAGACCACGGGGAACAACAACACCATGAGGCAACCCAGGAGAACAACGGCGCGGAAACTACGCGGATGCCAGAAACTTCTCGAGCAAACTGACTGCCGCCGCCAGATCAAAACAGCGGGCAACACCAGGGTCAGCCAAAGAAGATTGAGAAGTAGCTCCATCTTTAAATAGATGCATGATCTTCAAGGGAAAGTGTATCGGTAAGTTTCACCCCCTGTCGAATCCAAACCGGCCCTGCCGCACCGTGAACCGCCTCCGGCCACTGGGCCGAATCATTATTCCTACACCCGCCACGAGACGCGGCGGAATATTTATCGCATTCCGCTGTCCGAATAGCTTCCTGGTTGGCATCGGACATATTTGCCTTACCCGCTTCGCGTAGGCCCAGACGTCCTCGTCTGGGCAGGCGAGCGCAGCCCGCCCGTTCTGCCGAGCTCCGCTCGGCCGGGCAGGTGAGGACACCCGCCCCCGCTGGTCGTTGCTGATCTTGGCGCTGCGGGTGCCATCGCGCGCCTGCGTCGTGTAAGCTATTTACTGGTTGGACGATAACGCATTGGGACCGCGATTCACACACGCCACGAGGCATTTTCAACGGGCCCTCGGTCTGCTCCTTTCCATCGTTCTTACTTCATCGGTTTTATGCCTGGGCCAGGGCGCGGCCTCGCCTGAGGTTGGCCTCCGCATCATCGTGGTGGGTTCGGCGGACGAGGCCCAGCGCATTCTGGAAAGCCTGAAGAAGGGCGGGGATTTTGCCGCGCTTGCCAAACAGAAATCCACGGATGCAACTGCCGACGACGGCGGGTACATGGGGAAAATAGATCCCGCGACGCTGCGTCCCGAGCTGCGGGAAGCGTTGAAGGGCCTGGAACCGGGGCAAATGACCGGCGTCGTCAAGCTCTCGGCCGGGTTTGCCATCGTGAAAGTCTTGCTTCCGTCGGATGCCCCGGACATCAAGGGCGCGAACCCCGCCCGCAATCTGCCGGCGGCCGCCACCGGCATCATCCGCTACGCTCCCAATGTAGGTGGAAAAAACGAGGCCGACCTGGCGTTCCGCAGTTTGCCCAAGCCCGATGGCTGGAGCCAGGACTTGCGCGGGCTATGCGAGATTCGGAGGAAATCTCTTTCCGTCATGATCGACCGGCTGGAGAAAGACCCGTTGCTGGATACAAAAGGCCAGGCTCCGGGAAGCGCGCTGGACCGGATCGAGGCGCACTACGGGCTGGCGAATCTCTACGCCTATCGGGGAGCCATGGACAAGGCCGTGGCGCAGTGGGAGTCCGCCTACCAGATTGCGACTACCCAGCTGACGGGAGCGATGCCGGAACTCGAGGAAGTACTGGGGATTGCTTATTTGCATAAGTCCGAAATGGAGAACGATGTCTATCGCCATCCCGACGACCGCTGCATTTTTCCGCCACGGCCGGGAATGCGCTATCAAAAGCCCGCGGATTCGCAAAAGGCGGTCGCATACTTCCTGAAATATCTGGATCGAAAGCCCGATGCGCTGGATGTGCGTTGGCTGCTGAACCTGGCCTATTCCACGCTCGGCGGATACCCGGATCAGGTTCCGCAGAAATACCTGATCCCGCTGTCGGCATTTGAGTCCAGCGAGAGCGTGGCCAGGTTTGTGGACGTGGCCTCCAAGGCAGGAATCAATACTTTCGGCGAGTCGGCCGGCATCATCGTGGATGATTTTGACAACGACGGTCTGCTCGACGTGATGCTATCCGACTACGACCAGTGTGGGGCCATGCATTTCTTCCACAACAACGGCGACGGAACTTTTTCCGATCGCACGAAGCAAGCCGGCCTCGATACCCAATTAGGCGGCTACACCATGTTTCAGGCCGACTATAACAACGACGGATGCCTCGACGTTCTGGTCTTGCGCGGGGCCTGGGAATTCCCCCAGAGAAAATCTCTTCTGCGGAACAACTGCGACGGCACATTTACGGATGTGACCGCGCAGAGCGGACTGGCAGGACCGGCCACCAGCACGCAGGCGGCGGCGTGGGCCGACATCGACAACGATGGTTTCGTCGACCTGATCGTGGGCAACGAGAACGGATCCCTGCAGCTTTTCCACAACAAAGGCGACGGCACTTTCGAGGATATCGCGGTTCCGGCCGGCGTGGCGTTCGGCGGTTTCGTGAAGGCCGTGGCGGCTGCTGATTACGACAATGACGGGTGGGTGGATTTCTACGTTTCCGTCATGAACGGCACCCACTACCTCTTCCATAACAACCATAACCGCACTTTCACCGAGGTGAGCGTCCCGGCAGGCTTGACCAGGCCATGGCAAAGCTCGCCCGCCTTCTTCTTCGACTATGACAACGATGGTTGGCCAGACTTGTTTGTCGGCAGCTACTACGTGTCCCTGGAAGAAAATATACGAAGCTACCTGGGGCTTGCTCCCAATGCCGAGACCCTCAAGCTGTTCAAGAACATGAGGGACGGAACTTTCCGGGACGTGACCAAGGAAACCTCGCTGGACAAAGTGTTCATGCCCATGGGCGCCAACTTTGGCGACATCGACAACGACGGATTTCTTGACATTTACCTGGGCACCGGAAATCCCTCTTATGCTTCCCTGTTGCCGAACGTGATGTTGCGCAATCACGATGGCAAGTTCTTCGCCGACGTGACGGCTTCATCCGGCACCGGAGAACTCCATAAGGGACACGGCGTGGCCTTTGCGGACATCGACAATGATGGGGACGAGGACTTACTGGCGCAAATCGCAGGAGCGACGCCCGGAGATTCGCACCCTTTCCGCCTTTTCGAAAATCCAGGCAATGGCAATGATTGGATCAACCTTCATCTGGTGGGCGTGAAGAGCAACCGCGGCGCAATCGGGGCACGCATAAAGATCACGGTCGCAAATGGGCAAGGCGAACCGCGTTCCATCTATCGCACCGTGGGTAGCGGAGGATCGTTCGGAGCCTCCCCCCTGGCCCAGCATATCGGACTGGGAAAAGCGGCGCGGATCGTCCAGCTTGAAATCTGGTGGCCGGCCAGCAACACCCGGCAGACTTTTGCCGGCGTGGGCAAGAATCAATTCCTCGAAATCAAGGAATTTGCCAATGATTACAAGAAGTTAGACCGGCATAGCTTTCGCTTAGGCGGGGCCAGGGGCACGGCTTCTCCGCCACCAAAGTGGGGTACCGATCGCGCCAAAGGAAAGGTAAACTAAATTCCGGTGTAATCCGTTATGAAGCGTTGGGTTCTGGTAGCAGTCCTTTCCCTGCTCACGGCCGTTCACGCCGGGGCCGTGCAGAAGTATGATGTTCGCGGCCTGGTGTTGAAGGTAGACCCGTCGCGCAAGAGCATGCTGGTTTCCTGTGAGAGCATCCCCGGCTTCATGGAAGCCATGACCATGCCCTTTGCGGTTCGGGAGTCCAAAATGCTGGAGGGATTGCAGCCGGGCACGGCGGTGAAATTCGTCCTGGTGGTTGACGGAGATTCTTCGTACGCCGACGACGTGCAGGCCCGGGCGTTTGAGAATCTGGAATTGGATCCCACCCAGGCGCGCCGGATGCATCTTCTGGAACAGGCGGTGGCGCCGAGTTCGTCCCTGCCCAGCGCGCTTGCGATTGGCCAGCCGGTTCCCGATTTCACCTTGACTGACCAGAATCGGCGGCAGGTCCAGCTCTCTCAGTTTGCCGGCAAAGTGGTGGCTGTGACTTTTGTTTACACTCGGTGTCCATTTCCCAACTATTGTTTTCGCCTGTCGAATAATTTCGGGCAGTTGCAGAAACGGTTTAGGGAACGAATGGGGCGCGACCTGGTACTGCTGACGATTGTGATCGATCCCGCCAACGATGGCCCGGAAGCTTTGACTCATTACGCCCGGATTTGGAAAGCGGATTCCCAAGGCTGGCACTTCCTGACCGGGTCGCTGCCGGAGATCAAGCAGATTGCCGGAAAGTTCGACATGAATTTTTATCCCGATGAGGCGTTGCTGGTGCACTCCTTTCATACGGCCGTCATCGACCGCCAGGAGAGGCTCGCCGCCAATTTGGAAGGAAATGAATTTAGCGCTCAGCAACTGGGGGATCTGGTAGAGACATTGCTCAACCAGCGCAATTAGGCAGAGGTCCCGCTCCACCTGCATAATCAATCATGTCTTCCTCGCGCCGAGACTTCCTGAAGATTCTGGGTATCAGTGCCGCCGGGCTGTCGGCCGAGGGCGTGCCGCTGGCTTCGGCGGCGAGAAGTAGCGGTCCCATCCGTCTGGACAACAACGAAAACGCTTACGGCCCGTCGGAAAAAGTGGTGGAAGCGATGCGCCTGGCCGCTGCCGAAGCCGAGCGCTATCCGTCAGGTGCGGGCGCGTCCGAACTGGCGGAGCGCATTGCCGAATCCCACCACGTCAGGCCGGACCGGGTTGTCCTGGGGGCAGGCTCGACCGAGATTCTCCGCATGGCCAGCTGTGCCTTTCTCGGCGCCGGGAAGCAATTGCTGCAGCCGTCACCCACGTTTCCGGCCATTGAATTCTATGCCCGGTCGAGCGGCGCGACGGTGACCTCCGATCCTGTCAACCGCCGCTTTCAGCACGACCTTGATGCCATGCTGGCGCACGCCGGGCCCAGCACCGGCCTGGTGTATATCTGCAATCCCAATAATCCGACCGCATCCATCACGCCGCGGGCCGACCTGGAAAACTTCATCTCCCGGCTGCCAGCGTCGTGCTGCATCTTGATCGATGAGGCCTATGATCACTATGCGGGGCGTTCCAGCGCGTATATTTCGTTCCTCGACCAGCCTTTGAACGATCCCCGCATCGTCGTCAGCCGCACCTTTTCTCATGTTTACGGGCTCGCCGGCCTGCGGGTTGGCTACGGGATCGCATCGCCGGACGCGGCCGCGCGCATGCGGGCCTTCGGCACGGTTGACGCGGTAAGCACGCTGGGGATTCGCGCCGCGATTGCCGCGCTTGACGATACCGCCAGCCTGAGGGCATCCATCAAGAGGAACACGGACGCCCGCCAGGAATTCGTGAACGCGGCCTTCGCCCGCAACTTCAAGCAGCGTGAGTCGTTCACTAACTTCTTCGCCGTGGATACGCAAAATCCGGCAACCATGGTCATCCAATACTTCCGCGCGAACCATATCCTGATCGCTCCGGTATCTCTCTCATGGGACACCTGGATCCGCGTTTCCCTGGGCAAGCCGGACGAGATGAATGCCTTCTGGCGGACCTGGGACACGCTTCCCATTGATAAATCAGCCATTCGCCACTAGTGGCGGGCGAGCAGGTCATGACGAAACTCTGTCCGGCTGGAGTTCAGAGGGGAATCAGGCAAATCAAGATCAACGGTTTTGCTCCGCCACTTCGCTGCTCTCCCACCTTTCTCCGCATCGAAGCACTCGGCACGGCTGCCCCAGGCGACCGCATTCAGTGACGAATCCGTCAGGAGATGCTGTGTTGAATTCGAACATATCAAAGTGGCAGGGGATGACCATCCTGGCGCCGATATCTTTCGCCAGCTGCGCCGCCTCGGGTCCGGAGAGATTTCCCGGCACTTTTCTTTCGGGGGCGCGGCCATTGATGGGAAGCAATGCGACGTGCACCCCGAAGCTGCGCAACTTTTCCGCCATCCCCGGGTATCGGATGGTATCGCCGCTGTGGTAAACCACCCACTCTCCAAACTGAAGCACGTAGCCGAGGAACCTGGCGCGACCCTCTGGGTCACGCTCCACACTCTCGTGAGCTGAGGCCACACCGGAAATTCGGATCCCGGAAACTTCAACCGTGGTGCCATCGTCAACGCCGATCGGAATCGCGCGGTCGATACCCAGCCGCTCCGCGACGAAGCCGCGATTTGATTCCGCGATCAGCAGCTTGGGATGCGGCTTCTGCGCCAGGATGGGGCAGAGAGTTTCAGCATCCAGGTGATCGGTGTGATTGTGGGAGGACGTTACAATGTCGGCGAACGAAAGCCGGGCCGGGTCGATCACCAGTTCCGCCTTCCGGACATGAGGCTTGTCAGTCTGGCGGTATTTTTGGGTGAGCGAATCGGAAAGGTAAGGATCGAGCAACGCGTGGACGCCCTGCCACTGCAGCAGAAAGCCACTCTGGGCGGAGAAAGCACCTGATTCTTGCTGACCACGGCGCCTTCCAGATAATTCTGTTTGATAAGGTAGCCAGAAACCTGCGGCTGGATCTGTGCGTTTACAAAACCATCCGGCGTGGCGAGATATCGTGATAAATGGGGACATCTCGCTGGATGACCTGGACAACCTGAACGTTGGGCGGAGGAGCGGCCGCGGCCGACACGTTCTTGTTTCCACATCCCACCGACAACAGAAGAGTGCAGAGAACAAAACCGAGAACACACAGCGTGGCTGCGAAATTTCCACGGTCGCGGGAGTCGTTACTGTGATCGGCGCGGCCGACCTTGGTGGAGGATCCGACTCTCGACTTTGAGATGAGCCTGTGGCTCGGCATGGGCCTCTCCTTCCGTTTGGGCGTGGGTTTTTAAGCGCGCTCAAGGAGATGGAGACAGCACTGGACCCGAATCCTCGCCAGTCTCAACCAACGCTTGCGGCGAGTTCCTGAGTGGCTAGCCGGTCATTCTGCCCTAAAAATAGCCTGCCTCTCTTAAATGCCTGGAATGTTGCGGGTTGCGGGGTGGGGGCGCCCTCACTGTTCGTTCCGTCCTGATACTGGCGCGAGACGTGGGCCACGCGCAGTGAAAAACTCTTCCTCAAACAAGAAAAAAGACGGCGTAAACTCGTCCCAGGGAGAACCGCTCTGCCTCACAACTTCGGATCATTGGTATTTACGCCGGTCGTCAAAGCCCTGCAGGAGCGATACGGCAGCCGCCGACAATACGCAAGGTTGGAGGAATCGGAGTCCGCGGCCGGTCGGCTGGGCCCGCAGGAAGCGGAGTTCATCGGCGAACGCGACACCTTCTACATGGCAAGCGTGGGCGCGACCGGCTGGCCCTATGTTCAGCATCGAGGCGGCCGCAAGGGCTTCCTGAAAGTGCTCGACGAAAGTACCATAGCTTTCGCGGACTTTCGCGGCAACAAGCAGTACATCAGTACCGGGAATCTGATGACGGACAACCGGGTCGCGCTCATCCTGATGGATTATCCCAGGCAGCTGCGCCTGAAAATCCTGGGCCGGGTCGAGATCTTCGAAGGAGAGCAGGCCAGGGACTGGATCAAGAAGGTGCGCGACCCGGAGTACAACGCTTTTACCGAGAGAGTGTTCGTAATCCGAGTCGAGGCTTTTGACTGGAACTGCCAACAGCACATCATTCCCCGGTATACAGTGGAGGAAATTCGGGACGCAGTCGCTCCCGCTGAGAAGCGGATGCACGAACTGGAGCAAGAAAACCAGAAACTCCGCGAAGAGCTCTTGCAGGTCGGCAAGAAAAACAGCAATCGTTAAACCAAATCACACATTCAAGGAGAAACCATCATGCCTACAATCACTACGAAGGACGGAACAGAAATCTACTACAAGGACTGGGGCAAGGGCCAACCCATCGTATTCAGTCACGGCTGGCCGCTTACCGCGGACGATTGGGACGGACAGATGTTGTACTTCGGGCAGCAGGGCTATCGCGTCATCGCGCATGACCGGCGCGGGCACGGCCGCTCCACCCAGACCTGGGATGGCAACGATATGGACACCTACGCCGACGATCTCGCCGTCCTCACGGAAAAGCTTGACCTGAAGAACGCAATCCATGTGGGCCACTCCACCGGGGGCGGAGAAGTCGCGCGCTACATCGGGCGGCATGGCACAAAACGTGTCGGAATGGCCGTTCTCATCAGCGCGGTGCCGCCGCTGATGTTGAAGACGGACAAAAATCCCGTGGGCGCGCCCATGTCGGTCTTCGACGGCCTCCGCACCGAACTTGCGAAAAATCGGGCACAATTCTACAAGGACATCACGCTTCCCTTCTATGGTTACAATCGGCCAGGCGCCAAGATTTCGGAAGGCATTCGTGAGCAGTGGTGGTTGCAGGGTATGTTGGGGGGAATGAAGGCCCACTACGACTGCATCAAGGCTTTCTCGGAAACGGACTTTACTGAGGACCTCAAGAAGTTCGACGTGCCGACTCTCATCCTTCATGGCGACGATGATCAGATCGTGCCCATCGCCGCGGCGGGTCCGATGTCGGCGAAGATTGTCAAGGGCGCCGAGTTGAAGGTGTATCACGGTTTCCCGCACGGGATGCCCAAAACCCACGCGGACCAGATCAATGCCGATCTGCTCGCGTTCTTTCGACGGAAAGCGGAAGCCGCTGCGTAACTCAGAGCCTGTGCCGGTACGTCTGCATCCAGGCTTACGTACCGGCATCTCTCCCGGGAAACAGAAGTGAAAATAATAATGGAGACTGTTCTGACCGCCGGCAGTTCCTCCGCGATCGCCAGATGACCGCCCGTTATCTCCCAGAAAAATCCCGGAACATGCCCTGCGTGAGGACGATGGATATGAGATTAGAACTGCCGAGCGGGTCTTTCGATGCCTACCTGTTCGATTGCGACGGGACAATTGCCGATTCGATGCCCCTTCACTACATGGCGTGGAGCCAGGCTCTTTCGGAATGGAATTGCCAATTCGGTGAGGACCTTTTCTACGCCTGGGGAGGCATGCCGGTGGCGGAGATCATTGCCACGCTCAATCACCGTCATGGGCTGAAGATGCCGGTAGAGGCCGTGGCCAGGCGCAAAGAAGAATTTTATCTGGAGATGCTTCCCCAGCTCAAAGCCGTCCCTGAAGTATTGCACCATATTGAATCCAGCCACGGACGGATTCCCTTTGCCGTCGTCTCCGGGAGCACGCGCGATTCGGTGACAGCCTCGCTCGAGACCCTGAAGATCCTCGATAAGTTCGACGCGCTGATCTGCGCCGGAGACTACCAGAGAAGCAAACCGGATCCCGAAGCGTTCCTAATTGCCGCCGCCAGACTTGGAGTGGCGCCCGAATCCTGTCTGGTCTTTGAAGATACCGACATGGGTATTCAGGCCGCGACCGCAGCCGGCATGGCTTCGGTAAAGGTCCCTCCGCCGTGGCAACGAACGCCTGCACGCTGACTGGGAAAGCCGGAGTGCCAGCGGAATCGTGCCCGCAGATGGTTGCGGCGAGTGCCCAGGTTCTCGCTTGCTTCACACACGGAACGGTGGCAGCTGTTGATTGTGCCACCACTTTGCGCCAGGTTCGCAAGGTTCGAGGCCCGGTCAACGCAGTTCGGGGCGCGGGTCCACCGCTCTTGCCTGTATATCTGTGGTCCCGGCGCTCAGACCGGGAGCCGTGGCAGTCAGATGAATCGGGCCGCCTCGTTTCGACGTGCGCAATACGACCAGGGCCCGTCCCTGGAAAAGCTTACGCCGGTCACCCTGATACGAAGCTGTGTCTTTGCCGTCTCCATTTCCCACCGCTGCAATCACGCCCGGCCCGTTGATCGCGAACTGCACCTCCTGGTCCGCATCCGGTTGAAATCGGCCCTCCTCATCCAGAGCCTCCACGGTGATAAACGACAGATCCTGACCATCCGCCTGGAGCACGGTGCGGTCCGCGGTCAATCGCAATCGCGCCGGCTTGCCGGTAGTGGTGAGAACGCTCTCCGCAACGGCGCGATCGCCTCGTACTCCCACGGCTTTCAACGTGCCCGGCGCGTAGGGGACGCTGAACATTGCCTTGAATTCCTGTTCGCGGCCGGTTGGTTTCTCGCCGATCAGTTTGTCATTCAGAAAGAGCCGCACCTTTTCGGCACCGGAGTAGACTTCGACTTGCATCTCCTTGCCTTCCTGTCCCGCCCAGTTCCAGCTCGGCAGCGTTGGATAAGTCGCCCACCCCATGGCAATGATCTTTTTTCCTTCCGGTTCGGGCAAACGGACAGTGGCATACACGCGATCGCCGCCGTTCCACAAGATGTCTCGATAGTAGGACTGCGGCTTCCGGTAGCCGGTTAAGTCAATATCTCCGCATGCCGCTGCGTGCCACGGATACCCGTGAAACAGGACCGCCATCGCGGCTTTCATGGCCGGATCAGCTTTGCGCCTGGCCCATCGCAGCCATCATATCCACGCCATTCGCCATTCCCAGGAACATCTTGTCGACCATGGCCGTGGTCATCATCCCGCCCATAATCTGCGCTGCCATCTTGGCCTCTTCCGGAGTGCCATAAGACCACGCGCCGATACCGGACTCACCCAGATAGTCCATGGCAGTCCAGGTAAAATCACCGATCACATACGGATTGTCCTGCGAAATCTCCCACAACGGAAAAGCCTTCGCTGGAAACGACTCGGTCGTCAGCATGATTCGCTTTGGCAACTGGCGATGGTCCTCCGCATAGGTCGGAAGAATGTTGTAGTTGTAACCGGTAATGTCGAGCAGCGAGAACACAGCTTCCGCGGTGGGTGAGGTGGTGGTGCCGGGAAACGCCAGCGTAAGCGGGCGAGTGTTGTCGAGCGATCGCACCTGATCGGCCAGTTGCTTACCCATCGCCCCGCCGCGATCAACCTCCAGCTCGGGAATCTCATTGCCGATTCCCCAGATCACAATGGAAGGATGATTGCGATCGCGCAGCACCATCGACGAGACATCCCGCTTCCACCATTCATCGAAGTCTCTGCCGTAATCGAACTTGACCTTGTGCGCCTTCCACGTGTCGAACGGTTCGTCCAGCACCAGCAGCCCGAGCCGGTCGCAGGCGTCCAGAAATGCGGGTGACGGCGGGTTGTGGGCGGTTCGTACGGCGTTGTGCCCGGCAGCTTTAAGCAGCTCTACCCTGCGTTCCTCCGCGCGATCGAAGGCCGCGGCCCCCAGCGGTCCGTTGTCGTGGTGGACGCTGCCGCCGGTGAGCTTGATGCTCTTGCCGTTCAGCAGCAGGCCCTTTTCCGCCGACCATGAGAGCGACCGGATACCGAAGGGGGTCACCACCTCGTCGACTACGTTGCCGTTCCTGAGCAGTTGCGTAATCGCCCGGTACAACGTCGGCGAATCCGGCGACCACAGCGCCGGTTCAGCGACCGTGATCGTCTGCGCTGGCTTCGATATCTTTTCCAGGCGCGACGGTTACCGTCGACTCCGTGCTTCCCGCCTGCTTGTCGTTACGGTCCTTCAAAATCGTCCGCACGGTGACATCGGCCTGGCCGGCGGACTCGTTGGCCACGCGCGTGCGCAGCAAAACCTTCGCCGTGCCGGCAGAGACCTCGGGCGTGGTGACGAAGACTCCCCAGTGCGCCACATGCGTGGAATCCGTCACTACGACTCGCACATGCCGGTAGATGCCAGACCCGCTGTACCAGCGGCTGTTCGGCTGCTCCGAATTGTCCACCCGCACGGCCAGGACATTGGGCCCGGAAAAATCCAAAGCTTGCGTAAGGTCAAACGAAAAGCTGGTGTATCCGTACGGATGGGTTCCCAGCTTGTTCCATTCAGATACACGTGGCGTCCTTGTACACTCCATCAAACTCGACGCTCACTCGCTTCCCTCTCCACTCGTGGGGTGCAGTAAAGGTCTTGCGATACCAGCCTGTCCCCGCAGGGAAGAAGCCGCCTCCCGAACCGGTTGGGTTGTCTTTGTCAGGCACTCCTTCAATGCTCCAGTCGTGCGGGAGGTTTACGGTGCGCCAGGACCCGTCGGCGAATTGAGCGCGCCTCCGCACCGCTCGGATCGCCGAGCAGGAATCGCCAGTCGGAGTCCGCAGCCAACTCCAGCCTGGACGTCTGTGGTTGTGCTGCGTTCGCCGGAATGGTCCCCGGTGAAGCCAGGGCGGCGCAGATCGCGACTACTCGGCAGAAGATCGGTTTCAATTTGCCGGCTCCTTCAGTCCTTCTTCATGAATTCGATGTGGTGGAAACTCCAGAGTATATTCCCGCCATCGGAGTTTGACACATGGTTAGTGCACGCGGCTGTAGCCCTGGGTTTCTTCTGCGCCAGGCCGGCGCATGATAGAGGGAAGCGGTATCAGGAACGAAGTCGTGGTTTCGATGGAAGTGATGACAATTTGCCGGACAAAAGTAGGCGGCAGGTTACCCGGGGGCAGCACTCGCGAAGCACTCGTCAAAGGCGTGACTACGACGCGCCCGCGACCGCTGGCGCAGACTCCCCGAACTCTTTCCTGGCGGTGGAGGCTAGCTTTGCCTCGGTATTGGCCTCTGAGGTCAGATCACGCATTCCGAACCCAACTCCAATTTTCTTGAGAAAGTCGTACGGAGGCGTACCGCCGGCGAAAATCCAGACATATTGATTGGGAAATTCCTGCGGTACGCCATTGACTTGCAGCACTACGGATTCCGGCTTGAATTCCAGCGGGACCGAATTGAAAAGTACTTTGATCTTCCCCGAGCGCTTATAGTCTTCAATGCGTCTTGCGTTGCGCTCCTTAATGCGGCCAAAACGCTCTTGCCGATAGGAAAGCGTGACCTGGTTGCCCGTCTGATTGGCCAGCCCCAGGGCTGCTTCAACGGCGCTGTCGCCGCCTCCTACCACCAGGATGGTCTTGTTGACGTAGTGATCAGCCTCGATCAGGCGGTACATGACCTTGGGCAACTCTTCACCTTTGACTCCGAGTTTGCGCGGCGTGCCGGTACGACCCAGCGCCAATACCACGTTGTGCGATCGATAGAGGTTGTTGGCGGTTTTTACTGTGAATACGTCATCAGCCTCCTTCTTGATGTCCTCCACCTTCTCGCCAGTTCGAACGTTGAAGTCGGCGCGGTTCAGGACCATGTCCCAGAAGGCTAGCAAGTGTTCCTTGGTGAGTTCCATCTTCTTGAACTTTCCGTACATCGGAAATTCGACGGGACTGGTCATCACCAACTTCTGGCGGGGATACTTTGCCACCGTACCCCCCACCTCATCTTGCTCAAGCGTGATGTGTTTGAGGTTGTTCTCGATGGCCCGCAGAGAGGCGCTGATTCCCGCCGGACCAGCGCCGACGATAAGGACATCGTGGATGTCTGATCCCACGGGGTTGGATCGGCCTTCCGCTCTCCGTCTGGAGATCGTATCCACGCAGTCCCGTCCTTGATTGACCGCGTTCTTGATAAGGGCCAGGCCGCCGAGTTCCCCCACGATGAACAGGTTCTTGATCGTGGTCTCGTTCTCCGACGTGAGATGCGGCATGTCGGCGCCCATGCTTGGACTTGCCATCACCATGGTAATGGCCCCAACCGGGCACGCCTCGGCGCACAGGCTGTGGCCGATGCATTTATGTCCGTTCACAATGGCCGCCTTCCCTGCCAGCATGGCCAGCACATCACCCTCGGGACAGACCGAAGTGCACGTCCCACAACCGATACAGTGAGAGGTGTCGATGTGGGGATGTTGCGAGCGCGGACCTTCGGAGAACAACTTTCCCCGTTCCGAGGCCTCCCTGGCGCGTGCCTCTCTTTCCTTCAAACGCTTCTGGTATCCACGCAAGAAGAACAGTGTGAGCGCGGCAGCAACAATGAAAGCGATGAGCGTGTCCATATTAGATCCTAGAAATAACCCATCGCCGCCACCACCACGAGGTGGATCAGGGCCAGAAGGGCAAACGTATAGCTGAACGGCCGGTGCACGACATGCCAAAAGTGAAACACACGCTGCGCTTGGCCCAGAAACAGTACACGCTTGGCCGTCGCCGCTTCCTGCCGGGCAGTCCGAATGGCCTTCTCAAGATGAGCGTGGCGAGTGGGCAGAAAACCGCCCACGGTTGCCACCTTCCCGCTCCAACCCAACCGATGACGCCTGAGCTTTGCAATCCGGAAGCCACGCCCGACATCCAGAGCCATCATGTAAGCCAGGGCACTGACTGGAGAGAGCTTCTGAACCACTTCCGCGCTTGG
Organism: Terriglobia bacterium; assembly: GCA_963816025.1. Classification (GTDB taxonomy): domain Bacteria; phylum Acidobacteriota; class Terriglobia; order Terriglobales; family Acidobacteriaceae; genus JAIQFF01. The sequence continues at coordinate 113,814 of CAWFJA010000026.1, forward strand.
CAAGCGCCACAGGGACTGCAGATCATCCGCCGGTAACAGCTCCTGGTGTTCCAACTTCTGCAATAACTGTATCTGCATTTCCTGGAGCTCCCGCAGCGACAGTTCGGCAGTGTTCAGGCTGCGGGGAATTTGCGCATAAAGATATCTTCCAACCACGCCGCTGATCGCCACCGCCAGCATGAACCAGAACGCCATTCCCGCGAAGCCCCGGAATTTGAACGACGAGTGAAAAGCGATGATGAACGGCGCGGAGAGGCCGAGCAGCACATGAATATCCAGCCAATGCCTGGAACTCCCCTGCCGCGAAAGCCACGGCCAGCACTTCCGCAACGGATATAAGAAGATGGCTAGAAACATCATCAGGCCAAGAATGCCCAGCTTGATACCGATGGCTCCACTGGGCCTGAGCAGTACATGCTTGGGCGAGAACGGGCGGTCGGCAGAACTCAGGGTGTAATAGTCGAACCCGTAAACTGCCAGTCCGGCGATTAGTCCGATCGCCAGCGCATAGCCGCAGATCAGGCGGATGCGGTGGGCCCGCTCCGCGTCTTTTGCGGGCACAACCCGAGTTGCAACATTGGCGTTAGCGCTCATTGGCTTGCCACCTTCTCCTCCGTGCTTACAGAGAAACGCTGATAATCGTTAAACACATGGATGTTGCGCCAATGCTGGCGCGGAGTCTCTACTTCGACGCTGGCCCTGGAGGGAAACCAGTAAGACTCTTTGAGTTCGCGAAAGGGAACCGGCGCATAGGTCACGTCGGTGCGCAGACTCTTGAGCCCTACGTCTTCCATCGTGTTCCCGAGGTCGGCCACAATCCTGGTAATGGCGCCTGTGTCCGGTTCAATCCATGCCACACCAGAAAGCGGAAGAGGATATTCCCGCCCTCGCAATGCCAGCGCCGCCGGCGAGCGAGTCCCGCGAACATAGCGGAATCCGATTTTCTTCAGCCTCCGATTACCGGCGGTTTCGTCTTCCAGCGCGGTGAATTGAAAGCTCCCGGCGTAGTAGGGATGAAAGATCAGAAACAGAGTTGCGAAGCCGTTGGTCACCAGCAGCGGATTGTTGTTCTTGTCGGGCTTTCCTTCCCCCACGGGCTTCCGGGACTCGTCCAAACTCAACTCGCCGCCGGCATTGGTGAAGATGACCAGGTAGTCGTAGGTGGAGTTGATGTCGCGCTCCACTTTGCCATCACTGGATAGTTTTTGCTGGTTCACCTTTTCCGTGCATCTAGTTTCGGAGAACCGCTCAAGCGAATCTGCAACTCTGGCGCTGACGCGTGAAAGGATGTCGTCCAGGCCCTCAGCCGCCCAAGCCGTGCTGCCCGTCATCCACAACAGAAGACCTGCGACGGCCAGCGTGCAGCTTCGCCGAGAGAGAACCTTGGGGTTGGCAGTTTTCATTTGTGTTTCGCCTTCGAATCGAATCGGTAGCCCAGTGTGAACAACCACTGGTCGTAGCTCAACGCACCTCCGCGGTTGATGGTGAATCCTCCCTGCATGAAGTAATGGGTCCCGAATGACCATTCGGCGTTACCGTTCAGAAAGCGGGAGTTATTATTGCTGGCCAGAGTGGAACTGTAATTCTGCGTTCCGGCAAGGATGCTGAGCAGCAGGGTGTCAGTGACTTCCCGAGACACAGAAAACGACTTGTAGGAGCCATCGCCAAAGGAACTGTTAAACCGCGAGTAGTGGGCGTCAGCTCGCAGTCCAAACCAGGGCAGATGGTTGAAACTGATGCCGGCCATCTGGTTCCAGGAGTTCTTGGTATCACCGGTACGATTGCTGCGTCCGACATCGGCATATAAGAAAACTTGCTTCACTATTTCGGCACGCGCGCCCACACTGAAACCCTGAAATAGATACTTGTCGAGCAGGCCGGTGCCGATCAATGCCGGATCGAAGGTCGGGATATCACGGAAGTAGTTGTGGTTGAGATCGATTTCCAGCCTTGGGTGCACCTGCAAACGGACGGTCAGAAAATTCCGGCTCAGGCCCGGCCCAGGGGCGGCAACGGCCAGGTTGCCTCGCGGACTGTCCGCCTGCAGCGAATCGTAGATCGATACGAAGCGCTTGTAAGATACGGAATTTTCAAAAAAAACAAATGGCCGGTCGATTTGCCACTTTAGCGTGCTGACACCCAGCCCCGATGTGCTGGTGTAGTAGAAGCGATCATAGGATCCGCCTTGAAAGTTGACAAACGAGCCAGCGATGCGCTGATCAGGGTTGTAGTTCCACGAGGTTGGGTCGGGCGTAGAGCCAGCAAACAGGCCTGCCGTCACGCCCCGACCGAGGCGCATGCCAAAATATCCTCCATCGATCGTGTCCAGACTTGGCGCCCAGGGCAAATAGAGACGTCCCACGCCCGCTACCCAGCGTGAATTGGGATTGTCGTAGATCAGTCCCAGGTGATAGGTACGGTTGATCAAATCTTGCAGGGTGGGCTGAGTCGAAGAGGAGCTGGAGGTCAGCCGTCCGCGCCAGTAGCCGGTCAGATTCCAGTAAGTGCCGCCGATGCGTGTGATATCCGCCCGTACAACGAGACCGACATCGGAACTGGTCACAGGTGAGCTGCCATGGCTGACCGTGCCCATGTGATCGAGGCCGATCCATCCGCGGGTACGGTTGACCGAAGGCTGAGGAGGCCGCGGCACTTCTGCCCGCACCTCTTCATCTTGTGGGTCGTCTTCGGTAAATGCGACCACCATCGGATACTTCCTCGTCGCGCTTAGTGTCCGTTGCTGTATGAGAGCCTGCGCGTCTCCGGTCGAGAGGTAGGCCAGGTCCCCCTGCTTGACCGGACGTTTGGGCGCGCGAATGTCGGTGACGGCTGATGTTTCGGTCACCGCCACAACTTCCAGTTCCGCCACCACCCGCGGATCGCTGGCGCTGGCCGTGCTCCCCTGTTGCGTCGGGAGGTCAGATTCCTTGACTTCCAGTTTCATCCCTTCAGTGAGACCCGAACTGCGGCCCCCGTCCAGATAAGCCGCTCCCTCTGCCACGTATTTCACTTTGAAAACAGTCTTCAGGTTGGGATCCAGCGCTGGCAGGCCGGGCACGGAATCGGTGCTGTCGGAATTGGAAGGTGCCATATCCGGAGGCTGGGCCCGCGCAGTCGAAGCGGCTGCGGTTGCGTCTTGCTCTGCAGCGCGAGAACCCTCGGAAGGAGCCGGATTCACCGGCGATGCAGGTGCCGAAGACGTAGCATCATTCCCCGATGCCGCGGCCTGAACCGGTGTGCTCGAAGATGGAATCGGGTTGGAGACTTCTGGCACGCTTGCTGAAGTTGTCTGTGATAATGGCCCGGACGAATTGGAAGGTACCTCTGCGGAAGGCTGCTCCTGCGAAGCCGATGGGCCCTTGGTTGGGTTTTGATCCGCGGTGCGCAAACCCTCGGAAGGGGGTGGACTGTCAGGTGATGCCACGACCGCGGGCAGAGAATCATTCTTGGATGCCGCCGTCTGTGGCGCAGGTGGAGCAGGTGTGCTCGAAGATGCAATCGAACTGGGTGCGCCTGGTCCGCTTGCCGGGGCTGTCGACGACGCCTCGACGCCACCCGCGGTCTTAACGGGGGCTACCGGGCTCACGGCCGAGGCAGTCACACTCCCCGTCCCGCCCGGCACATTTCCCGTTCCCGGAGACCCCAGTCCGGGGAACACGGTTCCCTCCTGCAAACTACCGCGGTTGGGATGGGCCGCGGTCGGCGCCGAAGCGGCCACGGGCGGCGGATACGGACGATTCAAACTCTCATCGGAAGATGGGACTGGAGCCGAACGACCATGCGGCCGGAGTAGTCCAAGGAGACCTTCCGAACCAGCCGGTGCAGGTGCATGCCGCCGGGCAAACCCGGCGGCCAGCGGGGGACCGACGATCAGCGTGACCCGATTTCCCTCACTGCGCAATTCATACGAATGCGCCTGATCGAGGTCAATCACGACCCGTGTGACGGGCGGGCTTGACTGGTACAAGGCATATCGCACCGCCCGTACACCCTGCACATTGACGCCAACTTGTTGCCGACTCGCTGGAATGGTGTTGGCGAAATCCAAGACCAGGCGGAAGGGAGCGGTAGTGGCCAGCACGGATGGTTTTACAGTCGCAGAGAGCGCTACCTCGATCTGGACCCCGCTGCTCTCCGAGATCACAGTCACGTCACGCAAAGTGGTTGGAATCCCTTGCGCCACGGCACACGACGAAAACAGAATTACCAAGCCGATTTGTCTTTGTACTGCCTTCATCGAATGTCGTCACCGTATTCATCGAGGGACAATTTCTCCGTTGCCAGACTCTAGCCGCCGCCTTGTCCAGATCGATGGCATTGATAACAGCTGGGGCTGTTGTAAACGTAATTCCGCACATCTCGATGCTTCGAATCGGTTTGGGACTTGGTATGGCAACCCGTACAAGTGAACAGCGCATAGTTAGACGGGTTGGTGTGACAGGTGGAACAAACGCCTTTCGCCCCACCATGATTGCTCGGGAACCAGGTGTGGTTGAACGTTGCTCCCTGCCACGAACTGGTGGTGTGACAGGTCTGGCAGGTCGTAGGGAAGTTCGCCGCCGTGTGGTTCGGATCGGTGGTGGTCTGGTAGTCGGCCTTATGACAGGAGTAGCAATCCGTCGGAACCGTCGTGTAGTTGTTGTTCACGTGACAGCTGGCACAGGCCACGGTCGTGTGCTTGCCAGTGAGCGGGAACGCCGTATTGTTGTGATCGAATGACGACGGGATCCAGGCCGTCGTGTTATGACACACCTCGCACTGCTGCGGGAATCCCGACTGAACGTGGTTGGGATTGGTCGTGCCGCTGAAGTCCTTCGTGTGGCACGAAACGCAACGGGTGTCGGTCAGGTTGTAATTGCCGTTCACGTGGCATTGCGCGCACTGAACGGTGGTATGCGCTCCAGTGAGCGGGAACCCGGTTGAGTTGTGGTTAAACGTGGCGCCAGCCCAGGAAACCGTGGTGTGACAGGAATCGCAAGTCGTGGGGAATCCGCCTTGCACGTGATTTGGGTCGGTCGTTCCCTGGAAATCCTTCATGTGGCAGGACGAGCAGGCCCCGGTGTTCAAGCTGTAGTTGCCGTTCACGTGGCACTGCGAACACTGCAGGGTGGCGTGCGCGCCCGTAAGCGTAAAGCCAGTGGTGGCATGATTAAACGTGGCGCCAGCCCACGAGGTCGTGTTGTGGCATCCCTGGCAGGTTTGCGGGAGCTGTGCCTGCACGTGATTTGGATCAGTCGTGCCCTGGTAATCCTTCATGTGGCAGGACGCGCAGGCGGATGTCGTCAGGTTGTAGTTGCCGTTTACGTGGCACTGCGTACACGGCAGCGTCTGATGCGCTCCAGTGAGCGGAAATCCTATCGTGCTGTGGTCAAAGGTCGCAGGCTGCCACGCGGTTGTGTTGTGGCAGGTCTGACAGGTTTGGGGGAAGGCCAGCGCGGCGTGATTGGGATTCGTGCTCTTCTGATAGTCGGGCAGGTGGCAGCCCACGCAGTTAGCGGGCGTGCCTTTAAATCTCCCTCCAGCATGGCAGGCATTGCAATCGAGCGTTGCGTGGGCGCCCACCAGGGCAAATCCGGTGAACTTGAGGTGATCGAACTTGGCGCCGAACCAGTTGTTCATGCCGTGGCATTGCTCGCAGCCGGTCGGGAAACCGCCGCTGACGTGACTGGGTTCGGCGGTCTGAAAGTCCTTCGAGTGGCACGAATAGCATTGCGTCGGGAGCCCCTGGAACTGGCCCACCGCGGCGCCCTTGTGGCACGAAGCACAATCCAGGGCGGCATGCGCACCCATCAGGGGGAAGCGGTTCTGGTGCTGATTAATCTGCTGCACCGAAACTTGCCATCCCTTTACGGTGTGGCATTGTTCGCAGGACGCTCCAAATTGACGTTTATGGATATCGGCATGGCAATCGGCGCATTTCTGGCCCACGTTTGTGAACACCGGCTTGGTGTGGCACTGGGTACAACTCACTCCCTGGTGCATGCCGCGCAAAGGAAAGCGAGTCTGGTTGTGGTCGAACTCAGGAACATTGCGGATCGGCTTCCATGCGCTCAGGGTGTGGCAGTTCTGGCAGGGGATGTTCAATGCGCCGTGCGGGCTTCGCGCGCCGGCGTAGCCTGCCCCTTGCGCGGCGGGCGCCGGCGACATGAAGAACAGAATAACGGGTATCAACAGGGCCGACGTCAAGTTCCCCGCCCAAGCAGAGATTCGACCACTCCATCCCCATCCCACGAAGAGGAAGTGTTCTTCAAAACAGGAGCAACTCGATATCCAATAGGGATGTTATATGTACTTGTGGATGGGAGAAATGTTACGAAGGTTGTAGTTCAACCCGGCAAATGGACAAACGTTCATCCTGTTGCCATTTCCAGGGTCCGCCCCAACGGCGCCGCGTCTAAATTGAAGCCTTGAGCGCTCAACTCTTACCCGGCTAAGACTTGCCATGCTGGTCCGGGATGTTGGCGCCATGACAATCGGTGCATTCTTTCGGGGTCGGTGCGTAAAAAAGTACGGACCTGCCATTTATTACACGGTTCAGTTTGTGGCAGTCGGCGCAGCGTCCGTTGCGGTGGGCCTCTCGCAGGGGAAAGGCCGCCTGCTTGTCATGGTCGAAGAGTGAAGGCTTCCAGCGAGTGCTGTTGTGGCACTCGCCGCACCGGGTAACCCCTCCGGCTTTCGCGAATTGCGCTCCGTGGATGTCCTCGTGACAGTCTTCACATTGCTTTGGCGCGGCATGGAAATCAACGCTGGCGAGCTTGGTCTCAAGGTTGGAGGGTTTGTGGCAGTCGATGCAGGCGACGGCACGATGCGCCCCCGCCAGCGGGAATTCCGTCTGGGAATGGTCGAAGCGCGACAACTCCATCCAGGTCCTATTGGTGTGACAGGCTTCGCATCCCACGGACTGGCCATTCACCAGGCGCTGCATGCGCTTGCCAAACTGCCCGTGGTGAGGATCCTGGTGACATCCCGCGCAGGACATGTCCTCGAAGTGGTACGGCACCTCCGGCCTGATTTGGGCGGAGACCTGGGTTTGCGCTTTGTGACACTCCTCGCAGGTCACGGCCAGATGCGCTCCGGTCAACGAGAACCGAGACTGCTTGTGCCGCGCCAGCCCGAACGTGGAAGGCTTGTAGCCGTCGAGCGTGTGGCACTGCTCGCAGCGGTTCAGATAAGGCGCGGCCGCGAATTGCGCCTGGTGTTCGTCTTTGTGGCAGTCAAGACAGCGCTCGAATTTAATTTTGTATCGAGTTTCTTTGCCGCGCGGGATATGGCACTGCGCGCATTGCAGGGTGGCGTGTTTTCCTTGCAGGGGATAGGCGGTAGCCGAATGCTCCTGCAGCCCGAACTTAGCCGGCGTGAATCCTTCCACGCTGTGACAGGAGGAGCACTCCTCGCCGCCCACGCGGTCTGCGAACTGTCCCTGATGTTCATCGTGGTGGCAATCCATGCACTTCCCAAAAGCGAGTGGCTGCTTGAAATCGCCCTTGCGATGGCAGGAAACGCATTCCACCTGCTGGTGTTTCCCCAACAGCGGATACTTGGTCTTGGAATGATCAAAACTGTTGTTGAGCGCCGAGGTTGAGACCAGTTTCCATCCTCCGGGGTTGTGGCAGGACTGACAACTCTGCGGTGCGAAACTCCCCGCGTGCGGATCGGTATGGCAATCCGAACACTTGCTGAAGGGTAAGCCCGCGTAACGCGGCTTGCTGTCGGGACCCGGAGTGTGGCATTGCTGGCACTTCACCTGAGCATGCAGTCCGGTGAGCGGAAAACGCGTCCTGGAGTGATCGAACTGCCCAGCGGTGTTTTTCCAGTCGGTGCTGTTATGACACTGCGCGCAGTCTGTGCCCAGCCGTCCGCTGTGCGCGTCCTGATGGCAGCTTGTACACCCTGGGCTCAGTCCAAGAAAGGTCCGGCTCAGATCCTGAACTTTGATCGACGATCGCCGGGCGCCCGCAATGTGCTCCGGGGTGTGACAGAGATTGCAGCCAAGTCCCGCGTGCCTGCCTTGCAGTACATAGCCAGTCTGTTTGTGATCAAACTTCTTCGTGTCCCACTTAACCAGCTGGAAGTCCAGACCATTGTGCTCGGAATGGCAGCGCGCGCAATCCTGGCTCGATGCCGCCTTCATCCCATAAGTAGCGTGCAGCCCCTTCCCCGAACTCAGCCGTTCCGCGATCTCGGTGTGGCAATCCAGACACCTGAGAATTGCCTCCCCGCCGAATTTGTGACAGCTGGCGCATTGCGTGGCGCCTTCCAGAGACTGGTGCGCACGCGAGAGAGGCCCAGGTGAAATCTGCCCGAACGAGTATCCGACGAGAAAGAGCGCGACACACGCAAGGAGAGTAGGGCGCATGGACATTGATTTCAATTCCCTGGCTGCAATTAAGGGTCCTTTTCTCTTGCTTCGCCCCTTCCTTGCAACCCAGCAACCCGGATCCACCCCCAGGGCCCGTGAAAGGTATCAAAGAGAGAATACTTACTTGCCGGACGTTGTCGAAGAGGACGGAAGTGCATGACCTTGCCAATCCGCAGCCCTCAAGCTGCGCTTGCTTCCTGGTGTGATGCCGATCACGGCCCTTCCTGTGCAGCCCGGTAACTTAATGGTCCGGCGACCTTGACAATATAGTCTTAGCTGCTTAAGACTATGGATCGTTCCCTGACCTGACGGGAGCGCTGGATTTGTGCGCTCTGGCGTGCTCTATGCCTCACCCGAATGAAAGGTGAATGGCCGGGATCGTCCGACGGGGCTGCCGCAGGCTTTCCCGCGCAAGACTGTTTCCGAGAGTGCCCGGATCCTGCCGAGAGCAAAGCTTATTAGAGGGCAGCATGAAAAGCGCAACCACGATTCGGTATTCGATCGTTGTCCCGTTCTACAACGAGCAGGAAAACATTGCTCCTTTGTATATCAAGCTGACGGAAGTGATGGATGCGCTGGGCGAGCCCTACGAAATTGTGTTCGTCGACGACGGCAGCCGTGACAATACGTTCAAGGTTCTCGATGACATTTACCAACATGACCCCTGCGTAAACCTGGTGCGGCTGCGCCGAAATTTCGGCCAGACTGCCGGCCTCGCGGCGGGATTCGATTTCGCTCGGGGCGAAATCATCATCTCCATGGACGGAGACCTGCAGCACGATCCGGCGGAGATTCCGCGTTTTCTCGACAAGATTGCGGAGGGCTACGATCTGGTGAGCGGCTGGCGCCACGCGCGCCGCGATCACTGGCTCATGCGCCAGATTCCCAGCCGTGCCGCCAACTGGATGATGGCCAAACTGTCGGGCATCGCGCTGCACGATTTCGGAACCACGTTCAAAGCCTACCGCCGCGAAATTATTCAGGAAATTCAGCTCTACGGCGAACTCCACCGGTTCATCCCTGCCCTTGCAAGCTCCGTCGGCGCAAAGATCGCCGAAATACCCATCGCCAATCTGGATCGCAAGAGCGGAAAGTCCAACTATGGCATCGGGCGCACTTTCCGGGTATTTCTCGATCTCATTATGGTGAAGTTTTTGCTCGACTATTCCACGCGTCCGCTGCAGTTTTTTGGATTGATCGGCATGACTGGCGCGGGACTTGGATTTGTCGTCGCGGCGTTTCTCGGCTACGAAAAATTCGGCCACCACGTCCCGATCATGACGGAACACGGGCCGCTGATGCTGTTGGCCGTGGCTCTTTTCGTGAGCGGCATTCAATTCATCTCCATGGGACTGCTGGGCGAAATCGTCGCGCGCACCTACTACGAATCGCAAAACAAGCCGATCTACGCGCTGCGCGAAGTGAAAAGCCACCGCAAGGAACTGGGCGAGTTCGCCGAGCCGCCCGGCTCGCCGAACAATCCGGATCGCTAAGTGTCGCCCAGTGGCATGAGTTGTGTGTTGGTGTCACGGCTGGCCGCGCCTGCTGGTAGGGCGATGGTACGACGGGCTTAAGCCAGGCTTCAGCCTTAAGAAGACCCTCGAGGTTTATTAGCGATGATTGACCTCTTACTACAGTACGACTACACGCAAAGCCGTCGGACGGCAGGATGCGACGAATCGGCCTAAAAGATTTCCGTATCGTGGATGTTCCCGGATCTATGCTTCATCGGGCACTCTCTGGCAAAAGATTCCTGTCCGATTTTGCTTTGTCTGATATGGTCTCAAGCCTGTATGCGCCGCCACTTCCGGCGAATTGTTTCTACCCACCACTAAACGTCCGCCCACGCATGGGCTTCCTGCAACGCTGGCTGAAAATGTCTTCTCCGGGAAGTCTCTGAAGCCTCAGACTTGAGTCCGTGGTGAGAGTTTCGTAAAAAGACACCGTTCTTTCGTCTCGATCGCGTAGGCCTTGCTCTGTCAAGGACGAAACGGTTTGCCGCGCCGGGCAGCGGCGTCTAGAAATCACCTTTTGATCTGAGTCCGCATATTTGATTGACAATATTCTCTTATCCAATTAAGACTTATGGGCACATAGCGCTCGCGGGAATGGTCGAACTCCAAAATCTGGTCGGGCGTTGGCTCCGCGAGGCGGTTGCATGCGTGTGTGACCGTGGGGATTACCTGCCAAGCGAGAGGTCAGGTGCTCACCTGAACTTATCGAATTGATCGAGCCATAGGCTTGGGGTTAGGAAATCATCAAGCTTGGATCCCAGAGCTATGTGGAGAGCGTATTGCTCGGTCCAGAATCGCTCTCGTGCGCAAATGGGGCGCCGCACATGTGTGGCATTCTCGGGTATTCACATATCGCGGAGGACCTGCCCGCCGGGGTGCTGATGGCAGCCCTGGAGGCCATTGCGCACAGGGGACCTGATCATCAGGGAACTTTTTGCTCAGAGCACATCTCGCTGGGCGCGACGCGGCTGCGCATCGTCGATCTCGAGGGAGGAGATCAGCCACTTTTCAGCCCTGACCGCGATATTGTTGTTGTTTTCAATGGCGAGATTTTCAATTGCTCGGAATTGCGCGCGCAGTTGCAAGCGGAAGGGTTTGCCTTCGAGACACGCTGCGATACTGAGGTCGTGCTTAACGCGTTTCGGTGCTGGGGCAGTTCGTGCTTCTCCAAGCTGCGCGGGATGTTTGCCATTGCCCTCTGGGTGCAGTCCGAACATCGCCTGGTTCTCGCTCGCGACCGGATGGGCATTAAGCCGCTGTACTACTGTCTGCAGGATGGTGAAATTTATTTCGGCTCTGAGCTCAAGTGCATCCTGCTGCACCCTGCTGTGCGCCGCAACATTTGCCTGTCGGGTTTGAACTGCTTTCTCAGCCTGAACTATGTTCCTGGCCCGCTTACTCTGGTAGAGGGCATCATCAAGCTCATGCCAGGGCACGTTCTAGAGTGGCGGAACGGCGAGTGGAGTAGCGGCTCGTATTTGCCTCGGCCGGCTGCCGGGAGCGCACCACGCTCAGTGGCGGACGCCTGCGATGAACTGGACGACCTGTTGACGCAATCGCTCAAAGAGCAGCTTGTTTCCGACATGCCCGTGGGTATTTGGCTCAGCGGAGGCCTTGACTCTTCGACCATCCTGCACTACGCCGCGAATGCGCATCAGGGTCAGCTGCAGACGTACTCCGTGACCTTCCGGGGACGTTCGTTTGACGAGAGTAGATACATCAAGGAGGTCAGCCGCCACTTCGGCACACGGCACTCGGAGTTCGATCTGAGTGCGAGCGCAGACCTCGTAGACGCGATAGAGCGGATTGCCTACCATTCCGATGAGCCCGGCGCGGACGCAGGCGCCTTGCCACTTTGGTTCCTGGCTCAGATGACGAGCCGGGAAGTCACCGTCGTGCTGACAGGCGAGGGCGCGGACGAATTATTCGCGGGCTACCTTACCTATGAACGGATCGCTACAACGCCCTGGCCCGCAGGATTCCTGCTGGGCTGCGGCAGGCAGCCTTGGCGTTTGCAATGCATCTCCCGGTATCCGACGAAAAGATCGGCTTCGAATACAGGCTTAAACGGTTTCTGCAAGGTACGCTGCTATCGCCCGAAATGGCGCACGTTTTCTGGAACGGAACATTTTCGGAAGCTGAGAAGCAACGGCTATTCTTGTTTGCCGATGCCGCCCCATTAGCTGGGGTGCTCGCTGAAATGGACGCTGGCGAGGAT
>CAWFJA010000027.1:0-209228 GCA_963816025.1 Terriglobia bacterium
ATTGGCGGGGCGGTGTTTCAGGGGGGTTGGAGGATTTGCCGCACTCCAGGCAACAGGTTCGGTGGCGCGGGGTGATGAGCCCGCAAAACGGGCACATCCGCTGGGAGGCGAAATCGCCGTCTCGGGGTGTTATCCCCAGCCACTTTCTCAGCGACGCGGCGAAGCCCGCAGACTACGAATACGGCCAACTAACGCTTGTGGGACGGAGGTCATGGCGGAGATTTCGCGTTCTCAAATCGCTGCCCGGCCGGGCAGTCTGGCAGAGGCAATCATGGCAGGTCGCCGGCGGCGATTCTGTGCAAGATTGCTCGCTTTTTAAATTAAGGAACACCGATTCGCCGGCACCATCGGAGGCGGGCGCTGGAGGCCGCGCTGGGGGCGGCGATTCAGGCGGCCCTATGAAAAAGTGAGCAATTCAGACCAGCTATTCGTTGTGTTCGGAGCCATCATGATGCTGGAGATGAGTACAACCTCTCTCTCTTTCAGGTCCTCTGAACTAAGTCAGCCCATCTGAAGTTCTCTTCTCTTAGTTCCGTAGCTCTTAAAGGAACAAAACATGAAAAAGACAATGTCACTCTTGTTGATGGGCTTGATGGGCCTGTTTGGAACGCTCGCCTGGGCGGCAGCGCCCGCGAGGATACGATCGAACGCTTGCATTCGTCGGTTGACGTTCTGCACTCGATCATGGCAACTCCGGACAAAGGGATTCCTGAGGAAGTATTGAGCAACGCGAAATGCATCCTGGTGGTTCCGAACCTGATCAAGGGCGGCTTCATCCTTGGCGGCAAACACGGCCGCGGCGTCGCATCGTGCCGCACCTCCGATGGCTGGAGCGCGCCTGCATTCGTGTCCATCGGCGGCGGAAGCTGGGGATTACAGATCGGCGTTGAAGGCGTGGACCTGGTTATGCTGGTCATGAACGACCATGGCTTCCAGCATCTGCTTTCCAGCAAGTTCGAGCTGACCGGCGAAGGATCGGTAGCGGCGGGCCCGGTTGGCCGTCATGCTTCCGCTGGAACGGACTGGAAGATGAACACCGAAATGTTGACCTACTCCCGCTCTAAAGGTGTGTTCGCCGGCCTTACGCTCGAAGGCGCCGTGATCGAGCAGGACAACGATTCCACCCGCGCTATCTATGGCAAGCACATGACGTTTCGCAATATCCTTTCGGGCAAGGTCTCAACCCCGAAAAGTGCGGAAGCTTTCATGAGGGCAGTGTCCGAAGCCGGTCACCAGGCGGCCATCGCCGAAGTGAACGAAGACAAGAAGTAACGGTAAAGCTTCTCAGAACTCTGGAGGGTGCCCCGTCCAAGCTCAGCTTGGGCGGGGGTTTCTGCTGTCATCAGGAACCTGGCTTGAGTTTCACAGGTCAGAGCGCGTACCTCCGCTGAACCTCTGTCATCCGGAAGAAGGTCCCGTCCCCGCCCCAGCTGAGCTTGCACGGGCACCGGGGGGACTATCATGCTTTCTTGATCATGGTTCCGTCACCTTCCCGCTGACTGCGGGCAGATCCGACCGGATGAGCGCCTCCGCCTGTCTCCATACTTCTGGGTCACATTCAATCTGAGTGTGCGCCTTCACGAAGGCGCGGTCATACCAGGGATACTGTTCGCAGCGATAAGGGCTTGCGCTGTAGTCCGAGCGAAAGTTCCCGATGATGCGCGTGCGGGCTGGATCCGCCGCGCGAATCGCGGACTGGCCGTGAAGAAGTCCGCTTGCCTGGTAGAAATTGACGGCTTGCGCTACGTTGGCGGGGATGACCCGATCATTGCGGTGGATCCTTGAGATGCTATCCACCTGCACGGTGAGAAGTACTGGGATTCCGTCTTTCTCCAGTTCACGCGCCAGGGTGATCGCTTGAGAGCCACCCCAGCTGTGTCCGTAAATGATAATGCGGGCATTCCGCTTCTCCCCGGCGGTTAAAATCCCATCGTGGTTGGTATCGAGCAGTTGCAGGACCCGGTTTCGGGCCTTTCCCCGGTGGTAGCTCTCAAAGGTTTCCACGTCCACGCCCATGGGATAAGCCTGGCGCAAGCGCGCTGCCAGCTGTACTTCGCTATGGGCGAGATTGTCGTGCTGGATGAATCCGCCGACGAAGCCAATAACGATTACGGGCGGAAGGGCAGGGACAACCGTCGCCCGAACAGGTTGCGCCAGGCCGGCCGGGCCCAGGGCAAGAACAGCGACAGCCAGGAGGCAACGGATCGAAGTGCGGACAGGACTCACCGTGCAGTACGGCCCGCCAGAGTCGGGACCGGGGCCGGAGCCAGAGACTTCAATTGGTCCAGCGCAATCAGCAAGGCTTGCCAGTGCGCATCATCCTTTTTGGTCTCGATCGGCGCCGACAGATCGGAATAGAAGTGCAGGATGTTGTCCCGCAATTCCACCGCCGTCAGGTTGAATTTCCCGCCGGATAGTTGGTCCAGCAATTTGGCGTAAGTGTCATCGGTCAACGAGTATTCCGCTGCCTTGGTTTCGTTGCCGGTGTCGAAATCGCAATTAGGAAGCGCGAGTGAGCCGGTGCGCACCTGTCCCAGAAAAACCCGATATTCATCGACTGTCAAATTGATGCTCTTGATGTACAGGTCTTCGGTTTGTGGAGTGGGGTTATTGAATGCCAGCCCCTTGAAGGGGCCCATCTTTGGCATATAGCGCAAGAGCGCTGACAAAATTCGGGTGCCCAGGCCCGGCTTCACGTAATCCTTGCCCCACTCCTTTTCATAGTCGGAGCGGGAAAGGCGGTAGAGGAACTTTCGTTTCGCGAAATTGGGGGTCTCGCGCATCAGGTCCTTCTTGTGGGTTTGCAGCGCGACTTGCGTCATTTGCGGGATGAGCCGGCTGACCGAGTAACGATAAGAGCCGATCGCCAAGTCCTCGTGGGTGAGCACGTCGCTCAACGGCACCCCGTAGACCACCGGAAAGACCCGCTCCAGCAGGGGCTTCGACACCTGGAACCCGATGAAATCGTGGTACTGCTGCGAGGCATAACGGTTCTTCGCCACCTGCGCCATGTCGAACCCGAACTCGGTTCTCAAATGGGCGGTCTTGTCCTGGGCGTAGCGGACCGACTTGCCAAACTTCGCTCGCAGCTTGGGATACTCGATCGCCACCGCCTGGTTGACCGCCGGGTGGCCGGCGATGTCCGAGGCATAGTGCGACAGGGCGCCCAGAGCGAAGGCGTACTCGTTGACATCCTGACTTTCGAGCAGCAGTTCACGGACGAAGTCTCCGCTGCGGACGTAATGCACCAGATTGCTGAATTCCCGGCTGCCGAACGGATAGTAGCCCAGGTCCTGGATAACGGCGCCGCCGTAGGCGTAGGCATGGGCCTGGGTGATCTGGTCTTCGGACAGGCCTGGGTAGCGCTGCAGCAGCAGGGGACGGATCGCGTCCGTCCACAGCAAGTCAACGATTTCTTCGTGGGTCAGAACCGAGTATGCGGACGAGCCTCCGCTGCACATCAGGACGATGAGAACAACTGTGCCGGCGCGCCGGGCAAACGCACTGCAACTCCCGGCCATGGCACCTGGCGAAATCGAGAGAAACCGCATGGTTCAAATGCGCCCCAGTACCAGGAGAACGACAACGATGAGTATGACCACTCCCACTCCACCGGTCGGCGCGTAACCCCAATCCCGGCTATGCGACCATCGCGGCAGGGCCCCAACCAGTGCCAAAATCAGGATCACGATCAAGATGGTTCCAAGCATATGTGCTCCTTAATCCCTGGAATGGATACGGTGCAGCTTTTTGCGAAGCTGCACCGGTGGAACCGCTACAGCGTGATGTTGATCGCAATTCCTTCGCCGGGATACCTGCGGTTATAGAGGTAGTACCCGTTATCGACGTAGTTAACATAAACGTCGTCGTTGTCGTACCAGTCATCTCCCCAGGCTTCCGGCCAGGGGTCAACCGCGCTGATCCAATAACCGTTGTACTGGAAGCGCGGGTATCCGCCTACAACCATGAACGGAAGGCCGTAGATGCGGAATCCGTGGCTGGGGCCGAAGTATCCGCGGTAGCGGTCGTCAGGAATGCGGTAGCCGCGATAGCCGCCACGTTGCTGCCAGTCGCGGTGATCGGATTGCCAGTTTTGCGAGCGATGCTGCTGCCAGGCGCTCTGCTCGACACGCTGCTGTCGCTGGGTGCGCTGGGGCTGCTGCCGAGCTGGGCCTGCTGCTGGTTGTACTGGTTCTGTTGTTGTTGCCTCTGCTGAGCCTGCTGCTGGTTATGCTGGTTCTGTTGTTGCCTCTGCTGAGCCTGCTGCTGGTTATGCTGGTTCTGTTGTTGTTGCCTCTGCTGGGCCTGCTGCTGGTTGTGCTGGTTCTGTTGTTGCTGCCTCTGCTGGGCCTGCTGCTGGTTTTGTTGCTCAGCGTGCTGCTGCTGTGGCTGGGCATGCTGCGGTGCAGGACGGGCCTGCTCGTGCCCGCCCTGCTGTCGAGGATGATCTTGCTTGTCGCCCTGCTCTTCGTGCTGCGCGTAGGCAGGAGCCACAACTCCGAGAAGCACGGACAGAATCGCTGCGCTGGTGATTCCAATTATTTTCATAGGTGCTGCCTCCGTTGCTGTTGGTTATGCGCGCTGCTCTAGCGCAAACTCCCGGTTTGCGCGTTGACCGGGTTGCCGATGGCCTCGCCGGATACGAGAAGTTCCACTCTCCGGTTCTGCTGCCGTCCGGCGGCATTGTCGTTGGTGGCTACCGCCAGGCTATTGCCAAAACCTTTGGCGATGACGGAATCCGACGCGACTCCTTGCTGTACCAGGTAATCGCGCACCGATCTGGCGCGGTTCTCAGACAGGGTCTGATTCATCTGATCGCCGCCTACGTTGTCGGTGTAGCCGCCGACTTCAATGTTGAGTCCCGGATAGGCCAGCAGAATGCCGGCAACTTTCGCCAGCTTCTCCCGGGCTCCGGACTTCAACGAGTATTTTCCGGTGTCAAACAAAACATCGGACATGCTGACGATGAGACCGCGCGCGCTGTCCCGGGTCTGCAGGATCTTGTTCAACTGCTCGGACAATCGCATGCGCATGGCTGCCTTGTCGGCATCGGCTTGCTGCGCGCTCGCCCGGGCTTGCTGTGCGGCCAGGCGGGATTGGTCCGCATCCGCCCGGGCGGCGGAGAGGGCATCGGCTGACGCCGCCTGGTTGTTCGCCATGTCGGATTTGGCCCGGTCGGCGTCCGACTGGGCTTGCGCCGCATCGGCTTGAGCTCTTGCGGTCGCAGATTCCGCCTGCGCCGTGGCGGCTTGTGCTTTTGCGGTGTCCGACTCCGCGCGATCTTTAGCGAACTCGGCTCGAGCTCGTTCATGCTGGGCCTGTTCCTTCTGCCGGACTGCGCTGTCGGCTTGCATCTGGGTTTGGGCCTGCGCATCGGCCGCGGCTTGACGTTCATTCTCCAGCCGTTCCTGATCGATCTTTTTGACCGTGATGGCGCGGGCATCTTCCGCGGTCTGGACCACTTCACGGGCAACTCCGATCATGGCTTTGCGATCGGTGTGTTTGGTGGTGGCATCTTCATCGACCTGGTTCATTAATCGGACGGCATGCTGATAGCTGTCGTGGGCGTAGATGTCGGCTCCCTCCGATTGCGCGATGCGCAAGGCGTTGCGCGCTTCGAAGAATTCGAGCGGCAGCCGCGTATTCAGAATCACGGGATCGAACTTGTAGCCGGTCGGGATGTAACCGCCGCGCTCCAGAAGATCGTATTTCGTGTGCATCGCCTCGATCGTCCCCTTGGTGTCCTCGCGGACCACGTTTTCGAGCACGACTACGTTGCTGGGCTGGCGAACCGCATAATAAGGTTCGGCGGTGACCACCAGGGCGAACGCCTGCAGATCGGTGGTGACGTCCACCTTGCTGCGGTGGTTATCGCCCACCAGGATTTCTCCCAGGTTCACGGCCCGGCCCTCGGGCGAGATGGCCCACAGAATGTAAGTCAGATACTCGTTGCCGAACGTCGTCGGCTTTTCCAGATTGGCAAATTCCACTTCGATTTCGATGTAGCCCTTCTTGCTCTCCACTTTGGCCTGGCCGCGGGCCGCGGGCATCAAGTCAGTGCCGGCGAAATCCACCTTGGTGGCCCCGCCGCGATGCTTGTAGTTGATCGCCTGCACGCTGCGGCTGACCACGGTGACCCGGAACGTCGGCGTGTGCTCCATGGGTTCGACGACTTGAGAATTGGATTGTGCGAACGCGCTCAAACTGAGGCTGATTCCGGCGACTAATAAAAGCTTGGTTTTCAAAGTATTCTCCTTGATGCAGATGTCTGCCGTGCTGTCGTTCTAGTCTCGATCTTGGGAGCGTGGCCGGGGATTAGGAGACACTAATGGTCTGCCTATCCTTTCCCAACGCGGATATGTGAAAGCGAGTGAAATAGCCCAAAGACGTTCAGCAGCCACAGGACCACCGCGATCACCACCACCCCATTCAGAATCGACTTGATCGATGACTGCATGGGAATGAAGCGGTTTACCAGCCACAGCAGAACGCCCACCACAATGAGAACTTCCAGGAGTTGAATTAAAGGCATGACATTGACCTTTCTTGTTGCGCTGACCGACACTCCTCTGGGCCCGAGGGGTTGTTCTTGTTTTCGAGAGTTTTAGGGTCGAAAACCCGTTGTCGCGGAGTTCCGCGACATCCGTGGGCGAAGAATGTCAAAGTGCTGGATGTGGAGACTTCCACTTGAATTGGCTGGGACCTGACCCGCCGCAACTAAGCTGTGAGAGCGAAAAAGTTAGGGTATTACTCCCTCTACACATTCAGCAGAATAGAGAATGACAGGCTGGGACTTTAGTGTCTGAGCAAGACAGCTCACATGCGAAGATAGGAAAAATGCGCGCTGCAGGACCGGGGAGAGCGGGTCGCATCCTGAAATGCAGATGCGGTCCTGCTTCCCGGGAACTATCAAATGACCGGAGCTTCGGAACGCTCAAACTCCCGCCCGCACTTGAAGCAGACCTGATAGGTTCGCCCTTTGATGGTGAAGACGCGGCTGAGCTGGCGGTGCCGGCAGCGGAAGACAAACTCAAAAACCCACAGCAGCGGGTTCATGCCTCCTGCGATCGCCGGCGCTCGCAACTTCCGTTGGCGTCCAGCCACTCCAGCAGGGCCCACACGCTGGCCCGCGCCAGGGCAATTGAGCAATCCGCGGCGCCGTAGTAAATGTTCACGGTGTCGCCATCGGGATTCATGGTGTATCCGCAGGGGAACACCACGTCATTGACGTCGCCGTTGCGCTCGTAATCCGCCTCCGGCCCAAAGATCCACGAGTCGCCCCGCAGCAGGCACTTTTCCGGATTCTCCAGATCGAACAGGGCCAGGCCCAAACGATAAAGACAACCGGAAGGCGTGTGCCGCACTCCGTGGTAGAGGACCAGCCAGCCTCTCGAAGTCTCGATGGGCGGCGGAGAGAGACCAATCTTGTTGGCGTCCCACCAGGCACCACGGCGGGCTTCCAGGATAGGCCTGTGCCGGCCCCAGTGGCGCAGGTCGGGCGAGTAGGAAATCCACATGTGGGCCCCGAGCGGCGTCATGGGGCGATGAATGAGCGCCCAATATCCATTGATTCTCCGCGGCAAAAGCGCGGAATCTTTGTCATCGGGCGTCATGATGACGCCGTAACGCTCGAAACTGCGGAAGTCCTTGGTCAGGGCCAGCGACACGCCGGGCCCGCCGCGCGAGTAGGAAGTGTAAGTGACCACGTATTGCTGCAGCTCAGGTACGAATGTGATGCGTGGGTCCTCGATGCCCCAGATTTCCTCGGGATGCTGTTTGGGGCTGGGCATCAGTGTCGGTTCGCGGTCAATTTGCCAGTCATCGACGCCGTTGCGCGAGCGGGCGGCGCACAGATGCGACAAGCCGCGCCGGTCTTCGATGCGGCACAACAGCAGGGTGGTTCCATCCTGCAGCAAGGTTGCGCCGGCGTTGAACACGCTGTTGATGGAATACGGCCAATGCTTACGCGTCAGAATTGGGTTCCCCGGGTGACGCAGCAGCAGCGGCGGATAGTGATTGCTTTCGACGTTCACCAGCGTGGTTTCAGGGGCAGTCATAACGGGTCTTCCAGTCTTTGTGGCAGTTTTTCAGAATGTTGTAGAGAGCGCATTTCGAGCAGTGCCATCAGGAAAGAGAGCGTGGATTCCGCCCCCTGATTCTGATTGGCGCGTTCGGGATGCAGTCCGTCCCGGCAACCGCCGGATGCGGAATCATAGAGAGGAAGCTGGAGATCGTTATCGCCGAGAAACCAGTTGAACGCCGACCATGCGGCACTGCGCCAACCATGGTCTCCAGTCACGCGGTAGGCCTGTATACAAGCCGACACTGCGCCGGCGGCTTCCACCGGCTGTTGGTCGAATCGGGCTTGCTCTCCGCCCTGGCGGTAAAACCCTTGCGAGCCGATGGGCACAAAGTGGCTGTGGGTCCGGCAACGCTGGGTGTCCATAAGCCATTTCAGGGAATCGAGTCCAGCGGAAAGCATGGGTTCATTCCCGCACGCCGATCCCACCAGCAGCATGGCCTGGGGAAGCCTTGCGTTCCCGTATGCCATCACATTCTCAAACCACTTCCAGTCTGAACGATGGATCGACTGATACATATCGAGCAACCTTTGAGCCAGCGCGAACCGTACGCGCTGAGCGTCGCGGTCTCCAGGGTACGAATGGAGGTATTCCTCGATTCCGAGCACGGCGTAGGCGCAGGCGCGAGGGCTGTGGAACTCGACCACCGCCGGCAGCGAGTACTCGAACAAACGACCAGCGGCGCCCCGCAATCCGGAATCTGCCGATCGGCCCAGGACGGTTCCAAGCGCCCACAGTGCGCGGCCATGAGAATCCTCCGATCCCTGCTCTTCCAGCCAGCGGCGGTCGTAGCCGAGGAAGTTTCGGAACCTCTTATTCTTGGGATTGAAAGCGTGTTCGAGAAATGCCAGGTAGCGGAATGCCCAATCGGGATTGGCGGCTTCGGCCGCGGCGGACAGGGCCGTTTCCTCGCTGGCCAGCTGATTCATCAGCACGGTAAAGATGAGGGCGCGCGCATTGTCGTCGGTGGTGTATCCCTCGGCCCGGTTCGGGATGGTGAAGATTGCGTGCTGCAGCATGCCGGTGTCGTCGGTCAGCGCATTCACATGATTGAGCTTCAGCTCGGGCAGCAGGTTCAGTGATTTCTCGGTCGCGCGGGCCGAGAACTGGACCCGGGGATTCTCCATGCGGTCGCTGCGGACCCGGGCAAAACTTCCCATGTAACCCTGCGCCGCTTTTTTCCAGACCATATCGCGTCCGAACAGGTAGGCCCGTTTGCGCATGGCATGACGCAGCGCCGGCGTCGTCAGAAGCTCGATGGTCTTTTTCGCGATGGCGTCGGGGTCCTGAAAAGGAACCAGGGCGCCACGTCCGTCGTCCAGCAACTCAATGGCGTGCCAATAGGGAGTGGAGATGATCGCTTTGCCTGCTCCCAGGGCATAGGCCAGGGTTCCGGAAACTACCTGGGCTTCGTGGCGATAGGGAGTGATGTAAATGTCGGCGGCGCCGATAAACTCCGCCATTTCCTCGGGACTGACAAACCGGTCGTGGAAGATCACTCGCGATTCCACTCCCATTTCCTTCGCCAGCGCCTGCAGGCTGGCCCGATACTTGTCGCCTTCACGCCGCAGGATGTGAGGGTGAGTCGCACCCGCCACCAGGTAGACCACGTTTTCGTGTTTCGCCAGGATCTGCGGCATGGCCTGAATGACGTTTTCCACACCCTTATTCGGCGAGAGCAAGCCGAAAGTGAGCAGCACCGCTTTCCCTTCCACGCCGAAGCGGTCCTTATAGAAATTGGGATCGAGAAAGGGCAGGTCGGGAACGCCGTGCGGAACCATGTCGATCTTGCCGCCCGGCACCTTGAAGACTTCCTGCAGGAACTGGGACGAAAGCTGGCTCATCACGATGAGGCGGTCCGAAAGCTCGGCAATCTCTTCCATGACGCTGAGCTGGTCGGGGTTGGGCTCGCGCAGAACGGTGTGCAGCGTGGTCACCACCGGCATCTTCAAGCCGCGCAGCAGATGCAGGATATGGCTTCCGGCCGGGCCGCCGAAAATTCCATACTCGTGCTGCAAACAGACCATATCGATATTGTGGAAGTTCAGGAATTCCGCGGCTTCCTGATACGAGGCCACGTCATCCTGCGCCAGCGACCATCGCACTCGTGCGGGATAGTCATATCCTTGTTCCGTGTCATTCACCGGCAGCGCCAGCAACCGGGCCGTGCCATATTCCGCGGAGATGGCCTCGCACAGGTCGGTGGTGAAGGTAGCGATTCCACAATGGCGCGGAAGATAATTGCCGATGACCGCGATTCGACTGGGCATCGACGGCTTGGTATGCCATTGTGGGCGGACGGCCGCGGCCTCATCCCGCGCCGGTGGGCGGGGTGAGATGACTTCCAGCATCCCTCTGGAAAGTATTGTCTTTGGCAGTGACATTAACCCTTTAGCGCTGCTGAGAACGGTTGGCGGAGAACTGTGAGCGCCTCGGTCTTCACCGATCGCGTAGACCTGGACGTCCCCGTCCGGGTGGGCGAGCGAAGCTCGCCGTAAATCGCGGGACCCTGGAAAACCGCTGCGGAGCTTTGCTCCGCGGGGCGGACGAGGGCGTCCGCCCCTACGTATGCTGACTGGTAGAATTCATCTATCCCTAGTATCGAACGGCAGAGCGTTTGAGGACTGGTCAAAATTGATCAGTAATGTGCGCAAGACTCTGAGTGAAGGAGAAAAACCATGTCCATTCGACCCGTTAAACGGTTGGTGAAGGCCAAACCAACTCTCGAAGGCGCGGGCGTGCATCTACGCCGCGCGTTCGGCTTCGGCAACACCTCCGACTTCGATCCCTTCCTTCTGCTGGACGACTTCCGCAATGACGTTCCCGAAGATTATCTGGCGGGCTTTCCCTGGCATCCGCACCGCGGGATCGAAACCATCACCTACGTTCTGGCCGGGACGGTTGAGCATGGCGACAGCATGGGAAACCGCGGCTCCATCGCTTCGGGGGACGTGCAGTGGATGACCGCCGGAAGCGGCATCATCCACCAGGAAATGCCGAAGGGCGATCAGGCGGGTCGAATGCACGGCTTCCAGTTGTGGGCCAATCTGCCGGCGTCACAGAAGATGACGGCGCCGCGTTACCAGGAAATCAAGGCGCCCGAAATTCCGGAGATTAAAGACGACGACGGCACCCACGTGCGCGTTGTCTGCGGAACCTTCTGGGGGAAGACCGGCCCGGTGGAAGGAATTGCCACCGATCCGACTTACATCGATGTATCCGTTTCTCCGGGCAGGAGGAAGACGCTCCCGGTCGAAACGACTCGCCACGCCTTCGCCTATGTGTTCGCGGGCGGAGGGAAATTCTGCAACGCGTCCGGTCCACTGGCGGTCCCGACGGAAGCGATCAAATGGTCGGACACGAACCCTCCGGTTGAAGCGGACAACCGTTCACTCATCCTGTTCGACCGCGGGGACGAAGTCACGGTGCAAGCCGGAGACGATGGAATCCGCTTTCTCCTGGTATCGGGAAAACCGCTGGAGGAGCCGGTGGCCTGGTACGGCCCCATCGTGATGAACACGCAGGAGCAGCTGCGGCAGGCGTTTCAGGAACTCGAGCAGGGAAAATTTCTGAAGTAGGATGTGGGCGCTCGCGTCGACATTATTGACCTCTACTTTGAGACGGGCTCCGCGATACCGCGATACTTCAGCATCGGCTCGATGCTGGGTTCGGCTCCCAGCCAGGCTTTGTACAGGTTGGCAAGGTCTTCGGTGTTGCCCCGCGACAACACCATCCGGCGGAAACGATCGCCGTTCGCCCGGGTCAAGCCGCCGTGATCTTCAAACCACTGGAAGGCGTCGTCGTCCAGCATCTCAGCCCATAGATAGGCGTAATAGCCGGCGCCATAGTCGCCGCCCCAGATGTGAGCGAAATAGGTTGAGCGGTAGCGGGGCGGCACGGCACTGAGCGCTAGGTGCGTCTTCTTCAAGGCCTCGGTTTCAAAACTGTCAGGCGCTTGCAGCGGCGTGCTGGCCGGAAGCGTGTGCCACTGCATATCGAGTTCCGCCGCCGCCAGCACCTCGGTCAGGGCGTAGCCCTGATTAAAGGTTTCGGCCTTCTTGATCTTGGCGGCGAGTTCCGCCGGCATGGGCGCGCCGGTCTTGTAATGTTTCGCGTAGTGGGCGAACACCGTGGAATAGGTCGCCCAATGCTCGTTGAACTGGGAGGGGAACTCGACGAAGTCGCGTGGCACCGCAGTCCCGGAAAGAATGGGATATTCAGTGTCCGCGAGCATGCCATGCAGGGCGTGACCGAATTCGTGGAACATGGTGGTCACATCGCGGAAGCTGAGAAGAGCGGGCTCGCCGGGCGCAGGCTTGCTGAAGTTGCAGACGTTGTAGACCACCGGCAGCGTGCCCAGTAGCTTGGATTGGTCAATGAAGGTGCTCATCCAGGCGCCGCCATTTTTGTTGTCGCGTTTGAAGTAATCGCCGTAAAAGAGCGCCATGGGGCGGCCGTCAGCGTCGAACACCTCGAACACGCGCACATCCGGGTTGTAAACCGGAATGTCCTTGCGCTCCTTGAAGCTGAGCCCGTAGAGGTGGCCGGCGGCGTAGAACACGCCGTTCTCGAGCACGTTGTTGAGCTCGAAATACGGCTTGATCTGCGCTTCATCCATGTCGTACTTCGCCTTGCGAACCTGCTCGGCGTAGTAGTTCCAGTCCCAGGGCTCGAGTTTAAAGCCCGCTTTCTGGCCACCGCTATTTTGCGAATTAATGACGGCCTGGATGTCTTTGGCTTCGCCGTTTGCTCTCGAAGTGGCTCCCGGCACCAGCGCATCCATGAACTTCAAGGCGGCGTCCGGAGTTTTAGCCATCTGGTCTTCCAGCTTCCAGGCCGCGTAATTAGGGAAGCCGAGAAGCTTGGCCTTCTGGGAGCGAAGCTGCGCCAGGCGAGAGACGATCTCGCGGGTGTCGTTCGCTCCTCCACGTTCGGCGCGATTCCAGGAGTTCTCAAAGAGAGTCTGTCGGGTCGAGCGCTGGCTGAGCGAATCCAGATCAGGCTGTTGGGTGGTGTTCTGCAGCGGCAGGACGTAGCCGTCGAGTTTGCGATCCTTCGCGGCCAGGGCGGCGGCCGCGATCTGCGCATCGCCCAATCCTGCGAGGGCATTCTTGTCCTGGGTGACGAAGGCTGCATCCTTGGTGGCGGCCAGCAGTTTGGTGGTGAAGGCATTGCTCAGCGTCGATTCCTCTTCGTTGAGCTTCTTCAGTTGGGCCTTGTCGGAATCGGAGAGGTTGGCCCCGGAATGCACAAATTTCTTGTAGTAGAAGTCGACCAGGCGCAACGATTCCGCATCGAGCTGCAGCGAATCGCGTTCTTTGTAAATAGCGGCGACGCGCTGAAACAATTTGGAGTCGAGATAGATTGCGTCCGCATGCGCGGCCAGGCGGGGCGCTTCGAAGTCCTGCACTTTCTGCAGTTCGGGATTCAGGTTCGCGCCGGTGACGCCGTTGAATGCACCCATCACGCGGTTGAACAGCTGGCCGGTCTTCTCCATGGCGACCAGCGTGTTCTCGAAGGTCGGCGGAGCCGGATTATCCGCAATCGCGCGGATTTCCTGGCTCTGCTCGGCCATGCCGGCGTCAATCGCGGGCTGGTAGTCGCTGTCCTTGATCTTGTCGAAGGGCGGGGCGTGAAAGGGCAAAGTGCTGGCTGCGTAGAACGGATTATTCGGTCCAAAATCCATAGGTTTATCCGACGGGGTCGTGCGGGCGAGCGCCATGGCGCCGGCTGCCATCAGAGCCGCAAGTCGTGACATCATGAGTTTCAATTCTAGAATTGTAAATGACGCGCTGAGTTTTTGAACTGCCAGCGTGGGGCGGACAAGAGTGTCCGCCGCTTTTGACTTTGACGTTGAATTTCGCGGCACCCTCAAGATCAAAGTCAAAGGCGGCGGGCGAGGGTGCCCGCCCCACGCCCCGGAGCCATCGTCAAAAACCAATCCGTGATAGTCCGCGAAAATCCGTGGCGCTTTTGGAAATTGGAGATCAGCGTTGGCGATCCAGCCGGAATGCGGCTGCCTGGTAATCTCCGCGCAAATCCAGTTGCAGACCATGGCGCATCCACCACGCGCCCGAAGCGCTGGCTGGAGTTTCCGGCACGGCCTTGCCTTCGATCCAACCCAGTTTGTATTCGGCATCCGGATCCAGGCCCTGGAGTTGCAGCAAGGGAAATCCGCGGCCTTGGCGGGTGGCGTTGGCGAAGGCAAAGACGACCGCCTGATTCCTGTCGCTCGAAACCGTTTCGGTTGCGGACATCTGACTGCCATTGCGCGGGCTGATCAGCCGGTAGAGGTCGCCGCGCACGATGGTTCGCTGCACCGAGTGATAAGCGGCGATCAACCGCTTGGCGGTCGAAAAATCCTCGGCGGTCCAGTGATTCAGATTGGCGCCAATACCCAACGAGCCCTGCATCGAACTCAGCATGCGATAGGTGAGCGAGGTAGACCGGAAGTTAAACCAGTGCGGCGAGTCCGTCACCCACGCCATCATGATCTGCGGGGTGTAGGCGTAGCTGAAACCGTCCTGCATGGCCAGCCGGTCAAAGGGATCGGTGTTGTCCGAGGGCCAGACTTCGTCGGTGTAGCGCAAGATGCCCAGGTCCACGCGCCCGCCGCCGCCCGAACAGCTTTCGATTTCGATCCTGGGATGCTTTTTGCGCAGGTCGCCAAGGATCGAATAGAGGTTGCGGATGAACTCAACGTAGACGCCGCGCTGCTCGTCGATTGGGACCTGATCCCATCCCGGCTCCGACCAGTTGCGGTTGTAGTCCCACTTCAGAAAAGCAATATCGTTTTCCGTCAGCAGCTTGTCGAGAAAGCCCTCGACGTAGTCGCGTACATCGGGACGGGCCAGGTTGAGCACAAGCTGGGTGCGCGATTCGGAACGAGGACGTCCGGGAAAGTTCAGCACCCAATCGGGATGCTTGCGATAGAGATCCGAATCCGGATTGACCATCTCAGGCTCGACCCACAATCCGAAATCCATGTTGAGGGAGTGAACCTTGTCGATCAGCGGCTTCAGGCCGTGAGGAAACTTCTCCGGATTCACATACCAGTCGCCCAATCCAGCATGATCGTTTTTACGCTGGCCAAACCAGCCGTCGTCCATGACAAATCGATCCACGCCGATGGACGCCGCTTTTTCCGCCAGCGCCATCTGGCCGGCTTCGTCAACTTTGAATTCCGTCGCCTCCCAGGAGTTGTAAATGACGGGACGCGGCTTGGGGTCGGGCGCGTGCGGCAGAATCCGGGCGATTTCAAAACGGTGCAGCAAGCGCGAAGCGCCGCCCAGCCCGCGATCGGAATAGCCGCCGTAAAAGACCGGGGTCTCCAGATGCTGGCCGGGTTTCAGTTTGTACCCAAAATCGAAAGGATTGAAGCCACCGGTCACGCGCACCGCGTCAAGCTGGCTCCGTTCGACCGTGATCCTCCATGATCCCGACCAGGCCAGCGCGCCAAACCAGACTTCGCCATTTTCTTCATCGGCGACAGCGGGCCGGGCGGTGTCCTGGCCGCTGTCGCGGGAGATGGCAAACCATGGATTCGCCTGATGGCTGGTGGTTCCACGGCGGCTTTCGATGACGCGCGCTCCGCCCTGAATCAGTTCCTGATTCAACGTCCACTCGCCGGCCCAGCGGCCGGTCAAATAGTTCAAGGTGTAACGGGCGGGAGGCAGGGTCCACTGCGCGGCTGCGGCCTGTTCGATCATGACCGGCTGCTTTTCCCGGTTTTCAATACTCGCGGAACGGGCCAGGATGCCGCTCTCGGGATCCATGGAGTAGCGCAGAGTCACATAAATCTCGCGGGAAATGTCTTTGAGCTGCACTTCAACCGTATGGGAATCGTTCGGCGTGGCCTTCACAAAATGAAGCACCAGGTCGCGATTGCCATCGGCAAAACTGACTTTGAGAGCGGGCTCGGTGAACAATCCCGCCCCCCAGCCTGCGTATTCCTGGGGTGTGGTGGTGTAGGGCGAATCGAACGAAGCCCACTCGGGAAGCGAGTGCGCGGGAGGAATGCTGTCGTGCGTCCCGACGCGTCCGCCCCAGTAGAGGGTCTGCAACTCGCCGCGCTCGTTGACCCCGAAGGCATAAGTTGAGTTGCCGCCATCGAGGCGGAAGACCGGCGCGTTCTGCGCCATGGTCGAACCGGTTGCGAGCATCAACGCGAGGCATGACCAGAGAATGGAATAAAGCCGCAATTTCAAAGATAATTTCATGTCGCCGTATCCTAGCACTCGTCAAATCTGTCTGTCTCTCGCGCGGAGGATGAAAGCGAGCCGCGCTTTCATCCATCCGGTTCGCTTAAGATGGATTGGCTCAAGTTTAAAAATCTTCGTCATTGCGGCGGTTGCATTCAGGGAGAGAAGAAAGCATGCGCTACCGGGCACTCGGTCGTACGGGATGGAAGGTCTCAGAAATCAGTTTTGGCGCCTGGGCTATTGGCGGTTCATGGGGCCAGGTATCGGATGAAGAATCGATGGCGGCCCTGCATAAGGCGATCGATTGCGGAGTCAATTTCATTGACACCGCCG
Source organism: Terriglobia bacterium (assembly GCA_963816025.1). Lineage (GTDB taxonomy): Bacteria > Acidobacteriota > Terriglobia > Terriglobales > Acidobacteriaceae > JAIQFF01. The sequence continues at coordinate 16,616 of CAWFJA010000027.1, forward strand.
ATGTCTACGGAGGCGGCCGCAGCGAGCGCCTGATCGCGCGGCTTAAGAAAGAGCGCAAAGAAGAGATCATTGTTGCCACCAAGGCGGGCCGGCGACTTCCGCGCCAGACGGTGGAGGGCTACATGCGCCAGAACCTTGCGGCGTGGATTGATGACAGTCTGCGCAATCTTTCCACCGAGAGGCTTGACCTGGTCCAGCTGCACGGTCCGCCGACTGAACTCTATTCACGCCCCGAGGTCTTCGGGATGCTCGACGATCTGGTCACCGCCGGGAAAATTCGATACTACGGAGTCAGCGTCGAGAAAATAGAGGAGGCCCTGAAGGCCATAGAGTATCCCAACGTGCAGACGGTGCAAATCATCTTCAATTGTTTCCGGCAACGTCCCGCAGAAGAGTTCTTCGCCAGAGCCAAAGAAAAACGTATTGGCATTCTGGCGCGGGTGCCGCTGGCCAGCGGGCTGCTGACCGGGAAGCTGACGCCCGACTCCAGGTTCGCTGCCGACGACCATCGTAACTTCAATCGCCAGGGGAAAGCCTTCGATGTCGGCGAGACGTTTTCCGGAGTGGATTACGGAGTCGGGCTGGCGGCGGTAGAAGAGATTCGGCAACTGGTACCCGCCGGCGTCTCGATGAGCCAGTTCGCCTTGCGCTGGATATTGATGTTCGACGCTGTTACCTGCGCCATCCCGGGCGGCAAGCGGGCGGAGCAAGTGGCGGATAACTGCGGCGCATCCGAGCTTCCAGTGCTTACGCCGGAGGCGATGGCCGCGGTGCGCCGGATCTACGATGAGAAGATTCGGCCTCTCGTCCAGCATCGCTGGTGAAGTGGTAGGTATTGGGGGACGGGCGTCCCGCCCGTCTTTGCCGAGACCATGCCACCGCAAGACGGGCAGGACGCCGTCCTCCATTCGCATTTAGCATTACATTTGGAATTAGAATGACTGGCGCATGAACGTACTCTTTATTGGCGGCACCGGAATCGTCAGCAGCGCCTGCACTCGCTTAGCCTTGCAACGCGGTATCCGGCTCACGCTGCTGCGGCGTGGTAAGCATGCGGCCGACTGGGCAGCCGGCGCGGAGACGGTCCATGCGGATATCAACGATCCGCCCGCGGTGGCGCGAGCGCTGCAGGGGCGGCGGTTCGACGTAGTCGTCAACTGGATCGCGTTTACTCCGGCGGACATCGAGCGCGATCTCGAACTATTTCGCGGACGCACCCGGCAATACATTTTCATCAGTTCCGCCAGCGCGTATCAGAAGCCTGCCACCGATTATCTGATTACCGAGTCGACGCCGCTGGCCAATCCGCACTGGGACTACTCCAGAAACAAAATTGCCTGCGAGGAGCGACTGCTCAAGGCATATCGTGACGAGGGATTCCCCATCACCATCGTTCGCCCGTCCCTTACCTATGGCGAGAACCTGATCCCGCTGGTCATCAATAGCTGGGAGCGTTCTTACACGGTTGTGGATCGAATGCTCAAGGGGAAGAAGGTAATCGTTCCGGGAGATGGCTCGTCGCTCTGGGTGATCACCCACGACAGCGACTTTGCCAAAGGCTTTGTCGGATTGCTCGGCCACGAACAGTCCATCGGCCATGCCTTTCACATCACGACCGACGAAGTCTTGAGCTGGAACCAGCTCTATCGCATCGTGGGCGAGGCCGCGGGCGTGGAACCGCGGATCGTGCATATTCCATCCGATTTCATGGTGGCGTGTTTGCCCCACATGGAGGGAACTTTGGTCGGCGACAAGGCGGTAAGCGTGGTGTTCGATAACCGCAAGATCAAGCGCTTTGTTCCGGATTACATGGCGACGACTCGCTTCGCGCAGGGAATTCGCCAGTCGCTGGCCTGGTTTGACGCGGACCCCACCCGGAAGCTGATTGACGCTCAAGCCAATGCCACCTGGGACAAGCTGATCGACAACTACGAAAAAGGATTGCAAGAAGCGGTGGCCAGCTTCCAGCGCTCTTAGAGGACGGGCATCCCGCCCGTCTTTGCCTGTCCGAACTGAGACGGGCGGGGACGCCCGTCCTTCATTATTTTGCTGATCGAAGTTCCCGGAATTCCACAGCGAGGAGATCGCAGGGGTCAACTGCGGAAGCGTAACCGTCCTGGGATAAGGCTCCAAACCGCGCAATCTACGCCATTTCCGGCCCGGCGTCGATTTCGGGACGGCGGTCTCACAAAAAAACGAAAAAGGGGTTGGCAGCGCGGGCCAGATGATCTATCTTGACAGGCACAAAATCTAGGCTCCGGGGGCGGAACATAGAAATACGGGCTTAGTTCGATTCCGGCGCGGTGACGGCACTCGGGCCCGGGTCAAAACCTGACGTCACTCGTTAGAAAATATCCCTTCAGTCCCTGGCACCCTGCTATTTGGTATCGAGTCACTCGTACGACTTGTAAGGAAGGGCCAGCCGTGAAATCTCCTTGCCTCCTGCTGAGGGCTTCTCTCTCTATTTCCTTGTTCCTGTCTGCAAACGTTTACAGCTCCGGGCTCAACCCTTCGTCCGGCACACCATCCGATACTTCCGCCAGCGCCCAGGCCCCCGCGGTTCCACCACCCGGATCGGCCATGGCGGCCAGCGTTTCCATCCCGGGACCCCTGCGCTCATTTCTGCGCATGGCCGGCATCAGTCAGAAGATTTCGGCGGAGGAAGTGCTGCCTCTTCTATCGCGCAACGTCGCGGTCGAAGGGTATCAAGGGCGCAAGGACAGGACGGGCACACCCACCGAGTTCCTTATTTTGCTGAAGCGCTATGTGGGGCAGGCCAGGCAGCTGCAGATCCTGGCTGGGCCGGAAGGAATCATTCGAGTTGCCGACTGCGACCAGGCGGGACCGCTGTTGGACGTCCTGGGATACCGGCTTCGACAACCTTGCGGAAAAGGTGCAGCCCTCGAAACGGCCGATCCGGAGCGCGCCTTTCTGACCATTGATTCCGGATTTCCCCTGGCCGAACTGGAACAGACCCTGCAAGGCGGCAAGCCTTTAGCGTATCCCTTCGCGGTTTCCAAAGTGCCGCTCCTGTTCTCGGCTGAAGACTGGACCCAGGCCGGCGAGCGGGTGGCGGGAAGCGACGTGCTGGACGCATTGCTCGACGACCCCATGCTGGCGCGGCTCTACTGGGCCATGTCCCGCATGGATACCGAAACCAGCGCGAGCCTGCGGCAGTTTGCGGGAATATCCAAGTTGCTTCCATTCTCCTCCGTTCTCGACTTTTACAGCAGTCACATTTCCGTTCGAAATGGGCGCATGGTGGTACCCGGAGGACCGGCGGCTGAATCCGCGTGGAAGGAACTGGCGGGCGCAAGTCCGGATTCGCCGAAAGAATTCGTGGCCCGCCTGCTGGCCAAGGACGATGGCTGGTTGGCCGCCTACTTCGACACGCTGGCCCGCCTGACCCCAACCCAGCAAGCGTATTTTACTGACGCGCACCGCCTGCCGCGCTTTTACGAGGCGCTGCGGGGGCGGGATACTTCGCCCGGCCCGGCCCGTCCCGTGTTCCGTCCCGCTCCCGACCTGCTGCTTCTGGTGACGCGCCTGCAAGTGGATGCTTCCGGTCACGCCATGGTTCCCGGCAATCTCGAAGTGTGGGAGCAAATCCTTCGCCAGAAGACCGATTCCAAGATAGTCCGCCAGTGGGCCAAGCACGCCAACCATTGGAAAGATCCCGATCAGCTGGTGGAGGCGTTGTTCGCCTTCTCCCGGCAAAGTTCCGACGACGGACCGCTGCGCATCTACCTGATGCTGAGCGCGATCGACATGGGGCGGCCAGCAGGCCAGCGCTTGAGTCCACAGACCGTCCACTTGCTGGCGGAAAAATTTTCCCGGTACGGCAGCCAGTACCTGATTTTCTCTGAATTTCCTGGGCTGAACGACGATTCAATTGCCCGTTTTCTGACGACGGCAGACGCCACCGACCGGGTTTCCAATGTCACGCTGCGGGCCAACGCGCTGGGTATTTTCCAGGCCAACGTGGGTCTGTGGCAAATCCTGGCGCGCCAGGGACAGATTCCCGCGGCCCAACTGAATGAATCGTGGCAGGCGGTGATCAGTCCTTTCGCGGCCGGCATATCCTCCTCGGCGCAACTCTTCGACTCGGCCCGGACCTCGGTGCGGGAATTGTGGCAGTCTGGGGCGGGCAGACCGGATCTTTCCCAGGACGAAGTGATCGCCCTGCTGGCGGGGCCGAATCAGTCGAGTCCGGACGGTCAAAGAGTCCGGCAGGAACTGGCGGACAGGATGCGCTCCGTACTGGAGGGTCAGCGCCTGGTTTCGCTCGATACCTTGCTGGCCCTGGGCGACGGACTGAATGAAATGGCGCACGGCAAAGACGTGGGCGATACCCTGATTCCGCTGGCCGGACAGCTGCGCGAGTTTGAGATGCCGCGTCCTATGTTCACCAGCAGCGAACGCAGCGAATGGGCCGCCGGGTTCTACAACACGCGTCACAGTTCCTTGCAGACGCGAACCGATCTGGCCAAGCTCATCAAGTCTCCGAATTCCCGCAAGGAACTGGTTGACGCACGCGGGCTGGTCGTGCCGTTTCTTAGAGACACGCTGGTGGGTCTGAATTATGCCTACTACGCGCCGCCCGGCGCCCAGATCCTCTTCAACAATCCTCTGTTCGTGCGCTCGCACGACTTCTCGGGCGAGATGGCGATTGGAGGAGGACAGTCCTGGCGGGTGCCTCACGTATTCGGTTCCGGCTTGCCGGCCGGCGGGGGCGCTCATCTGGCGGGCTCTTTGGCGGATCTGCCTTTTGTTCTGGCGGAAGCCGAGCAGGATTTTATCGTCCCGGAAAATGTTCAAGCCTTGATCTGGCATGAGTTGGTTCCCGGCCTGGTCAGCAGCGCGACCCTGCCGCGCTGGTGGGGAGTGAGCCGAAGCGAGTTGCATGCCGTCACCCTTTACCAGCGAACCGGCGAGGAGCTTCTGATCGGCGCGGCGAAAGACGAAGCCTTGCGGCGGACGGTGCTGGATATTCTTTCCCAGCGCATGACCCCGCAGCGTTCGGAGCAGCTGGAGAGGTCCCTTCGGGCGGGAGCGGCGGAAGAAGCGATTGCCCACGTCCTGCCGGGCGAGAGCTTCTATCTGGCGGCAGAATTCCGCCAGAGGTTTCCCGGACAAAGCAGCCAGTGGGGAAAAGCCGGCGGGGAACTGGAGAACCTTTCCGTTCAGGTTCCCGCGGAAGTCAGCTGGAAGCGGCTGTCGGAGGATTTCGGGGTTCCTCATCCCGCGCTGGCGCAGAGTTATTCTCGAGAGTTGCTGAACGTGAAGCCCTTTCCCGCCTTCATGGGTTACTCCAGCCGTCTGCTGGCCGAGTCCTGGGATTCCAATAATTTGTACTGGGCTCGATTGGCGGACGAACTGGGTTATTCGCCAGCCATGCTGAATCGGCTGGTTCCGGAACTGACCCGCCGGATGGTGGAGAAGATTTTTGCCACCGACTTCGAAGATTGGCCGGCGATGCTGCGCGCCATGCGGGAAACCGGCGACGAGTTCCGCCGCGGCCAGATCGCCGCGCTGCCCAAAGTGGCGTTGAGCAAGACCGCGCAGTGACCGTTTGTTGTGACCAGAATTTATCAGGGTTCCCGGGCCGTATGAAAGCGGCTCGGGCAGGTGAAACAAGCATATGGCGAAACAACTCTCTCATTTTCTCCTGGTTCTCATTTTCCTGGCTCTCGTGGGGGTTGCATCCGTCCTTCCAGCCTCTGCCCAGGATGCGGAAACCAAGATTCGCGTCGAAGTCAACATGGTGCAACTGAATGTGGCGGTGATGGATAGCAAGGGAAACTACGTGACCGGCCTCCGTCCCTCGGACTTTGTGGTGACCGAGGATGGCATTCCACAAAAAATTGCCACCTTCGGCGAAGGTAACGAACCCACCCGGAAAGTTACCTCGAACGGACCGGACGGGGACCAGTCGGGTGACCTTCGCATCCGGGGGCAGAAAGGTCCCGGGAATTCTTCGGAAGAATCGTCGGAACTTGGGTCCGAGCTGGGGTCCATGATGGCGGGCGCCAACGTTTTCATTTTGTTCGACACCAGCAACTACATGTACCGGGGCTTTGTGTTCGCGCAGGATGCGATTGCCGAGTTTGTCCGCTCGCTCGACGGTCCCGACCGAGTGGCGTTTTATTCCTACAGCCGTGACCTTTCCCGGGCCACCACGCTGACCGCGGACCGCTCCCAGGTGCTGCATGGAGTGCGCACCACCGTGGCTGGGGATGACGCCGCCCTGTACAACGCCTTGCTCATGACGGTCAGAGACGCGGGCGAGAATACAGGCAGGAAAGTGATCGTGGTTTTCTCCAATGGTCCCGACAACTTCAGCATGGTGCCGCCGGAAGATGTTGCCGAACTGGCGCAATCGAAGGGCATCCCGATTTACATGATCAGCACGCGCGAGGCCAAGCTGGAACCGGTTTCCAGCACCGTGTTCAAGCGCATGAGCGCCGCCACCGGCGGCGAAGCGTATTTTGCCAAGACCTGGAAGCAGCAGCAGCGGGCCTTTGCTTCGATCCGCAACGACCTGGCTCACCTGTATTCGGTGAGCTACTACCCGCAAGCCAATCCGAACCGGGGATGGCGCGCGATTACGGTGAAGCTGGCGGGTGACCGTGCCCGAGGTTGTCACGTTCGGACCCGGAACGGTTACCGTCCGCAGGGGGCACGAGTGTCGGCCGAGTCGGTCACGCCGACCTCGGGTGCGGGGTCGCCGGCGTCAGCGTCGAACTGATCTTTCGTTCTCGGAACGCCTGAGGATTCCGTTCCTTTCGCTGAGGCCGCCCCCATCCTTTCTCGTGCGAGCGGGTGGGAGACCGCCTCCTCACCGAGGTATCGGGACAGAATCGAAGCAAGAAAAGAATAGCGAACGACCGAGCAAACGTTTACTATTTTCCCGCCTGTTGGTAAACGCTCCCAGGAGATCGCCAAAATGTTTTCCGCCAACCGACGTCGTTTCTTGCGTCAAGCTTCTACCGCCGTCATTGCAGGCTCCGCAAATTTATCCTTCGGCCGCTTCTTGTCGGCTCAGACTCCGCCCTCGAATCCCAGCGACGTCGCAAAAATTTATGTCGATACGCGGCGCACCGTGGCTCCTCTCGATCGCAATCTCTTTGGTTCGTTTCTCGAGCATCTGGGCCGCGCCATCTATGAGGGAATCTATGATCCCGGTTCGAAGCTGTCGGATTCCAGTGGCTTCCGCAAGGATGTGATGGACGAAGTGCGCCAGCTGGGAGTTCCCATCATCCGCTATCCCGGCGGAAATTTTGTTTCAGGATACAACTGGCTCGATGGCGTAGGCCCCAAGCAGGACCGTCCCCGGGTGCTCGACAAAGCGTGGGATTCGCTCAACACCAATCAGTTTGGCACCAACGAGTTCATGGCCTGGTGCAAAGCGGTCGGAACCAAGCCCTTGATGGGCCTCAATCTGGGCACCGGAACCCCGGAGCAGGCGGCCGCCCTGGTGGAATATTGCAATGTGGCGCAGGGCACGCAATGGAGCGATCTGCGGCGCAAGCATGGCGTGGCGGAGCCGTACAACGTAAAGAACTGGTGTTTGGGAAATGAGATGGACGGGCCCTGGCAGATCGGGCACGTGACCGCCACTGAGTACGGAATGAAGGCGCAGGACGCCGCCCGGCAGATGCGCGCCGTCGATCCCTCGCTCAATCTCATCGCTTGCGGGTCGAGCGGTCCCTTTATGCCTACGTACCTGGAATGGGACCGCGAAGTCCTGGAACAATGCTACGAGTACGTTGACGCCCTCTCCCTGCATCGCTATGTCGGAAACACTGCCGAAGAAACCGGCAACGACAGTTCGAAGTTTGTGGCCATGAATCTCAGCATGGAAAAGCAGATCGCCGAAACCCTGGCGGTGGTTGATCTGGTGCGCGGACACAAGCGGTCTCCCAAAAAACTCTGGCTCTCTTTTGACGAATGGAATGTCTGGTATCGGGCTCGCAGCGGAGATGCCACGAACGGCCACGGCAAGGAAGCGCCCCATTTGCTGGAGGAGGTCTATAACCTGGAAGACGCCCTGGTGGTGGGAGGGATTCTCAACACGTTGATGCGCAATGCCGACCGGGTAAAGATCGGATGCCTGGCCCAGTTGATCAATGTGATCGCCCCCATCATGACGAACGCGAATGGATTGTTCCGGCAGACGATCTACTATCCCTACAGCTGGGCCCTGCAATTCGCCCACGGTTCCGTGCTCAACCTGCTGGTCGAGTCTCCCACTTACGAAGTTTCGGGAATGGGGCAGGTTCCGTACCTGGACGTGGCTGGAACACTCAGCCCGGAGGACGGCAAGGTTTCCCTGTTCGTTCTTAACCGGGATTTATCGAAGGCCCACACCATCGAAGTGAATTGGCAAGACAAGGCGCCGTCCAAAACGTTGTCTTCGATGCTTCTGACAGGAGACGATCTGAAGGCCTTCAACAGCTTCGAGAACCCGCAAAAAGTAGCGCCGCGAAGTCTGGACAAACCTTCGATCGCGGGCGGACGGGCGAAGTTCGAAGTGCCGGCGAGATCGTATGCCGTTATTCAATGGGGAGCGTGACATGATTGGACGCAGGCAGTTCATCCGCAACAGTGTGGCCGGCGCAGGGTACGTTTGGCTCAACCGGCTTGCGCCCTTCGCCGCCACCGCTGCCGGCGCAGACGACTCGCGGATCGAGGTTCTGCTCGCGGAACCTCTGGGAACCATCTCACCCGACATCTACGGACACTTCACCGAAAACCTGGGCGGCGTAATTTACGACGGCGTCTGGGTGGGCGAGAAGTCAAAGGTTCCCAACCTGAACGGCATCCGCAAGGAGCTAGTCGAGGAGATGCGGAAGATCAAAGCGCCGGTCGTTCGCTATCCCGGCGGATGCTTTGCCGATAGCTACGACTGGCGCGACGGCATCGGGCCCGCCGACAAGCGTCCCAGGCGGACCAACTTCTGGGCCCAGGAAGAGAGTGCCGCTGGTCCCGCCAGCCATAAGTACGACCCCAATCAATTCGGGACCAATGAGTTCGTCCAGTTCTGCAAGCTGATCGGAAGCCAGCCCTATCTGGCGGCGAATGTTCGCAGCCTTCCCGCCGCTGAATTTTATCGCTGGGTGGAGTATTGCAATTCGCCCGCGGGCAGCACGACGCTGGCGGATATGCGCGCCGCGGCTGGATATGCCGAGCCCTTCGGCGTGCGCTACTGGGGCGTCGGCAACGAGTCGTGGGGCTGCGGCGGAAATTTTACGGCGCAGGAATACGCCGTGGAATTTCGCAGATACACCGCATGGGTGCCGCAGTACGGACAGAAATTGTCGTTCATTGCCTCCGGACCCAGTGACGATCACTGGGATTGGACGCGCGGTTTCCTTGAAGAGATCGTTCACCATTCTTCCGGGGACATCCGTTCCATCTATGGCCTGGCGCTCCACTACTACGCCTGGAACCTGAGTCGTGGCCGCACCCAGAACTGGGTCGAAGGCAAGGGCGATGCTCTCAAATTTGACGTGCTCGACTGGTATGAACTGTTACGCCAGGGCGACGTCATGGAGTCCCTGATCAACGGGCACTGGCAGGTGATGGGAGAATTTGACCGCGAACATTCCGTCAAACTGGTGGTGGATGAGTGGGGACCATGGTACCGCCCCGGAAGCGAGGCCACTCCCGGCGACATTCTTGAGCAAACGCCGACCCTGCGCGACGCAGTGTTCAGTGCCTCGACCCTCGACACCTTTAACCGGCATCCGGAAAAGGTGGCGATGGCCAACTGCGCCCAGCTGATCAATTGCCTGAACAGTCTGTACCTGGCCCACGAGGACAAGTTTTGCGTGACCCCGGTGGGCCACGTCTTTGCCATGTACGCTGCCCATCAGGGAGGGCAATCTTTGCGGACGATCTTCTCGGCGCCTGCGGTGAACTATGACCGCGACGGGAAACCCGCATCATTGTGGGGGCTTAACGGCTCCGCTTCGCTGCACGATAAGGAGTTGGTGCTGACGGTAGTGAATCCGCACGTAAGCGAGACGCGCACGGCGAAGATTGGGATGCGCGGCGCCATTTTGAAATCGGGTACAGCCACGACGCTTACGAATTCAGACATTCACGCGCACAATACCTTTGACCAGCGGGAGGTTGTGACTCCTCAGACCAAGCCGTTGGATTTCCACCAGGGAGATCTGGCCTACAATTTCCCGCCTGCTTCCGTAACCAAGCTGAGCCTCTCGCTCGAGTAGGGAATCGAAGGCCGGGCGGACAGCCGGTGCAACCGAGTTCAATGCCGTTTCTCTGCCAGCTTCGAATCGGCTGAAATCAGGGCGGTTGATTCGCGCAATACCAGGTTCGTTTTCAGCACGTAGTCGGTTCCGTTGGGCGACGGCGTTTCGCGCTCGACTTCGGCGAGGAGTGCATGGAAGGCGAGTCGCGCCAGCTCGGGCTGCGACATCTGCACCGAGGTGAGCGGCGGCAGCATGAACTGAGCCAGGCGGATATCGTCAAACCCAATGACGGAAAGGTCGCGGGGAATAGAAATGCCGGCGTCGTGGCTCTTGCGCATCACGCCGATCGCGGTCATGTCGTTCGAACAAAGCACCGCCGTGGGCCGCACCGGTGCGGCCAGCAATCGGGTAAAGGCCGCCATGCCGCCTTCCACGGTATGGTCGCCTTCGACCACCAACTCCGCATCGGTCCCGAGTCCAATTTCCTGCATGGAGCGCAGGAATGCCTGCTTCCTGGCCATCGCCGACTTCAACCGCAAAGGCCCGGTAATGAACGCGATTTTCTCGTGCCGGAGAGCGGCCAGATGTTGCACCGCCTGGCGGATTCCGTTGAGATAGTCGATTCGGATATTGCTCACCCGTGGGCGGGGCGGCCCGACGTCGACGAAGACCAGAGGAACTTTCCTCAGCTTCAGGTCCTCGAGCAGCACCTCTTCCATGCCAAAGGTCATGATGGCGACGCCTTCCACCCGGCGTTCGATCATGCGCCGGACGGCACTTTCCATTCGTTTCGGGTCATTTCCGGTGGAAGTGAGGAGAATTTCGTAGCGGTTCTGGACCGCGATGGTTTCGAAGACTTGCACGATTTCCGGAAAGAAGGGGTTGGTAATTTCCGAGATGATGAGACCAAAAATCCGGCTGCGCCCGGAGACCAAAGCCCGCGCCTGGGTATTCGGGTAGTAGCCCAGTTCCTCAACTACGCTCCAAACCCGCTTGGCCAGCGCCGGGTTGACGGTGGGAACCCGGTTAATGGCGCGCGAGACGGTAGCGGTCGAAACCTTGGCCCGTTTCGCGATTTCTCGTATATCCATGAGGGCTGAGGCGTGTTCCGCGACGCCCGGATTTTAGCACGGCAAACGTTATCCCGGCGGGCTCGGGAGCGCAGGAGAATCGCAGGGCGGTAAGGATGGAGAATGCCATAACATGTTATCTTCGTGCGTCCAACATGCGACGGGGACGGTCAACCAGGTCCAGGCAAAGGGCGAATTCGAGGGCGGTCACCGGCCCAGGGCAAATATTGGGAAACGTTTGCTTTATCGTTCACTGGGTGGTCTGCGCGGACGTTCCGGCCGCCCTTCGGGGCCTAAAAATTAAGGGATTAGGAGAAATGGGATGTGACCCCGATCGATCGATTCGATTTACCTGATTGACAAAAGCGGTTACGTACACTATTTTGAATTTTCGAATAGTAAACGATTACTCGCCGCATTCACGATGCATCTCGGACTCAGCTAACTATTTATCTATGCTTTTGCCTCGATTAAGGGAAGAGGTGCTGGAAGCGAACCTGGAGCTGGTTCGGAGGGGATTAGTTCTTTTTACCTTCGGCAACGCCAGCGGCATCTCCCGGGACCAGAACCTGGTCGTCATCAAACCCAGCGGCGTTCCCTACGAGGTCATGAAACCAGAACACCTGGTAGTCACCGATCTCGAGGGCAAGATCGTGGAAGGCGATTTACGGCCCTCCTCCGACCTACCCACTCATCTTGTTCTCTATCGGGCCTTCCCGAAAATCGGCGGCGTCGCTCACACCCACTCCGAATACGCCACCTCGTGGGCGCAGGCGCGGCGGCCGATTCCATGCTTCGGCACTACCCACGCTGACTACTTTCACGGGCCGGTTCCAGTCACCGAAGTGATGGCGGATGGCGAGATCGCCTCTGAGTATGAGAAAAACACCGGGCATGTTATTGTTCGAGCCTTTGAGAAGGTGGGCTACGCCTCGGTGCCGGCCGTCCTAGTAGCCAATCACGGTCCGTTCGCCTGGGGCTCGGATCCCGCGGCCGCGGCGCATAATGCCGCGATCCTGGAGGCGGTGGCGCGAATGGCGTATTTCACCGTCAACCTCGACCCCGCAGCGAAACCCGCGGACGGCGGGTTGCACGACAAGCACTACCTGAGGAAGCACGGATCCAACGCGTATTACGGGCAGGCAAAGGAAAAGAAATGATGCCAGCTTTGGCGATGTTCGCCGTGACGCAGCTTGTGCATTTGTCCAGAGTAGATGTCGTCATCATTGCTTTCTACTTCGCGCTGGTTTTAGCCATCGGTTTCTACCTGCGCGGGCGATCGAATACCGGCGAAGACTTCTTCATGGCGGGGCGCGAGATGACGGCGTGGGTAGCCGGTCTCAGTTTTCTCTCCGCTAACCTGGGCGCTCTGGAATTGATGGGCTGGGCGGGATCGGCCTATCAATACGGCATTCTGGCTACCCACTGGTACTGGATCGGCGCCATTCCGGCGATGCTGTTCCTGGCCCTGGTGATGATGCCGTTCTATTACATTTCCAAGACTCACTCGGTCCCGGGATATTTGAAGTTACGTTTCGGCGAACCCAGCCGCGCCCTGTCCGCGGTTTCGTTTGCCTTCATGACCGTGCTCATGAGCGGCGTCAACATGTTTGCCATGGCCAAGGTCATGCAGATCGTGCTGGGATGGGACATCAATTTCAGCATCTGGGTGTCGTCGCTCACGGTTGCGATTTATGTCACGCTGGGCGGGCTGCGCTCCGCCATCTTCAATGAAGTGCTGCAGTTCTTCCTGATCTGGGCGGGCGCGCTGCTGATTCCGATTCTCGGATTGTATGAAGCCGGCGGCTGGACCAATCTCAAGCTGCAGATTGCCGCGAGATCGTCGGCTCAGTACGTCCATCTCTGGTCCGGTCTGGGCTCATTCACTTCGAATCCGATGGGCATCCACTGGACCGGCATCGTGTTTGGACTGGGCGCCGTCATCTCCATGGGCTACTGGACCACGGACTTTCTGGTGGTGCAGCGCATCCTCGCCGCCAAGGACATTCGCAGCGCGGAAATGGCGCCCATTATTGGCGCCGGTTTCAAGATGCTGGTGCCGTTCATCGTGATCCTGCCTGGACTTCTGGGCTTGGCCGTACTGCCGATGAAACTGGTCCCGGAGTCAGTCGCAGCGGCCACCGGTCAACACAGCTACAACGACGTGCTTCCGCTTATGCTGGCCCGCTATTGTGGTCCCGGATTGCTCGGGCTGGGAATCACCGCGCTGATCGCAGGTTTCATGTCGGGCATGGCGGGAAATGTAAGCGCCTTCACCACGGTCTGGACTTACGACATCTACCGCCCGCTGATTAACAGCAAAGGCAGCGACCATCATTACGTGAACATGGGCCGCTGGACCACGGTGATCGGCGTGCTGATCAGCGTGGGCACGGCATATCTGGTGATGCAGTTCGCCAGCATCATGGATTACGTGCAGGCGCTGTTCAGCTTCTTCATCGCTCCACTGTTTGGCACGGTCATCCTCGGGATGCTGTGGAAGCGGGCGACCGGCGCTGGCGGCTTCTGGGGATTGCTGTGCGGAACGCTTTCTTCGATCGGCATGTGGGCGTGGGTCAAGGTCGATCCCACCGCGCTGCGTTACGTGGCGCTCTCGCCCCATGCCAAGGCCCTGGCGCAGGACATGTACCAGGCGCTCGTGGTCTTGCATCGTGTGCGTGACGGTCACTGTAGTGGTCAGTCTGGCGACGAAGCCGATGCCAGCCAGCCGAATTGGCGGGCCTGGTGTACGGCGAGACCGAAATTCCGTCAATTGGAGACGTCCCCTTATAGCAGAGACCCGCTTTTCTGGGCCGGCATCGTGGTGGTTGTTTTCTTTGTGCTCAACATTATTTTCTGGTAGAGAGAGGCGCGACAGCATCGGATTTCGATCTGGTTCTTCATCGGCATCTCGCTGGCGGTCAATGGCGCGCTGATTTGCGCCGCGGGAATCTACCAGCTGATAAATCCTCCCGCGAATCCGGATGTGGTGCTGTTTCAACCTGCACGCCAACGTGTGGTGGGGCGCAGTGCTTTTGCTGATCGGGCTGCTCTATTGCATAAAATTTGCTCCGCGGCGGCAGTCCTGAAGCAGTCAATTTCATAAAGGCAGGTTATGGCGAACAAAAAAATGACGATGGGCCTGATCGTAGGCAACCGGGGGTTCTTCCCGGATCATCTGGCGAAGAGCGGCCGGGAAGAGATGCTGCGGGTGCTCAGCGCTGCCGGCATGGATGTGGTGGTGCTGACTCCGGAAGAGAGCCAAGTACGGGGCGGTCGAGACGCGGGAGGAGTCCCGGCGTTGCGCCGAACTGTTCAAAAAGAATCGCGACCGGATCGACGGCATCATCGTTACGCTGCCGAACTTCGGCGAAGAGCGGGCGATTGCCGACACCTTGCGCCTGGCGGATCTGCAGGTGCCGGTGCTGGTGCAGGCGACGCCCGACGATCCCAAGCAAGATGACCATCGCGTTCCGCCGCGACAGCTTCTGCGGCAAGATGTCGGCCTGCAACAACCTGAAGCAGTACGGCATTCCGTACTCCGATTACGTCGCTGCACACCGAGGCGCCCGACTCGCCCGAGTTCGCCAAAGACCTGGAGTGGTTCGCCGCCGTTTGTCGCGTCGTGAATGGCTTGCGCAACCTGCGCGTCGGCGCGATCGGCGCGCGTCCTACGGCTTTCAATACCGTCCGTTACAGCGAGAAGATTGCTCGAAGTCGCAGGGCATTTCGATCGAGACGCTGGATCTCTCCGAAGTGCTGGGGCGCATCGAGCGCATGAAGGACAGCGACGATGCCGCGCAGAGCCAAACTGGCGTCGATCAAGAAATATGTGCAGACCAGCGGCGTGCCCAAGGCGGCGCTGATGAAGATGGCGAAACTTGGCGGCTGTGGTCGACCAGTGGATGGCGGCACCGAAGTCGCCATCAGCGCGGTGCAGTGCTGGACGTCGATCGAGGAGAACCTCGGCATCGTGCCTTGCACCGTCATGAGCATGATGAGCAACGAGCCTGCTCTCGAGCGCCTGCGAGGTGGATATCTGCGGCGTGCTGGGCATGCACGCGTTGCGGCTGGCGTCGGAAACTCCCTCGGCGCTGCTGGACTGGAACAACAACTATGGTTCCGAACCCCGACAAGGCGGTTTGCTTCCATTGCTCGAACCTGCCCAAAGCATTTCTTCCGCGTCGTGAAGATGGATTTCCAGGAGATCATCGCGGGAACAGTGGGCAAGGAAAATACCTTCGGCACCTGCGTGGGGCTGGTCAAGCCAGGAGAAGATGAGCTTTGCCCGCTTCTCGACCGACGATACCGCCGGCAAGATGCGCGGCTATGTCGGCGAAGGACGGTTCACCGACGATCCGCTGGAGACCTTTGGCGGCGCGGGCGTAGTGGAGATTCCGCAAATGCAGAAGCTGCTGCACTACATCTGCGAGAAGGGTTTCGAGCACCACGTGGCGGCCAATTCTCGACCGTCGCAGCGGCCGTGCACGAAGCGACCACCCGCTACTTGCGGGTGGGACATGTACTGGCACCATCCGGGGAATAACGGAGCTGCTGATGGCCATCGTGGCTGGGGTGGATTTCGGGACTTGAGCGTTCGGGTGTCGATTGTGGACAGCGAACGCGGGCTGCTGGCGTCGGCGGTTGCCGAATATCCTCTGCACCGCAAGCGCGAAGATCCGGAATACGCCACGCAGTCGCACGAAGACCACATGCGCGCGCTGGCCGCCGCCACTCGCGAGGCGGTGAAGCAGGCCGGCATCTCGCGGCGACCAGGTCGAAGCCATTGCCCTCGACACCACCGGTTCCTCGGTTATTCCCGTTGACAACGACATGCAGCCGCTCGATGAGTACTACCTGTGGTGCGACCATCGCGCCAAGGGAGAGGCGGCGGAGATCACCGCGGCCGCGCATCGCGAAGGCTTGGAAGCGATCCAGTGGTGCGGCGGCGTGTATTCCTCGGAGTGGGGATTTTCGAAACTGCTGCACTGGCTGCGGCACAATCCCGAGAAGCGCGCGCGAGTTTGCTTCGGCCTTCGAGCACTGCGACATGGTGGCCGCCACACTGTGCGGCATCACGGATCCCAAAAAAGTGAAGCGCAGCGTCTGTGCCATGGGGCACAAGTGGCTGTGGAACCGTGACTCTCGGCGGCCTGCCGCCGGAGATCGTTTCCTGGTCAAGGTCGATCCGCTGTTTGCCGGAGTCCGCGAGAAACTGGATGGCGAATATGCAACTTCCGACCAGATCGCGGGAAGGCTCTCGCCGACATTGGGCGGACAAGCTTGGGCCTGAAGGCGGGCATTCCGATTCCAGTGGGCGCATTCGACGCGCACTGGGACGCGATCGGCGCGGGTTGCCGCACCGACGACATGGTGAACGTGGTCGGAACCTCGACTTGCATCATCGGCATTACGCCTTCGGTGAATCTGGTTCCGGGCGTGTGTGGCGTGGTGCAGGGAAGCGTGCATCCCAAGCGCACTGGGATCGAAGCCGGGCTTTCGGCGGTGGGCGACATCTTCAACGCCATCGCGACGCGCGCCGGCACCGATGTGGCAGACTCTGAGCTCGTGGACTGGAAAATTATCGCGCTGGACAGACCGGCCTGCTGCGCATGACCTGGGACAACGGCGATCGCACCGTGCTGGTGAATCCCAACCTGCGCGGCATGACTCTGGGATGGAACCTGCAAAGCACTGCCCAGGACGAGTTGTTTGCCGCCATCGAAGGTACGGCGTTCCATACCCGCGTGATTCTCGACCGCATGGCGGCAACACGGGGTGCCATATCAAGCGCGTCATCAATGCGGGCGGAATTCCGCAGAAGAACGACGTACTGAACCAGGTTTACGCCAACGTGCTGGGACGTCCGGTGCTGGTGCCGAGCAAGAGCGTGGTCAGCCTGGGTTCGGCGATTTTTGCGTTTCTCGCGGCGGGCACTTTCAATACCATCGAGGAGGCGCAGAAAAAGATTTGCCCGCCTAACCGCGTCTTTGAGCCCGACAAATCCGCGCAGGGCGTTTACGAAGAGCTTTATCCGCTCTACAGCAAGCTCTATTTTTCCCTCGGCGATCCCCAGGATAAAGCCGGCTTCGGTGCGGTGCTGCCCACGTTGATCCGGGTCGCCGAATCGGTACATAAACCGTCGCAGGCATAGTCGCACCGCTGGCTGTCATCCTGAGTGGAGCGATGGCTTCGCTTGGCGAAGCCATCACGAAGTCGAAGGACCCCTATAAGTGCCTCACTGCCGGAGGTCACTCCACGAACCCCGTAGGGACAGCCGCCCCCGGCTGTCCGGCGGAGGCACGCTCCGCTATTTTTCCGCTGCCGGTAGAGGGCGTCGAGATGCGCTCGACGGGGAGGGCGGCCGTGGTTCGTGGTGACGCCGCACGAGCGAGGGCGCTCGCGCCTACATTAATGGCTTAGAATAGCCAGTCTTGCCTGCTGCCCTTGAACTCGATCGTTTGCGGGTTGTGCTGGTTTCTTCGCGCAACCCGCTCAATATTGGCGCCGCGGCGCGCGCCATGAGCAATTTCGGTTTCTCCAGACTTCGGGTGGTGAACCCTTACGAAAAGGCGTTCCGGACGGCAGTTTCCGCAGTCGGCGCGTCGGAACTTCTGGCCAGCGCGGAAGAGTACGAGAGCGTGGCCGAAGCCGTCGCTGACTGTACCCTGGTGGTGGGCACGACCGCGGTGCGGCATCGGGAATTGCATCACCCTTTGCGCAGGCTCGAGTATGGCGGCCGCCTGATCCGCAAGCATCTCCGGTCCGGTCCAGTCGCTCTCTTGTTTGGTTCGGAGAGGTATGGGCTCTCGAAGCAGGACCTCAGCTTTTGTCACTGGCTCATTCGTATTCCTACCCTGGAACAGAACATTTCGATGAATCTGGGACAGGCGGTCGCCATATGCCTGTACGAATTGATTCGCGACGGCAGGGCGGCTGGAAAGTCCGAAAAGCAAATGCTGGCGTCCGCGGGCGATATCGAGCGCATCACGGCTTTGCTGGCCGACGTGCTGAGCACCAGCAGTTACATGCTGCCGCAGCGGGCCGCCGAGACCGAGCAACGAATTCGCCGCATGGTCTTTCGCCTCAAGCTTTCGGCCCAGGATGTTGAAGCGTGGCTGGGCATCCTGCGGCACGTTCAATGGCAATTGCGCCATGGAAAAAAGAAGATTGACTGATCATTCCTTCGGGATTCTCAGAACGAAGAAATCATTTACACTAAAGTCAAATGTCTGACCGGATCGTCTGCTCTTGCATAACCTGCCCCAAGTGCGGCACTTGGGTCGTCGTCGAACGCGAAATGACCAGGGAAGCCAAAAAGGAAAACCTGAACACGACCTGCCCGGGCCCCGAATGCGGCAAGCAATTCTCCTTCGCGGTTGGGGAAACCAAGGTCTTCGAATTGCCGATGAGCCTGTTTGAACGCCGCCATTTCTACCGCTCCGAGTTGGCGTAACCCGAGCCTGCATTGCCGATTGTGCTGTCGCGCTTTTGGCGTACACTGGGGGGCAGTGTCGAGTACGCCGACGACAACAGAGCTGCCGCCCGCCGACCGGGTCACGCCCGCGCATTGGTTTAATTCTGCTTCTCGCCATCTGGTTCGGAATCGCCGCCGGCCTGGTTGAAGGCATCGGCCTGTTGCTCTTCCAGAGGATCAACTGGGAGCGCTGGGGGCCGAACCTGCACGTCTCGGCGCCAATCATCTGGATCTCGCCCGCAGTTGATCTCATTTGGTTTTCTGCGTTGGCGCTGGCTCTGTGGGCGGTGGGACTGCTGATTCCGAAGCTTCGAACTATTCAGGCCGCGATCGCCCTGCTCAGCGCGCTTACGCTTTACGACTGGCTCACGGTGACGGGCCGCCTTTCCCATCTCAGCTGCCTGTTGCTGGCAACCGGCGTGGGAGTTGCCTTCAGCCGCTGGGTGGTAACGCACGAGCCTGCCACGTTGAAGTTTATAAGGCGGACGCTGCCGCTGGTGGCCGGGACGGCAGTCCTGGCCGGGGCTGGAATCCAGGGCAGCCGTTGGCTCGCTGAAGCCAGGGCCGTAGCGAACTTGCCGCCCGCCGATGCGAATGCGCCCAATGTTCTCGTCATCGTAGTGGATACCTTGCGGGCCGATCATCTTTCTTCTTTTGGATATGCTCGGAGTACCAGCCCTCATATCGATCACGCGGCCACGCAGGGGGTGTTGTTTGAGAACGCCATTTCTCCGTCATCGTGGACCTTTCCCTCACATGCTTCTTTATTGACCGGCCGCTATCAGTACGAGCATGGCATGGACAAGATTGGGCAGATGCCGGTGCTCAGTTCGGAAGCGTTCAATCCCAACGGCTTGCCGACGTTGGGAGAAGCGCTGATGAAGAAGGGGTACCGCACCGGCGCTTTTTCCGCCAATCGCACTTTCTTTACCCGGGACCTCGGTTTTGGCCGGGGCTTTGTCCACTTCGAAGACTATTTCCATTCGCCCAGCGATATGTTCATCCGCACCCTGTACGGCAGGGAGTTTGCGCGTCTTTATCTCAACCGCAGCGACAAGAGCAAGGTAAAGCGGGCGCTTCGATTCCTGGGAATGGATTCGCTGCTCGACAAGGATTCGGAGGGATCGGGAAAGTACGGTGGCGCGCAGGGAGTGCGAAAGCGCGGCGACGTGGTGAACCAGGAGGTGTTGCGATGGATCGATCGCGGCGGCGACCGTCCCTTCCTGGCATTTCTTAACTACTTCGATGTGCACTACCCCTACGGCGGTCCGCCAACCTATCCGAAGCCTGACTGGGACCACGGCAGCCGTACGGACCAATACGATGCCGGCATCAAGTACGCCGACGACGCCATTGGGCGCCTCATGCAGGCCCTCGACCAGCGCGATCTCTCGAAAAATACCCTGGTGGTCATAACCGCCGACCATGGGGAATCGTTGGGACAGCACGGTCTGGCCTATCACGGCCAGGCGCTGTACTGGGAACTGATTCACGTGCCCATTGTGATCCGCTATCCGGGACATGTTCCGGCCGGGGTTCGGGTGCGCATGCCGGTAACCAGCTCAGCTCTTCCGGCGACCATCATGGCGCTGCTCGGCGGGGAAGGGCAGGAGATTTTTCCAGGACCGCCATTGAATGCTCTCTGGACCACCCCAACGGCAGGACGGGACTGGCCCGACGCTCTTTCTGAAGTCTCAAAAAATGACATCATCTCAGATGAGAACAAGGCCGTTGGAAAGGTGATCGCTACTGCCGCTGACGGTCCCATGAAATCCGTGGTCACCGCCCGCTGGCACCTAATCGTGCACAAGGAACTGGGAGACCAGCTATACGACTGGGTACACGATTCTGGTGAGTCGAACAATCTGGTTAACACACCTCTGGGCCGGCAAGTGGCGCGTGAATTGAACTGGCGGCTGGAAACCCTGTTGGCGCGATCCACGGAAAACGGCCGGACGACAACTTTGATCGCATTGCGCAACGGCCGGTTCGATGCTCGCGAAAACAAGGTGCGACACGAATCGGCCCGGGCCATCGACGATTACTACCGCGTGGAGGCGGAAGCAGGATCGAAACTGGCAATCGAGATCCGCGCCGAACCGGTGACCCCGCCCAACCGCCTGGATCCGGTGGTGGCGATCCTGGACGAGAATGGGCAACCCTACCAGACCTGCCGGAATCCGGGCAACGATCACACGCCGACGCCGGGAGTCGCCGACCCGACGCCCGATGCCTTCGACGATATCTGCGTGAATGACGATATCGATCCCGGCGTCAATACCAATGCCCGGCTGGAGATTTTGGTGCCGGGAAGCGGTAAGTCTCAAGTAGAATTGAAGATACGCGTGTCCGACTGGAACGGAAAGGCGGGAGTACAGATGCCTTACCAGCTGCAGCTCCAGGAGGGCGTGGTGCCGTCAGAGGCGGCGGCCACGGATGTGGGCCCGTAGACCGCCATTACACTCCCCTTCCGGCGCGGAACTAGCCTGCTACTGGGGACGGAATTACATGCGATGTTAAGATTGTGGTCAGGACATTCGCACCAGGTTTGGCCAAAATAAGGTGAGGGGAGTTTTCATGAGATTCGAACTGCTGGCACTCTACGCGGGTCCCGACCAGGTGATGACGGTGACGTCCGGGCTGGCCAGCGTGCTCGGCCTCTTGCTGATCTTCTGGAACAAGGTTGTTGGTATATTTTTTAAAATTGTACGGAAATTCAGCCGACCGGCTACGCCTGCCGCCGTCGATTCTCCCAAGGATAGTCCTAAAGGAACTCCGTAATTCCGGGTCCGCCGCTTGCGCAGAAAAGTCATTGTCATCGGTTTGGACGGGCTCGAGCCGGGCATTGTGGAAGCGATGCTGGAACGCGGAGAACTCCCGAACCTGGCCAAAATTCGCTCCTCCGGCAGCTATTCCCGCCTGCAAACCACTTACCCGGCGCAAACCCCTGTGGCCTGGTCGTCATTTGCCACCGGCGCCAACCCGGGCGCGCACGGAATATTTGATTTCATCTGTCGCGATCCGGAAACCTATCTGCCCGACGTCGCACTGACCCGATTCGAACGACCCAAAAGCACGCTGGCCCAGCCCCGCGTAGTAAACCGGCGAAAAGGAGTACCCCTGTGGCAAACGCTCTCGGCGGCGGGCGTCCCCAGCACGGTTTTGCGTTGTCCGTGTACCTTCCCTCCGGAAGCCCTGCAAGGCCGGATGCTGTCCGGAGTGGGCGTCCCTGACCTGCGCGGCAGCCAGAGTAAAGGCACGTTCTATACCCAGGACAGGACGGCCGTGGCGCAAGAGAATGAGCAGCTCGTTTTTCTCGACTCGCCTCTCGACTCGGGGGCTGAGGTTGTGACCCGGGTGATCGGGCCGCGCAGCACGAAGACGTCTCCGGCAACCGATACTTCCTGCGAAGTGCGCGTCCGCGTGGACAAAGCGGCGCGCAAATTGGTGATTCAAACCGGCGGCTCGCCGGCGAAGATTGAAATTCCGGAAAAAGGCTGGAGCGAGTGGGTCCGATTCAAGTTCAAGTTTTCCATGCTGCAGTCGGTGACGGGAATCGCGCGGTTTTATGTCCGGCAGCTGGAGCCGCGCCTGGAATTTTATCTTTCAGCCGTCAACTTCGATCCCGCGGCGCCCATGTTTCCAGTTTCCGCTCCGCCAGATTACGCCCGGGAATTGGCCGACAAGATCGGCCTGTTTTCGACGCTCGGCATGGCGGAAGATCACAATGGCCTGAACAACGGCCGGTTGGATGAGGCCGCCTACCTGCAGCAGTGTGAACTGGTGCTGAGCGAGCGCGAGCGCGCCATGCGTTTTGAGCTGGATCGCTTCAGCGAAGGGTTTTTCTTCATGCTGTTCGATACGCCGGACCGGGTGCAGCACATGCTGTGGCGGTTCCGCGATCGTGAACATCCCGGTTTTGAGCCGGACCTCTCGCCCGAACTCGCCACTCGGATCGAAGAACATTATCGCCGCTGCGACGCATTACTCGCCGCGGTGCTGGAAAAGGCGGACGAGAATACCTTGCTGATCGTGCTCTCCGATCACGGCTTCGGAACTTTCCGCCGTGCTTTCGATACCAACACCTGGTTGTGGCAGAGCGGGTTGCTTGCGCTCAAAGACAGCCGCAAGCCGGGAGAAGATCTGGGCGACGGATTCGCCGCGGTGGACTGGTCGAAGACCTACGCTTACGCGGTTGGCCTGGGAGGAATTTATCTCAACCTCAAAGGGCGCGAGAGCGGCGGGATTCTGGAAGAGGGAAGCGAAGCGGAGCGGGTGCGCAACGCGATTCAGGCCGGCCTGGCTGACTTTCCCGATCCGCAGACGCAGCGGGTTGCGATTCGCAGCGTGTCGCGCCGCGAGGAGTTATACTCGGGGGCGTTTGTTGAGAATTCGCCCGATCTGCTGGTAAATTTCCATCGCGGGTTCCGGGTTTCCTGGCAGAGCGCGGTGGGCGGCTTTTCGCATTCCATGCTGGAAGACAACCTGCGGCGCTGGAGTGGAGACCATATCGTGGATCCGGAATCGGTTCCAGGAATTCTGTTCATGAATCGCGCGAGCCTGCACAACCGGGCCCGAATTATCGATCTGGCGCCCACCGTCCTGAAGTATCTCGGGGTGGCAGTGCCCGAATCCATGGAAGGCGCGTCGTTACTCTGACCGACACAACTCTGACCCGCATGACTCGGACGACATGAAAATCTGCGTGCTCGGACTGGATTGCGCGGCCCCCGAAGTCATCTTCGCCGATGAGCGGCTGGTGAACTTGCGCCGCCTGATGGATCTGGGCGTCTACGGGCGTCTGGAGAGCGTGATCCCTCCCATCACCGTTCCCGCCTGGATGTGCATGAGCACCAGCCAAGACCCGGGTTCGCTCGGCGTCTACGGATTCCGCAATCGTTCAGATCACTCTTACGACAAACTTCAGTTCGCCAACTCGGCGTCCATCAAGGCGCTAGCCATCTGGGACCAGCTGGCGCGCGAAGGCAAGAAGTCGATCATCGTCGGAGTGCCGCCGAACTATCCTCCGCGCAAGGTGAACGGCGTCAGCGTCGGCTGTTTTCTTACACCGGACACGGGCAAGAATGACTTTACCTATCCCCCGGCGCTCAAGGCCGAGATCAACGAACTGGTGGGAGAGTATCCGGTGGATGTGAAGAACTTTCGCACCGACAAAAAAGACTGGCTCAAGGAAGAGATTTTCAACATGAACGGCAAACAGTGGGCAGTGGTGCGCTGGTTGCTGACCGGGCAGGAATGGGATTATTTCCACTTCGTGGACATTGGTCTCGATCGCATGCATCACGGCTTCTGGAACTATTTCGATCCCCGGCATGTGCAGTTTGAACCGGACAATCCCTATCTGGACGCGATTCCGGAATACTACCGTTTGCTCGATGAGCAGATTGGCAGCGTTCTCGAACTGCTGGACGACGATACCCTGGTGCTGGTGGTTTCAGACCACGGAGCGCAGCGCCTGGATGGCGGCTTTGCGATTAACGAATGGCTGATCCGCGAGGGCCTGCTGGTCCTGAATGAATACCCCAAGACATTGACGCCATTCGAAAAGCTGAATGTGAACTGGAGCAGGACGAAAGTCTGGAGCGAGGGCGGATATTACGCGCGAGTGTTTTTCAATGTGCAGGGACGTGAGCCGCAGGGCGTGATTCCCGCGTGCGAGTACGAGTCTTTTCAGAACGAGATGAAAGCCCGCCTCGAGGCGCTGCCCGGCGAGAACGGTCAAGTAATGAAATCGCTGGTGTACAAGCCTCAGGAAATCTATCGCCATGTGCGCAACGTGGCGCCCGACTTGATCGTCCATTTCGGAGAGCTTTACTGGCGTTCGATTGGAACGGTCGGGCATGCGAAACTCCACCTTCAGGAAAACGATACCGGTCCCGACGGCTGCAACCACGCGCAATACGGAATGTTCATTCTGACCGCGCCGAATTGTCCGCTCAGCGGCGAGTATGAAGGGGCGCGCCTGCTCGACATGGCTCCTACGCTGTTGGACCTCGCGGGGTACGAAATTCCAGAAACCATGCAGGGCCGTTCGCTGGTTTCCGGTATGGAGAAGAAGGGATCGGGCGGAGGTTCGGACGAGGAATCACAAAAAATCGTCCACGACCGTCTGGCTGGACTGGGTTATGTCTAAAGATTCTCAGGATCATTGTCTTAAGGCCAGTTGTTTGGAGGAGCCACGTTGAGAAAGTCATGGTTGTTCTTATCGATCATCCTTCTGGTGCCGGCATGCGCGCAGGAGAGCCCGTCGTCATTCGACGGCAGGACCTGGTGGGGGCACATAAAAGTCCTGGCGGCCGACAACATGAAAGGCCGCGATACGGGAAGCCCGGGACTGAAGCGGGCGGAAGCGTACGTTGTCGGTCAATTGCAGGCAGCGGGACTTCAGCCCGCCGGCGTGAAGGGTTACTATCAGCCGGTGAAATTCGAATCGCGGCAGCTGGTGGAAAAGGAATCGAGCGCCGCGCTGGTTCGCGATGGCAAGGCGGAGCCGCTGGCGCTGGGAGAAGATGCGATCTTCAGCACGCGGGTTGACCTGGCTCCGAAAGTCGACGCTCCCCTGGTTTTTGTGGGCTACGGCTTGAGCATTCCTGAAAAAGACTCCGACGACCTTGCCGGGCTGGACCTTAAGGGAAAAGTCGCGGTCCTGATCACCGGCTCGCCTTCGCAGATTCCCTCGGCGCTGGCCGCGCACCATCAAACCGCGGGCGAGCGCTGGAAGGCTTTTCATGAAGCGGGAGCGGTTGGAATCATCTACATCCCGAACCCCGCTTCCATGGATGTGCCCTGGCCGCGCACCGCGCTGAACCGTCTGCATCCCAGCATGGAACTGGCCGGCGCGGAGTTTAACGAAACCGAAGGAGAGAACCTGGCGCTGGTTTTCAATCCGGCGCATGCGGACAAACTGTTTGCCGGTTCCGGCCATCGCTTCCAGGAGCTGGCGGAGTTGGCAAAAACCCGTCAACCGCTGCCGCGTTTTCCGCTGAACGTCTCTATTCAGGCGAAGGCAAAGGTAAAGAAGAAGATGGTGGAGTCGGCAAATCTTGTTGCCCGGCTGCCGGGGAACGATGCTCAGTTGAAAAATGAGTACGTCGTTCTCTCCGCGCACATTGATCACGTGGGGATTGGCGAGCCCGTCAATGGCGATCGCATTTACAACGGCGCCATGGACAACGCATCCGGCGTTGCCGTGCTCCTCGATGTGGCTGCCTCGCTAAAGAAACATCCCGAGAACCTGAAACGTTCACTCCTGTTTGTGTTTGTCACTGGAGAAGAGAAAGGTTTGCTGGGCTCCAAGTATTTCGCGGCCCATCCGACGGTGGACCGAAAATCCATGGTGGCGGACATCAACATCGATATGTTCCGGCCGCTGGTTCCGCTGAAGATGCTCACGGTCTTGGGAATGGCCGAGTCGGATCTCGGCGATGCGGCGCGACAGGTGGCGGAGTTGGAGGGCGTTTCGGTCCAACCGGATCCGCAGCCGCTGAGAAATGTGTTTGTCCGCAGCGATCAGTACAGCTTCATTCGTCAGGGCATTCCAGCGCTGGCGCTCGATATTGCTCCCACGACGCCGGAGGAGAAGCAGATATACCAGGACTGGCTCACCTACCGTTACCATGCGCCGTCAGACGATTTGGATCAGCCGGTTGATCTGGCGGCGGCCGGCAAGTACGAAGACATCATCCGGAAGCTCATGATCAAAGTGGCGAACGATGCAGAGCGCCCGCAGTGGAAGGCGGACAGCTTTTTCCGTCGCTATGCGCAAGCAACGAAGGAGTAGGCAAGTTTTGACTTGGGTGTTTAGAATGATGCCTTCCAAAGGACGGATATGCGCCAGCTCTCTCGATTCTCCGCGACACTTTGCGTTATCGGGTGCGTCATTGGCTCGGTAACATCCGCGCTCGCGGCTGCGCCAGCCCGACTGGGGGCATCCGCAGTGTGGCAGTTGCCGGAGCCGTTCATGGCCGGCGCCCATGCGGCCTGCGACAAGTCGGCTCCAGATCGCTTTGCGGAATGCGTGATCGACCAGATGGCGAAAGCCGGCGCTCCTGCACAGGCGGTAAGCTTCACCCGCGAGCTCTACCAGCAGAGTCACGGCGACGTCGGCATCATGACGGGCTTCCAGGCGGTCGGTCCCGTCGATTTCGCATGGATCACCTATCCTTTGCGCGCGAATACCAACCACGGCCTTCTCCTGATCAACGGGGAGCCCCGGATCGTAAATGTCGAGAATTTAACTCAGCTCGATCGAAAAGGCATGCAAAAGAGTCCTCAGTTCAAGGACCTGCAGGTTCAATTTCCGCAGGTTGATGTGTGGCCCGGAGACCGCGACGGAAAGACCTGGCCCAACTCGCAAACCGGTCCGAACGGCGGAGTTCAGTTCACGGTGGGCTATCCGCTGATCAATGGATGCCACGCCTGCGCCCGGGCAGGGTCCGCCATATTCACCTGGAATTTCACCTCCCAAGGCAAATTTCTAGGCACGACATTCGTAGGCATGACCCCTCCGCCCCTGCAATAGTGGGGTTGTGCGGGCGGACACTCTTGTCCATCGCCTTTGGCTTTGAAGTAATCAGGGGTCAGCGGCTCCCTCAGGAATGTCCACAACCAGACCCCAAGAGAAAATCGACGGCAAAAGCGGCGGACAAGAGCGTCCCCCCACGCAGTGGGGAAAACTCCCGTGCGCAGGTGCTATCCTGTTGCACCCATGGGAAGCGTTTCTATTCTCGCGAAGTATTTCGCGCTTGCCTTCAGCGCTTTGTTGCCGCTGATAAACCCGCTGGGATCGGCCCTGGTATTGCTCGGACTGGTAGGCGACGCACCCGCGTCCGTTTATCGTGACCTGGCGCGCAAGATCGCGATCCGCACCACGCTTTTCCTTGCGGTGGTGGAGTTGGTGGGAACGGCGCTGCTGGAATTCTTTGGCATTTCTCTTCCTGTGGTACAGGTCGCAGGAGGACTGGTGCTTGCTTCCATGGGCTGGGGATTGCTGAATCAGCACGAGGCCGAAGCTGATCCCGACCGGACCGCAGTCGCCGAGACCACCTTTGGATCGCTGGAGCAGAAGGTTTTCTATCCCCTGACGTTTCCGGTGACTGCCGGTCCGGGCTGCATCGTGGTGATGCTCACCTTGAGCGCGCATGCTTCGGTCAAGGGCGTGCTCAGCGATGTGTTGGCCCACGTAGGTGTGTTTATGGCCGTGGTGGCTCTGAGCCTGCTCGTGTTTGTCTGCTATGCCTATGCTCCCAAGATCACGGCGCGCATTCGGCCCCAGACCGCGCACGGCATCCTGCGCGTCATCGCGTTTGTGCTCTTGTGTATCGGCGTGCAGATTACGTGGAACGGCGTCGAATCGCTGCTGAAGACGGTGCTGAAGTCGTAAGCCCGAGCTATCCGGAGCGGCCTGAACTGGTGGGCAGGTATTCGTTCACCAGGGCGAGCAATTCGTCGCGCAACAGCGGACCACACGCCAGGAGACCAGAGAGTAGCGGCGACTTGTGGTTACAACGCAAAGGCGAATTCTCGAGCGTGCTGATGAAACCGCCGGCGCTGCTCACCAGGGCAGCTCCGGCCGCGATGTCCCATTCGTGCTTCGGGGTAAGGGTGAAGGTGACATCGGCCAGGCCCGCGGAGACCAGCGCCAGTTTGTAGGCCACCGATCCCATGGGACGGATTTTTACCGCGGCCTTCTCGAACCGTTTCCACTCTCCACGTTTAGTCTCGCTGCGACTGGCCAGGATTACGGCACCCTTCAGGATGTTTCGCTGGCTGGCGCGAGCTGGCTTTCCGTTGTAGGTCACGCCGGAATCCAAAGAACCCAGGAAAATCTCGTGGGTGGCGGGATTGCAGATTCCTCCTGCCACCGGAATGCCATCCTCGATCATCGCGACCGAAACGCAGAATTCGGGAATGCCGGCAACAAATTCACGCGTGCCGTCCAGAGGGTCTACGATCCAGACACGCTTCTTTTCCAGGCGCGACAAGTCGTCCACGCTCTCTTCGGACAGCCAGCCTTCCCCCACGCGCAGCAATTCCCGGCGCAGGACGGCATCCACCGCCCGGTCAGCCTCAGTGACCGGATCGTGACCCGCTTTGTATTCGGCCTCGATCGCGCCCAGAGTGAAACGGGTGAAGACCTGGCGGGCAGATTCCAGCGCGGATTGGATCCGCTGCAGAGTTTCGGCGTTGGAGGAACTACTCATGAATGAGTCAATCGTTTCGGTTCTTACTGGCATTCGTCGGTCGTCAACCAATTGCTGTCAAGGCTGACGACTGGCGTCTGTCAAAGCCGCAAAGTCCACAAACAAAACCTGCGGAGCTTGGCTCCGCTGGACAGCCGAGAGGGGCTGTCCCCACGTGGTCTGTGGTTATGCGCGTTCTCCGATGGCGCCGAAGAAACCTTCGCGTTCGAGATGCAGAAGGATTTCTTGCGCCGCTTCCTCGGGAGTCAAATCCTCCGTGTTGATGACAACCTCGGCATCCTTTGGTTCCTCGTAGGGATCGGAAATGCCCGTGAATTCTTTGAGAATTCCAGCTCGAGCCTTGGCGTAGAGACCTTTGCGGTCGCGCTGCTCGCATACCTCGACCGAAGTCGAGACATGCACCAGGATGAATCCTCCGACAGGCTCGATCAAACCACGCACATGTTTCCGAGTCGCGTCGTAAGGCGCGATGGGGGCGCAGATCGCGATGCCGCCATTCTTGGTGATCTCCGAGGCTACGTAGCCGATGCGGCGGATGTTGATGTCGCGATGCTCCTTGGAGAATCCCAGTTCGGACGACAGATTCTTACGCACCAGGTCGCCATCCAGCAGGGTGACCGGACGTCCTCCAGTCTCCAGAAACTTGGTGAGCAACACGTTGGCGATGGTGGATTTGCCCGAACCGGAAAGGCCGGTGAAGAAAATCGTCACGCCCTGCTTGTGCCGCGGCGGATAGCTGCGCCGCAACTCCTGCACCACTTCCGGATAGGTAAACCAGCTGGGGATGTCGCGCCCTTCATTCAGCCGCTGGCGCAGCTCCGTGCCTGAGATGTCGAGGACGCGCGCCCCTTGGGGCACCTCGTCAGTGGGGAAATATTTGTCCTGGTCTTCGAGGTAAACCATCATGTTGAACGGCACCATGGTCACGCCGATATCAGCCTCATGCTTCTTGAAGACTTCCTGGGCTTCGTAGGGGCCATAGAAAGGCTTGCCGTCAGTGTCCTTGCCCGGGCCGGCGTGATCGCGTCCGACAATGAAGTGGCTGCAACCGTGGTTCTTGCGAATCAATGCATGCCAGATGGCTTCGCGCGGTCCGCCCATGCGCATGGCGAGGGGCAGCAGCGAAAGTTTCACCGTTCCCGGGGGATATTTGGACGAGAGCAACTGGTAGCAACGCACCCGGGTGAAATAATCCACGTCGCCGGGCTTGGTCATGCCCACGACGGGATGGATCAAGAGGCTGGCTTCCACCTGCTTGGCGGCACGGAAAGTGAGCTCCTGGTGAGCGCGATGCATGGGATTGCGGGTCTGGAAAGCCACGATCCGGCGCCAGCCCAGGCGCGCGAACTCGGCGCGGAGTTCCGCGGGGGTCAGTCGCAGCGAACGAAAATCATAGTGCGCGGGACTCTGGATGCCTTCGAGGCGGCCACCTACATACCAGGGGTTGGCCTTGTTCATCACGTAATCCGCGCCGGGGTGGGCTTTGCTGGTGCTGTTGAATACTGCCTTGGCCTCGGCCTGGCGGTCGGGTTGCCAGACGTCCTCAACATGCAGCACCGCCAGCATGACGCCTTCAGGATCGCGCAATGCGACCTGGCTGCTGCCCGGCTTGAGGGATTTAGCAAACTCTTCGCTGACATCCAGTGTGATGGGCATGGGCCAGAGCAGTCCACTGGCCAGCTTCATGTTTTGACAAACGCCTTCGTAGTCGGCGCGATTCATGAATCCACGCAGGGGAGAAAAGCCGCCACTGAGCAGCAACTCAAGATCGCAGAGCTGGCGTGCGCCAAGGTCCCACGAGGGCCACTCGCGCGAGTGCGCTTTCAGGTCATTGACGGTTTCCGGTTGGGCGACAAGATCGACAAGTTCTCCACCGTGTGGCGGGATAAGGTGACTGCTCGAAGTGCTCAAACTCGTTGGCCTCCCTGGAAGGTTTATGTGGTTCCGATGTAACGGTGCGGCATTCCGGCAGGTGAATAAACCCTGCCCTCACTGATGGGGTAAGGCTGCGTCCTTGGCGCTATGCAGCGCAGCCGTTCCTTCTACAGCGCTGGAAATTCTGGAGCGAGATCGCCGGCACTTGGCGCCCGTTACTCATCGCGGTGACAACCGGCAATTTCAGAACGGGAAGTACCTTCTAGTTTAAAACAAAATAGTGCCGCCGCCGCCGCAACAATCGCGGAAATAATGGGTCATCCGCCAAAAAAGTTTGTCCCGATCATCTTTTGGTGCCGCCCCTGCGCAGCGGAGCCTCCCGCGCACAGAAATTGGGAGTAACCGCGAAGTTATTTTCGCATGTGACCGAGAGTTAATTCTTCCGTAATCGGGTAAAAGGTGTAATTAGTTCCAAGTCAGCCTGTAGGTGGGAGAAATTTTTTCTCCCTTGGCGCTGGTCATAGCCTGAAGATAAAGCACTTAGCTGTTTGACGCGCCCTCCTGAACCATGCCGAAACGTCGGCAGGCTCGGCAAATGGGAGCAGAAATCCTGACCTTCCACAGTGTGGAATCAGCTGGCAAACGCCCGGTCTGGTCGCAATCGCCTTTTTCCTCTTGCCGGCATTCCGGCATGGCCCACTACTGAATTGGCAATTGTGTCGCTAGCATGCAGAAAACAAATAACTTGCCGGGGCTAGGACTGATAACCACGCGAGCCTCGCGGCCCTGCGCTGGCGACGCCGAAAACGCCACATTTTCTGTTGAAAATGAGAATCCACCGGCAGCTTGGCAGTGCGCATGCTATGAATTTTGGGAGAACTCAAAAATATCTTTGGGGTACGGAGTGATTCGGACGCTGCAAGGTGTTCCGTCACAAGTTACTTCAATGACCGAGTGTCCGAATCGGGCTGGCATCAACCAGCCTGAATTACTAGGACCTCAACTGTTAGACCTGAACGATTAAACCAGGGGGAAGCCGAAATGAACGAAAGCTCGGTTCGGCTGGGTCCTCGGGAACAGCAGATCGCCGAATTGCTGCTTCAGGGTTGCGACAATTCGGAGATTGCCCGACAACTCAAGATGGCCCGGCGCACGGTGAAGGCGCATTTCAATCGTCTTTTTTTACGCTTTGCAATTACTGGCGGTATCAAGCGAGTCAAACTCGCAACCATTCTCTATCGGAGGCAGTTATGTTCGGAGATCAGCGTTACGGAAACCGGATTCCCAGCGAGCGAGAGCATCAAGTCATCGAGCTCGTCGCCCAAGGACTTAAGAACCGCGAAGTCGCAGACGCCATCGGCACGACGGAACACGTCGTCAAGAACTACCTCCGAACCATCTACGACAAGCTTGGGCTCTGGAACCGAGTCGAACTGGCCCTCTGGTACGAAGCCCGCCGGCAGGAAGTCCCGGCGCACGCCTGAGGTTCTGGAGAGCTGGGAGCAGAATATTCTCAATCTCCATCAGCCGGGCCCGCGCCGTAATCATCTTCAGCGCTGAACGAGAAAGTTAAACGAAAACAAAAGACCCTCGAGCCTCTCGAGGGTCTTTTTGTTTCCCGGGATGCTTGATTCTTTATTGACAGCCTTGAGACTCCAGATTGCGCAATTGCTGGGTGGCCAGCGGAGAGCCGCGCTTGGCCGCAGCCACCAGCAGGAGCCGGGCCTGGTCACAGCTGCGAGGGACGCCATCTCCCCGCATGTAGAGGTCCGATAGCAGGATCGCAGCCGTGGCGTTCTGTTTACCGACGGCTCGCCACAGCAATTTTGCCGCTTCGGAGGGATCCCGAACGCCCATGCTTCCTCCCAGATAGCGCTGGGCCAGCCGCAGGTCAGGCGAACTGCTCTCCAAGTCTGAAACCGCCGAATGCCCGGATGGGGGGCTCAGCAACGTGGATCTCTGGGTGGCGGCCTGGACCCCGGGAGGCACGACGGCCCGATCACGAGCGTCCGCGGTTGCAGGCGGGTTGTGCCCTTCACGTTTCTTGGAATCGGTTTTGGATTCGGACACGATTGATTGCGGCGCAACCGCTTCTGCCGGGGCCTTGGCGCCGGTTGAAGAATTTTCCGGCGGCAACGCTGTTGCTGGGGCGCTCACCTGTGGCGCGTTGGTGGAAGCCACCTTCGTCCGGAACTCCGGAGCCCAATGCAGATAGGCTAAGCCCGCCAACACAATCACTGCCGCGCCCGCCAGGTATTTCCATCCGCGCCCTGGCGAAGTATTCGAATCGCTGAGGCTGCTGAACGCCTGGTCGCTCAGCCACGGCACGTCGTTGGCAGAGTTTACCGGGAGCGCTTCAGGAACCACGGGCGCACTCAGACTTTCTATGGGACCCGGCTGCCCCGGACTGAGAAGCTGGCCGCACCGGCTGCAGAATTTGTGTCCGGGCGGATTCTGATGCTGGCAGGCAGCGCAAACCGCGCGCTGAAATTTTGGGTCGGTGGCAAAATAAGGACGACCGAACTGTGCCGGCGCACTCGCACCCGCACCCGATTCCCGTTTGATTTCTTCCAGAAGATGGCTGACAGCCTGCTCGCGTTTCGCGGGAGGAGTGCCGAAGTAAACCTTGGCCCAGCGTCCCAGATTTTTTTCCAGAAGCGGATTCGTGAGCGGGTTCAGCTCGGACGGCGATGGCGCTTCTGGCGTCTTGTCCCAGAGATTCGGCACAGTCATTCTCCAACCGACACGGACACGATATTACACATCAAACGCCCGCAGGGTGGCGCGAATCGGACATGTGGAAAAGTCTGAAATGTGGAAAACTCGCCCCGCAATCCGAAGCAGAGTTTACCGGCAAGCCTTGCGGTTTGCCGGCTCAAACTGGTCCTGCTGAGCATCGCGCTGGGTCGTAAACTTTCCATCCGCAGTCTTGCCGAACAGTTCGCTGCCGGAGCAGTAGTAGAGCGCAGTGTGGACGTCGACCCACACTTGCGCTTCCGGGTTCCCCAGGTCAACGGGCGCGGGCGGAGGTTCCGCCAATCCAAGATTGACCATAAGCTTTTCAAATAACGTCAACTGCGGTTGCGGCGGCGCTTGCGGCTGCGTGCTCGGTGCCGGGGACGCGTTGCCGGCCGCCGTGGTTCCGGCCGGTCGAATGCCCCAGCCAGAGATCACCAGCAGAAGGATGACGGCCGCCATCACTACGTAAATATTTGCCCGCCGCCTTTGCCACTGTTGCGCCAGCCACTCCGCGCGGGGACCCTGGTGGGTTTTTACCGTCTCCAGCCACTGCTGAGCTTTCTTCGCAGAACCCCAGGGATAAGGTTGAAGCTTGTCCTCCGGCGCAAACGAGTCGGCTGGAGCCGATTCTGCTGGAACGATGCGCAGCGAGTCCGCGCCCGAAAGAGGCGGCTGCTGAAATTCAGTTGAGGGCAGAGTCAGAGGGCTGGCAGATTCGGTCGGAGTCTCGGGCCTGCTCTGCGATGCGGGCTTCGCATTCGGCTCGGCTTGAGTTGCGACGGTGTTCTGCGCGGTCGCGGCTAATGGCTCAGAGCTTGACGCAGGGGATGCCATTACGCTCTCGGATACCGGTTCTGCGGCGATTCCATGCGTCGGATTTTCCTGCCCGTAGGGGATCAGCCACGGAGAATCTGTCTTGGTTGAGACATCGACGCTCAGGACTACGGGCGGCGGGGGCGTTGCCGGGCGTGCGGCTCCACAAGTGCCGCAGAAAGACTCGCTCTCGTCAAAAAAATCGGTGCCACAGGCCGCACAAGCGGCCGCCACTTGAGCTGGAGGCTCGCGCCTTGCCACCGACCGCTCGCCGCGTGGGGCCGGTTTTGACGTCCCCACATCCGCCAGCGACAGGCCCTCGTTCCCCAGGCGCTCGA
The DNA here is from genome assembly GCA_963816025.1 of Terriglobia bacterium. Lineage (GTDB taxonomy): Bacteria > Acidobacteriota > Terriglobia > Terriglobales > Acidobacteriaceae > JAIQFF01. The sequence goes on from CAWFJA010000027.1 coordinate 51,371, forward strand.
TCTGCGGTTTGATTCTTTCCAAAGCTTCCAGCATGCTCTGTCGTTCTGATGCGAGAGCTTCCTTCCACTTCATGCGGGCGGCTGTGACCATGGCCTCGCTCAACAATCCCGCCATCAGTTCAGCCGTGCGTAGGTCGGTTTCGCGGAACGAATTGGGGCGGGAAAAGCGCAACTCGAGTACGCCGGCCACCTGACCCGCGTGGTAAACCGGTACCGCGATGAAGGCCTTCACATTACGACTGCGGAAAAGGTCGGCGCGCACGTGCAGGTTCGAAGTGACGTCGGGATAGTTCAGGGCAGAGCCCTTGCTCAGGCAGTCCCCGGAGAGCGCAGAAGCGGGCGCCAGGCGCGTTCCTGCGTCAATGGCAGCGCTGCCCGTAGCGGTGCGATAAAAGAGTTCGCCTTTTTCGAGGATTCCAATCGCGGTGCCCGACGCGTTGGTAACTTTCTGGATTCTCTCGGCCACCAGTTCCGATGCCGCGGCCAGATCCAGTTGCAGGGTTTGGATGAGTTTTTGGGTTTCTACAATCGCGGAGAGATTTTCCGCGAAGTCGGCCTGCGATCCCTTTGCCCGCAAGCGATCGTTGTGCTCCTGGAGCACATGGGCGGCAGACAGAAGCTGCTGAAACGAAACCTCGTCAAGCTGAGGTTTGCGTTGCGGGCTGGTTGCAGTTTGGGTCACGAGAGCGAAATACCCCGCCAGCCGGTGAGGGATCCCGGAGACTCTATTGTAATGCAATCCACAATCCAAACTGGCTTACCAAAGCGTGCACTGAAGTTTCCGGTGCTTTGATGTCGATATCAGTATTCGGGTTCGAAGGCGACCGTAAGTAACTGTAAAGTAAAAGCCTTGCCGGTTGCCGGGAGGGACTGTAGTGGCCCCGGGCGCTCGATCCAGGGCGACTGAACGATACTCTGCCAGTAGAAGTGCGCAAAGTTATGCACTTTCATTACAGCCAGCGGTCTTCCAGCGCGCCTACGGTTTGATTTTACTGACCGCCCAGATAGAAGTGGACTGCTGGGGTAATGATCAACGATAGAGCCATTGAGATCAGGATTCCTCCGATTACAGCGATGGCGAGAGGCTGCAACATCTGCGAACCGGCGCCCAGAGCGAAAGCCAAGGGCAACATTCCAGCCACCGTGGCGAGTGCTGTCATCACGATTGGACGCAGGCGTCGACGGCTGGCTTGCAGCATCGCGTCTTCGGCTGAGAGCCCGAGCCCGCGAAACTTCTGATCTGCATCCAGCAGCAGGATTCCGTTCTTGGCGACGATGCCCACGACCATAATCATTCCCATAAACGACGCCACGTTGAAAGTGGTGCGAGTGATGATCAGGGCCACAAAGACGCCGGAAGTCGAAAGCAGCGCCGAAGCCAGAATTGCGATGGGTGCTGCGAAGGACCGAAATTCGAATAAGAGAACGATGAACACAAGAACGATGGCCAGAACAAATACGAATACCAGATCGCGGAAGGACTTCTGTTCTTCCTTATACGTTCCACCGTATTCAACCCGAATGCTCGAGGGGAGACGCAATCCGTCGACTGCCTTTTGCACTGCCGCGACTCCGCTGCCCAGATCGGTGCCTTCGAGGCGAGCGGTAACCGCCACATCGCGCTGCAGATTCTCGCGCCGGATTTCGATCTGGGGTGGAAGCTCGGTAATGGTCGCGAGAGCGCCCAGAGTTGCAGTTTTCCCGCTGCCGCTGGTCAGCAGAGTATTGCTCATGGTCTCGAGCGAAGTGCGATTGCTTTCGGGAAAACGCACTCGCACCACGTACGCGCGGTCGTTGTTCACCACCGGCGTCGCTGCCGGTTCACCTTCAAGAATTGCGGCTGCGTCAACTGCGACTTCCTCCGGCGTAAATCCGGCGCGGGCGGCGGTGCTGGGATTGATCTGGAAGACGACGGCGGGTCCGCTGATGGTATTTTCAATCCCGTCGAGGACATCGACCACACCGTTTACCTTGTCGATCGCAGCGGCAACTTTCGGCGCCCAGTTCTCTAATAATGCCGGATCGGGTGAAAACAGTTTGATCTCGACCGGTTCCGGGGCGCTGGTCAGGTCGCCGATCATGTCCTGCAATACTTGCACGAACTCGACCCGCACGGCCGGTTCCTGGACGGCCACTTTCGCCCGAACGCCTTCCATCACTTCGTCAATCGAGCGGCTGCGATCTTTTTTCAGCTTCACCAGGATGTCTCCGCGGTTGGCTTCCGTGACCGCCGCCAGGCCCAGTTCCATGCCGGTCCGCCGCGAGCTGCTCTCGACTTCAGGAGTGGCGTTGAGAATTTGCTCGATCGCAGCGACCATGCGATTGGTTTCCGCCAGTGAGCTGCCGGCCGGCGTCCAATAGTCCAAGGTAAAGCCGCCTTCATCCATTTCCGGCATTAAGTCCGAACCGGAATATCGATAACAGACATAGGTGACTGCAATCAGCACCAAGCTTAAAGCCGCGAGCCACATGGGCTTGGCCAGAGCGCGGCGCAGCCAGCGTTGATGGAAGCCCACAATCTTGCGAAAGAATGTGCCCAGAGACGCTTCTTCAGCGGCTTGCAGTCTTTGGAACGACTCCTCCCCGGAAAGATTTTCTTCCGTCCTTTCGTCGAAGGAGCCGGGCCCCGAATCTTTCCGCCCGCGGATGAAGAATTGGCTCAGGTTCGGCGTCCAGGTGAGCGCCAGGGCCAGCGATGCCAGGAGCGAGACTCCCATGGTCACAGCCAGAGCGCGGAAAAATGTTCCGGTAACTCCGGTGATTGAAATCAGAGGCAGGAACACGACGATGGGTGTAACGGTCGAGCCAATCAGCGGAACCGCAATTTCCTGCAAAGCGCTGTGAATGGCCTGCAACCGTTCCTGCCCGGAATCGCGGTGGATGACGATGTTCTCCACCACCACGATGGCGTCGTCAATCACCAGCCCGACCGCCGCGGCCAGTCCGCCAAGGGTCATCAGGTTGAAGCTTTCACCGAGCAATTTGAGCGCGATAAAGGTGACCGCAATCGTGACTGGAATCACCAGGCCCGCCACCACCGATGTGCCCCAGTCGCGCAGGAAAACCACCAGAATGATCGAAGCCAAAATCAGGCCCAGCAGGATCGCATCCCGGACGCTCTTGATGGAATCGCTGACGATGATCGACTGATCGTAAAATGGCCGAATCTCAATGCCGGGCGGCAGCGATTTTCTTATGTCTTCGACTTGAGCGTGAACTTCGTCCGCGACCCGCAGGGTGTTGCTGTCCGGCTGGCGGTTGATGTTGAGCAGCACTGCCGGTTTCCCGTTGGCGGTCACGATGGTGTAAACCGGTTTGACGCCCGGCGCCACCGTCGCTACATCTCCGACACGCACCGGGAGGCCGGCGGGAGTGTTCTTGATCACGATGTCCGCGATCTGTTGCGGGGTGCGCACCTGACCGCTGACCAGGGCGAGCACCAGTTGATGATTGCGCTCGAACAGGCCAGGCGAATCGATCAGGTTGGTTCGCCGCATGGTGTCCAGAATGTCGGTGACCGTGACGCCGGCGGCCAGCAGTTTCGAGGCGTCGGGCTGGATGTGAAACTCGGGCTCCTGCCCGCCCTGCACCAGTACGGTCGAGACCCCGTCAAGCCGGTTCAGGCGCGGCTTGATGTCGTAGGTTGCCATCTCCCAGAGCTGGGTTTGCGGAACGGTGGCCGACGTAAGGCTGTAGCCAATGATGGGAAAACTGGCGAAGGTCAGGCGGTTCGCCACCACCGTTGCCGTCGGCGGCAACTCAGGTTGGACGCGGGAAATGGCCGCGTTCACGTATTGCAGAGTCTGGAACATGTCCACGTTCCAGTCGAAAAACAGATCGATCTCCGCCGACCCGCGGCTGGTGATCGAGCGCACATCCTGCAGGCCGGGAACACTGTTCATCCCCTCTTCGAGGCGGCGCGTAATCGTCACCATCATTTGATCTATGGGCATGACCCCGTTATCGACCGCGATCAGGATGCGGGGAAAGTTGGTGGCAGGAAAGACTGCGACCGGAATGGTGAAAGCCAGATACCCGCCCAGCAACGCCAGGGTCAGGATCAAAAAAATCACTGATTTGGAATGTCGCGCAAACCAGTATGCAGATTCCGGCGGAATGGAAGCCCCGGCGCTGCCGCTATTTTTCATCGGGCTTTCCGCTCTTGTCCTGGTTCAGTCCCGCGGCAGGGCTCTCTGCCTTAATCCTGGTGTTGTCCGGCAAGCCGTAGGCGCCGGAAGCGACGATGCGATCGCCGGCCTGCAGCCCGTCGATCACCTGGACGTCGCCGCCTTGCCGTACGCCGACCTGAACGTTTTTCTGATGGGCGCGATTGTCGGCGCTGACCTGCATGACCGAAGTGGCGCCGTCCTGCGCGGTCAGTAATGCCGCGGCGGGGATGATCAGCGCGTTCGGAATGGTCTGCGCCAGCATGGAAAGGCGCACGCTGGCGCCCGGCTTCAGGCGCTGCTCCGCATTCTTCGCCTGTACCCATATCTCGACCGTGGTGCTGTTGGGATCAAGCGCCGGGCTGACTACGGTGATCTTTCCTTCGATCGGAGTCTCGTCGCCAGGCACGACGATGGTGGCCTTGTCCCCAACTTTCAGCAACGCGGATTCGAGTTGGGGAATATGAGCGCGGGCGACGACTTGCGAAATGTCCATCACGGTCAGAAGCGGTGTGCCGGCGGCGGCCATCTCTCCGGGATAGAGCGGTCGGTCCGCGACCACGCCGTCAATGGGACTGCGGATTTCCGAATAGCTGAGTTGCGCCTCCGCGCCCAGATATTTGCCTTTGGCGGACTCCAGTTGTCCGGCGGCGGATTTTAAAGCCTGTGCCTTTCCCACCTTCATCAGCGCGTTGAGATGCTGCTGCGCGATTTCATATTGGTTGCGGGCGTTGGTCAGGTCCACTCCGGCCTGGTCAAGTTCTTTGCGAGGCATGGCGCCTTGTTGAAAGAGTTCCTTTCGGCTGTTGTAGATTTTCTGTTGCGCGGCAAAAAGTTCCCTGGCAGCCTGGGCGTCAAGTTGAGCCTTCTTAACTTCCTGCGGCAGATCGGAAACCGTGGTGGTCTCGTATGCGGCCTGGGCCTGGTCATACGAGCCCTTGTTCTCCTGGGCTGCCGCGGCCAGATCGCTGTTCTCCAGCACCGCCAGCAATTGGCCTTTGCGGACGGGGCTGCCGCGCTTGATGTAGAAGGCCTTGACCGGGGCGCTGATTTTCGGAGTAATGGCGGCTTGTTGCAACGGGAACAGAATGGCCTCGGCGGTGACCGTGCGCTGAATGGTTTCCTTTTGGACGGTGACGACCTGCACTGGAACCGCAGCGTCTTTTTCGGCGGAATCCTTGGAGCAGCTCATCGCGAAAAGTAAAGGAACGATGGCCAACACAATAGCGGTGTGCGGCCACGGCTGCTTCTGGCCTTTCAGGGCTGGGTCATTGCACGCTTTTACCCAGGGCTTGCGCCCTGGGCTGCATGCTTGGGCTTCGCGGCTGGCGTATCGCATGCTCAAAAATTTCCCGTCAGCGTCTGCAGATTGGCCAGGGCCACGCGATACCGCGACTGGCCGTCGCTGAAAGCATTGCGGGTCAGCGTGGCGGTATTTTGGGCATCTACTACTTCGAGCACGGTGGCTTCTCCTGACTGATAACGCAGCGTGGTCAGGCGCAGGCTCTCCGCCGCGAGGTCCGCCGACTGGTTCAGCGAATCCAGCTCCGAGCGGGCGGTCTGGGCTTCGTCATACAACGTGTGCAACTTTGCCAGCAACTGGCGCTGGGTGAAAGTCAACTCTACCTGCGCCTGCTCGCGCAGCAGGCTGGCCTGCTTCAGTCTGCTGCGATTCGAGCCCCAGTTCCAGACCGGCAGTTGCAGCGTGGCGGTGGCCGCGTATCCCAGATTGCGCACCGCCAGTTGCGAAACCGGATCGAACTGGCGAGTGGCGAAATGATTGGCGTCAATGCCGTAGAAATAATCCAGTTTAATCGAGGGCAGGAATCCCGACCAGGCCACGCCGACTTCCTGCCTAGCTTCCTGCAGCGCGCCCAGCGCGGCTCGCAGTTCGGGATTCTGGCGAGCGGCCGCGGCCTGGGCCTCTGAGAGGGAGGGCAAGGGCTCGGGAGTTTGCAGGTCGTCCACCACGCTGAAGTTCTGGTTGAAATCGGTGAAGACCAGCACCGCGAGTTCCAGCCGGCTGCGGTTCATTTCGAGCTCCGCTTCCTGCAGGTCACGCTGCTGTTGCTGAAATTGAATCTGGGCCTTGATTACATCCGAGTGCGCCACTTCGCCGCCCTGCTCAAGCTTTTGGCTGATATCCAGAAAACGCCGGCCCTGGGTCGCGGCGCGCTGGGCGGTGGCGTACTTTCTCTGGGCCACGACAAAGCGATAGTAAGCTTGCACCACGGTCACGACCAACCCGCGAGCCGCAATTTCGGAACGGGCCCGTGCGACTGCCTCCGCCGCCAGCGTGCGCCGGTAATCCGCGATCCCTTGCAGCGAAATGTCCTGATGAACGTTGCCCTGGCTGAGGTATTCGTGCACTCCGTTGGCGGCGACAAATCGCCCGGAGGCCGTGCCATTTCCCTGGGTGTAGAGAAATCCTGCATCGTAGTTCACACTCGGAAGCAGGGCGGCGCGGCCTTGTACGCGATCTTCTTTCGCGAAACCGTACGCGGTCAAGGCGGCGCGATACTCGGGATTATTCTTCCGCGCGCGGGCGATGGCGTCCTGCAGAGTCATAGTCAGCGGGGCCGCGCTCGTTGCCTGAGTCGGGCTGGGGTCCGGGTCAACCGCGTTGACCGTGTTTTGAGCGGATGCGATCGCCAGCAGGCTTAACATCATCCAGACGAATCCGACAGGCTTCCTGATCGTGTTTCGGCATACATAATTTGACATAGGTTTCACCATAACTGCTGGCCGGGGAGCCTAGGATCGTACCGGAACCTACCTTAAGGCAAGCTGAAGCGGATTTATCGCCGCCTGGGTCAGCGCTTAGAAACGGGGAGTTCCACGGTCATGCGCGTGCCTTTACCCGGAGCGCTCTCGGCGGCAATGGTGCCGCCGTAGGCCTCGACCAGGGCCTTTACGATGGCGAGGCCCAGGCCAAAGCCGCCGGTGGCGCGGGTCCGGGACGGATCTCCGCGATAGAAGCGGTCGAAGATGCGGGGCAGGTCCCGGGCCGAAATGCCGGCGCCGTGGTCCTGAAAAGTGATGCGCGCCTTATCGCCGGAGCGAGCCACCGCGACCTCGACGGACGATCCCTCGGGGCTGTAGCGGACGGCATTCTCCAGCAGATTCGTCCACACCAGTTGCAAGTCCTCGGGATCGGCGAGGACGGGAACCCGGCCGTCGGTCGCCAGATGGATGCTGGTATTGCGGGATTGGCCCAGACTGCGAATTCTTTCCACGGCTTCTTCGCAGGTGGAGTTGAGGTCGATGACGTCGAGCTGGCGCCCTTGCGCATTCTGCGCCCACTGTTCCGCCCGGGCCAGGCGCAGCATCCGTTGCAGCAGTTGCTCCAGCCGGTCCAGGTCCTGAAGCGAGGCCTGCACGCCGGCGAGATATTCTTCCGAGCTTCGCGGCCGCTGCGACAGCGACTGCAGAGTAGACTTCAGCACCGCCACCGGCGTCTTCAATTCGTGCGCCGCATTGCCCACGAATTCCCGCTGCTGTTTGAAGGAATACTCCAGCCGGGCCAGCATCTGGGTCATGGACTCGGTCAGGGGGCGGAGTTCTTCAATGTCCTCGGCCTCCTTGGGCGGCTGCAGCTGCCAACTCTGGGTGGAGACGAGAGAAGCCTGCCGCGCCAGAATTTGCAGCGGCAGCAGGCCGCGTCGAATCTTCCACGACGCTAGCCAGGTGGTGGCTCCCAGCAAGAGCAGGCTCGCGAGAACAATGGAGGCCAGTGCGGCCTTGACCTGCTGCCGGATGCGCACCGTGGGTGAGGCGTAAACAATGGTCAGAGTTTGCGGCTGGAAGGCTTTACCTTCTTCCCGGTCGAGTATGGGAACGTGGTTCATGCGCACGGCGTGATAGGGAACTCCCGCCCAGGTGAAGTTCCAGTGCTGGCTCGGGCCGGGCTCAAACTGGAGGCCTTCGGGCCAGTCTTCCGACCGGGTGAGGTACCCGGTGCGGTCGGCCCACACCATGAACTGGTCGGGATGATTGGGATCAATCGATTCAGGCAGCAGGCTGTTGTCGAAGTACACGTGCCCGCTGGCATCTTCGGTATAACGCACCAGCACCGCCACGCTGGTGGCGTGCGCCTGCATGGAGACGTCAAGAGTAGAGAGCAGGCGCCAGTAGGTGACGACCACGCCGATCACCATCAGGCCGGCGGTCAGGATGGCCTGGGAGAGCAATACCGAAGCGATCAGCCGCCGCTGGATGGAGTCGCGCCGCATTGTGGTTGGGACCATCAGTCCTGCAGCATGTAGCCCTGGCCGCGCAGAGTGCGGATCAGTTGCCGCGACGAGCCCTCGTTCAGCTTGCGCCGCAGCCCGGAGATATAGACTTCAATCACGTTGCTGAATTTTTCCCAGTTGTAATCGTACAGATGCTCCAGCAGTTCGGTCTTCGAGACCACGGCGCGGGGACGATGCACCAGGTACTCGAGCACGCGATATTCCATGGCGGTCAGCGTAATCGTCCGGCCAGCTCGCTGCACCGTGCGGTTGACCGTGTTCAGTTCGAGATCGCCGATGGTGACCACGGGCGAGGGCTGACCCTTGCCGCGGCGGATCAAGGCTTTGGTGCGGGCCAGCAGTTCACCCAGGTCGAAGGGTTTGGTCAGGTAGTCGTCGGCCCCGGCGTTGAGCAAGGCGATGACCGATTCCTTGTCGTCGCGCGCGGTCAGCACCAGGACCGGGGTGTGCTGTCCGGACTTGCGGATTCTGCCCAGTAATTCCATGCCGTCGAGTTTGGGCAGCATGAGGTCGAGCAGCATCACATCGTAAGCGTTCGATTCCGCCAAAAAGAGTCCTTCCTGGCCGTCGGCGGCAATATCCACGGCGTAGCCGGCGCTCTCCCGCAAACTGCGGGCGACGTTCTCGGCCAGCCGGGTTTCATCTTCGACTACCAAAACGCGCAATGCTATGCCCCCTAAGGAGATTCTATCCGTGATTGGGCCTGTTTTGGGACGCACGGTTCCAGTTCAGGCTTGATGAGACCGGCCGCGGCCCATGGGTCGTAGACCAAAATGCGGCATTCACAAGGTTTGTCCTTTCGTGTGCGGTGGCGAAGCTTTGGCGAATAAGTTGCTTCTCATCCTGGCGATCGCGACCTAATCGTAATGGTCAGAATCGTAATGGTCAGATCGTAATCGTCAGATCGTAATCGTTAGAACAAAGGAAACGCCATGCTAAGCCTGAATCACATCAAGATTACACCCCGCGATGAACAGGTCTTACAGCTGTTGATGCAAGGCTGCAGCAACAAGGAGATCGCGGCTCAGCTGAACATCAGCCCGAGAACCGTGAAACAGCATCTGCGAACGCTGTTTCTGCGGGCCGGCATCCGGGACGGCAGGAAACGGGTGAAGCTGGCGACCGCCATGTTCGTAAAGGAGCAGATGAAATCATGCAACCCCGTGAGCGGCTAACTGCAAAGGAAATGCAAGTCGCGGCCCTGGTCTGGGAAGGCCAGACCAACCGCGAGATTGCAAAGGCCATCGGCACCACGGAACAGGTGGTGAAGAACTACCTGCGCAACACCTTCGACAAGCTGGGGGTGTGGAGCCGTTTGGAACTGGCCATCTATGTCGCCCGGCACGGCGGCGAGAGATGGCGGGAAGAACTTGCGATGCGGCCGATGGATATCTTGTCCGGTACGATCGCCTCCTGAATGGATTGCCAGTCAGTCGAAGACACTCCATGGGTCGCGTCGTTACGAGTGGGGCCGTTTCAAAGCCAACTGGGATGGGAGTTCCTTGGTGAGACTTCGTGTCCTTCGTGGCTCAGGAATTTATGGCGGGCGCGAATCGGGTGACCAAAAGACTGCCCCGCTATAGGGCCCACGCGAGACGGGCCTCCCGATCGAGTTCTTCGAGGCCCGCCAAGGGCGGCGCTGAACTCTTCGTGGGTTTCCCACTCCAGGATTTTTAATCCGGAAACGGGACACAACTCTGGCCCGGCTCCTTACCAAGTCCTTCCCCATCAATCGCGGTTGTGTGGCGATCCTATTGCCTAGGGTTTTGGCATCGCCGGCGTTACGCCGAAAAAACGGAGAGATTGATCAACATGAAAAGGTATCTGGCCACACTTGCGGTTCTCGTCTTCGGGACATTACCCAGTTTGGGTTCACCAAACCGATCTGGTTACCAGAGTCAGTTCCATGTCCCGCCCGCCAACCAACCAGCAACAGCACACGCCCAGGCCATGACCAGGAGAGAGTCGGCGCAAGCGGCTCAAGCCAAGAGCCGTCTGCAGGGGGGAGCCACACGGGCTCATATTGCGCACGTGACAGCGCACGACGGCTCTACCAGCGCGCTGGGTTTTATCAGCGCGACCCAGGTGCCGGCAGGCGGCGCGGCTTACAATCCCGCCAGCCAGGGGGACTTCAACGGTGACGGCAAGGCGGACCTGCTCAGCCTGGTGCAAAACAATGTGGGCGGTTTCCCCAACGCGCTGCGGAGCCATGCGGGCAGCGCCGGCAATGCCCCACGAGGCAACTCCCCGGGTGCCGATGTGATTTCAATTTCCGCCGTTTTCGGCAACGGCGACGGCACCTTCAAGCCGGCCGTGCTGACCACGGTCCTCAGTGAAGACCCGATTCTGGTAGGCGACGTGAACGGGGATGGCAAGGACGATGTGGTCCAGGTTCACCCTTTCAAAGCGCCATCCACCATCGACGTGTGGCTGAGCAACGGCGATGGCACATTCACCGAGGGGCACAGTTATCAGGTTTCTCCAGTCCCGCTTCAGGGCGGCATACTGACCGATCTGGATGGCGATGGCAAGCTGGATCTGCTGGCGGTCGATGCGCACACTCCGGGCCTGGTGCGCACTCTGCTGGGCAACGGCGACGGCACCTTCCAGGCTGTGACTTCGGTCACGCTGTCCACCCAAGCGCCCGCCAACCTGTGGTTTGCCGATTTTAACGGCGATGGGAAAGTGGATTTTGCCGGCACCGACAGCAACGGTCAGGTGAATATCTATCTGCAGGCGGGAGGGAACTTCGTGCTTACCGGCACCCCGCTGGCCAATCCGGACAGCCAATACGATATTTGCGATCTGGAAGCCGGCGATCTGAACCACGACGGCGCGGCCGAGGTGGTGACCGCGAACTGTGCGGATGGGGGGAGCGGCCAGAACACGGTCAGCGTTTATCTCAACCACGGCGACGGAACCTTCGCTCCCGGCGTGTATTACGCCACGGCTGCTTCGGGAGGGGAGAGTCCGGCCAACCTGTTTCCCTACGCAGCGACCGTCGCGGACGTGAATGGCGATGGCAAGAATGACATCGTGGTTACCAACTATGACGCCGCGGATATCACGATTCTGACCGGCAACGGCGACGGCACGGTCAACGTCCCCGACACCGGCTACGCAGTCGGCGGCGACTTCCCCTATTACCCAGCCATTGTGGCTGACTTCAACGGGGACGGAAAAGCCGACATCGTGCAAATCGACGATGCCTACAGTTATGCCTACCTGCAAGGCTATGGCGACGGCACCTTCCGTGCGGCCGTGGATTACTACAGCGCGATCAACGATGGGAGCTGGCCCGAGGCGGTAACGGTGGCCGCGGGCGACTTCAACGGCGACGGCTTCACCGATTTCGCCGTCGGCAACTGCTGTTCCAGTTCGACCGGAATCACCATCTTCCTCTCCCGCGGAGACGGTAGTTTGCAGCATGGGGTGAGCTATGGTCCGGAGGGCAACAGCAACGGCAACATGCTGAATGTCGCGGTCGCTGACTTCAACGGCGACGGCAAACTGGACGTGGCCGCGGTCGACAGCGCAAACGGCCTGGTGCAGATCTTCAACGGCGTCGGTGACGGCACCTTCACCGTCGGATCCTCGTACTTCACCGAGGAAGGCAATGCCTCGCCGTGGGGTATTGTTACCGGCGACTTTAACCATGACCAGCACACGGACATCGCGGTGGTAAACGAGGATGGCCCTAGCGTCGCTGTCCTGCTGAACGACGGCAGCGGAGGCTTCTCGGTCGTCACCTATGCGCTCTCCACCACGGGGTTCGCGATTGCGGCCGGCGACATCAATGGCGACGGCTACCTCGACCTGCTGGTGCCCCTGAATAACGGCACCGGTGGCGTTGCCGTGCTGCTGGGCAATAGCGACAATACCGGAACCTTCAAGGCAGAAACCGATGTCGCACTGGTCAATGGTTCGGCAACTTACCGTAACCCGGCCTATATTACGGTTGCGGACTTGAACGGCGACGGCAAGTTGGATTTCGCCGTCACGATCGATGATTATTCGCAGGGTAATCAGGGAATTGCGGTGGCACTGGGAAACGGGGACGGGACCTTCAGCACGCCCTCTCTGTACTCCACCACCAGACAGGACTTTGCCAGTTTTGGATGGCCCTTTCCGGCTTACGTGCGGGCGGCGGACATCAACGGCGACGGCAAAGCGGACCTGGTGTACACCAATGAAGACTTCTCCACCGTGGGCGTGCTGTTTGGCAACGGCAATGGCACCTTCGGTACTCCGAATGAGTATCCGGCCGGGGAAGACGCCTTTGGCTTCGCCCTCGCCGATCTGAACGGAGACGGAGCCGTCGATGTAGTCACCGCCGACTTCGATGCCGCGCAAGTCACGGTGCTGCTGAACCAGAATGGCGCCGGCGTGCAAACCAGCTTCTCGATTGGGACCGATACCTCGACCGCAACCGTGGCCGCTGGTTCTCCTGCAACCTATAATTTGGCGGTGACCGGGATCAACGGCTACACCGGAACGGTGACCTTCGCCTGCAGCGGTTTGCCGGCCCATTCGAGCTGCTCCTTCAGTCCGGCGTCGATTGTGGCCAGCGGCGTTTCTCAACCCGACACACTCACCATCACCACGACGGCCGCGGTGGCTTCCTTAACCGAGCCGGCGCTTCCCCACTCCAAACCGGGCGCTCCCACCTTCTGGGCCGGCCTGGGCGGACTGGGAATCTTCGGCCTGGCACTGGCCGCAGAGGGCAAAAAACGCAACCGCCGCCAGATGGCGATCGTCATCGGGATTCTGCTCCTGGTGATGACCTTCGTTCTGGTTGGCTGCGGCGGGTCCAGCTCGAAATCGGGCCCGAGCGGATCAGCTGGAACTCCGGAGGGTACTTATACCGTCGTAGTGACGGCAACCGGCACGGGCAACAGCGCTCCGAGCCACACCCTGAACCTCACGCTGATCGTTCAGTAACCCCCGCAAGAACGACCCAGCACAACTGGCGGCCGGGATACACTCCGGCCGCTTTTCCTTTTCCGGGACAGTTCTATGGGTTCCTGGCCGGTGCCCAACTTTGACTGTGGACTTGCGGCTTCTGCCGGGCCAAACGAGAGGACGCTCGTGCCCGTTGCCGAGTAGCCTGAGGTATAAGCGGCGTCTCTCGGGTGCGTGGCCCGGGGAAAAGACTGCAAAACCTTGCATTTTAGCTGTGAGCCACCTTTCGAGATGTCGCGCAAGTCATTGATGAATAACAACCTGCATACCTGTCGGCGATGGTCTAATCCCGGCAGTTCAATTGCATTCCTCCCCGGTGGGGCGTGATCCCAGGATCGTCCGGCGCTTTCCCCTAAAGCCAGCCAAGTCCGACCCCTCGAGGCAATGATGGCGTACAAGGAAACGTTTTGGATGGCCTGCGACTCCACCGAACAACTGCGGGCCGAGTACGGGCCTTTTCACACCCGCGCCGAGGCTGAACAGGAAGCCCGAAAACTGGCCTTCGGTTACCTGCTGCGCTACGAGCACATCATTGGCGATAACGAAGACATCCAGGAAGTGCGCTGCATCTTTGTCGAACTGCCTCCCGGTCCGGTTGCCGTGCCCGCCCGCCTGATCCGAAAGCTCCATACCCGCTGCGCCACCTGCGGCGAAACCGCGGTCCATGATGAAGCCTGGCAGGCCGAAGTGTGGGCTGACATCCACGAATTTGAGCACACCCGCCACCGGGTGCGACTCTTCGAGCAAACCCGGGTGGACGGACTGAAGGAAATCCCCGACTGGCGCGACACCTGCGCCTGAAATACAGTTTCAAGGTTTCATGGTTTCAAAGTTTCAAGAACCGACCCAACCCTTGAACCCTTGAACCCTTGAACCCTTGAACCCTTGAACCCTTGAACCCTTGAACCCTTGAACCCTTGAACCCTTGAACCCTTGAACCCTGATTCTTCCCTAACAGGTGAACCCCGAGGGCCTTTTTTGCTACTCTGTTGGCCATGACTTCGGCTGGCGACGGACTTTTCCGGAAAAAATTATGATGCTGTTCATCTCGGTCCTCTTGGCGCTGGTTCCATTACTCGGCATTGTCTGGATCGTGTTCTACGGTTCGATCACTACCGTGGACGGGCTGTTCATGTCCCTGATCCTGGCGGCCATGTCGGGCATTGTGGGCTTGAATGTTCTTATCGAGCTCAAGAAAAATCGCTCGGGAGCGCAAGGCGCCTCGGCGGCAACCGAAACCGCACCGGGCGGACTGCGGCAACGGGGTAAAGTCGAGAGCGTGCAGTTCTACGAATCCGGCGTGGGCCAGCCTAATAAATCCATCGTGACCCTGTCCGACGGTGGCAGCGCCTCGAACCTGCTGGTGTTCGAGGGAGACATGCGAAATGCCCTCCCGGTAGGCCAGAAAGTTGACGTCACTTTCCGCAAGGAGAGTGGGCACAACGTGCTGGTGGACGTAGACTACGCTTGAACATTGTTTTGTGTGGCCGCGGGCGACTCGCCCGCGAAGGCAGCACCACTTGCTAGTGCGTTCCCGGGGTGGGCGAGACGCCGGCGCTACGAAATCCGCGCTTTTCATCGCCCGATTACGAACGTAACTGTAGGAAAGCCTTTTCCTGCTCTTTCCCCGCCTCGATTGCAGTACAAATTCTAAGGACGAGTGTTCCAGGTCCGGGAAACCCGTGCGCCCAAGCTTGTCTGCTTAAGGAGAGGGAATGTCGCAATCCGGCGAAGACCGTCCCAGCCAGCCTTCGATGCTGGTGCGCGCGGACGAGATCCAGCAGCAGATCCAGCAGCTTTCCGGGCGCGATCTTCAGCTGTGGTCGATCGGCGCCCTGGTTATCCTGGTGCTGACTTCCGGCTTGCTGGCGTTGCTGGTGCCGAATCTGGTGTGGGCGCAGCGCATGGTCCATGTCGAGCATTCTTATCTGCCACAACTATTTTTCGGACTGATCTCACTCATCCTGCTCTTCAATATCTATCTGTTGTCACAAAAACGGACTTTGAACAACACTCGCCTGGCCCTGATTCGTGAGCTAGTTTTAAACGAGCGGCTGGAGAGCTTGTCCCTGATTGACCCGCTGACTCAACTCCTGAACCGCCGGGCTTTGAACGAGCTGGTACCGCGCGAAGTGGCGCGCGCCAACCGGGTGGGCACGGGACTGACCTTTATGGCGATTGATCTGAATGGGTTCAACGAGATCAGTTCCAAGTTCGGAGCGCTCGAAGGAGACAAGGTGCTGGTCGACTTCGCCAAAATATTAAGGACCGTCTTTCGTGGCGCCGACCTCGCCTTTCGTCAGGGTGGAGACCAGTTTCTGATCATGATGCCCGACACCACCGAAGAGCAGGCTGATTTCCCGGTGCAGCGGATTCTGCGCGAAGTGGACCAGTGGAACCTGGCCAGCAAGAAGGATTACGAACTCTCGTTCAGCTGGGCCCTGGCGCCGTATGTCACGGGCTCGGACGCTGAAGATGTCCTGCGCACCGTCGATCGAAAGATGTACTCTAAAAAACACAACCTTATGCCGGTGTTCTGAAAGTTCTGTAGTGGAAACGTGGATGTGTGCCTCTGCCTGCGCTACCTTCCAGCGGGAGTCGGGTTGTGCGCTCTCACCTTCGATGGCCTCTCTGTCTGCACTTCCTGCTTGCGCTCGCCCGGTGGGTCTGCAACAAACTGTTTAGGCGCAGCGTTCTCATGGCTCGTAAACTAATATATGATCCGTGCGCCGACTCGCAGAATCAATAACAGGATCGACTTCCCCTTTCGAGGTGCTCGCATGCGACTCAAGCCCTTCCTGCTCGACGCCTGGCTCGACCAATACGAACACAACATAGAATTCAACCTCGCTGCGAGCACCGGACCGACCTGGACCGTAAATGACATCCTCGCCCTCGCCGACGACGAAAGGCGCCACCGCTTCCTGAACCACAGTCTGGTCTACAGCCGCCCCGCCGGGGCCGACAGTCTGCGTGAGGCGGTCGCTGAAATGCAGCGTGTCCCGGTCGAGGCCGTACAAATCGTGACCGGTGCCTCGGAAGCGCTCGTGGCCCTGATGTGGCTGGCCGCCGAGCCCAGTGCGAACGTAATCATCCCGCTGCCTGGATTCACTACTTTCTCGGCGCTCCCGGAATCTCTTGGCCTGGAAACCCGCTTCTATCACGTGCGCCGCGAGAACGGCTTCCGCATCGACCCCGACGAGATCAAGCGGCTCGCCGACTCGAAGACCAAGCTCATCCTGGTCAACAGCCCGCACAACCCAACCGGCGCGACCATCGGCGACGACGAAATGGAAGCCCTGCACGACTTCACCGCCGAGCGCGGAATCCAGCTGGTGAGTGACGAGGTCTACCATCCCATCTACCACGGAAGACAAACGAAATCGGCGGCACGCCTGCCGCACGCCACCGTGATCTCTGACTTGTCGAAGGCATTTTCGATTCCCGGCGTGCGCACGGGATGGATGATCGAGCACGACGCCCAGCGCCGCCAGCAGTACTGGACCGCGCGCGCCTACTTCTCGATCTGCAACACCACCACCGGAGAAATTCTTTCGGAAATCGCAATCCGCAAACGCGACGTCGTCCTTGGCAAGACCCAGGTAGCCGCCGCCCGAAACCTCAAGCTCCTCGAGAGCTTCATGGCGGACCATCGCGACGTACTCGGCTGGATTCCGCCGCAAGGCGGCATGACCGCGTTCCCCTGGTTGATGAGCGGAGAGAACGGCCGCCCGTTCTGCCAGGCCGCCACCGAGCGTGGAATCCTTCTGGCTCCCGGCGACTGCTTCGATGCGCCCTCGCATTTCCGCCTGGGCTTTGCGGCCGCCGGAGACGATTTCTCCAAAGCGCTCGACCGCTTCGGAGCATTCGTAAAGAGCTGGTCGGCGAAGATGGTCACAGCATGACGGGAACTTGCTGCGACGCGATCAACAGCACTTAATTGTTGTCATTCCGGCGCCGAGCGAAGGAGTCGGAGGAATCTGCTTCTCGCCTTGTGGCTGGAAGCGCCGCCCCTAGTGGTTTCCAGAGACTGGTCCAGAGGTCTTGCGATCAGGCACCACGATGTAACCCGTTTCGCCACAGCCATACACGCGATTTCTCCGGGTTCCCCAGAACCACCAGTGGGCGGCGATGTAGGCGCACAGCACGGCATCGATCTGGTCTTCAAAGGGTTTCAGGTTGCCCGCTTTTGGTATGGCGGGCAACTGCAAAGAGAGTGCAGGGTCCAGCAGCGGAAGGCGCGAAAGCATCAGTTCCCTTAAACGGCCCAGCTCTCTTCCCTTGGCTTCACGCCGGCCCCGCTTGTACTTCACAATGCGAGGCAGATCGAAGAGATTCACGGTCGCAGCGTGAGGATGAACTTCGATTTGAAATCGGCCCTTCTCCCGTGCGGTCATTTCATCGCCGTGGGCAAAGCCCAGGTCCGTGAGCCTCCGACTGAACGACAGGACCTTTTGGGCAAAAGGGCGGCCGAGGTTGGCGGCATGACACCCGGCATGGAAGCGGCGAAATTCCTGATTCATTGCGCGCTCCGCATCGCGGATTCCGGTGCGATTGCGGATGACCAGAGGAGCATCCACTGCCACGACAGCGTTGCCGTCCCCGGCCTCGGTCTGAATCCATCGCAGAATCTCGCCAGGATTTTCCAAGCGGGTCATGCTTCGTAGACGCAGACCCTCCCGGCTGGTTCCGATCGAAGCCAAGCCACTCGGTTTTCCATACCAGCCCAGATCGACTCCGAGAAAGACGAGATCGCCGACCGGGCTCATGTTGGCGCCGAGAAGATTCGCCCGCTGGCGTTTCGCACTTGGCTGATCTGGTCGCGGGCGACTCGGTGCTCGATCATTGGCGGCGGCATCCAGTTGTTCGCCGACCATGGACCTCGCCGCAAGGTGCCAGAATTGCTTGATCAACATGGTTTGTAGTTCCTGTGCAGACGGTAGCCGTCATTCGAAAACGACGCCGCTATGGGCGCTGAGTCGGGAGGGACAGGGTTCGTGCGGCGGGCTCATCCACCATCCAGATTAATTTGCCGTTAACCGGGCACACCTTTTGCGACGGCAGGTCCGCGCTCTTGTTCTCCAGTACTTCCTGGAGGGTTGCGGCTTTATCTGCTCCGCTCAGCAGAAAGATCACACAGGCCGCGGCATTCAGGACTGGAAAAGTGAACGTGATGCGGTCGGTGTTGAATTTAGGCCACCCAGTTGGCGACCACCAGGCGATGCTTTTCGGTCAGCGCCGATGTGCCGGGAAAAAGGGAAGCGGTGTGGCCGTCCGGTCCCACGCCCAGGAAGATCAGATCGAAGCGAGGAAATTTTCCTGGGGACAAATGGAAAAAATCTTTGAGGGTCTGCTCATATTGCAGGGCGGCCGCGGCCGCATCTTTTTCCTCGCTGTGAATGCGAAAGATATTTTCCGCGCGCGCCGGGACTTTGGACAACAGAGCTTCGTTGGCCATGCGGTAGTTGCTCTCGGGGTGATCGGGAGGAACGTGGCGCTCGTCGCCCCAGAAGAAATGGATCTTGTCCCAGGGGATGCCGGGCTTGGTGGCCAGCAGGGAGTACAGGGTTTTTGGCGTCGAACCACCGGAGAGAGCTACGGTGAATTTGCCGTTGGCCCGCACCGCCGCGGAGGCTTGAGCCGCAAACTCGGCCGCGGCAGCTTCAAACAAATCGGCAGCATTCTTCAGAATTCGAATTTCAGGTTGCGTCGGCATGTTGAATCTCTGGCATGGCCGCGGATTTGACCAGGGCGCAACGGGCGGCGCCGAGCAGCGCGATCCGGTCGTTGGTGATCACCCTGACCGGCATGGATTCAAGCAAAGCTTGCATCCTGCCCTTGCCGGTGAAGGCTTGCATGAACAATGGCCCGGAGAGTTTGGAAAGCATTTTGGGAGCGATCCCGCCGCCCAGATAAATCCCGCCGGTAGCCATGATCTTGAGCGCCAGATTACCAGCTTCGGCCCCGTAGATCGAGACAAACAAGTCCAAGGCCTGTTCGCACAGGCCGCACTTGCCATCGATGCCGGCGCGGGAGATTGCCGCCGCCGGGTCGGACCGGGACATTTCGTCAGCCAGCCACTGCGGAGGCGTGCCGCGCCCGCTGTCGCGCAGAAAGCTGAAAACGTTGACCAGGCCCGGGCCGGAAACGATGCGTTCATAACTGACGTGACCGAAGCGGGTATGAAGATAATTGAAGAGCTCGACTTCAAGTTGGTTGCGCGGCGCGAAATCGGCGTGCCCGCCCTCGCACGCGAAAACGTGATACTTCGCGCCGTCCCAGTACATCCCGGCCTGTCCCAGGCCAGTTCCAGCGGCGATCACCGCCTGATTGCCCACCGGCTGTCCCTTGACCTGATTGAGCGCGACCACGTCCCTGGCGTCGAGAGCGGGAATGCCCCAGGCGTTGGCTTCGAGATCGTTAATCAAGAAGGCTTTCTTGATCTTGAGTTCGTCGGCCAGGCGTTTGGATTCGATGATCCAGGGAAGATTGGAAGCTTCCACCCGCCCGTTACGCACCGGTCCCGCAATGCCGAAGCAGGCGGTGTCGGGATGCAGGTTTGACGTCTCCACGAACCTGGCGACGATTTCGTCCAGGCCGGAGTACTCGCGGCTGGGAAAGATGGAAGCGGAGACCAGGCTGAAGCGGCCGTCCACCGCATCGAAAAATGCCAGCCGCGCGTGGGTTCCTCCAATATCGCCCGCAAGAATCATTTCTCGAAATCCCTCCAGTGGCGGCCGTCGCGTTCGAGCAGGTCTTCGGCCTCTTTGGGGCCCCAGGTGCCGGCGGCATAGTTGGGAAAATTGCGCGCCGGTAATGCTTTCCAGACGTCCAGTACCGGACTGACGACGCACCATCCGGCTTCGACCATGTCCGCGCGCTGGAAAAGGGTGGCGTCGCCGATCATGCAATCGTGCAACAGCCGCTCATAGCCAGTGCTGGCGACGGCTTTGAAATAGTCGGTGTATTCGAAGCTCATGTTCACCACGCCCAGCCGCATGGCGGTTCCAGGTTCCTTGGCGGCGAAGCGGAGAGAAATGCCTTCCTCGGGCTGGATATGCAGCACCAGTTGGTTGGGCATGAGATTTTCCACCGGCGTGTCGCGGAAAAGCACAAAGGGAGCGCGGCGAAACTGGATGACGATGCTGGTGCTGCGGCTGTGAAGATGTTTGCCGGTGCGCAGGTAAAAGGGAACGTCGGCCCAGCGCCAGTTATCAATCAGCAGCTTCATGGCGACGAAGGTTTCGGTCTTTGAATCCGGGGGCACGCCGGGTTCACTGCGATAGGCGGGCGTGCGTTCGCCGCCCACGATGCCTTCGCCATACTGACCGCGGACGGTCCGGATGAGCACGTCTTCGGAACTCATCGGCTGGATGGCGTGCAGAATCTTGGCTTGTTCGTCACGCACGGAATCGGCGCGGAAGGATACGGGCGGCTCCATCGCGGTGAGGCTGATGAGTTGCATGATGTGGTTGGGCACCATGTCCCGCAGTGCTCCGGCTTTGTCGTAATACCCGCCGCGCTTCTCCACGCCTACCGTTTCGGTCACGGAAATCTGGACATGATCGATATAGCGGCGGTTCCAGATGGGCTCAAAAATTCCGTTGGCAAAGCGCAGCGCCAGAATGTTCTGTACTGTTTCCTTGCCCAGATAGTGATCGATACGGTAGATCTGCTTCTCGCTCGCAACCCGCAGCAGTTGCTGGTTCAAGAGCCTCGCGGACTCCAGATCGTGTCCGAAAGGCTTTTCGATCACCACCCGACGCCAGTGCTGATTGTCCTCCTGCATCAATCCGACTTCCGCCAAATGCTCTACCGTGGGGCCGAAGAATTCAGCCGCGGTGGCCAGGTAATACATGTGATTGCCGTGAGTGGAATGGTCCTGGTCGACTTTGTCGAGCAAGTCCTTCAGTTGCAGATAGAAGTTCTTGTCGCCCATATCGCCGCTGAGATAGTAGAGGCGGCGAACGAACGAGTCCCAGATCTCCGGGTCCACCTTCTCGGTGGCAAACTGCTTGATGTCTTCGGAAGCCTTCTTGCGGTAATCCTCGGAGGACATCGGCGAGCGCGCGACTCCGATCACCGCGAAATCCTGCGACAGCAATTTATTTTTTGCCAGATTGTAGAGCGCTGGAATCAGCTTGCGGCGGGTCAGATCGCCGCTCGCGCCAAAAATCACCATGGCGCAGGGATCGGCCGGCTTGCCGATTCGGGGCTGCTGGGTTGCTGGCATTGCTTCAGTCTGGGCCATATCTACTTCATAACCGTTCCCGGCTGGAGGTGAACCGCGATGCGGTGGAGGCATCGCAGGAAGCACGCTTTAGCCAATATTAAATCGTTTCTATAGCCACGGCTACTGCTTTCGATGGTTATCGCTGGAACCAGTTTAGTATGCCGGGACGGAAATCAGGTTAGGGCTTGATGAAACGCAGCCGACAAGCGGGCGAGGCCGGATGCCAGATCTTTGCCCAGATGAACGCGCAGCGCCCGGCGTCCCCGTTCGGCGAGGACCTGGAAATCGCCCGCGAGCCTGTGCCGCTTTGACCACGCCAAAGGTGTAGGTCTGTCCGGGCACGGGCAGGTCGGCGGCATCGTCGCAGGTGACCTGGAGGAAGACTCCGCTGTTCGGTCCACCCTTGTAGGCCTGACCGGTGGAGTGGAGGAATCGCGGGCCAAACTCGAGACAGGTGGCCACCCGCTTCTTGTCACGTAACGCCTGGCGCAATTTCTGCAGAAGCGTTTCGTGCTCCTCATCCATCTGGATATAAGCCAGCAGGGCAAAGTAATCGCCGGCACCCACGCGCTTGAGATGGGCGCGGAGATATCCCGCCAGCGACTTGTCGCTGCCCGCGCCTTTTGCCAAGCGCATCGGCGTTTACCGGGTCGGTAAATAACTTGATGCCGTTGTCTTCGAGAACCGGTTTTTCAGCGGGCAGGGAGCCGGTCTTCTCGTATTCGTTGGTCAGATTGCGGGTCGCAATCTTGCTGGCTTCCACATCGGGTTGGTTAAAAGCGTTGATTCCGATGACGGACCCGGCAACCGCGGTAGCGATTTCCCAACGGAAGAATTCCTGGCCCAAATCGTAAATGTCGCCCAGCGGGAATGCGGACGACCGGATGCCCGGCCTGCTCGAGCGCGGCAACCTTGGCGTCCTGAGCCTTGTCCGGTGCGGATTCCAAGCGTACGTAGGCAAAAACCCGATCGTTGCCGTAAACCTCAGGTGGTCCGAACTCTTCGCGGTCGATTGGGACGATGCCTTTGCCCTGCTTGCCGGTGGATTCAGCCATCAACTGTTCGAGCCAGGCGCCCAGCGAGGAGATGCCGGGTGAAGTAATGAGGGTGACCTTGTCGCGCCCGTTGCGCGCCGCGGTGCCCAGAATGATTCCCAGCACAACTCCCGGATTCTGATCGGCAGAAACACCGGCTCCGCAAGCCTCAACCATTTCCTGGGTGCGACTCAGGAAGCGGCTGAGATCGAGACCCATGATTGCGGCGGGCACCACGCCAAAGTTCGAGAGCGCGGAATAGCGGCCGCCGATGCTGGGCAGGCCGGGGAAAATATGGCGGAAGTGATCGCCCTCGGCGACCTGCTGCATCTTCGATCCGGGATCGGTGATGGCGATGAAACGGCTACCCGCTTTCTCCGCCCCGACGGTTTGCTTCACCCGCTCGAAGAAGTATTGCTTGAAAATGTTGGGTTCGAGGGTGGTTCCGGACTTGCTGGAAACGATAAATATGGTCTTGGCTAGATCCACTTCGTTCTCGAAGGCCTTGACCTGTGCCGGATCGGTGGAGTCGAGCACGTGCAGTTGGGGGAAGCCGGCAATTTTGCCGAAGGTCACTCGCAGCACGTCGGGGCACAAACTGGAACCGCCCATGCCCAGCAGCAGGATGTCGGTGAAGTTTTCCTTCTTAACATCGGCGACCGCCGCGCGCAGCTTTTCGCCGTGCGCAATCTGCTCGGCGGTGATGTCGAGCCAGCCCAGCCAGTTGGCTTCGTCGGTTCCGGTCCAGAGTGAAGCGTCGTGCTTCCACAAGCGCCGGACTTTGTCGCCGGCGCGCCAATCTTCGAGGTTGGTCTTTACCGAGGCCGCCAGGGCCGCGGGCAGTTTGTAGGTCTGAATGCCGACTTTGGGGCTCATTTGGATTTCGAGCTCTTTTCAACTGCCTCGAGTAGCTTGTCGAAGGCCTCGGAGAAGAGGCGGACTCCGTCGTCGGTGAGCTTGTCGGTTACTTCCTTCATGGAAATGCCAAGCTTGGCTACGGTTTCCATGGTCTTGTGGGCCGACGCAAGATCTTCGGTCAGGCTCTGGCGCGGCTTCCCGTGATCGCGGAAGGCGTCGAAGGTGGCAGGCGGAATGGTGTCAACCGTGTCCGGCCCGATCAGTTCTTCGACGTACAGCACGTCGCGATAGGCCGGGTTCTTGGTGCTGGTGCTGGCCCAGAGCACGCGCTGCGTCTGCGCGCCTTTGGCGGCCAGAGCTTTCCAGCGAGGCGTGCTGAAGATTTCCTGGTACTTTTCGTAAGTCTGCTTGCCGTTCGCGATTGCGACTTTCCCTTGAACGCTCTTCAGCTGCTCCTGCTCTTTGGCATCCTTGGAAGCCTTGAGCCGGGCGTCGATGATGGCATCCACCGCGGAATCAATGCGGCTGATGAAGAAGCTGGCTACGCTGGCCATGCGGCTGACGTCGCCACCGCTCTTGGCGAATTGCTCCAGCCCGGCGATGTAGGCTTCCGCCACCTTCACGTAGACATCCTGCGAGAACAGCAAGGTCACGTTGACATTGATGCCTTCGCTGATGGCCTGCTGGAAAGCCGGGATACCCTCGGCGGTGCCGGGAATCTTGATCATCACGTTCTCGCGTCCCACGGCCTTCCATAGAGTGCGCGCTTCCGCAATGGTGCCCTTGGTGTCGCGGGCGAGGTAGGGCGATACTTCGAGGCTGACGTATCCGTCGCGCCGCTTCGAGCTGTCGTACACCGGCCGCAGAATATCGGCGGCGTCCTGGATGTCGCGGATGGCGAGAATTTCGTAGCGCCCTTTGGCGTCGAGATCGGTCCGCGACCGCAAGGAATTCAGCAGATCGTCGTAGAGCTTGCCGCCGGTGATCGCCTTTTCGAAGATCGTCGGGTTCGAGGTCATGCCGCGGAGCCCATCTTCGGCGATCAGGCGCTTCAGTTCGCCGCTGGTGAGCAGGTCGCGGCGGATGTAGTCCAGCCAAACCGATTGGCCGAACTTGAGAAGCTCCTTGAGAGGATTGGTGGCTTTGGCGGTATCGAGAACTCCTACTGGTTGCATAAATGCCTCTTTTCTTAGTCTTCGGTCGTCAGTCGTCAGTCTTCAGCATAACCCTAACGCCTGCTTTTCTGAAGACCGACGACTGACGACTGACGACCGACGACTGACGACTGCTTCTCACTTTCCCATCGCTTTTCGGGCCGCCGCGACCACGTTCTCGGTGGTGAACCCGAACTTCTTTTGCAAATCCTTGATCGGCGCCGACGCGCCGAATCTGCGCATTCCGATCACGATGCCGCTGGGGCCAACGTATTGCGACCAGCCGAAGGTGGAGGCCTGCTCCACCGCGACCCGCGCTTTGACCTCGGGCGGCAGGACCTTGGCTTTGTACTCGTCGCTTTGGTGGTCAAAGAGATTCCACGACGGGATGCTCACCACGCGGGCCTTGACGCCCTCGGCCTTGAGTTGCTCATAGGCGCTGACGCATAGAGAGACTTCCGTGCCCGTGCCCATCAGAATGACTTCCGGTTTGCCGTCGGGCGCGTCCGCCAGGATGTACGCTCCCTTGGCGACGCCCGATGCAGCGGCATATTTCGAGCGGTCGAAGGTGGGGACGGCCTGCCGGCTCAATACCAAAGCCGCAGGCTCGTGCTGCAATTGCATGATCACTTTCCAGGCTTCGACCACTTCGTTGGCGTCGGCGGGACGCAGCAGCATCAGCCCGGGCATGGCGCGCAGCCCGGCCAACTGTTCGATGGGTTGATGCGTCGGGCCGTCTTCACCCAGGCCAATCGAATCGTGGGTGAAGATAAAGATGGTGGGAATTTCCATCAACGCGGCCAGCCGGATGGACGGCTTCATGTAGTCGCTGAAGTTGAAGAAGGTGCCGCCGAAGGCGCGGACCTTCGAAACCGCCATGCCGTTCAGGGCTGCCGCCATGCCGTGTTCGCGGACTCCGAAATGCAAGTTGCGTCCACCGTAGCTGCCGGCCTGGAAATCTCCCGCGCCGCCGAACTTCAACCGGGTCCGGTCGGAACCCGCCAGATCGGCCGAGCCGCCCACCAGCCAGGGAACGTTCTCGGCAATCAAGTTCAATACGTTTCCTGAACTCTCGCGAGTGGCCATGCCTTTTGCGTCTGCCGGGAAGGTGGTCAGCTTCTTGTCCCATCCCTCGGGCAGCTCGCGTTTTTGCATCTGCGTGATCTGTTTCGCCAGATCGGGGAATTTCTTTCCGTAGTCGGCGAACAATGCTTCCCACTTCTGCCGCAGCTCGCCGCCGCGCTTGCCGATTCCGTTCTTGAAATTGTCCAGCACGCCATCGGGGACCAGAAACTTGGCGTCCTCGGGCCAGCCGTAGAATTTCTTTACCAGCCTGACTTCTTCTTCTCCCAGAGGCTCGCCGTGGGCGGCGCTGGTGTCCTGCTTGTGCGGCGATCCGTAGCCGATGTGGCTGTTTACCCGGATCAGAGTTGGGCGATCGTTGGTCTTCAGGAAGCCGCTGTAGGCCTGGGCCAGCGCCTCCAGGTCGTTGGCGTCGGGGACATGCTCAACATTCCAGCCGTAAGCTTCGAACCGTTTGCCCACGTCCTCGGTGAACGACACGTTCGCCAGGCCATCCAGGGTGACGTGGTTCTCGTCATATATCCAGCAAAGATTGGAAAGCTTCAGATGGCCGGCCAGCGACGCGGCCTCGCTGCCGATGCCTTCCATCAGGTCGCCATCGCCGCATAGCGCGTACACGTTGTAGTCGAAAATCTCAAAACCGGGCTGATTGAAATGCGCTGCCAGCCACTTGCCGGCAATGGCCACGCCGACACTGTTTCCTACACCCTGGCCGAGCGGGCCGGTGGTAGTTTCGACGCCCGCGGTCCAGCGATATTCGGGATGTCCGGGAGTCTTGCTGTCGAGCTGGCGAAAATGCTTCAGGTCATCCATCGAGACGGCCAATTCGCCGAGGCGCTCGCCTTCGGGATTCACGCCGCGCACCTGGGCCAGGTACAGCATGGCGTACAGCAGCATGGAGGCGTGGCCGTTCGAAAGAATGAAGCGGTCGCGGTTAGGCCAGGTCGGATCCGCCGGATCGTAGCGCAGGAATTGCTGCCAAAGGCTGTAGGTTACCGGCGCCAGGCCCATGGGCGCGCCCGGGTGTCCGGAGTTCGCCTGTTGTACGCCATCGATCGCCAGGGTGCGGATGGTGTTGATGCACAGCGCATCCAGCTGCTTGCCGGTGGCTAAAGTCTGCTCAGTCGCTACCATGAATGACTCTCCGCTCGGGAGGCTACGTCATCAATCGACGCGAGTGTAAGTATACGATTCCTCAATAACGGCATGAGAAACGGCAACCCCGTTTCTGCCGGTTGCAGTCTACCAATTTCTCTCGACTCTTGCTCAGGATTTTGCCGGACCACCCAATACCGCGTTGAGCGCCTCCGCGGCGGCTCATCGGGAAAGCGACGGAGCTCAGCGGGCGGCGCAAAGAGATATAATATACTATTGTTTACAATAAGTTATGTGATATTTACTGATCTAGCGCTTCAGTTGGGCGAGGTAGTTGTGCTCGCTGTTGTAACCCTTGGTCGTGCTCTCCACAAACTTGAGAAAGTGCCGTAGATTTTCGCGTTCTTTGGTTTCAAGTTCGGAGAATTTTATGCGCACGCCGAAGGAGGGACTGCTTTTGGTGACAATCCCGGTGAGGATGATGCCTTTGATCCAAATCTTTCCGTTAGCCAGCCAGAGGCCGATTTCCACGCTTACCCCGGAGGGTACGGGGGTGGCGGTTTCGACAAAGCATCCGCCGATGCTGGTGTTGGACAAATTTCCCCAGATCGGAACTCCGGAGTCGCCCAGCCGCAACTCGACCGCAACGAAACATCTAAGGCGGGCGTGGCGACGGCGGTCTTGACCCCAGGTAGGAGTAAAGATGTCAGGCTCGAATGGCGGAGTGGCTGCCGGGCTGGTGGCGACGGGAGGCGCCGGTGCCGTCTGCGCGATGGCAGCGGGCTGCGCCTGGGCCGCGGCCGCCGCCGCTTTTGTGGCCGCGACGCTACCTTTCCCGTGCCGCCCTTGATGTTGCGCATCGCCTCGAGCAGGGCCTGGTCACGCTGCTCGGCGGGAGTATCGCGATAAACCTGCAGCAACTCTCCGAGATGGCTCACCAGGGCCGGGTCGGTGAGAAGCTGTGTCCAATCCGCACCGGTGCCGGAATACTTAGGGTCACTCATAGGATAGAAATGTTTCCCGCCAACTTACGGTGATGCCTCTACAAGATTGAAGCAAGAAGCTTTCCCGAACAAGATGACTATAGTCACACGTCCGGGTAACCGGGGATGGCCGTCCCGAAACCGCCTCGGGATTGAGGAGGCTTCATCAAAAGCTTGATCTGCGGAACGTACCCGAGTGACGCGATGATGGTCGTCCGCATCCGCACCGGATCCGAGGAGGCTTCATCCAAAGCTTGATCTGCAGAACGTCTCGTAGTGAACGCGATTGCGGATGCCAGCGAGGCAGGAAGGTTCTGGTGCGCCCGGAGAGATTCGAACTCCCGACCTATTGCTCCGGAGGCAATCGCTCTATCCATCTGAGCTACGGGCGCGCTGAGATCAGTTTACATGCCGAGCAGTGGCCATCAATCAGGCCACGCGGATCGGGTAAATGAGGAGCAGCTTATTTGACGGGAAAGATCCGGCATCGAGCGTCCAGTTGTCGAGCCTTGACCTCTGAGGCCCGATGCTTGGAGCATGCAGGCCAGCCTGGTGCGCTGGGAAATTGAGAAGTCAGCTTCGGCTGACCAGGGCGCGACTAGTAGCGGCCTCGGCCACCGCCACCACCGCCGCCACGACCGCCGCGGTCCCGGCCGCCGCCGCCACCGCCGCCTCCTCCGCGCTCTACCTTGGGGCGCGCCTCGTTGACGTTCAGCGTGCGCCCGCCTACCTGGGTTCCGTTCAGGGCGGCGATCGCCTTGTCTCCTTCTTCCGCGTTCGTCATCTCGACAAAGCCGAAGCCGCGCGAGCGGCCGGTGTCGCGGTCGGTCATGATGCTGACCCGGTCTACCTGCCCGTGCGCCTCGAACATCTGCCGCAGCTCTTCCTCTGAAGTATTGAAGTCAAGGTTCCCAACAAAGATATTCTTCAAGCGAGTCGCCTCTAAGTGAGCTATCTGAGAGTGCTGAACTTCGGCGGAAAAGCTGGGGCTGGTTGGCCGTCTTACAGCCGGAGCAGTTGAACAGTCAAATGCGTGGGGAAGTATAGCAGGTCTTTCCGGGATGGGAAGTTATTCCGTGAGGCCTGCAAATCCTCACAAAACATGCGGGTGCGCTCTGCGGCCACTCAGCACTCGTCCACCTTCCAATAGCCCCCGCGCTGATAGCCGAGTTGCAGCAAGCGGTTTTTCGGGTCATGCCGCTTGCCGCACTGGGGGCATTTCAAATAGCGGCTCCAGGCGGTCCCCTGACGGTCGTAGTTCCCGGAAACCGCAAACGCAGTCCCGCAACTGCAGGGGACGAGAAACATCCTGATGGGCTTGGTGTCGACCGTGGGCATCTCTAGAGGGAAGTATACAATCCGCTCCAGATCCTGAGGGCGCCCTGTCCTCGTCTCTCCGTTTTTGGAGAGACAGGGCGGGGATTTCTGCCACTGCCGCACGGTGCCTGCGGGTCCAAGTTACGGTGCTCGTCCTCAGTGCTCGTCTTCACTATTCCCCCATGGGGGCAGCTGTCCCATCCGACCACTTGCCGACCGGAATCAGAAACACTGTCAGCCGCCCAGCGGGTCCTGACTTGCTAAAACCGGGGAGCCCGGCAGACCCGCGCCCAAAACTGCAGGCTCTGTGAGGGGAAGGAAAAACATCAGGTGAGGGTGCCAGTGCCCGCCAACGTCGCTCAAGTATTGTTGCTTTGACATCATGTAGCACATCGCGCCGGATTCCGGCGTCAACAATTCCTTCCTGTCGAAAGCGGCTTTGACGGCCTCGGACATCTGCTCTTTGGATCGCGAAGCCAATATCACCTCGGTTTTCTTGAGTGTGAGTGGAACTTGGGATCGCGCAGCCAGCGTGTTGAGACAGACCGGGCCCCTCAGTTTGGGATTCCAAAAATCGGGATCGTCGGTTCCAGCGGTCCACGATCGCCACACCAGGCACACGAAATCGTTCTTGCCTTTGATGGCGGTTTCGTAACCGTGCTGTCCGAGCACCATGATTTCCGCATCCCGCGAGATGGATTCCGGGGCCGCGCTGCGGGCCAGAGCGATCTCGGCATTTCGCTCCATCAGGTATTGGTCAAGCGGGGCCATACTCGGATACGGCGTTTTGGGTCCTGTGCCTGGGCCTGCCACACCAAGCCCAGCAAGACAACCAGCCCGAAGCTTCTTAACGCAACCATCCTGACCGCCTCCTGCTTCATCGATTTCTCCTGAGAGAACGGGATTCTCACTGGGGCTTGTACCGGATGAAGCCCCACTGTCAAAATACGATGACGGGGCATCCTACTCTTCGACCGCCACCATCGAACTCTTCTTGCCTCGTTTGTTGGCTTGCAGGACTTTTTTGCGCAGGCGCAGCGATTTGGGAGTGACTTCGACGTATTCATCGTCGGTAATGAATTCGATGGCCTGCTCCAGGTTCAAATTGCGGAAGGGAACCAGGCGGATCGCCATGTCGGAAGTGGAGGACCGCATGTTGGTCAGCTTCTTCTCGCGCACCACGTTCACGTCGAGATCGTTGTCCTTGGCGTTTTCCCCGACGATCATGCCTTCGTAGACGTCGATGGTGGGGCCGACAAAAAGTTCGCCGCGCTCCTGCAGATTGTACAGAGCGTAAGGAGTAGTGACGCCATTGCGGTCGGATACCAGCGCGCCGGTCAGGCGGTGAGGAATTTCGCCCTGCCACTCGATGTAGCCGTCGAACAGGGAATTCATGACGATGGTGCCGCGAGTGTCGGTGAGCAGCTGGCTGCGCAGCCCGATCAGGCCGCGGCTGGGGACGCGGAACTCGATGCGCACCCGCCCGTAGCCATGATTGTGCATGTTGAGGACTTCACTCTTGCGCGCGCCCAGTTGTTCCATCACCACGCCGACGAATTCTTCCGGCACATCGACGGTCAGCTTCTCGATGGGTTCCATCAGCTTGCCATCCACGCGCTTGGTGACGATCTCGGGCTTGCCCACCATGAGTTCGAAGCCTTCGCGCCGCATCATCTCGATCAGGATGGAAAGCTGCAGCTCGCCGCGTCCCATGACGACGAATGAATCCGTGCTGTCGGTATCTTCCACGCGCAGGGAAACGTTGGTCAAGCAGTTCCTTCTGCAGGCGTTCGCGCAAATTTCTGGAAGTAACATACGTGCCCTCGCGGCCGGCGAAGGGAGAAGTATTGACCGTGAACAGCATGGCGATGGTGGGTTCGTCAATCGCGATATGGGGAAGCGGCGAGGGATTCTCGGCGTCGGTGATGGTTTCGCCGATGGTGATGCCTTCCACTCCGGCGACCGCGATGATGTCGCCCAGCGTGGTCTCGGTGATGTCGACCCGCTTGAGGCCGGAGAAGGAAAAGAGCTTGGTGATTTTCGTTTTGTGCAGCGTGCCATCCAGGCGGGCGATGCCGACATCTTCGCCGGTGTGCATGGTGCCGTTGAACACGCGCGCGATGGCGAGGCGGCCCAGGTAGTCGCTGTAGTCGAGATTGGCCACCAGAATCTGCAGCGGTCCCGCCGGATCGCCTTTCGGTTCGGGGATGGTTTTGACGATGGCTTCGAACAGCGGCTGCAAGTTTTCTCCGCCGCCCTTGATGTCCGTCGAACGCGGTACCGGTCTTGGCGTTGGTATATAAAACCGGAAAGTCGATTTGCTCTTCCTTGGCGTCGAGGTCGATGAACAGGTCGTAGACCTCGTTCAACACTTCCTGCGGACGGGCATCGGAACGGTCAATCTTGTTGATCACCAGAATCGGAGGCAGGTGGGCTTCGAGAGCCTTGCTCAGCACGTAGCGCGTCTGCGGCAGCGGGCCTTCGCTGGCGTCGACCAGCAGCATGACGCCGTCCACCATCTTGAGGGCGCGTTCCACTTCGCCGCCAAAGTCGCTGTGGCCGGGCGTGTCCACAATGTTGATCTTTACGTCGTGATAGAAGATGGCAGTGTTCTTGGCGAGAATCGTGATGCCGCGCTCACGCTCCAGGTCGTTGGAGTCCATGACGCGTTCAATCAAATGCTCGTTGGCGCGAAACGTGCCGCTTTGCCGCAGCATGGCGTCCACCAGCGTGGTTTTGCCGTGGTCCACGTGCGCGATGATGGCGATATTACGAATGTTTGAAGTCAAAAGTCAGTTGCCTTCCTGAGGCTCACACAATACAGCGCTGCTACTACTTTACTATGTATGCAGGTTTAACAGGGAGTTGGCGAGGCGGTGCCGGCTGCGATTCGTCCCGCAGAAGGAATCCAGGGCAAGGTTTTGGGCTTAGCGATCTACCTGGCCAGGCGGCGCTTCACTTCTTTTACGGCGCGTTCGGCCGCCTCGATTCCGCCGCTGGTGGTCGATTCCGGGCCTTCCGAATCTGTGTTGGCGAAAAATATGCGGTCCATGGGCTGCCGCACCAGCGGTTGTACCTCGGTGAAAAGGCCGGGAGTGGACATATATAAAGGATGGCCGCGCCGGTAAAGATGCACCTCGATGGGATCGACATCCAACCCGGGAAGAAGTTTTTGGAAATCGCGCAGCACCTCGGCGGCGATCTGCTGCGCGCTGGTTTCGCTAAGCAGCAGGGCCCGTTCCTCGCGGCGCAGGGGCGTGTAGCAGGTCAGGATGTTGTATTTCTGTTTGTAGCCCGGCTGGTTGCGAACCACCCAGTCGGCAACGACGAAGTCCGAAAACCTGTTGCCCGGGCACCAGGTGTCGTAACCTTTGTTGAATACCGGTTTGTCGAAAATCAGGTTGACCACCGCGTAGGGAATGTAGCCGATCTGATGCATGGCTTCGCTTTGTTTGGTCGGCAGGCCATCCACAAGGCGGCGAGTAATAAACTTGGGAGTGGCCATGATCACCGCTTTGGCTGCGGCCGTTTTCAATTCCGTGCCTTCTACGTAAGTGACATTGACCACATCCTTCTCCGGTACCACGGCGACCATCGTGGCGCCTGAACGCAGGTGGCCGGGAAATTGTTGCTGCAGGATTTCGGACAGTTTCCTGGTGATTGCTCCCAAGCCTCCGGGCCAGGTGTAGTAATCGTTGCCGTTTTCTCCGGCCAGTTCCTGAAAATCATCGAGCGCGAGAGAGGCCGCTGTCTCCTCGCTGGTGGCGCCCCAATTGGAAGGCCCGTAGTTGTCCCACCATTGTTTGATTTCGTCGGGATATCCTTTGATCAAATCAGAGAAGGGAACGCGGCCCAGGTCCTTCCCGCGTTTCTCGAGGTCAATGGAGAGAAATTCCTTCCTGAATTTCTTGAAGCTTTCACGGACTGCCGACGGGTAAGGAAGTTTGTCGAGCCCAGTTCGCCAGGTGTCGGGAATCCACTCGCTTTTGAGGATCGTGCTGTCGGAGTCGTTGATGGGCAACGGTTCGAGGCCGATCTCGCGGGCAAAATCGTACGCGGGTTCGCTCTTTGCCAGGAAGGCTGAGCCGGTGGCATACGGCATTCCTTGATACTCCATCAGATAAGCGTTACCGCCCCAGTGCGGCTCTTTTTCGAGGAGCAGGAAGTCGAGGTGGCGCAGCCGGTAGGCGGCGGTAAGTCCGCTGACGCCGCCGCCGACGACGACTACGTCGTGCTTTGCCGAGACTGGAGGGCGGTTGAATGTCTTTCCGTCGCGCACCTGGTGACAGATGCGGTTGTCTTCTCCCTCGACTGACGTGGACTTGGGGTCGGCGGTCTGCGCGGTGAGCAGCGCCAGGTCAACCGGGCAACCAGCTCGCGACTGACCCTGCCACGACGAACTTGATGAAGTCTCTGCGATTTGAGGTCATTTGAACTTTCCTGAGACTGCCCGCTGTTGGATGGGCAGGCGGGACGCCTGCCAGCCAGCCGGCGGGACGCCGGCGCTACAACCTGCGTCGGTTTGCACTTCCAGCCCTTGCTCTCAGCCGGTACCAGGTCACGATTGCGGCCAGCGAAAAAATAAAGATGATGGTGGATATCGCGTTGATCTCCGGGGTGATGCCGCGCCGCAGGCGTCCCCAGATTTCGAGCGGCAGCGTGTTGTCGCGTCCGATCAGGAAAAAACTGACCGCGATTTCGTCCATGGACAGGGTGAAGATCAAGAGCGCCGCGCCGATGATCGATAGCCGCAGGTTGGGAAGCGTCACGCGCCAGAAGGTCTGCCAGTAGTTTGCGCCCAGGTCGAGCGAGGCTTCCTCCTGCGCGCGATCGAGTTTTTGCAAGCCCGCGAAAACTTCGGTGGTCGCAACCGAGATCAGCGCCGTGCCGTGGCCCAGAACAATCGTCAGCAGACTCAGTTTCACGTCAGCCTCGCGAAACAGCATCAGCAGGGAAAGTCCGGTAATAATGCCGGGCAGGATCAGCGGCAGCAGGACCAGCCGGCGAAACAGGGTCTTGCCCGGGAAGTTGGCGCGATCGAGCGCCAGCGCTGCCGGGATGCCGAACGTCAGCGAAATCGCCATCGCCGCAAAGGCAACCAGCAGACTGTTCAGCACCGACGTCCATATCGCGTCATCGGCAAACAGCATGGCGATACCAGTTCAGGGTCAAATCGCGCGGAGGAAATCCGCCTACACCCGAACCGTTGAACGAGTAGACGATCAGGGTAACGATCGGCAGGTACAGAAAACCGAAGACAACGATGGCGTGCGCGGGCAGCCAGCGCGAAGTTGGCACGGTGCGCTCGCGGGTCATCTTCCGGACCTCATCGAAAGCTCCATTTCTTCTCCAGACTTTCCGAGAGAAAGAGCAGCGCCAGCACCAGCGCCAGCATGCAGAACGATATGGCGGCGCCCAGGGGCCAGTTGTAGGCGGCCCCGAACAGACTGACCACGATATTTGAAATCATGATGCCGCTGGGACCGCCGAGCAGCAGGGGAGCCAGAAAATCACCCAGGCTCAGCACGAATGCAAAAGTCGCTCCCGCCAGAACTCCGGGAATCGAAAGCGGGAAGATCACCCGCCAGAAAGTCTGAAACGGGGACGCGCCCAAATCGTGCGACGCCTCGACCAGGTTCCGCGGAATGTGTTCGAGCGCCGCATAAATCGGCAAGAACGTGAACGGCGTGTAAATGTGCGTGAGCGTCAGCACGACCGCAAACGGACTGTACAACAGAAAATCGAGCGGATGTCTCGTCACGTGCACATACTGCAGCAGTGTGTTGAGGACGCCATCGCTGCCCAGGATCGTCTTCCAGGCATAGGCGCGCACCAGGTAGCTGACCCAGAGCGGGATGATCACCAACTGGTACAGGAGTTCTTTTCTTCTGGCGTGAAACGACAGGTAGTAGGCCAGCGGATAGCCGAGGAATAGAGAGAAGATCATCACCCGCGCAGCGATCCACATCGAGCGCAACAAGGTTTGCCAGTAAACATTCACCTGCAGGAGTTGGCGGTAGTTGTCCAGCGTCCAGGAATGAACAATCTCTTGCGATGATGAGACCGACCAGAAGCTGTAGCAGAAAAGTATGGCGTAGGGAACGAGCAGAAACACCGCCACCCACAGCAGCGGCGGGACGGTGATGGCGGCGCGATAGGCGCGGGAGAACATAAAAAATCCAAGTCAAAAGCGGCGGGCGAGGGCGCCCGCCCCACACAATCAATCAGGTCCCTTCCGAGGCTCGGACCGGCACTGCATCGGCCGGGCGAAAACTCGAGGTCTACGTCTCCATTCCAATTCTCCTGGCTGGCGGCGCGAATGGAAAGCACCAGCCCGTCGGCGCACTCGACCTGGAGCAGTTCGGTGGCCCCGTGAAATGCCTGTCGCATGACCTTGCCGCGAAAGCGTACCGTCGCACCACCGCCGGCGCTTTGGCCCACGCGGATATTTTCAGGGCGCAACGAGAACAAGCCGGGGCCATCGCGCAATCCGGTTCGCCAGGAAAGCGACTGGCAACGCGCCACTCCATCTTTTACTTCTCCGCTGAGCAGATTGGTGTGGCCGATGAACTGCGCGACATAGGCGGTCGCCGGCCGGTTGTAAATCTCGCGGGGAGACGCGACCTGTTCCAGTTCTCCCAGGCGCAGCAGCGCGATGCGGTCGGACATGACCATGGCTTCCTCCTGGTCATGGGTGACGAACACGAAAGAGATGCCGACTTCGCGCTGCAGCGATTTCAGTTCCACCTGCATCTGGCGGCGGAGGCTGGCGTCCAGCGCGGAAAGCGGCTCGTCCAGCAGCAGCAGGCGGGGACGGTTTACCAGGGCGCGGGCCAGGGCGATGCGCTGCTGCTGTCCGCCGCTGATCTTCGCCGGCTTGGACGCGGCGTAGGCGGTCATCTTGACCATGTCCAGCGCCTGCTCGACCCGGGTTGCAATCTCCTGCTTGGGTAGCCTGGCAACCTTTAATCCGTAGCCTACGTTTTCCGCGACCGTCAAATGAGGGAACAGTGCGTAATGCTGGAACACGGTGTTGACCCGGCGCCGGTACGGCGGCAGGTTATCGAGGCGCTCGCCGCCCATGAGAATTTCGCCGGAAGTGGCGCTTTCGAAACCGGCGATGATGCGCAGCAGTGTCGTCTTGCCCGAACCGCTTTCGCCCAGGATGGTGAGGAATTCTCCCTCGGCCACTTGCAGCGAAATGTCGCGCAGCACTGCGTTTTTCCCGAACGATTTGGCCAGGTTGCGGATGTCGAGCAACGGAGCCGCCGGACGGCGCAGCGCCAGTGGTTGCGGGTTCGCTTACGGTAGCCAAAAGGTTCCTCGTAGCAGGCTTCGCAGCGCTCGGCGTCTCGCCGGCTGTCCGGAGAGCATCTGCCCTCCGAGTCGCGGGCGATCGCCCGCGCTGCCACATACCGTGACCGACATGACCGTACTACCCTGTTACTGTGCGGCCTTTACTTCGTTCCAGATTTCGTTGTACTTGGCGCGGCGCGGCACATTTTGCCAGAAATAGAGACGCGTCTGATAGTTGTCCACGTCGTCGAGGTGCAGGCCCTTGATCTCTTCCGGCGTCATGAATTGTGCCGCCTGCGGATTCGCCGGAGTGTACCCGGTAACATCCGTGACCTTCTTCTGGGTTTGCGCCTCGACCATGTACTGCAGGAATTTGTAGCGCCAGCTCTTTGTTCTCGCTGCCGGCGGTGATCATCAGGTGATCAATCCAGCCCGTCGTGTTTTCTTTGGGGATGGTCTCGCCCACGGGAAAATTGATCTTGCGAAGCTGATTGGTCATCAGCGGCCAGCCCATGGCCGCCACCACCTCGTGATTCTGGAAAAGGTTGGTCAGTTCGCCGCCGGTCGACCACATCTTGCGGATGTTCGGCTTCAGTTCCAGCAACTTTTTCTTGACCGCGTCGAGCTGTTCGTCGGTGAGGTTGTAGAGCTGCGAGGGATCGGGTTTGTCGTAGCCCAGAACCTGCGCCGCCATGTAGATGGTCGAAAGATCGTCCCAGACTGAAATCTTGCCGCGATACTTCGGGTCCCAGAACACCGTCCAACTCTCGGGAGGCTTGGGGAAGACTGTGGTGTCGTAAATCAGCGGGTCAGGCCCCCACATGAACGGCACGCCGTAAACCTGTCCTTTGATTCGCACCAGGGGCAGGGAAGTGAGCTGCGGCGAGAGCTGGCCGTAACTGGGGATCTGAGAAAGATCGAGCGGCAGAGCCAGACCCGCGGCCGCGATGGAAGTCGCCACGTCGCTCGAAGGTGAGATCACATCATAATTTCCCGCGCTTCCGCCGCGCAGCTTGGCCACCAGTTCATCGCTCGATCCCATGTAGGACGCTGAAATCTTGCAGTGATATTTTTCTTCGAAGCCCTGCACGAAAGATGGATCGGCATAGCCTTCCCAAACCAGCAGGTTCAGGGTGGGAGTCTTCTTGCCGCAGGAACCAAGCAGCACGACCGCGGCAAACAGTGACAGCGAAACTGCTAGACGCCGAATCATGGCTTCATCTCCGCTGCGGCCGCGGTTGCCGGCCACGTGGGGGCCTGGTAAACAACTTTTCCGCCAACCATGGTCAACAATACTTCCGTGCCGGCGATCTGATTAGGTTCAATTTTGAAAAGGTCCCGGTCAAGTACGATCAGGTCGGCCAGCTTGCCCGGCTCGATCGAGCCTTCGGTTTTTTCGCGATGTCCGGCAAAAGCCGCGCCCAGAGTGTAGGCCTTGATGGCGTCTTCCAGGCTGATGCGCTCCTGCGGCACAAAGCCGCCGGGAGGATTGCCTTCGCGTGGTTTGCCGGGTCAGCGCGTTCTGCACGCCGGGCCAGGGATTCAGGGTCACCACCGGCCAGTCGCTGCCGAAGGCAAGCACACCGCCGGTGCTCTCAATGCTGTGCCACACCCAGGCGCGTTGCGCGCGCTCCGGCCCGACGTTGCGCGCCCAGACATTCAGACGTGTCTTCATCCGGATAGGCATGCAGGGGTTGAAAACTGGCAATGACTCCCAGCTTGCCGAAGCGCGGAATATCCTGCGCGCTGATGGTCTCGATATGTTCGATGCGGGGACGCGCATCGCTGGGTGTGATTGGCTTCAGCCGCTTCCTGGTAGGCATCGAGCGCCAGGCGCACGGCTCTGTCGCCGATGGCGTGGGTGAAAATCTGCAGTCCGCGGCGATCGAGCTCGGTGATGGCTTGCTTGTATTTCGCCGGGTCCCAGAACAGGTTGCCGGTCTGCTGCGGATCGTCGCTGTACGGGCGCGAGCATGGCCGCGGTGTGGGCCTCGATCACGCCATCGAGCATGGTTTTGACCACGCCGCCCGAAATCCAATCGTCGTGATAGGTGCGGCGCGCCTGTTCGATCTTTTCGAGATCTCGTCGTGTCTCAATTCCGGCGGATCGAGAAAGTACGCGATATAGAACCGGAGCGACAGCTCCTGCTTCTGCCGCAGTTCGTCGATAGAGGTCGAGATATTCGAAATCTCCGCCCGCGCTGTGCACTCGCACCAGGCCAAACTTGTTGGCTTCGTGCATGCCCAGCCGCAGCGCCGCCAAGCGCTCGTCACGCGTGGGTTTGGGAATGACTCTGGCCACCAGGTCGTCGGCCGATTCCTTCAGCGCTCCCGTGGCTTCGCCCTTCGCGTCGCGCACAATCTTGCCGCCGGGTGGGTCGGGAGTTTCGCGCGTAATTCCCGCCAGTGGCCAGGGCCTTGCTGTTGGCCCACGAACTGTGGCCGTCGAAGGCTTCCAGGAATACCGGGCGGTCGGGCACGATTTCGTCGAGGAACTTCTTGTCCGGCAGCGCGGAGGGGCCGAAGTCGGGATAGGTCCAGCCCATGCCCTCAATCCATTTCTCTTCGGGATGGGCGTCGGCGTATTCCTTCACCCGCTTTTGAATCTCGGCCACGGACTTGGTTCCGTTCAGATCGACCTGGGTAAGGCCGAGCGATCCGTCCATGAAGTGGATGTGGCAATCGGTGAAGCCCGGCAAGACCAGCTTGCCTTTGAGCATCAATGACTTTGGTTGAAGGCGCCGCGATAGGCGGCGATCTCCTTGGCGCTGCCCACCGCGAGAATCTTGTCTCCGCGGATGGCGACCGCCTCCGCCCAGGGCTGGCTGGCATTGACGGTATAGATCGCGGGCATTCACGATCACCGTATCTGCCGAGCTGGCGCGGACTGTGCGCCCAGCGCCACGGCCAACAGCAATAAGGTAACGGCGACAAGACGAACATAAGGAGACGACGCCAGCCGATGTGAAGCTTTCCGGACTCGACCAAGATTCCTCCCGTGCTTTGCGGTCTTAACTATCGCGGCCTGTTAGAAGGTCGGCGGCGTGTTGACCCACAGCACCCAGGTTTCGCTGCGGCCCGGATTTTTCCAGCTATGTGGCGTCGCGCTCTCGAAGTAAAAACTGTCGCCCGGCTGCAGATGGTACTCCTCTCCCTCCAGCGAAATCTGCAATTCGCCCTGCAGGATGTACAGAAACTCCTCGCCTTCGTGGTGGTAGGACTCGCCGCTGCCGGACTGGGGAGCGATGCGGAACAGATGCGGCTCCATGACTGTGTTGCCCCAGGCGAGCAATTCCATGCGCACTCCCGGGACCGGCTTCGAGCACCTTGCGCTTGTCCGGCGACACCAGGCGGATGTTCGATTCCGCGGGATCGAAAAAATCCAGGATGTTGGTCTTGTAGAACCGCGCCAGCTTGCGCAGGGTCGAAACCGAAGCGCTCATGTGAGAGCGTTCCAGCGCGCTCAGAAATCCCAGCGAGATGCCCACTGCCTTGGCGACCTGCGCCAGAGAAAGCCCGCGGCGAATCCGCAGGTGGCGCAGGCGCACGCCGATCGCATTGGAGGCGCCGTTCGAGGAAGGCCGCACCAGGCCGTCGCGCTTGAGCATCTGCACGATGGCCGCCGCATTCAAGCCGCGCACCTTGCGCAGGAAGCGCGCCCGTTTGAGCAGCTTTACGTCTTCCGGCGCGTACAGGCGGTACTTGCTGGCGGTGCGGTGCGGACGGGTCAGGCCCAGGCTCTCCCAGGAGCGAATGACCGAGGGGGAAACGCCGACCAGGCGGGCCACGTCGCCGATTTTCAAGTAGGGTTTTCGCTCAGCCGGCTTCATCCCGAACCCTGCTCCCCTAAGTGTTTTGCCGATCCGGAGTAACGCTATTTTTTGCTTGACAGTCTGCGGAGAGTGCTTCTAACCTTGCGCGATTATAGCAAGGTTTGCTCGGCATGCAAGCTTTGCGTTTTCGAAAATTGAAATTTCCACCCGCAGCCCGGAGATCTCCCCATGCTTCCGTCGACAGCGCGCTGGCACGGCCCTCTGGCTGGCTCGCTTGTTTTGTCTTGTCGGTGTTCCACTCCTGCCTTCTGGCCCAGAGCACGGGCGGCAGAAGTGCTGGGCCGGGTGGCTGACCCCAGCGGCGCCGTTCTCGGCAACGTCAAGGTCACGCTGATCAATGAGGCCACCGGCGTCGCCCGCGAAGCCCAGACCGAATGCCAGCGGCGATTACGTTTTCTGGAGGTTGCCGCCGGGCAGTCTACCGGGTGGAGTTCGAGCTGGCCGGCTTCAAGAAGAATGTTCACGAAGAATGTAATCGTCGAGGTCAACCAGGTGGTCACGCTGAACATCGGTCCTGCAGATCGGGCGAGACCAAGGAAGTCGTGGAAGTGACGTCCGAAGCGCCGCTGGTGGACACCACCAGCACCCAGACTGGGCGCCGTGGTGAACCAGCGCCCGGTCGCCAGTTCCGCTGAACGCGCGCGACACCTACCAGTTGCTGCAGTTGCAGCCGGGCGTGCAAGTCGCAGGTCGGTTCCGACTCTTTTCTACGGCAGCAACAATGCCGGCGCGGTTTCGGTGAACGGCGGCCGCGGGCGCTCCAACAACTTCAGCGTGAACGGTGGCGACGCCAACGATCAGTTCGTCAACCTGCCGCGGTGCAGCCCACGCCCGACAGCATTCGAAGAGTTCCGCGTCCTGACCAACACCTTCGACGCCGAATACGGCCGCAACTCCGGCGCCGTCGTCAACGTGGTCACCAAGTCCGGGCACCAACAACTTTCACGGCAACGTGTACGAGTTCTTCCGCAACAAAGTGCTGAATGCGAAAGGCTACTGCTTCGACTGACGGAGCCCAAGCCGCACTTCAAGCAGAACCAGTTCGGCGGCACGTTTGGCGGGCCGATCAAGAAGGACCGGACGTTCTTCTTTCGCGTCCTACGAAGGTCGCCGCATCCGCCAGGGAGTGCCTTCGCCGGCCGTGACCGTGCCTTTGGCGCAGGAACGTCCGAGCGCAACCCAGGCGTTTTCGGCGATTTTTCCGCGGAGTCTCCCTTCAGCGGAACCTTGACCAACGCTTTTGCGCTCAACCAGCGTCGCAACTGCACGACGGCGCTGCGGCGCGGCGCCCAATATCACCTGACGGCCAGCTGTATTCCGACACTGTTCCCGGGCAACATCATCCCCTGGCGCTGCATGGACCCCACGTGCCGTCGATCTGCTTCAGTTCGTTCCCACTCCCACCAACTGGCAATACGGTTCCAAACCGTGCCGGGACAGCCTGAGCGCGCCGACCAATTCACGGTCAAGTTCGACCACCGCATTAACGAAAAGCAGAACTCTCAGCGTCTACTACTATTTCGACGATCACCCTCTAGTGTCCCCGTTCGCACAGTTCCAGGCTGCCGGCGCCAACGTGCCCGGTTTTGCGCCTACCACGAGAGCGTTTCCAGCAATGGAACATCAGCCACACCTGGACGATCAGCAACAACATGATCAATGAAGTTCCGTTTCAATTACAACCGCGAAGCGCAGCGCACCTTCCAGCATCCCCAGCGGACCAGTCTGGTGCAGGATTCCTGTCCTGCGGCGCCCAGCGTGGCTTACGACCGCGCTCGGCGCCGTGCCTTGCTTCTCCGATGGCACGGCGGCGAACAATCTTGGCATTCATCCCGGCCTCGGCGCCACAGCACGAAGGTGTTCCCTTCATCCAGCTAAGTGGCGGATTCACCATCGGCAACAACTGTCGAAGGCGAATTGCCGCAAATGGGCAAACTCTTTCAATGGTCGGACAGTTTGAGCAAGGTCATCGGCAACCACACGGTCAAGTTCGGTGGCGATGTCCGCCGCCAGCGCTTTGACCAGACTCTCTACTTCGACGTCAGCGGCGAGTACTTTTTCGACGGCGGCATCGAGCAACACGTGGGCAGCGGACACGTTTTCCCAGACTACCTGCTCGGGCTTCCCGGCTCTTTCAGGCAGGGCTCGGCCCAGGTGGAGAATGTTCGCAGCACTGGATCTGTATCTGTTTGCCCAGGACAGCTGGAAGATCAAGCCCAACTGACTCTCAACTACGGCTTGCGCTGGGAGCTCAACACCCCGATCGCCGACATCAGCCACCACGTGCAGACTTTCCGGCCGGGACAAGTGTCGCAAGATCTATCCCTGCCAGCTCAATGCCGATCAGCGTTGCGACCTTCCAGGGCCTGGGAGTCGCCAATCCGGATTGCAACAATACCGGAACGGTTCCCACTGGCCTGGTCGTCCCGGGCGACACGGGCGTACCCAACGGCTTGACCCAGACCTACTACAAGACTTTTGCTCCCCGACTGGGTATTGCCTGGAGTCCCGGGACCTCGGGCAAGACCAGCATCCGCGCCGGCTGGGGTCTTTTCTATAACCCAATCGAGCAACTGGTGCTCGAGCAGTTCAGCGCCGAGCCTCCGTTCGGCGGCAGCACCTTCCCGGTTGACACTCTGTTCAACACGCCGTTTCTCGGCACAGGATGGGGCGCACGGTATAGCCCGAATCCGTTTAACGGCATCCTGAATCCGCCCCGCGGCACAGGCAGTGGACTGGTCGCTCCTTCCGTCCCATCCTGTTGTTCGGCCAGTTCCAGCCGCAACATGCGCACCCAGTATTCGGCGCAGTACAACCTGACCATCCAGCGCGAGCTGAGCAATGACC
Source organism: Terriglobia bacterium (assembly GCA_963816025.1). Classification (GTDB taxonomy): domain Bacteria; phylum Acidobacteriota; class Terriglobia; order Terriglobales; family Acidobacteriaceae; genus JAIQFF01. The sequence goes on from CAWFJA010000027.1 coordinate 94,485, forward strand.
TGGAACTGCAGGTGGGCTATGTGGGATCGCAGGGGCACCGCCTGCTGGCCACGCACGACATCAACTTCGGCAATCCGCAGACCTGTCTGGATATTGAACGACTGCGCTCGGAGCCGGCACCTGCGGACCGTACTCCGCGGACAGCTCCTTCTTTATTCCGGCAGGCACCGTGACCGGCCCCAAGGGGTTGCATGTTCCGTATCGGCCCAATGGACCGAGCTTGATTCCGGCCAACACGCCGACCCAACGACATCAACCTGGTAGGCCTGCGCCGCTACTCCTCGCCCAATTGCGACCCGTTCACCGGAACGGGTTGCCCGCAGGACGGGATTCCCGTGTTCACAGCATCTTCGCCCAGGACACGATCGCCAACTCGAACTACAACTCCCTGCAGGCGTCGCTGGACAAGCGATTTGCCCACGGATTGCAGTTCACAGCTGGCCTACACCTTCAGCAAATCGTTCGACGAGGCCTCGAGCTTCGAGGGCATCCTGAATCCGACTCGATCCGCAGTCGCAGTCGCGCTCTCTCGGAGTTCGACGCGCGGCATCGCATCGTATTCAGCTACTACTGGGAGCTGCCGTTCCACAAGTACACCGGCGCGACGGGCAAGGTGCTGAACGGCTGGGCTCTCTCCGGCATCACCACGTATCAGACCGGATTCCCGATCCGCATTCACTTCGTTGGCCGACAATGAGCTGATGTACAGCTTCGATTTCGAACTGCCCGGCGAGCCCGCTCAGATAGCTCCCTTCCGCACTCAGAAACCGCAAAAGAACGGCAACTACTTTTTCGATCCCAATAGCTTCACGGAGAATGGCACCGACATACACAGTCCGCCATGCGTCAGGGCGCCGTGTTCGAATGCTATGAGCAATCGTTGCTGGGCAACTCTGGGCACCGCTCCCCGCACGATCTGTTGCGGGCCGCAGTATCAGCAACACGGATTTTGCCATCCTGAAGACTATCGCGCTGTCGGAGAGACCAGGCACATTGATTTCCGCGCCGAGTTCTTCAACATCTTCAACCACACGCAGTTCTTCAACCCGGACGGCAACACCTCGGACGGCGCGCAGTTCGGCCAGCGTCACGCAGGCCCGCGATCCACGGTTGATGCAGTTTGCGTTGAAGTTCTTCTTCTAGACCGTAAATAGAGAGCTCCCGGGCGGCTGCGGTCGCCCGGGCATTCTAATGGCCGCATCAGGCGGCTTGAGTCATTCCTGGAGACCACGATGTACCCCGCATTGCAGAAAGAGCTCGAAACTTTCGAGCGTCGCACGCCGAAATCCGCCGTCGCTCACAAGAAAAACCTCAAACGCATTCCCTTGGGAGTCGCCAGCAACTATCGCGCTTACGATCCCTACCCGATTTTTGTGAAAGAAGGATCGGGCAGCAAGTTCCGCGATCTCGATGGCAACGAATACATTGATCACAACCTGTGTTTCGGCGCGCTCATGGCCGGACATTGCCATCCCGCGGTGATGAAGGCGGTGGAGAAGCGTCTCAGCACCGGCACCATGTTCGGCATGCCGCACGACATGGAGTGGGAGCTGGCGGAAGAAATCTGCAACCGCTTTCCGGTCGAGATGGTGCGCTTCGGCAACAGCGGTACGGAAGCCACCATGCACGCCATCCGGCTGGCTCGCGCCGCTACCGGCCGCGACAAGATCGTGAAGTTTGAAGGCGCTTACCACGGCTTGCACGACTCCGCTCTGGTGAGCGTGAAGCCGCACGCGCCGGATTACGGCGATATCAACGCTCCTACTTCGGTCACCGGTGGGCTCGGGGTGCCGAAGTCTTCTTTGGCTAACGTCGACGATTGCGACTTTCAACGACCTGGCCAGCGTCGAGCTGCGCTTCAAGCAGAATCCCGGCGAGATCGCGGCCATCATCCTCGAGCCGATTCTGATGAACGTTGGTCTGTGCATGCCGCAGGCCGGCTTTCTGCAGGGACTGCGCGAGATTGCCACCAAAAACGGCGCGTTGCTGATCTTCGACGAAGTCAAGACCGGCGCGAAGTTGGGATGGGGCGGCGCTTCCGAGTACTTCGGCGTCGAGCCGGACATGATTTGCCTGGCGAAATCGATCGGCGGTGGCTTGCCGCTGGCGGCGTTTCTCGCGCACAAATCCGTCATGGACCTGATCTCGCAGCACAAGGTCTTTCACGGCGGCACCTACAACACCAATCCGGTTTCGATGGCTGCGGGCCTGGCCACATTCCGCGAAGTGCTCACCCGCGAGAACTACGTGCACGTGGACAAGCTCAGCAAGAAGCTGACCGAAGGCTACAGAAAGATCGTCGCCAAGTCGGGATTGCAGGGCTACATCGCCAGCGCCGGAGCCAATGGCGCGTTGATGCTCTATCCCAAGGAGATTCGCAACTACCGCGACTGGGAAGCCATCGACGTCGACCTGTGGCGGCACTACTGGTTCGGCATGGTCAACCGCGGCGTGATGGCGCAACCCTACTGGTGGGACGAGCAGTGGACCATTTCCGTCCAGCACACCGAGGCTGACATCGATAAGCATCTGTCTGCGTTTGAAGATGTGGCCCCGGCACTGGCCAAGGCGCAGCAGGAGCGTGTTGGAGAAGTAGTAGCAGTAGCGCACTAAGGTTTTCGTAGCGCCGCCGTCCCGGCGGCTGTCGTGGGGGCGTCCCGCCCCCACTGCGAGGGCGGGACGCCCTCGCGACAGCCGGCAAGATGCCGGCGCTACGAAACCCAAAACCTAAGGAGCAGGTATTGTCCGCGAACGATCCTGACCAGCCTCACCTCAAGCGCGTCCTCGGCCGCGCCGACCTGGTTCTGCTGTTCGTGGTCGCTATCTTCAACTTGAACGTGGTTCCGTCGATTGCGGCCAACGGCGGGGTCACAGTCTGGTTGTGGATCGTATCGCTGATCTTGTTCTTCTGGCCGCAGGGCATCGCTGTCATCGAACTGGCCCACCGCTATCCCGGAGAAGGCGGCGTCTATCTGTGGGCCAAGGAAGTGTTCGGCGACTTCCACGGCTTCCTGTCCGGGTGGTGCTACTGGACGAACAACATGCTTTATGTGCCGACCGTGATGCTGTACTTCGTCGGCGTGTCGGTGTTTGTTCTGGGCCCGGGCCATCAGGCGTTGGCGGACAACAAGCCCTTTGCGCTGGTGGCGTCGCTGCTGCTGCTGATCGTTCTGGTGGTGCTCAACATCGTGGGCCTGGGAGTAGGGAAGTGGGTCAACAATCTGGGCGGCATTGGAACCGGGGTTGCCGCCGCCACCTTGATTGGCCTGGGACTGGTGATCTGGATGCGATTTGGCACCACCGTGAGCGCGGCTGATTTCCGCATACCGGCGAACCCGCGCTTTGTGCTGAACTCGTTTGGCGTAATTTGTTTTGGACTGGTGGGCCTGGAACTGGCCTCGGTCATGGGAGACGAGATCCAGGACCCGCAGCGCACCTTGCCGGGCGCGGTCGCCTGGGGCGGAGTGCTTTCCGGACTGCTGTACATTGGCGCGACGCTCACCTTGCTGATTGCGGTGAGCAAAGATCAGATCAGCGTGCTGCAGGGCATCGTGCAGGCCGTGGGCAGCATGGCGGAAAGAGTTGGAGCCGGGTGGATACTGGCGCCGTTTGCTCTTCTGTTGAGTTTTTCGATCGCGGGAATCGGCTCGGCATGGCTGGGAGGCTCGGCCCGCATTCCCTTCGTCGCGGGTCTTGATTCGTACATGCCGGCGTGGATGGCGAAAGTGCATCCCCGCTATGCGACTCCCTATGCCGCGTTGATTGTTCACGCGGCGGTTTCGATGGTCCTGATCGTGATGAACTTCATCGGCGCCGGAGTGCAGGAAACGTTTCAAAAAATGTTGTCGCTGGCGGTGGTGCTGCAATTGATACCGTTTCTCTACATGTTCGGAGCGCTGATCAAGCTGGCGTTGAACTCTTCCGCGGGAGCCGGGGCACTACAGCAAGACGACGCTGGTCCTTGCCGGCATCAGCGGCCTGGTGACGACGACGCTGGGAATCGTACTGGTATTTTTCCCGGCGCAACAGATCAGTTCGTTATGGTCGTATGAAGTGTGGATGTTTGGCGGCACGCTGTTCTTCATTGGCTTGGCGGCATTCTTCTTCTACGTGTACGGCAGCCGCAAAGCAAAAAGTGTGGCCGCGGGCGACTCGCCCGCGCAGCCGAGCGCAGCTCGGCAATAGATTGACACAGCAGGAGGCCTCATGCCCGGCGGAGTGAAAACCGACGTACGCACCTACCAGCTCTACATCAACGGCGAGTGGGTCGACAGCAAATCCAACAAGACTTTTCCGGTCTACGATCCCGGCCAGCGAAGAAGTGATCGCGCAGGCCCCGGACGCCAACGCCGACGACGTGAACCGCGCCGTCGCCGCCGCCAAGGCAGCCTTCGAGGATGGCCCCTGGGCAACCACGACCGCCCAGGAACGCGGCCGCGTGCTCTTCCGTCTCGCCGAAAAGATTCGCCAGAACACGGCCATGCTGGCGGAACTGGAATCCCGCAACACCGGCAAGCCCATCGTCGAAGCGGAATATGACATCACCGATGTAGCCACCTGCTTCGAGTACTACGGCGGCCTCGCCACCAAAATTCTCGGATACGTGAATCCGGTCCCCGACAACGCCATGAGCCTTACGCTCAAGGAACCGATCGGCGTCGCGGGCCAGATCATTCCGTGGAATTATCCCCTGTTGATGGCCGCCTGGAAGCTGGCGCCGGCGCTGGCCGCGGGCTGCACCTGCGTGCTAAAGCCGGCGGAACAGACTCCGATCACCGCGCTCGAGATGGCGAACTGGCTGGCCGATGTTGGCCTTCCGCCGGGCGTGGTCAACATCATCACCGGCTTCGGGGAGACCTGCGGCGCGCCGCTGGTGCAGCATCCTGACGTCAACAAGATCGCTTTCACGGGCAGCGCGGCGGTGGGAAAGATCATCGTCAAGCAGGCCGCCGACACGGTCAAGCGCGTCACTCTCGAACTCGGCGGCAAATCGCCCAACATTTTCTTCGCCGATGCCGATTTCGAAGCCGCCATCGACGGCGCGCTTTTTGGCGTGTTCATCAATCAGGGCGAAGTCTGCTCCGCCGGCAGCCGCATCCTGGTGCAGAAGCCGATCTACAAGAAATTTGTCGATGCCATGGCGGCGAAAGCCAAGACCATCAAGCTGGGCGCGCCGCTCGACCGCGACACGAAAATGGGACCGCTGGTGAGCAAGGAGCAGTACGACCGCGTGCGCTCCTACCAGGAAATCGGAAAGAAAGAAGGCAAGCTCGCAGCCGGCGGCGGACGCGCCGAGAAATTTGCCAAGGGCTACTACGTTGAACCCACCATTTTCTACGATCTCGACAACAGCGCCCGCATCGCCCGCGAAGAGATTTTCGGACCGGTAGCCGCGGTGATCCCCTTCGAAGACGAAAAAGACGCGGTGAAGATCGCCAACGATTCGCCCTACGGGCTGGCGGCCGCGGTCTGGACTCGCGATATCTTCAAGGCTTTCCGCACCGTGAAGTCGCTGCGCGCCGGCATCGTCTGGGTCAATCACATGCAGCCTACCTACGTGGAAGCGCCGTGGGGCGGCTACAAGCAATCTGGCTTCGGACGCGAGCTGGGCCCCTGGGGAATCGAAGAATATCTGGAAACCAAACAGGTACACATCAATTTGAACGAGGCCCCGATCGGCTGGTACTGAGGAAGGCAGTCGTCGGTCATCGGTCGTCAGTCGTCGGCCAAACCAATAACAAAAGGCCGAACGGCCAACGACCAAGGGCCAACGACCAACGACGACTTTGAGAACTAACATGGCAACTATTCAACTACGAACCGCGATTCCCGGACCGAAATCGAAAGCACTGGCTGCCCGCCGTGCTGACGCCATTCCGCGCGGGCTTTCTATTGGCACGCCGGTTTACGTGGCCAAGGCGGAGGATGCCTGGCTCGAGGATGTGGACGGCAACCGCTATCTGGATTTTGCCGGCGGCATCGGCTGCCTCAACGTCGGACATCGCCGCGAGCCGGTGGTCAACGCGATCAAGACCCAGGCCGATCGCTTTCTGCACACTTGCGTTCAGGTGACGCCCTACGAGGATTACGTGCGCCTGGCCGAGCGCATGAACCAGGTCACGCCGGGCAAGTTCCCCAAGAAGACTCTCTTTGTGAACAGCGGCGCTGAAGCGGTGGAGAATGCGGTGAAGATTGCGCGGGCGCATACCGGCCGATCAGGCGTTATCGCATTCGAGGACGCCTTCCACGGTCGCACCATGATGACGCTGGCGCTGACCAGCAAGACCCATCCCTACAAGGCGGGCTTTGCGCCCTTTCCTGGGGATGTTTACCGCATTCCCTACGCCTACTGCTATCGCTGCTCCTATTCGCTGAAGTATCCCTCGTGCGATCTGTTCTGCGCCCGCCATCTGGAAGACACTTTCAAACGCGTGGTCGCATCGGAGGATGTGGCTGCCGTGATTGCCGAGCCGGTCTTGGGCGAAGGTGGATTCGTCGTTCCTCCCAAGGATTTTTTCCGGGTGCTGATGGAGATTTGCCACAAGCACGGCGTCCTGTTTATCGCCGACGAAGTGCAGAGCGGCTTTGGGCGCACCGGCAGGCTCTTTGCCAGCGAATACTACGGCATCGAGCCGGATATTGTGGTCAGCGCGAAATCGCTGGGCGGAGGACTTCCGCTGGCGGCCATTACCGGCCGCGCCGAAATCATGGACGCGCCCGGCCCCGGTGGGCTGGGCGGCACGTTTGCCGGCAATCCGCTTTCCTGCGCGGCGGCGCTGGCCGTGCTGGATATCTTTGAACGCGAGAATTTGCTGGCCCGCGCCAACGAAGTGGGCGACCAGTTTCAGAAGCGGGCGCGGCAGTGGCAGAAGCGCTGGCCGATTATCGGGGACGTCCGCGGCCTGGGCGGGATGCAGGCCATCGAGCTGGTGCGGTCCCCGGACACGCGTGAACCGGCCCCGGAAGAAACCAAAGAGATCACGCGATACTGTTACGAGCACGGCCTGATCACGATTACGGCGGGTTCGTATTCCAATGTGGTGCGCGTGCTGGTCCCGCTGGTGGTCACCGACCAGCAGTTGGACGAGGGCATGGACGTGCTGGAGTCAGCGCTGCAGATGGTGTATGAAAAGAAGGGCACCATCGCCCAGCCGGTCTGTGACTGTGTGGTCGCGGGCGACTCGCCCGCGAGGCGGAGGGCAGGATGCCCTCCGGACAGCCGGCGGGACGCTGGCGCTACAATATCCCTGAGATAAATTTATGACTGTTGCTACTGCGACTCTGACCAAAGTTCCCAACTACGTTAACGGCCAGTGGATCGATTCCAAGGCCACGGAATGGCTCGATGTCACCAACCCGGCCACCGGCGAGGTAATCGCCCAGACTCCGCTTTCCAGCGCCGCTGAAGTCGCAGCCGCGATTGAAGCTGCAGCCTCCGCCTTTCCGGAATGGCGGCGCACGCCGGCTGAAGATCGCATTCAGCCGCTTGTTCAAGCTGAAGCACATTCTCGAAGAGCAGATTCGAGGACCTGGCCCGCATCCTCACCACGGAGAATGGCAAGACCTTTACCGAGGCCAAGGCCGAGTTGCGCCGCGCCATCGAAAACGTGGAAGTCGCTTGCGGGATTCCCACCATGATGCAGGGCTACAACCTGGAAGACGTGGCCCGCGGCATCGACGAAATGATGATCCGGCAGCCGCTGGGCGTGGTCGCCGCGATCGTTCCGTTCAATTTTCCCGGGATGATTCCGTTCTGGTTCCTGCCTTACGCCATTGCGACGGGAAATACTTTTGTCCTGAAGCCATCGGAGCGCGTGCCGCTCACCATGAAGCGGGCGTTTGAATTGATGGAGAACATCGGACTGCCTAAGGGCGTCATCAACCTGGTGAACGGCGGCAAGAACGCCGTCAACGCGCTGCTCGATCATCCCAAGGTTCGGGCCATCAGCTTTGTCGGTTCCACTCCGGTGGCGCGATACGTCTACGCGCGGGCGGGTGAGAATGGGAAGCGCGCGCAATGCCAGGGCGGAGCGAAGAACCACGTCATCGTGCTACCCGACGCCGACATGAAAATGACCACGCAGATCATCGGCGACAGCGCCTTTGGTTGTGCCGGACAACGCTGCCTGGCGGTTTCGGTGGCGGTGACGATCGGGGAAGCGCAGAAAACATTTCGCGATTCGATTACCGAGGCAGCCGCGTCATTGCGCGTCGGCAATGGTCTCGACGAAGGCGTGCAGATGGGACCGGTAATTACGCCCCAGAGCAAGTCGCGGGTCGAGACCTTGATCGCGACCGGCGAGAAGCAAGGGGCAAAGATCCTGCTCGACGGACGCAATTCGCGAATTCCGAAAGGTGAAGCGGGGAATTTCGTGAAGCCGACCGTTCTCGACGCGGTTCCCGCTACCAGCGAGCTGACCGAAACCGAAATCTTCGGTCCGGTGCTGAGCCTGGTCCACGCCAACGATCATGGACGAGGCGCTGGCCTTCCTCGAGCGCAGCCCGTACGGCAATCAGGCGTCGCTGTTTACTTCGAGCGGAGCTGCCGCGCGCCGCTTCCGTTACGAAGCGCCCGCCGGCAACATCGGCATCAACATCGGCGTAGCCGCGCCCATGGCGTACTTTCCGTTCAGTGGCTGGAAAGACAGCTTCTTCGGCATCATGCACGCCCAGGGACGTGACGCCATCGAGTTCTATACCGAAAAGAAAATCGTGGTCGAGCGCTGGGCAAAAGACCATTCGCGAAAGTTTTAGATCCGGCACAGGCCACGTAGGGGCAGGTGTCCCACCTGCCCAGCCGAGCGAAGCTCGGCAGAAGACTCCAGCGTGAAGCAAAACCCTGGCGAGCTTTGCTCGCCCGCCCGGACGAGGGCGTCCGGGCCTACGCAGACTCGAGAAGATTGAGGCGTTCATGTCCGACACCATCCAGAAATACAAAGACTACGTAATGACTGGCTTCATGAAGTCAGTTGTGCCCATTGTGATCGACAAGGCCAGCGGCGTTACCGTCACCGATATCAACGGGCGCGAATATCTCGATTGCTTTGCCGGCATTTCGGTGGTCAACGCCGGCCACTGCAATCCCAGCGTGATCGCGGCAGCGAAAGCGCAGATGGACAAGCTGGTCCACTGCTCGTCCTACATTTATCACGTGCAGCCGGTCGCGGACCTGGCGGAGAAGCTCGCCCACATCGCCCCGCGCGGTTTGACCAAGACGTTTTTCGGCAACAGCGGCGCCGAAGCCATCGAAGGGGCCATGAAGCTGGCGCGGCTCTATACCGGCAAGCACGAATTCATCGCGCTCCACGCCAGCTTTCACGGACGCAGTTGGGGCGCGCTCAGCGTCACCGGCAACATGGGACGCAAGAAGCGCGGCGGACCCTATGCCGCCGGCGTGACCTTTGCGCCTGCGCCCTATGCCTATCGCTCGCAGTGGCGCGAACGATCCGGAAGAATGCGGACGGCAGTGCGCCCGGGCCATTGAGGACGTGATCCGGTTCACGACTGCCGATGACGTGGCTGCATTCATCGCCGAGCCGGTCATGGGCGAAGGCGGGATCATCGTCCCGCCGCCGAATTATTTCAAAGAAGTGAAGAAAGTTCTCGACCGCCATGGCATCCTCTTCATTGCCGACGAAGTTCAGTCCGGCTTTGGCCGTACCGGAAAAATGTTTGCCATCGAACACTACGGCGTCGAACCCGATATTCTGGTCACGGCAAAGGGTATTGCGGATGGCTTTCCGCTCAGTGCATTTACCACGCGGCCTGAGATTGCCGCCGCTTACAAACCCGGCGATCATCTTTCGACCTTTGGCGGAAATCCAGTCTCTTGCGCCGCTGCGCTGGCCAACATCGAGTTCATGGAAGCGGGAGAATCTTCCGGCCCGTGCCACCGAGACCGGCAACTATGCCATGGCGAAACTGCGCGAATTGCAAAAGGACAATTCCCTGATTGGCGAGGTTCGGGGCTTAGGATTGATGATCGGCGTCGAGTTGGTTAAAGACGAAAAGCTCACGCCCGCCACGTCTGAAGCGGAAGCGATTCGCGACGGTCTGCTGCGCCAGGGCGTGCTGGTGGGCGTGGGCGGCGTTTACGGCAACGTCATCCGCTTCCAGCCTCCGCTCATCATTACTCGACCGCAAATTGATCGAGCAATCGCCGCTTTCGCGGCGGCCTTGCAGGAAGTCGCCCAACCGGCGCACGTCTAGTTCTGACGGCTATCAGTTCGTAGTTGTCCGCCATTCTTTCTGTGCGCTTCGGAGATCACATAGACAATCAGAATCCCCAGCTCCGGCTCAATGGGATGGCGATAGCGAGGATGTGGGAAAACAGCGTAATACACCGCCGGGTAGAGAAGGATGAGCCAGAAGAAAAGCCAGGCCCCGGGCTTCCGCTTGCGCAAGGCCCGTCCCAGGCCCCAGAAGGCCAGCACCGACGAGGCCAGGAAGACAGAGTTTTTTACCGGAGCCAGCGCCGGAATCTCCGACAATCGCGGAACCCCGCCCCAGTAATAAATGAAGCGTTTCAGACAGAGGCCAAGGAAGCGCGGATAATCCTCGCGAATGAAAGCCACCGCCTCGCGCTTGCGCTCGGCAACATAAGCAATCTCGCCCAGCTGGCGATAGCGGCGCATCTCATAAACGTTCTGGGTTGGGTGGAGATATTCTCTCCAGGTTCCGTCCGCTCCGGGGCCATTCCCGATGCGCAGCTCGGCGCCGAAATTCGAGCGTAGCGACACTACTCCCAGAATGCCATAGTTCCGTGCCAGCCAGGGCGCGATGCAAGCGACGAACACCAGCGCCGACACGCGCGACGCCAGGCAGCGAAGACTTACCGCCCTTCCAGCGCCGGCGCCACGCCCACAATCCGGAAGCGGGCAGAAACGCCAGCAAGGACGTGTTGGTCATCGCGGCCACGCCCCACAACAGCCCGAACCCGATCCAGGGAGTCAGTCCATCTCTTTCTTCCAGATCGAGTGTCAGCCAGAAAAGCAGCGCCAGCAGCAGCGCCGCCAGACTGGTTTCCCATACCCACCTGGTGCACCAGTACATGACGGGCGGCATCACTGCCCACAGCCAGCCGGTCCAGACCGCCAGCTTTTCGTCGAAACATCGTTTGGCGATCAGGAAAATCGGAATACACGTCAGCGCGGAAAACAGGCTGTTGATCGTCAGCAGCACCAGCGCCGAGGCGTGGGTGTAAATCCCGAAGAGCTTGAAGACTCCGGCGATGAGGAACGGATAGAGCGGCGGCTCCCAGGCGGTCGGCCCCGTGGTCTCGCTGAAAGGATTGCTGAAACCCTGGCCTTGCGCGAGAGAACGTCCGATGCGGCCCATCTCCCAGCCAAAACTGAAGTTGTCGTCAAAAGTCTTGAACCTGTAAGTGTGGGCGACGACAATCCAGCCAAAACGCAGTGCGAAGGCGACCAAGACCATCCAGAAAAAGGATGTGCGGGCTTTGCTCCACCAACGGCCGACCGGGCCCGGGCTCTGCGTGGTTGTCGAGGGAATAGTTGTGGCGGCATCAGCCATGAGCGGCCCGGCAGGATTCCGGATAGTTCCATTTGTAGCTGATACGGCTGAGACCGGCAACAGTTGAGTGGCGTTGCCGCACGAGCGGGGCGCTCGCGCCCACATCGACGTTGCCGTTGAAGTACCGGGCGGGGACGCTTATATTGTATCGGGATGCTTTAGCGCCGCTCCCCGGATTGCGGCGGAGATCGAGGACACTCCATGGGCTGGCTGCAGAACAAGTTCGAAAAGAATTTCATGATCACCACCGTGGACTACGTGTTCAACTGGGCGCGTAAGTCGGCGGTTTGGCCAATGACTTTCGGCCTGGCGTGTTGCGCCATCGAGATGATCGCTTCTTCGACGGCGCGCTTCGACATTGCCCGCTTCGGCTCTGAAGTCTTCCGCCCCAGCCCGCGGCAGAGCGACCTGATGATCGTGGCCGGCACGGTAACCTTGAAGATGGCGCCGGTGGTGAAGCGCATCTACGACCAGATGCCCGATCCCAAGTGGGTGATCTCGATGGGCGCGTGCTCCTCGGTAGGCGGTCCATTCAATACCTATGCAGTGCTGCAGGGCGTGGACAAGATTGTTCCCACGGACGTTTATGTCATCGGATGCCCTCCGCGTCCGGAAAATCTGTTCTATGCGCTGCTCAAGCTGCAGGACAAAATTGATCAGATGTCGCTGGCCAAGCGTCCCACCGAAGTCCGGCTCGATCCCAACATGGTGGAGAATTTCAAACGCCAGGTGATGATCGCGCAGACGCTGCAGCCGAAATAGCCGTCAGTCGTCAGTCGTCAGTCGTCAGCGCCACCGGCCACGTGGGGACAGCCGCCCCCGGCTGTCCTGGCCGAGCGCAGCTCGGCAATGCGTTTCCATCATTCTGAAAGGACTCATGTCGAACTTCGTAAGACTTGCCGCTCAATCCGAACTTCCTCCCGAGGGCGAAGCCAAAGAATTTCCCCTGGGAGACAAAGTGATCTGCGTCGCCAACGTGAACGGGACGATCTCCGCCATGGACAACGTTTGCCTGCATCGCGGCGGTCCGCTGGGGCAGGGTGTGATCGAGGGCGACAAGGTGGTCTGTCCGTGGCACGGCTGGCAGTGGGACCCCAAGACCGGCCAGGCGGGGCACAATCCGGGAGCCAGGGTCGCGGTCTATCCGCTGAAGGTGGAGGGCGGCGACGTGATGATTGAAATGTAGGCGCGAGCGCCCGCTCGTGCGACTGTGACCGCTAACCTGCACGAGCGAGACGCCCGCGCCCACGATCTATCCCAGGTAGCGAAGGAATTTCTCCGCCTGGTTGTCGAACCCCGGGAACACCTGATTCAGAGCCTGGTTCCCCAGATGCCGGTCGACAGCTTCGCCCAGCACGCGGCGGAAATCCGTGGTCACGGCCAGATCCCGTCCTTCATAAAGTTGTGACTGATCGAGACCGGGCCAGCGGCCGTACACCTTGCCGCCTTTGACCGGGCCGCCCATCACGAACATGACGTTGGCGTGTCCGTGATCGGTGCCGCGATTGCCATTTTCGCGAGCGGTGCGACCGAATTCCGACATGGTGACCACCACAGTGTCTTCGGCCAGGTCGCCGAGATCGGTCCAGAAGGCGCCGAGCGATTGCGAGAACTCGCGCAGCACATTGGCAATCTGACCCTGGGTGCTGCCTTCGTTGACGTGGTGGTCCCAGCCGCCTATGTCGGCAAACGCCACTTGCACGCCGAGATTGGCTTTGATGAGCTGGCAGAGTTGCCTGAGGCTGTCGCCAAAACGTCCCTTGGGATAATCCGCCCCGGCTGCCGGCTTGTACTTCGCGGGATCGGCCGCCTTCAACATCTTCACCGCTTCGAAAGTTTCCTGGCCGGTGCCGTGCAAAACCGAATCCACCGAGTTCGCATACATGGCTTCAAACGTGTTGGAGACAGGCGCCGCATTCGGATTGCGGCCTCCCACACCAAAATCGTTGATGTTGTTCACCGCCACGGCCGGTTCCGGCCCGGCAAGAATTCGCGGCAGAGATGGCCCCAGACCGATGGCGCGGAACGCTGACTTGTCCGCCGGCCCGGGCAGTGATCGCAGGGCCCGATTCAGCCAGCCGTCTTCGGTGGCTTTGACGCCGGGCGTGCCGGACTCCATAAAATCCTGAGCGTCGAAGTGGGAACGGCTGGGGTCGGGGGAACCGGCCGCATGCACGATCGCCAGATGCTGCTGGTTCCAGAGTGGCTGGAAAGCCGACATCGCTGGATGCAGTCCGAAGAAGCCGTCCAGATCGATCACCGCGCTGCGCGGAATATTGATCGACGGCCGCATGGCGTAGTACGCCTGCTCGCCGTGCGGGACCACGATATTCAATCCGTCAGCCGCGCCTCGCTGGAAGATGACCACCAGGCGTTTATGGCTCGCGCCCGGGTCAACCGCCGAGAAAGCCGCGCGGGTAAGGAAAGCGGGGATCGCAGCCGTACCCACAACCGCCATCGCGCCATTGCGAAGAAATACTCTGCGAGTGATGGACATAAAACAGCTCCTGGCTTCTAGCTCCTGGCTTCTAGCCAACGACCATGACGACTGACGACTGACGACTGAGCTCCTACCTTCTCTGAAACTCCGGCGATCCCAACAGCAGGCCCGCAATCGTACTTGTGTTCGGCGGGCGGGCTGGATCATCCAGCCGCCGCTGGCTGATATTTGGATCATTCATCTGCGCCGCAATCGTATCGTGCGTTTGCCGGGACACATCGCCCCCGAGCAAGCTATTCTCCAGCGCAGTCAGGGTGGCTTCGGAATCGGCAGGTGCAGTGCCCGCCGCAGGCATTTGACCGGGGTCCACTTGAACGCCTTTAAGTTTTCCCGCAGTCAGCGCCAGCGCGAAGTTCATGCGTCCCAAGAGAGCGGACGAATTTACCCAGGCATCGGCCTTCATCGAATAGCCCGTCGGCGGCTGCATGCCGTATAGCGGCATCCCCATGGTTTGAAGCTGGCGCGCCAGGGGCAAGGCGTCGCTGACTTCCGCGCCGCTGGTTCGCACGGCTGAGACCACAAACTCCAGCGGAGTTTTTACCTTGGCCCGGTAGGACTCAGGCGCCCAGAATTCCGGCGAACGGAACATGGTCTTCAGCACTTCACTGATGTCGCCGTTTTTCTTCAAGAAAGTTTGAGTCATGCGGGCAATCAGGGCGGGCGGCGGATCGTCCGAGACGAAGCGCATGGCCAGCTTGGTAGAGATAAATTTCGCGGTGGACGGATGGTGCGCCAGAATGTGCAGCACTTCCCGGCCTTCGTTTTCGCCGCCGGATTTGATGCGATGCCCCAGCACGTGCTTGTCGCCGGGCTCGTGCATTCGTTCTTCGAAGACGAAGCCGCCGCCCTGTCGGGGCTGCTTGAGCGTCCAGCCGGTCAGGACGCGGGCCACTTCGGTGACATCCTTCTGGGTGTAGCCGCCGTTCACGCCGAGGGTGTGCAGTTCCATCAGTTCGCGGCCATAGTTCTCGTTCAGACCGCTGCGCCTGCCCTTGGCCTGCTTCGCCGGCGCGGGACGCCGTGGTCGAGGCGGCCGGCGCCAGTTGTAGTTGTTATTACGCCGGAATGCCGTTGGCGAAATCGGAATCGGGTCCCACGCTCAGCCAGTTATCGAGATAGAACAGCATGGCCGGACTCTGCGCCGTCGCCACCAGCAGGTCTTCAAATTTGCCCAGGGCGCGCGGACGAATCACGTCGCGCTCATATCCCGTCAGCATGTAGCGGTCAGCGCCTTTTCCGATATAAACATTGAAGTGATTGAACCAGAAATCGGTCATCACTTCTTCCAGTTGGCGCTCGCTGTAAATGGCGCGCAGCAGCTTGCTCTGCACCAGTTCGCTGGTCACGACTTGTTGCGGATTGTTCAGCGCCATCAGCGTCTCGCGCTGCTGCGGCTTCATGCCCTCCATGAACTCGTCCCGCTTGCCGCCCTTCAGCGAGGTTCCGATCGCGCGCTGGTCTTCGGGCGACATTTTCAGAATCGCTTTCATGCGCTGGTCCGGCGGCAAGTCCAGCAGGTCCTCGGTTTTAAGATCGGCGTAGAGGCGGTCTTCGCGGCGGCGGGCTTGTTCTTCGTCGCTCATCTGCGCCGACTTCCCGGACCCCGCAGCGGACGAGGGGTCGGCGTTTGCGGTCTCCTGCTTCTGTTCCTTTTTCTCCTGATACTTTTCCAGCTGCGCTTCGTACACGGCGCGCCTGGCGGGATCGGAGGGCATCGACTCCTTGCCTTCCGCTATGGCTTTGATCACCGCCGGCGGCGGAAAGTTCTCTACGATCTCGCGCGTGTCCATGCGAAGGGTGCGAAACGGCTCCAGGCGGGCATCGAGAGCATGGTCGTCGATCTTGTCCGGGTGCAATTGTTGATCGATCCACTTGTCCACGCCCATCGCCGCCACCCGCTCGACATCGCCCGGGCGAGGTCCGAAGGCCAGACGGTTAAGCGCGTGCAGCGCGCGCTGATGCTCATCCATCTGAGTGGCGGCGGCTCCCGCTTGTCTTTATTGGCAATGGCGAACTGGACGGAGACGGCCAGCCCCAGGATCGGACACCGCAAGCAGGAGGGCGATTTGTCGTCGCAAGAGATTCATGCGGGCTTGTATCACGCGCGGACCAGGCCTTGAGTATTGTTAACCCGGGCCGACGGAAAAGTTGCTGACGTCGCGAGGTTCACCGTAGCGCCGGCGTCCCGCCGGCCCGATGGCGGACGCAGTCCGCAGGGCAGACCGATTTAGGTCAACGCAAGGTTATCGCTTGTAAGATGCTAGCTGGTATCAGCGGGCTTCCCGATGGGCAAAACTGGCGTACAATAAGTGCAATCAGAGGAACGAGTTAAGTCAGGTAGAGGCGGCCGTGAGTGACTTTGTGTTGCAGCGTGGCGGCAAGTTGATCGATGTCCCCGGCCGCGATGTTCACGGCCATGCGGTCCTGGAGAAACGGGATGCGGTTGCTGCCGACCGAGTCGCGCCGAATTTGCAGCAGCAGTCCATGGACCGCGTTGGGATCAAATTTCAGCGGCGAGAGACGCACGATCTCGCTGAGGGTGTTGCCCACGGAGAGCGGTTCGCGATAAGGCCGCTCGCTGGTCATGGCGTCGAACGTGTCGGCCAGTCCGATGATGCGGACCGGCATGGCGACGTCTTCCATCATGCAGTCCATCGGGATATCCCGAGCCATCGCCGCGCTCGTGGTGAGAACGCACGATTTCAGGAATGCGCGGCCAGGGGAATTCCACGCCGCTGACGATCTGATGCCCGACAATCGGTGTGGTCGGCCATCTCGCGAAATTCTGCCGCGTCCAGCGAAGTGGGTTTTCCGAACAGGCGTTTATCCACCGCGACCTTGCCGATATCGTGCAGGTAGCCCGCGGAGCGCAGGGCGGCAACGTCATTGGGTTCCATGCCCATGGCTTCTCCGATGGCCGAGGCATAGCGCCCCACCCGCAACGAGTGGCCGTGAATGTTTACATGCTTTACGTCGATTGCGGTGGCGAAGGCTTCGAGCGCGGTGTCATAAAAGCCGTGAAGAGATGCCAGCAGACGCAGGTTCTCGGAAACCCGTTGCGCCAGGGTCTGTGACAGCACATGATTCTGGATCGCGATGGCCACGTAGTTGCACAACAGATCGAGCGCGCCCAGTTCTTCGTCGTCGAAATGCGCTTCGCCGTCGCGGCGGCCCAGCGCGACCATGCCGACAAGTTTGCCGCCAACTTTCAGCGGGGCGATGCACTTGAACAGTTCAGGCGCAACATTTCCATTCGAACTCAGGAAAATTTCATAGGAACCGGCATTCAACACCACCGGTCCGCGCGCCGAGGTCAGGGCATGAACATGCTTCGGCAACAACGGCATGATGGCGGGCTCGGGCATCAAGGCGAAGCCTTCGGAAGCGACGGAGGAAAGCATGGAAGGCTTGTCGCTGAAGGTGAAAAGCACGGCCTCGCGCGCGCCGCCAGCCTGGAGCAGCGCCGAGACCATGGCCCGCGCGGTCTGCGGAAACTCGCGCTCCGCCGTCATCTCAGGGCCGAGATCGGACAGAGCTTCCACAGTTCGCAGCAGCCGCCGCAAATTGTTTTTCTGCACAGCCACGCACGGATGCGGGCAAAAGACCAGAGCAGAAAAAGAGTAACATGCGGCGAAACAGCGGGATACGGAGCTTGTTGGTTAGTTTGGTGCTAGGAAAGCAGCCGTCAGCTCTTCAGCCGTCAGCTCATCAGCTCAAAACTCTGTCATCCCGACCGGAGCGAAGCGCAGCGAGCGCAGTGGAGGGACCTTGTTAGTTCCAACGTCTCTCCAGCTATCTGACGCTGCACACTAGAAGTGCGTCTGCAACTCCGAGAACTTTTCCACCACCAGCAACCGCCTCGGTGGCTCTGCTGACTCCACTTCCTCGTGCTCCAGCACCCAGGTGGCGCCATGCGGAACGAACACCGCGTTCAGACCCGCGGCCAGCGCTGGATTGATGTCGGACTTGGGACTGTTGCCGATCATCCAGCTGGCATCGGGATCCAGACCGTACTTGGAAATGACCGAGCTGGTAGGTGGGGACATTCTTTTCGGACACGATCTCCACCGCCGCGAAATATTCTTTCAGGCCGGAGCGTTCCACTTTGCCGGATTGTTCCGGCACCGCGCCCTTGGTCATCAGGATCAGGTGATGGCGCTCCGACAGATACTGCAGCGTTTCGGGCACGTCCGGGCAGGAGTTCAACCGGGTGGCCGGCAATGGTATGGGCGAATCCATTGATGGTCTCGTGCAGCGCGGGGGTAAGCGGTTCGACTGCCAGGCGCTCGAAGGTCTGGACCAGAGAATGCGCGAAACTGTGCAGCCCGTAGCCGTGGCTGACGATGGACTCGCGCTCCACCTGGTTCAGCACTTCACGCACCTGCTCGGGCGTGTACTCGTGGTGATTCAGAAACGAGATGAAGTTGGCGATGGCGCGCTCAAAATAGATGTTATTTTCCCAAAGCGTGTCGTCGGCATCGACGAGCAGGGTCTGCGCGCCATTTGAACTTGAGCCTGCAAGCATCGTTCAACATGATAACGGGGAAGACGAAGCTTGGCGAGGTAGCGAACTTGCGACGGCTCTTTGCGGTTAAAGATTTTGACGCAAAGGTCGCAAAAGGCTCCGCAAGAATGCAAGCAGCTCCGGTTTGCTAAAATCAGGTTGATGATCAAACAGGGCTCCCTGCTTCCCCTGCTATTTATGGCTCTAATGATTTCTCCCAGCCTCTGCCCAAAAGACTAAGAACAAGAAGTCGATGACTGGCTCCGCGGCCAGGGGCGCGGCTTCCGGCGGCCTGCAGGTTGCTCCGGATCTGGCGCAGCGCCTGGCGAAATTTCGCCGTGTGGACATGCCGTTTCACTCCACGGGACTCACCGAGCGCGAGAAGAAACTGGTGGAGAAGCTGGTGGACGCCTCCCGCTATCTGGAAGACATTTACTGGCGGCAGAGTCGATCCCGAGGCGCTGACGCTCTACCAGTCGTTGGCGAACAGCAAGAGCCCGAAAGATCAGGAGCTGCGGCATTATCTGTGGATCAACGGCTCGCGCTTCGACCTGATCGAAGAGAACCGGCCTTTTGTCGGCATCACGCCCATGCCGCCGGGCCGCGGTTTTTATCCCGAAGGCCTGACCGCCAAACAGATCGAGCAATACGTGCAAGCGCATCCCGAGAAGAAAGAGGAAATTTACAGTTCCACGACCGTCGTACGCTGGCACGGCGATCAGCTCGAAGGCGTGCCTTATCACATCGCCTACCGTTCATTCCTGGAGCCGGCCGCCAGGGATTTGCGTGAGGCTGCCAGTTTAAGTGACGATCCCGCGTTCGCGAATTTCCTGCGCCTGCGGGCCGATGCCTTGTTGACCGATGACTACTTCAAGAGCGATCTGGCCTGGCTCGATCTGAAAGATCCCAAGTTCGATGTGATCTTTGCTCCCTACGAAACCTACGACGACGATCTTCTCGGGGTAAAAGGTTCCTACGGCGGCAGCGGTGCTGGTGCGCAACGAAGCGGAGAGCCAAAAGCTGGCGATGTTTCAGAAATATGTGGCCGACGTTCAGGATGCGCTGCCCCTGGCCCCGGAGGATAGGCCTTCCAAGCATGGCCTGGAAACGCCGATGGAGGTCATGGACGCGCCCTATCGCGCGGGCGATCTGCGCCATGGCTATCAGGCCGTGGCCGACAACCTGCCCAACGATCCTCGAGTCCACGAGCAGAAGGGCAGCAAGAAAATCTTCTTCAAGAATTTCATGGATGCGCGGGTCAACTACGTAATTCTCCCGCTGGCGCAGTTCATGATGCCGCCGGAACAGGCGGCCAAGGCCTCCGCGCGAAGGCTATCTGCTGTGCACCATCATGCACGAGATGGCGCACGGACTGGGCCCGGCCTACGCGCGCACTTCCGCCGGCAAAGTGGCGGTTCGCGAAGCGATCGGCCCGCATTACAGCGGCCTGGAAGAGGCCAAAGCCGATGTGGTCGGAATGTTCGGCCTGAAGTGGCTGGTGGATCACGATGTGCTGCCCAAGGACAAGCTGGAAGAGTACTACGCCTCTTACGTCGCCGGAATTTTCCGCACCGTTCGTTTCGGCACGCAGAAGCCCACGGCCAGGCCGAGATGATGGAGTTCAACTATCTTTCGGAACGGGGCGCGGTCAAGCGGCAATCCTCGGGAATGTATGCCATTGACTACGCCGCCATGCCCGGTGCGCTGGCCGACTTGGCCAAGGAACTTCTGGAAATTGAAGCCACCGGAAACCGCGAGCGCGCGGAAAACTGGTTCAAGAAGTACGATGCCATGCCGCCGGAGCTGCAAGTGTCGTTGAAAACGGCGTCGAAGGTGCCGGTGGATGTGGACCCGGTATTTTCGTTTCCAGAGAAAATCAAATAAAGCTGCTTCTAGCTTCTGGCTTCTAGCCGAGCCAACGGCTGTCAGGTTTTAGCTAGAAGCTAGCAGCCAGAAGCTAGAAGCTCTTTTAAACAAACTCCACTCTGGCTTCGCGCGGAATAATTCCTGCCTTGTGTCCCATGTCCAGCAGCCGGCGCACCGCTTCGCGGCCATCCGGTCCATAGTCCAGGGTGCGCTCGTTTACGTACATGCCCACAAACTTGTCGGCAAGCTGGGGATCGACGTCGCGGGCGAACTGCATGGCATACGCGAGGGCCTCGTCGCGATGGTCGAGGGCGTATTGAATGCTGTCCCGCAGAGCTCCCGTGACTTTCGCGGTCAGCTCCGGCCCGAGACTGCGGCGGATTGCATTTCCTCCCAGCGGCAGCGGCAGGCCGGTGATTTTCAGCCACCACTTGCCCAGGTCCACAATGCGCTGCAGACCGGCTTTCGAGTAGGTCAACTGGCCTTCGTGGATGATGAGGCCGGCTTCGTATTTGCCTTCCACGATCTGCGGAATGATCTGATCGAAGGGCACGACTTCGGTCTCAATTCCGGGCGCGAAAAGCCGCAGCGCGAGATAAGCGGTGGTGAGCGTGCCCGGGATCGCAATCTTTTTGTTTTTTACTTCGCTCGGAGAAAATCCCTGGGTGGCCACAATCATGGGGCCGTAGCCGTCGCCCACGCTGCCGCCGCAGGGCATCAACGCATAGTTGTCCTGAATATAGGGATAGGCGTGAAACGAGATGGCAGTGACGTCATACACGCCGTCGCCTTCCCGCGCCTTCTGGTTCAGGGTTTCAATGTCGCAAAGGGTGTGGGTGAAGCGCAGGCCGGGGACGCGCACCTTGTTGGTGGCCAGCGCATAGAACATGAAAGCGTCATCGGAGTCGGGACTGTGCGCAATGCTGATTTCGCGGGTCGAAGCGTTGCCGCGCAACGAGTCTTTCGCTTCGGGTGCGAGCGCGGCGGTGGCCGTATTTCCGGATGGGGTTTCGACAAAACTCATGCCTGCTCCTTGCGGACACGCTGCCATCCGGTCGAGACTCCGGCCGCCAACATGACCTTGATTACTTCTGCGAACACGAACCAGTAAAGCCCGAAGCGGGCTGCCTGCGCGAAAGAGTGGGTCAGCACCGCCAGCCAGGAGAGGCCGCCTGCGAACAACACGACTTCAGCCAGCACGCCGGCCGCGGCCGCGCGAGCGAAGCTTGCCTTGCCGCGCTCCATAATCCAGCCCGCCAGAGCCGCGACGAAGGGATAGGCCAGCAAAAAGCCGCCAGTCGCGCCCATGAGTTGGGCGATTCCGCCCGGCCCCGCGGGATTAAATACCGGCATCCCCGAGGCTCCCTCCACCAGGTAAAGCGCCAGTGCAGCAAAGCCGCGACGGCTGCCCAAGGTGAGCCCTACCAGCAGCACGCCAAAATTCTGCAGGGTCAGGGGCACCGGAGTAAACGGCAGTGGCACGGTTACGCGGGCGCACAGGGCGACAAACAGGCTGGCGCTCAGCACAATCGCCGCCTGTTCCGCCCAGTAGAGAGCGCGATTACCTTGGTCGAGAGCAAGACTAGCGGGCTTCGCCATGTTGGAGGTTCTCCGTGTCAGAATCTGAAACGTATGCGACCGGCCGTAACGGAAATGCTGTGGTCAATCCTTGCCGTGGGTTTCTCTGGAGGACGTCCTTCATATGGCTGCGCACTCGAAGGTAGGCCGCTAATCCGACCAGAGAGACAGCTACGGTGCTCAGGGCCAGGATCAGGAACAACCAGATCATCCGCACGATGTCCTAGGATATCAAAAGGAAGTGCACGTGTGGGGCGGACACTCAGTCCGCTGCTTTTGAAGTTGATTTGCTTGATTGTTTGGTGACTTGTGTTCAGGTGCGCGAAGCCCTGGATGTAGGTTCCGTAAAGATCAGCCTCGAAGGCGGCGAAAGAAGTGTCCGCCCCACACGTTCGTCTTCACTTGCCCGCCATGGCGTGCTCGACGTCATCGGCGGTATGCGGCAGATTGCCCGTCAGGTTGATCAACTTGCCGTCCGGGTCCACGTAAAGAATGTCTTCGATCCGCACTCCCAGCTTTTCTTCCGGGATATAGATCCCCGGCTCGAGAGTGAACACCGCTCCCGGCCCCAGGGGAGCGTCGTAGTCGCCGGGATCATGGACATTCAATCCGACGTAGTGGCCGAGTCCGTGAATGAAATATTTTCCCAGAGGCTCGCCATGCAGGTCTTTGCCGTGAGTATTGATGTAGTTGTAGGCCACATCGTGGAGAGAATCCGGCCGGTCTCGCCGCAAGATACGACTTGCCCGAGCGGAACGCGGCCGCGGCGGCCTGTTGCGCCCCCAGAACGATGTCGTAAATCTCCCGCTGCCGCGCCGTGAACTTTCCGGACACCGGCAGAGTGCGAGTGATGTCCGAGGCGTACATGGAATATTCTCCTGCCGCATCGATCACCACCAGGTCTCCCGACTGCATGGTGCCCGAGTCCTCGGAATAGTGCAGCACCGTGGAATCGAAACCCGAGCCCACGATCGGAGCGTAGGCGGGACGCTCGCAGCCGCGTTTACCCCACTCGTATTGCATCAGGGCGGAGATCTCACGCTCCGTCATGCCCGGCTTCACCGTGTGCATGGCGGAAAAATGCGCGGCGATCGAGGCGTCGGTGGCGTGACGGATGCGCTCGATTTCTCCGGAGTCCTTATACGTTCTAAGCGACGCCAGCATGGGCCGCACATCCTGGAATGACACGCCGACGGGGAAGGCGTTGGCGCGTTTCAACCAATCCAGCGGCACGGCTGAATTCGAAACCTCATCGCCGGCGACTATGTCGGTGAAGACGACCGCTTTCTTCAAAGGGAGCAAGCGGACCAACTCGGAGCGCAGGTTGTCGAGAACCTCGACGTGGTCGAACCCGGTGATCTTGCCGGCGTCAGGACTGTCCGCGCCAAGTTTCGGCCCGGTCCACTTTTCCTGCGAAGGATTGTGATTGGGGAGAAAGAGGATTTCCGTGTAGGAGTGATCGCCAGCGCTGGCTCCGCCCACGATCAGCAGCGCGGCTCCCGGCTCGCTCCAGCCAGAAAGATAAAAAAAGTTGTCGTCGGGGCGGTAGCCGTAAAGGTCGTTCGGTCCCTCGGCTTCGTTCGACGCGAAGAGGAGAACCGCGCCGCCATTGGCCTTGCTGGCCAGGGCCTGCCGGCGGAGACGGAAATCGGAATTAGGTTGTCGATCCAGTGCCCATGTAAGTTGGGAAAGAAGAAAAAAAACCAGCAAGACCTTGCGCATTCAGAGTCCCTTTGTTCGACGGCGAAATTTACTTGGTAGTGCTGGTTACCGTTTTGCTGGCCGCAATCAGTGCGTCCACGTTGGTTTTGTCCACCAGCGACGATCCCGTATCCACAAACGCCGGAATGGGGGCGAAGCTGTCTTTCCCCCAATCGTTGCTCAGCGTGGACAATTTGTGATGGTAGAGGTCATCCAGCATTTTCAGCCCGACGAAGCTCATGGTGTAGGGCTTCTGCGAGATCGTGGCCGCGATCACGCCTTTCTGGATCCAGGAGAGCGTGTCCTCGTCGGTGTCCATCGCCAGAATGATTTTGTCCTTGACCTCATGTTGGCTCAGAACGGTGGCGACTTCCTTGCCCGCCAGCGCCTCCAGGCACACGAAAGCGTCGGTGTGCTCCTTCTTGTCGTTGCCTAGAATTTCGGTGGCGGTGTCGAAGGCGACGCGGGAATCGCCCTTCATATCCACGACGCGAGTGATCTTGATTTGCGGAGAAGCCTCGAGCGCATCGCGATAGCCGCGCAGACGCTCCTTCAGATTGGCCTGCTCGGGGATGGTAAACACCACGACATTACCCTTGCCATTCAATTCCTTCGCCAGTCGCTGGCCGCCAATCTGTCCGGCATGGTAGTTGTCGGTGCCGATGAAGAAAAGGCGCTTGCTGGCGGGCGCGTCCGAGTCCACCGTGATCACGGGAATGCCGGCGGCGATGGCGTGGTCGATATCGTCTTTCATCATAGGCCGGATCGGCCACCGAGATCAGGATCCCGCTGGCTTTGCTTTGCACCGCTTCCTGCAACGCCTTCTGCTCAGCCTTGGGATCGTAGCTGTCCGGACCCGCGAATTCGGAACGCACCTTGAGTTGCTGGGCCGCCTGGAACAAACCGGCCGAGCCGGCCTGCCAGTAAGGAATCTTGACGTTGGTTGAGATCAGGTAGTACTTCTCATCGGAATCGTGACCGGTTCCACAGCTGACCAGGAAAACCAGCAGAATGCCGAAGACGACTCGGGAAGGTACCGTGAGGTGGCGCATCGGATCCTCCTTCCGAACAGACGTGACCGCGCCCATCCGGACGCGAAACGGTAGGAATTCTAAACCTACTGCGCAAAGAAAAGGAAGGAATTGAATGGAGGACGGGCGTCCTCGCCCGTCCGGCACGGGCGGGACGCCCGTGCTCCATCACACAACCTACACGCCCACAGGAAACGGCTTGGTATGGGTCTCCGCGCTCAGGGACAAGCCCGAGAAGCGGCCTTGCAACAAAGACATCAGTCCCGTGTACCAGTAGCCGAGCACGAACAAAACCAGAAAGGGCACAGTGATGTAGTTCTCGTTGGCGATGGCGTAATAGACGGTAAGCGCGAAGTAGGTGCCGATCAGAAGTTCGACCCAGGGTACCCAGCCCAGGCGGCGCCGGTATTTGGCGGCGTTGATCCGGTCTTTTTTCGATTCCACCCGATACTTGGGAGTGCGCGCGAAGGCCGACTTCTGGCCGACCAGCGCCTCCAGCACGGCGCGCGTGTTGGTGATGGTCAGGCCAATGCCGAGCGCCATCAGGAAAGGAAGATAAAGCAGCGCCCGCGGCCAGGTTCGGGGAAACAGCTCGCGCTGCGAAACCAGATAGAAGCTGGAAATCGAAAAAGTGGACGCCATGAACAGCGGCAGGTCGATGTACAGCATCTGGAACCATCCCTGGTAAAAGCGGATGATCATGGCCGGCAGCAGCAGCACCGAAAGCACGACCATCAGGGGATAGCTGAGATTCGCGGTCAGGTGATACCAGGCCTCCAGCTTGACGCGAAACGGCTGATCGCTCTTCATCACGCTGGGCAGGATCTTCTTCGCGGTCTGGATCAGGCCCTTGGCCCAGCGCGCCTGCTGGGTCTTGAACGCCGTCATTTCTACCGGCAGCTCGGCCGGACACTCCACATCCTGCAAGTAAATAAATTTCCATCCTTTGAGCTGGGCGCGATAAGAAAGGTCGGTGTCTTCGGTGAGGGTGTCGTGCTGCCAGCCCCCGGCTTCCTCGATCGCGCTGCGGCGCCAGACTCCCGCCGTGCCGTTGAAATTGAAGAAGACGTTGCTGCGGGCGCGTCCGGAATGTTCCAGCACGAAGTGCCCGTCCAGCAGGATGGCTTCGACCTCGGTGAGAAAAGAATAGTTGCGGTTGATGTGGGTCCAGCGGGTTTGCACCATGCCGATTTTTGGATCGGTCAAATGATGGATGGTCCGCATCAAGAAATCTTCAGGCGGAACAAAATCGGCGTCGAAGATGGCGATGAACTCGCCTTTCGCCGTTTTCATGCCTTCCGCCAGCGCGCCCGCCTTATAACCTTCACGATTGGCGCGGTGATGATAGGTGACCGGGAAAGCCGCGGGCTGCATGTTGCTCGACCAGGCTTTGGGCGACGGCCTGGGTCTCGTCGGTCGAATCGTCGAGCACCTGGACATCGAGCTTGTCCAGCGGATACTGCAGCCGGCAAACCGCATCCAGCAGGCGCTCAATGACAAACTGCTCGTTGAAAATGGGAAGCTGCACCGTCACCCGGGGCAGGTCCGAAAAATGCCCAGCCGGTTCGACGGTGCGATTCTTCCTGTGCTTGTAATAAAGATACACCAGCACGTAGCGGTGCATACCGTAAGAAGCCAGCAGGATCAGCACGATGAAGTAGGGGACCAGCAACGCCATGTCAAAAGCGTTGGCGTGATAGAGGCCCCTGAAAGTGGTGTCGAGAAAATGCTGGCGAATGTACTGGCCGATGCCCCGCGAGGCCACGAAAGCGCCCAGAGTTTGAATCGAAATCGATGCGGTGCCCAGGGATCGTCTCCAGTAGCTTTGTATTCTACCTTAAGGCAGGCTGCAGACTTCGAAGCTCCAGCCAGTAAGCGGTTTGCAGAGAAGCACTTACCAGCGGCTTGACGAGTGGGGCGGGCAGAGTGCCCACCCCGCGCCGCTACTCTGGATTTTTCCAGCCCCCGTTTGCCGCGGTGAGCTTTTCGGCTTCGGCAGGGCCCCATGTGCCGGGTTCATAGGCGCGAACTGGAGTTGCGTTGTCGAGAACCGGCTGCACAATCCTCCAGGCTTCTTCCACATAGTCTTCACGGGCGAAGCGCGTGGGGTCACCGTGCATGGCATCATCCAGCAGTTCCTCGTAAGCAGACAACTCGGCTGGGTCGGAACTTTGGGCCGCGAGAAGTTCTACGTGATCTCCTGTCATCTCGTCCCCGGGCTTCTTGGTCAGCGCTCCAATCGCGATGGCGAGATCGGGCATGACTCGGAACCGCAGATAATTGCGGGTTGGGGAATTGTCCGAAAAGATTCCGGGAGGCTGCCGCAGGGTGACGTTGACCTCGGTGACCGTCACCGGCAACGATTTTCCTGCCCGAATGAAAAATGGCACGCCCTGCCAGCGCCAGGAATCAATCTGCAGACGCACGGCCACGTAGGTTTCGACGGTTGAATCCGGCTTCACGCCTGACTCGCTGCGATAGCCATTGAATTGCCCTCGCACCACGTCGGCGGGCCCAAGCGTCCTGATCGCCCGCAGTACTTTCACTTTTTCGTCGGGCAGACTGGGATTCGTCATGGCCACCGGGGGCTCCATGGCAATGTTGGTAAGCAGCTGGAAAAGGTGGTTCTGCACCACGTCCCGGATCGCGCCTGCTTGCTCGTAGAACGCTCCTCGGCCCGCGACCCCGAAGTTTTCCGCCATCGTGATCTGAACGTTGTCCACGTAGTGACGGTTCCAGATCGGTTCCATGAAGGTATTGGCAAAACGAAAAAAGAGAACATTCTGGACCGCGTTCTTGCCCAGGTAGTGGTCGATGCGAAAAATATTCTGCTCCGGGAACGCCGTGTGCAGAGTGCGGTTCAGCTTCCGCGCGGAATCCAGATCGTGTCCGAAGGGCTTTTCCACCACCACCCGAGCGCCCTCCGAGCATCCCGACGATTTGAGTTGCTGCACCACCTCGCCGAAAAGATTCGGGGGGATGGCGAGATAATGCAGCGGATGCGCGGCCGATCCCAACTGCTGGCGCAACTCACGGAGAGTTGCCGGGTCGGCGTAATCGCCGTCAATGTACTTCAGCACATTGCAGAGTTTGGCAAATGCCTCCGGGTCCAGACCGCCGTAGTGCTCGACGCTGTCCCGGGCGCGCTGCTTGAGCTGTTCCAGTGTCCAGCCGGACTTGGCGACTCCAATGACCGGCATGTTCAGTTCATCGTGCTTGGCCAGCTGCTGCAGGGCGGGGAAGATCTTCTTGTGGGCGAGGTCGCCGGTGGCCCCGAAAAATACCAGTGCATCGGAGATTACGTTACTCATAGTCTAGGCTCGTTCCACGTCATCCTCGGCTGGCGAGGATGATCATTTAACCCTTGAATCCTTGCCGGACCCATCCCGCTTCGCACGCTGGCCCGCGGGTCCATGTTGCCGGCTGATGTTCAATGCCGTGTTGATCAATGCCACATGCGAAAATGCCTGGGGGAAATTGCCCAGCAACCGCCGGTTTTCAGGCGAGTATTCCTCGGCCAATAGTCCCACGTCGTTGCGTAACCGCAGAAGTGTTTCGAAAAGCTTCTGGGCTGCCTGCTTTTGGCCCAGCAACACATAATTGTCGGCCAGCCAGAAACTACAAGGCAGGAACGCACCCTCTCCGGGCGGAAGTCCGTCTGCTGCCGTAGTGGTGTGGTAGCGCTGGACCAGACCATCGCGCACCAGATCGCGCTCTATCTTTTCGATCGTGCCGCGCACTCGGGGATCCGACGGCGGAAGGAATCCGACGAGCGGGACCAGCAACAGGCTCGCATCCAGGTTCTTGGATCCGTACGATTGCACGAAACTTCCAAGATCCGCGTCGAAGCCGTGGCGGCAAACGTCGTCGTGGATCTGGTCTCGCACCGCGCGCCAACGCTCCAGCGGCGCCTTGAGGCCGAACTGCTTCAACGCTCTTGATGGTGCGATCAAACGCCACCCACGCCATTATTTTGGAATGGGTGAAGTGCCGTTTCGGACCCCGCACTTCCCAGATACCTTCATCGGGTTCCTGCCAGACCTGCTCCAGGTGTTCCAATAGCGTTCGCTGCAGTTCAATGGCCGGCTCATTCCTCGGCAGCTTGCCCTCCCGAGCCTGATGCAGGGCGTCGGCGAGTTCGCCGTAGATGTCGAGTTGCTGCTGAGCGAACGCGGCGTTCCCGACGCGAACTGGTGATGCCCCCTGGTAGCCGGCTAACCAGGGCACTTCCCACTCCGCCAGGTGCCGCTCTCCGGCGACCCCGTACATGATCTGCACCTGCGCGGCGCTGCCGGCAATGGCGCGCAGAAGCCAGTTCTGCCACGCTTCCGCTTCGTGGTAGTAGCCGGCATGCATCAGGGCCAGCAAAGTGAAAGTCGCATCTCGCAGCCAACAGAAGCGATAGTCCCAGTTGCGGACTCCGTGCGGTCGCTCCGGCAGGGAAGTCGTGGGAGCCGCCACGATCCCTCCGGTCGGGAGATAGGTGAGCGCCTTCAGGGTGATGAGAGATCGGCATACTGCCTCCTCCCACGGCCCGCGATAGGTGCAGCGGTCCGCCCATTTGCGCCAGTAGGCTTCGGTTTGTTCGAGTGCCTGCTCGGCATCGAGCGCGGGAGGAACCGGTCCGTGGGATGCGCCGTAGGACAGAACGAACGGAACCGTCTCGCCTTCATGAACGGTAAATTCGCTGACGGTTGTGAGATTTTCGCCTCGAAGGGCTGCCGGAGTGCGAAGCGCGATCATGTCGGGCCCGGCAATGGCGCGCATGGTTCCGTCTTCCAGCCGGGTGACCCACGGGATGGTTCGACCGCAGTCGAACCGTATCGTCAGTTCCATCTTCACCCGCACCTTGCCTTGTTTCCCCTGCACCAGCCGGACAAGGTGAGAGTGCTTCCCGCGCAGCGGCATGAAATCGACCAGCGTGAAGGCGCCTTCGTGGGTCTGAAAATCTGTCTCCAGGATTAGAGTCCGATCACGATAATGCCTGGCGGTCCGTGCTGTGCCCTCCGCGGGCGACAGCTTCCGGCGTCCATTGTCGGGCGTTCCCAGGAGCGATGCGAAGCAGGCCCCCGAGTCAAACCGCGGCCAGCAAAGCCAGTCGATGGATCCGTCGTTTTTGCACAGCGCCGCAGTCTCGCAATCGCCGATCAGCGCGTAATCTTCGATGCGGCCAGGCATTGAACTTTGAGGCTGTACTTCAACCGCGGGGTTGCACGGGCGAGAGAACGCGTTATCAGTTCAGGAAGTAGGTGCGATACAGCGTGTCGCGCTGGGCCGGCTTGAAACCCGCGTCCCGGATGATGCGGCGCAGCTCTTCTTCCGTGGTGCAGTTGGTTACGCCGGCGGCGCGCACCACGTTTTCTTCGAGCATGACCGATCCCACGTCGTTGCCGCCAAAGCGCAGACCCATCTGGCAGACTTTCAATCCCTGCGTCACCCAGCTGGATTGAACATTCAGGAAATTTGAAAGGTACAGCCGGGAAATGGCCAGCACTTTCAGGTATTCGACCGCCGTGGCCTCGTCCCAGTGGCGGCCGCCCAGCGCCGTGTTGTGGGGCTGGAAGCTCCAGGGGATGAATGCAGTGAAGCCGCCGGTTTCCTCCTGCAATTCGTAAAGCCGCTGGAAGTGGTTGACCCGGTTTTCTATGTTTTCGCCCACGCCGAACATCATGGTGGCGGTGGTACGCATGCCCAACTGGTGGGCGGTGCGATGCACGTTGATCCAATCTTCCGTCAGGCACTTGAGCCGGGCGATCTTGTAGCGGACTTCGTCGTCGAGAATTTCCGCGCCGCCGCCGGGAATGGAATCGAGTCCGGCATCGCGCAGGCGCGCGATGGTGTCGCGAATGCTCAGCCCGCTGTATTCCGCGATGGCGATGACTTCCGACGCCGAGTAGCAGTGCAGGTGAACTTTCGGGAAGCGCTGTTTGATGCCGCTCAGCATCTTCTCGTGCCAGTCGATCTTGAGATCCGGATGCAGGCCGCCCTGCATCAGCACGCCCGTGCCGCCGAGTTCCACCGTCTCCCGAATCTTCTCGTAGATGGTGTCGAATTCGAGGATGTATCCCTCTTTCGCGGCGGGACCCTTCAAGGGCCGATAGAAGGCGCAGAAGGTGCAATATTCGGTGCAGAAATTGGTGTAATTAATGTTGCGGTCGATGACGTAAGTGGCAACGCCTTCGGGATGAAGCCGGCGCCGCACCGCGTCCGCTTCCATGCCGATGCCGATAAGGTCGTCGGAGCGGAACAGATCAAGGGCCTGCGGTTTGGTCAGGGACATGGCTATCGCACCACTGTTTAAGATTCTAACGGACTTGGGGGCTGGTGCAAAACCGGCACCAGCGTTTCGGTCCCTGCCGGGCGTTTCGAGCCACGGTAGCGCGGCGAGCGGCCAGTCGGGCAGTTGCTAGGTGGCTTTGGCGCCTTCCGCCATGGCTTTGCGCCGGGCGGCCAGATTCGTTTCCATGCGCTGCAGAAACTCGCGGCTTTTCTTCGAGCTCATGATCAGCGATTCGATGCCGGCGAGAAACTGCGGGTTCTTCATCTTCTCCCGAATCTCTTTCAGAAATGGCTTAACCTTGGCGTAGATCAGGACCATCTCCCCGCAAAAGCTGGGTTCGAGGAAGAGTTCACGGTTCAAGGCGCCCTGGTTTACCAGCGACACGGCAATGCCCCAGTAGCCCATGACCTGGCGCAGCCAGTTGTTCTCTGGCGTCCCGAAGGCGCCTGAGACTTTCATGAAGTCGTCCGCTGATTGGGGCGAAAACGTCACCACCCACCAGTGACGCGCCTTGCGCAGCTCAGCTTCGCGGCGGAGATCGTAGAGTTTAAGAATCAGTTGCGCATCAGCAGCAGTCGGCTTTGCCATTCCATCCCTCGCAGTGATTTCGGTCTAGTCGGTTGTTCGTGGCGCTGCAGCACGAGCGTGGGCGCTCGCGCCTACATTGAATAAGAACCTACGTTGTGGACGATGCGGAAGCGGCTTCTACCGGGACCTCGCGCTCGTAGTCACATTCTTTATTGGGACACGCGATCACCGGACCCGCCTTCAGCATTTTTTCCACCAGATATTCGCTGCCGCAACTCGGGCATTTCTCGGCCAGCGGCTTCCCGGCGGAAGTGAACTTGCACTTGGGATAATTTCCGCAGCCGTAGAACGTGTTGCCCTTGCGCGCCTTCTTTTCCACCAGGTCGCCGTCCTTGCAGAGCGGGCACTTCACCCCGATGTAATTCTGCTTCACATATTTGCATTCGGGATAGCCGCTGCAGGCGGTGAACTCGCCAAAACGGCCGTGGCGGATCATCATGTTGCGTCCGCACTTCGGGCAAAGCTCATCGATCGGGATGTCCGGGACTTTCTTGCCTTGATCGAGCCGGCGAGTCGTCTTGCAGTCGGGGTAGCCGGTGCAGGCCATGAACTGGCCGAAGCGGCCGCGCTTCAGGACCATGACCCGGCCGCAGTTCTCGCAATATTCTTCCTGGGTGGTTTCCTGGATGTCGGCTGAATCCAGGTCAGGCAGGTTGATGGGATTTTCCTTGGTGAAGTTGCAGCTTTCCGGATTTTCTTTATCGTAAGAGCTGCAAGCATAGAACGATCCGTGCTTGCCCCACTTGATGACCAGGGGCGAGCCGCAGCGCTCGCACTTCTCGTCCGTGGGCTTCTCCATCCGCTTGACGTTCTCCATATGCTTTTCGGCATATTTGAGGTCTTTGGCGAATCTCTTGTAGAAGCCGGCCAGCGCGTCAGTCCAGGTTTCCTTGCCTTCCTCGATTTCGTCCAGCTCTTCTTCGAGCCGCGCGGTGTATTCCACGTCGAAGATATCGCGGAAATTCTCCACCAGCAGATCGGTCACCACCAGCCCGATCTCGGTGGGCGAGAACTTTCCGCCCAGCTTCTGCACGTATTGCCGTTCCTGAATGGTGCTCAGAATGGCTGAATACGTGGAAGGCCGGCCAATGCCGCGTTCTTCCAGCTCTTTGACCAGCGAAGCTTCGTTGTAGCGCGGCGGCGGCTCGGTGAAATGCTGTTCGGGCTTCAGTTCACGCAGTGTGAGTTTCTGTCCCGGTTCGAGCGGCGGCAGCTTGTGCTTGAGCTCTTCTTCTTCCTCGTCCTTGCCGTCTTTGGATTCCTCATAGACTTTCAGGAAGCCGTCAAACTTGAGCACGGAGCCGGTCACGCGGAACCAGAAAGTTTCGGCGCCGGATTTGGCGTCGATGTCCACCGTGGTCTGGTCAAAGACCGCCGGCGTGATCTGTGAAGCCACAAAGCGCTGCCAGATCAGCTTGTAAATCTTGAATTCGTCTTCTTTCAGATATTGTTTGATCTGGTCGGGATGGCGCATCGCCGAGGTGGGACGAATGGCTTCGTGCGCCGCCTGCGCCGCCTTCTTCTCTTTGTAGACGTTCGCCGACTCGGGCAGATAATCCTTGCCATACTGCGACGTGATGTACTCGCGCACTTCCGCCAGCGCTTCGCTGGAAACGCGGGTGGAATCGGTACGCATATAAGTAATGAGGCCGACCGAGCCTTCCTCGCCCAGTTCCACGCCTTCATAGAGACGCTGCGCGATCATCATGGTGCGCTTGACGCTGAAACGCAGCTTGCGCGAGGAGTCCTGCTGCAGCTTGCTGGTGGTAAAAGGAGGAGTGGCGTTGCGCCGCCGCTCCTTGCGATCGACGGTGCGGACCAGCCAGTCGGCTTTCTCCAGGGCGGCGCGGATCTTTTCCGCGTCCTCGCCGTTGTTAACTTCAACCTTCTCTTCACCTTTGCCCACGAAGCGGGCATCGAATGCCGGCGGCTTCGGTCCGGCGAGATGAGCGTCAATGGTCCAGTA
Organism: Terriglobia bacterium; assembly: GCA_963816025.1. Classification (GTDB taxonomy): domain Bacteria; phylum Acidobacteriota; class Terriglobia; order Terriglobales; family Acidobacteriaceae; genus JAIQFF01. Next base: position 128,031 of record CAWFJA010000027.1, read on the forward strand.
TTCAACCTTCTGGAAGGCCTTGATTTCCCGCTCGCGTTCGACGATGAGACGCAGCGCCACGGTCTGGACCCGGCCGGCAGACAAACCGCGGCGGACTTTGTCCCAGAGCAGCGGCGAAACCTGGTAGCCCACCAGGCGGTCGAGCACGCGCCGAGCCTGTTGCGCATCCACCAGGTTCTGATCGATGTCGTGGGGATGCTCGAAAGCTTCCTGCACGGCCCGCTTCGTGATTTCATTGAAAGTGACGCGGCGGATGCGGTCGGGTTCGTCGCCTTCTTTCTTCTTCTTTTTCTTTTTGGTCTTTCCGTCGCCGAGTTCCTCGGCCAGGTGCCAGGCAATGGCTTCGCCTTCGCGGTCCGGGTCAGGCGCCAGGTAGATGTTGTCCGCGGACAAAGCCAGCTTCTTGAGCTTGGCGAGAACTTTCTCCTTGCCCGGAATGACCACATATTCCGTCTCGAATTCGTTATCGATATCGACGCCCAGCGTGCTCTTGGGCAGGTCCTTAACGTGGCCAAACGATGCTTCAACAACGAAGCCTTTGCCCAGATACTTCTGAATGGCTTTCGCCTTGCCGGGCGATTCGATAATGACTAAACCTTTAGACAATGTGTCCTCTGATGGTGGTTACTGGTTTTGAAGCTAGCATGAATGCGGTGGAAAAAGCTATTAGCTGTCAGCTGTCAGCTATCAGCTTTCAGCTTGTGGATGAGAGCTGCCAGCATCTTCTTCACCTCGATCACTTCGCCCGAAAGCCGCTGAAAATCAAGAGACTTTATTATTTCCAGGTCGCGTGCCAGGAGCAATTGGTACTCCAGTTCACTGGCAGACCCCATCGCAATCTGCAAAAAGCGTCCCAATTCGATGTCACCTTTTCGACAACATCCCTCGGCGATGTTTGCCCCGATCGAAGCCGAAGACCTCCGCATCTGACTCGTCAACCCATAAAGCTCGTCACGCGGAAATCCCTTGCTGGACTTATACACATCAAGCGTTAGGATGTGTGCTTTTTCCCAAACCTTCAAGTTTCTGAAACTCTGCATATTCGCCTCGTGTGTCAGGCTTCCACTGAGAGCTGAAAGCTGATAGCTGACAGCTGCTCTAGAAGCTTTTTACAAAATTCTTCCCCGGCATCTGCTTTACCTTGCCTGCCAGTTCCAGTTCGAACAATGCGGCGAAGATTTCGGACGACGACATATCCAGCTCCAGCAACTCCACAAGTTCGTCGATGTGGGTGGCCTCGTCGGCTTTCAGGAGTTTCAGGATCTTTCTTTCGTGCGGAGGCAGTTCGCTTTCCCCGAATAGAGATGCAGTCTGGCCCGCCTGCGATTCATCACCGGTGGCGGGAGTCAGCGCAAGTCGTACTTGCGTAGGGAGTTCCTCCCAAACGTCTTCCCAGGTGGCGGTCAGCTTGGCGCCCTGTTTGATCAGGGTATTCGGCCCCCAGGAATTCTTGTTGGTGACATTCCCGGGGACGGCGAACACCTCGCGACTCTGTTCCAGCGCGCAGCGCGAAGTGATCCGGGTGCCGCTGTATTCCGCGGCTTCGACCACCAGCACGCCAATCGAAATGCCGCTGATGATGCGATTACGAATAGGGAAGTTTTGCGGCGCGGCGAAAGTGTTCATGGGGAATTCGGAGATCAGCGCGCCCCCCAGGGCCAGCATCTGTTCGGTGATGCGCGTGTTTTCCTTGGGATAAATAATGTCCACGCCAGTGCCGAACACCGCTACCGTTTTCCCTTTGGCATGGATGGCGCCGCGATGCGCCGCGGCGTCCACGCCGCGGGCCAGGCCGCTGAAGATTACCAGGCCGCGGCCGGCCAGATCGCAGGCCAACCGCTCGGCCATTCCTAGCCCATAAGGAGTGGGATGGCGCGTGCCCACCACCGCAATGCCCGGCTGGGTAATCGCGTCTACATTGCCGCGAACATAAAGTACCAGCGGCGGATCGTAGATCTGCTTCAGTGGCCCGGGATAGGTGGAATCATCGAGACAGACGACGGAGACTCCGGAGGCAGCAACGCGCCCCAATTCGTCATGCGCCAGTTCCATCGACTGGCCGGTGCCCAGCGATTGTGCCGAGACGGTTTGGATGCCGGTGGCCTCCAGTTCGGTCAGCGACGCCTTGAAAATGTTCTGCACCCCGCCGAAGTGTTCAACCAGCCGGCGCGCTCGGGTAGGGCCCAATCGCGGGGTCAGGGCGAGAGCCAGCCACTGCAGGGCGAGGCTTTCGCTGGGTCTAGGGCTCACGGCCAGGGCTTCCGGCACTTCTCCACCTCCACATCGTCTGACTCGCGGACTCTATACATCCGCAAAAAACGATGTCAAGGTCACATGACACACCGCTCTGTTAAAATCAAACATCGGCCGCATGAAACGCCTTCGCATTTCCGCCATTTCCTACCTTAATACTGCGCCGCTCATGTGGGACTTCGAGCACGGAGACGCAGGCGCGGCCTTTGACATTTCCTACACCGTGCCTTCGCAATGTGCGGCTGACCTGGCCGCCGGCGCGGCGGATATCGGCATCATCCCGGCTGCGGCTTATGCCGGCATTCCAGGGCTGGCCATCCTGCCCGGGGTTGCAATTGCTTCGCGGCGGCCGGTTCGTTCCATCCTTCTGGTCAGCCAGGTCCCGCTGGATCAGATCCGCTCGGTTGCGCTCGATACCTCTTCTCTCACCTCGGTGGCGCTGACCAAAGTGCTGTTCGCCAAATGGTGGGGCCCGGGCCGACGTTTCACCCCTATGGCGCCGGACCTGGAAAAGATGATGGCAGAGCACGACGCGGGCCTGCTCATCGGCGATCCTGCGCTCAAAGTGGATCGTTCCCGCTATTTGACCCTCGACCTGGCGGAGGAGTGGATTCGTTTTACCGGCAAGCCTTTTGTCTTCGCTTTTTGGGCGATACGGCAGGCGGCCTTGAGGGACGTTCCCGCAACTCTCGATCTGGCCGCCACTTTTCAGGACTCACGCGACCATGGTTTGCAGCCGCCGAGTCTCGACCGGATCGCTCGAGAATGGGCGCCACGCCTGGGGTTGAGCGAGACCGAAATACGAGCCTATCTGACCGAAAATATCTACTATGATCTTGATCCCGCATGTCTGGACGGCTTGCAGCTTTTTTACCGGTACGCCGCCGAATGCGGCGCCTTGCCGGCGGCGCCGCCGTTGCACTTTCTTGATGTGGCGAAAATCGCCGCTACCTAGCGCTCGTCCAGTCCGGCTGTGCCACTCGCATCTGAAAAGTTGCTTCTAAGGCGGACATGTCAGCCCAGCTTCACTTCTTGATGGCCGTTTCGGTCTGGAGCCGGCTCCGGCGCCTGGGAGGGGTCGGGCTGATCTTGTTGGCATTGGCCGATAACTCGGTCATACCGTTGCCCGGGAGCATGGACGTCTTGACCATTCTCCTGGCCGCCCGCCACCCGGAGTTGTGGTGGTATTACGCGTTTATGGCCACCCTGGGCGCGATCATCGGCGGCTATATCACCTACGGCCTGGCGCGGAAGGGCGGCAAGGAGGCGTTCGAACGCAAAGTGTCGAAGAAAACAGCCGGGAAAGTATTCAAGCGGGTTGAGCGCTGGGGATTCTTTGCCGTGGCGGTGCCGGCCTTGTTGCCGCCGCCTTTTCCGATTGTTCCTTTCCTGCTGGCGGCGGGCGCTTTGCAATACTCGCGCCGGAAATTCGTGGCGGCGCTGGCCCTGGGACGGGGCGTTCGCTTCACCATCCTGGCCGGACTGGGAGCGATTTATGGCCGGCACATCGTCCGGTTCTTCTCGCGATACTACATGCCGGCACTGATTACGCTCATTGCGCTGGCCGTGATCGCCGGGGCTTTTTCTCTCATTCAGTATTATCGCTACAAGAGCAGGACGGCCACGGCTTAGGCTCTGCTTGTGTCTTCCTGAGCGCAGCCGGATCATTCGCTCGCGAATGATCCAGCGGAGTTGGAGGAATCTCTGTGTCTCATACGGCGCCGGTCAGCTGAGATCTCCTGCCAGGATTGGAAGGCGAGCCAGGCCGTGCCAGCTGGTAGGGGTCCTTCGACTGCGCAGCTGCTTCGCGAAGCGAAGCAGCCACTCCGCTCAGGATGACAAGTGCTGGAAGCCAGGAGCTAAAAGCTAAAAGCAAAGCAGAAGCTAGCAGCTAGAAGCGCTCTCTACGCAATGTATTCGCGGATGTATTCGTCCCGCGTGCGCGCCAGTTCATCCACATCGCCGTCGAAGATGACTTTGCCGTCCCGCAGGATCAGAAAGCCATCGGCACCTCGCAATGCACGCCCTTGGGCAGCGGCATCATCCGGTTGGATTTGCGATCGAAGTAGTGGGTGGCCATGATGAAGGCGTCCTGCAGGCGATGCGTGACCATCAGCGAACTGGTCTTGTACACGTCGCGCTGTTTCACGATCAGTTCCACGATGGTGGTGGAGGTCACCGGATCCAGCCCGCCGGTGGGCGAATCGTAGAGCAGGATTTCGGGCTGGGTGACGATGGCGCGGGCAATGGCCACCCGGCGCCGCATTCCGCCGGAAAGTTCCGAGGGAAACATGTCCACGGTTCGTTCCAGTTCGACGAAACTCAGGGCCTCGCGCACCCGGCGCTCGATTTCCTCCTCGGAGACATTGCCCTCTTCCATCAGGCGGAACGCGACATTTTCCCGCACGGTCCGCGAATCGAAGAGCGCGCTCTCCTGAAACACCATGCCGATCTGGCGCCGCAGGTCGAACAGTGCCTTTTCGCTCATCTCGCGTCACATCTTCGCCCGAGAACGTAGATGCGGCCGGAGTCGGGCTTCATCAGTCCCAGCGCCAGCTTGAGAATCGTGCTCTTGCCCGAGCCGGCGACGCCGAAAAGGGCCTTGGTTTCCCCGTGCGGCAGCCGGAAAGAAATGTCGTCCAGCACCACCTTGTCGTCAAACGCCAGCGTCACATTCTCGAAGCGGATGGCTTCGCCGCCTTGCTGCTTCGCCGCAGGCGCGGTCATGTCGAGCGGAAGCGTGGGAGCTGACATCGTCTATCGGTACCCCAACAGAGTGATGAGCAGTTTGGTGACAAAGAAATCCACGACCAGAATCATTACCGAGGCTACGACCACCGCCTGGGTGGTGGAGCGCCCCACGCCTTGCGTGCCGCCGCGCGTCGACATGCCGAAGTAGCAGCCGACGGTCGAGATCACAAATCCGAACAGCACGGGCTTGATGAGCCCGGTGGTTACATCGCGCCAGACCAGGGACTGCCAGGCCGAAGTCCAGTACTGCCGCGAGTCCAGGCCCAGCAGCAGGCTCGAGACCATGTTTCCGCCCACCAGGCCCAGCAGGTCGGAGATGATGGTCAGAAAAAACAGCATGACCACGGTGGCCACCACGCGCGGCGTGACCAGCTTTTTCGTGGGGTCGGTGCCCAGGGCGCGCATGGCATCGATCTGCTCGGTCACGGTCATCGAGCCCAGTTCGCTGGCCATGCCGGAAGAGTTGCGGCCGGCCACCATGAGCCCGGTGATGACCGGCCCCAGTTCCGTGACCATGCCGACCGATACCAGTTGGCCGATAAGAGTGAGCGAGCCGAACCGCGACAGCGTGCTGGCGCTGTTCAGGGCCAGCACCGCGCCGGTGAAGCCGCCGGTCAGGATCACGATGGGCAGCGAACCCACGCCGATCAGGTCGGCCTGCTGAATCATGTCGGTGACGTACAAGGGCCGGCGGAAAAGATTGGCCAGCGACTGGCCGGTGAGCAGGGCGTAGTCCTGCAGCGCCTTGACCTTCTCCTTGGCGAATTCAGCGGGCGATATGAGTCGGGACCTGGAAATCCCCAGCTGCCATGCAGTGTGGCCTCTATCTGAGGAACTATAGCAGAGAAGCTGTCAGCTCTCAGCCGTCAGCTTTCAGCTCGGATGCGGAGCTCATCAGGCGTGATGCTCCTGAACCGTCGGAGGCATCAGCTGAGCTGCGAATCTGCTGAGCGATGCCTGCGCCGACTGGGACCTGAGACGCTGGACGGCTGAGAGCTGACAGCTGACAGCTCGCTTCTACTCCCGGACCTTCTTCTTGATCTCAATATTCAGGCGCTTGATTTTCTGGTTCAGGGTGGAGAGCGGTACGTGGAAGCGCTCGGCGGCTTCGGTCTGGTTCCAGCTGCACTTCTCCAGCATGTCGAGGATGATGTGGCGCTCGCAGTCTTCCACGATATCGAACAGGGAAGCGTCGCCGCGATGTTCCATCATCGGAACCGGAGTGCCGCGGCCCACGATCACGTCGGGCAGAAGCTCGGGTCCCACATCCTGGGTGGAGGAGAGCACGACCGCCCGCTCGATCACGTTCTCCAGTTCGCGCACGTTACCCGGCCAGGAATAGGAGAGCAGCGGGCGAAGCCCTTCCGGCGTCATTCTCCGCCGCGGACGCTCGTTTTCTTCCGAATACCTCGCCAGGAAGAAATCCACCAGCAGAGGAATGTCTTCTCGTGCGCTGTCGCAGCGGCGGAAGATCGACCGTGATCACGTTCAGGCGATAGAAAAGGTCGTCGCGGAACCTGCCTTCGCGCACCAGCTGTTTCAGGTCCACGTTGGTGGCGGCGATGATGCGCACGTCCGCCTGAATTTCATGGACGCCGCCCAGGTGCATGAACTTGCGGTCTTGCAGCACGCGCAGGATCTTGCTCTGCGTGTCCATGCTCATGGTGCCGATTTCGTCGAGGAACAGAGTTCCCCGGTCGGCAATTTCGAACAGGCCTTTTTTCGAGGCGATGGCGCTGGTGAACGCGCCCTTGACGTGGCCGAACAGCGTGGATTCGAGCAGGTCCGGCGGCATCGAGCCGGTATTCACCGGGACAAACGCCCGGTCGCGCCGCGGCGAGTTCAGGTGGATGGCTTTGGCGATCAGCTCTTTGCCGGTCCCGCTCTCGCCCTGCAGAAGTATGGTCGAGCGGCTGGGGGCCACCTGCGCCACCAGGTCGAAAATCTTCAGCATGGGCTCGCTCTTGCCCACGATGTTTTCAAAGTTGTAGCGCTGCTTGAGCGCGCGCTTGAGCTGGACGTTTTCTTCTTCCGTCCGGTGGCGGGCCACGGCGGCGCGAATGTCGGCCAGCAGTTTTTCGTTGTCCCAGGGCTTCTGGACGAAGTTGGTGGCTCCGGCCTGCATGGCCTTCACCGCGTTTTCCACCGTGCCGTAGGCGGTGATCATGATGACCGCCAGCTGCGGATCGTGAGTGTGAAGTTCCGCCAGCAGATCGATGCCGTTGCGGTCGGGCAGCGCCAGGTCGAGCAGAACCAGGTCGTAGGGGCGGTCTGCCGATCCGCGCTCATGCCCTCGTCGGCGGTGGCGGCCGACTGCACGTCGTAGCCTTCCATCTCCAGCAAAGTCTCCAGCGACTCGCGGATGGCGGCTTCGTCGTCAATGATCAGCACGGAGCCCGCGGACGAAGCTTTCGCCCAGGTTGCGTCGCGGCATCGTGGCCAGCTCAGACATTGACAGCCTTCCTCGTCAGCGGGAAATCCAGATAAAAGGTCGTGCCTCGGCCGGGATGGCTCTCCACCCGAATCTTCCCGGCATGCTCCTGAATGATTCCGTAGGTCACCGAGAGGCCGAGACCCGTGCCCTTGCCCTGGCCCTCACGCGGCGCCGCCTTGGTGGTGAAGAACGGATCGTAAATGCGCTGAATGTGTTCCTGCGCGATGCCGGTGCCGGTGTCGGACACGACCACGCTCACCCCGTCGCCGTTCGAGGTGGCCACGCGGAGCGTTCCCCCTTCGGGCATGGCGTCGCGCGCATTCAGGAACAGATTCAGGAAAACTTGCTGCAGGCGTCCCGGATTGCCGCTGATCAGCGGCAGATGGTCGGCCAGTTCGTCCTCCACCCGGATCTTGGTGATCTTGAACTGGTGCTCCAGCAGCGCCATGGTGTCGCCGATGATCTTGTTGATGTTCACCTCGGTGAATTCCGTGCCGCTGGTGCGCGAGAAATTCAGCAGGTTGTTCACGATTTCCGAAGCGCGGAAGGTCTGCCGGGTAATCTTTTCGAGCAGCCCGCCTTTTTGCGGATCGTCCTGCAGCTGCTTCGAAAGCATCTGGGCGTAGGAGGAAATGACGGCCAGCGGCGTATTGACTTCATGCGCCACCCCGGCTGCCAGCAGGCCAATCGAGGAAAGCTTGTCGGCCTGCGAAAGCTGCGATTCCAGGTCGATGCGTTCCGTGATGTCATCCACGATGATCAGCCGCCCGATCACGTTGAACTTCCGGGTGACCAGGGGCGCGATGGCAACGTTCACCATGCGGCTCTCGCCCGTCGGCGTCGCCAGGCGGAACTTGTACAGGTTGTTGATCCCGGGATTCTGCCGCACGCGGTAGAACTCCTCCACGAACTCCGCGGGAAATACCTCGCTCAACGGCCGGGTCAGCGCCTGCCAGCGGGGCAGCGCGTACATGACTTCCATCTGCGAGTTCCAGGATTCGATGCGGTCCTCCAGGTCGACCGCCATCACGCCCACGTTGATCGACTCGACGATGTTTTCGTTGAAGTCCTTCAGGCGTTCGTACTCGGCGACTTTCTGTTCGAGCGAGGCATACAGGCGCGCATTCTGGATGGCGATGCCGATATAGCCGGCCAGAGTTTCCAGCAGCTCGACGTCTTCGCTGGTCAGGAAATCGCCTTCCACCGTCTTGCCCAGGCCGAGGAATGCGATGGTCCGTTGCTGGGCGCGGCAGGGAATGTAGTAGTTCAAGTCCAGCTTGGCGATGGTTTGCTGCGCGCTGGCGGTCTCGCGCGGGACCTGGTGGACGTTTTCGAGGAAAAGATGTCCCGCCTCGGTTTCCGGCCGCGGAGCGCTCAGGAAGTTCAAATCGAGGCCGCTGGTCTGGGTCATGCCGAAAGACTTGGCCAGAAAGAACTGGGCCGGGTCGCCCACGGCCAGGAAAATGGCCATGCGATCCACCAGCAGCGTCCGCGACAGGCGATCGACCACCGAACTCAGCATCCGGTCCAGATCGGTTTCCGCGCTGAGCTCGCGCCCAAATTCGATCAGCGTCTTGCGGTAGTCGTAGCGGGTGCGATAGAAGAACTGATCGATCCGCTCCTGGATCCATTTGCGCACCGGGTCAAACAGCAGCGCGGTGACCACCATGGCCAGGACCAGCCCGACCGGTCCCGAACTCGGTACCTGGGTGTGGACCAGTTCGGCCACTCCGGCCACCACCGCGAAGTAAACCCCCACAATCGCAGCCGCCGCCAGCGTGTACACCATGCCGCGCTTGAAAATCAGGTCCACGTCCATCAGGCGGTAGCGGAAGATGGCATAGCCAAAAGTCAGGGGCAGCAGGCCCAGCGACAGCACGGAAACCTTCATCGCCGAGCTCGGCATCGCGCCCGTCAGATAGGGAATCACGTAGAACAGGGTGAAAGGCGCGATCGCCAGAATGGTGCCGCGCGTGACCCACTTGAGCTGCTGCCGAAGGATCGGCGTGCTGGCCCGGCGATAGCTGTCCCACAGCACCGCCGCCGCGATCACGAAGAACAGGGCCAGGTAGCCCATCTGCACCCGGTCGAGGTTCCAGCGCACCCGCTCGCTGGCCTTCAACACCCGGAGCGCGAGGATGTGGATTCCCAGCAGCAGCATCCCGGGTACGTAAATGGCGGGGACGATCCAGCGATGTTTGCGGACAAAGTCGCGCTTCTCCGGGAAGGTCAGGACGAAATGCAGGAACAATGCGGGCTGCAGCAGCCAGGCCGTAACGTTGCCCCAGTAGATCGTCCAGTCAAACTGGTTCAGTTTTCCGGTGAACTTGAAGGCGTAAAAGATGAACGAGACCAGGCAGAAAATATAGAAATGCGTGGAACTCGGCGCCGTCCAGCGCCGCAGCAGAACATAAAGCCCGATGCCCAGATAGATCAGGCGCGATGAACCGAAGCCAGTAGTTCAGCGAGCGCTCGGCGGGAACCAGGATCACGGTCGTATCCAGCGGGACCGACTGCCGAACCAGGGAGTAAGTCGCCTTCGACCACGCGCCTACCCGGTAAACCTGCCGCATCCGGGCGGTGGTGTCCTTTACATCATGCTGGTTGATGGCGGTCAGCCGATCGCCGGCCCGAATGCCGGCCTTCTCGCCCGGGCCGTTCGGCTCCACCCGGTTGGCGACCAGGCCTCCGTCGCTTCCGGTTTGCTCCATCCACCAGACGCCGTCGGAGGGGATCTGGAACTCGGCTTCTTTCTGGAAATTGATCCAGGCCAGAACTACCGCCGCCGTGGTCAAAAGAATCAGCAGACCGGCTGTAAAGCGGATTTGGAAGTCCCGGTTCATCGACCGCAACGGCTCCTGGTTGAGGGCGGGGGAAAGACCCGAAGAATGGTTAAGCACGTCGGGGGCCACGGCAGAGCGCAAGGGAGAACCTCTAACTCGCTTCAAAGAAAAGACTTTACCGATTATAGAAGCGCTGTGGAAGTAAAGCTATGTTTTTTGGAAGGCTTCTGTGGGGTTTGGTAACTCCATGCGTAGCAGAAGTTTAAGGGTACGTCGTGAAACCGTGCGAGATAGTCGAAGGGGATTCTTTGCGTTTGCGGTCCTTTGCGCACTTTGCGGTCAAGAGCTCTTGACCGCAAAGTGCGCAAAGGACTCGCAAAGGTCGCAAAGAAAATCCAGGAGCCGCCTGGTCCGGCTAGAATTACCAGGTTGACCAACCGATCAGAAGCCAAAACTACGCTGCCAGATTCGATGCCCGTCAAAGAATGCTGGTCCGTCCTCGACGGCTATCGCATGCGCTATCTCAGCGGCGGCTCCGGACCTCCTCTGCTTCTCTTGCACGGCTTGCTGGGATACTCGTTCTCCTGGCGCTTCGCCCTGCCCGCCCTGGCCGAGAGAGCGACGGTGTACGCGGTGGACATGCCAGGGGTGGGTTTTTCCGACCGGCCGCCCAACCCGGATTGCAGCTTCCGGGCGCACGCCGAGCGTCTGCTGCGATTTCTTGACGGCGTTGGCGTCGCGTCCTGCGATCTGCTGGGGACTTCCCACGGAGGCGCGATCGCCATGATGGCGGCCGCGCTGGCGCCGGAGCGGGTGCGGCGCCTGATTCTGGTCGCTCCGGTGAATCCCTGGTCGGCGCACGGCAGGCGGCTGGCCCCATTCCTGAGCAGCCCGCCGGTTTCGTGGCTGCTCCTGCGCGTCGAGCCGGCCCTCGGAATTGTCCACGACACACTCTTGCGTCGCTTGTACGGCGACCCTCAGCGCATACGTCCCGGCACACTCGCCGGTTACTCGGCTGCCTTCAAGATTCCCGGAACTCTTAACTACGGGCTGGGTGTGGTGAGTTCATGGAACCGCGATCTCGCGGACCTGGAAGCCGCCTTGCCGAGCATCGCCAATATCCCGACTCTGCTGCTCTGGGGCAGCGAGGATCGGGCGGTCAGTCCCGATTCGGCGCAGCGCTTGCGCCAGCAGTTCGCGGATTGCCGGGTCGAGATCTTTGCCGGGGTCGGGCATTTGCCGTATGAAGAAGTTCCGGAGCAATTCAACTTATCGGTGCTCGGATTCTTGTCCCGAAGTCTTTCGCAACCTGGCTGACCTCGCTTGTCCCAAAGGTATTTCCGCCGCCAGGCACCACCGCCTGATACCTTGAAGAGAGAAACGAGCCGAGAGTTTGTCGACGTGAAAACCTACACCAAGCGAATCCTGCTGCTGATCGCGGGCTGGGGCTTCATCCTGTTGGGAATCCTGGGCTTGTTTCTGCCCTTCCTGCAGGGTGTGCTGTTCCTGCTGATCGGTTTAATTATTCTGTCGTCGGAATATGTCTGGGCGCACCGGCTATTGACCAGGCTGCGAGAGCGTTTTCCCAAGATAGGCCGCACCGCGGACCGGGCGGCCGAGAAGGCGGCGACGTGGTTGAGGCGCATTACTGGTCAACCCAAAACGGATTGATGGTCCGTCGAGGCGGTGCTAACCTCGAAACAGCGAATCGCGCCCATGGCTGATCCCGTAATATCCGCAGCGCCGGCCCCGGCCGCCGCGATTCGATCGCGCGCCCGCCTCCTGCGTTTCGAGATTCCCGAAATCTGGAAGCGCTTTTTGCTGGCCCTCCTGGGACTGGTCCTGGCCTTCGCCGCCGCGCTGTTTTCCACGGTGGCGCGCGAATCGGGCAGCCTCTGGACCACCGTCATCCTGGCTTCGATCGCCCTGACCCTGGCGGTCGTGGTGGGCCTGACCACGGTGCCCTATCTGGCGCGCCGGGTGGCGGGCGGCCGGGTCCGCGACGCCTTCAACTACGACGTGACCGGAGTGGGAATCATCTACGTCGTAGCCGTCCTGCTGATCGGGGTTGCGGCGCTCAATACCGGCAACAACCTGCTCTACGTGATTGTGGCGGCGATGCTGGCGGCCATCCTGGTATCGGGCGTGGCGTCGGCAATTGTGCTGCGCGATCTGGAACTGGATATCCGTTTGCCCGAGCAGGTTTTCGCGGGCCGTCCCACGCTGGGAAAGATCGTAATCCGGAACCGCCGCCGCTGGCTGCCGTCATTCTCGATCAGCGTGGTTCCACTCAAGCAGAAGCCCTCGGGACAATGGCAATGGGTGCCCACGACCTTCGGCTTTCCGCCCAGCCAGCCCCCGACAAACAGTGGGTAAGGCTTCCAGACCGTCAGCTTCGCCGCGTCACCGCGGGCACGACTCCGCCCGGCATCTTCACCCAGTCGGCATACTTTCCTTACATTCCGGCGGCCGCTGAACTGGCCGCCGAGTTGGAACTATGCTTCCCGCGCCGCGGTCGCTATCAGCAGAACAGTTTCGGCCTGGCCACCCGTTTTCCCTTCGCTTTTCTTACCAAGACCCGGCGCGTGCCTCTGCCGCGAGAGATCCTGGTGTATCCGCCGGTAGAGGCAACCGACGAATTCTTTGAAGTGCTCCCGCTGATCACTGGCGAATTTGAAACCTTTGCCCGGGGCCGCGGCGACGACCTCTATCTCATTCGCGAGTATTTGCCGGAAGACTCGGCCCGCCACGTCGACTGGAAAGCCACCGCTAAGTCGGGGTCGCTGAAAGTGCGCGAGTTCAGCCGCGAGGACGAACGCAAGCTCCGCATCGTCTTCGACAATCCCGGGCCCGGAACCGTCTCCGAGCAGGCTTACGAAAATGCGGTGACCGCGGCGGCATCCCTGGGCTGGCACTTCGCCGAAGCCAATGCCGAGCTCTGCTTTCGTGGCGCAGGGTTATCGGGGAGGCGCGGAGATTCATGACTTCCTCTCGTATCTTGCCACGGTTGGCTCCGCAGCCGGCGCCGTCGGTGCTCGACACCCTGGAAATTTCCGGCGACTACAACATCATTCTCACCACTCGTCCGGGCGAAGCGATTCCTGCAAATCTCTGGGCTTGCTCGTACTTTATTTTCATCGGAACAGAAAATTGATGCGCAGATTGTCCAGGTTATTCATGCAGCCACCGGGCATTGGCCCGCATCCCAAGAAGGACACGCCGCTTCGCCTGGCCAGCCCGAAACTTCAACGAGGTGAATGGGACATGAATCGCAAATATTTCCCGGTCATGAGCGCAGGACTGACGTCTCTTCTGCTGGCTCTCGCGCCGCTGCCCGCGCTGGCGCAGAAATCTCTGGACATTCCTTCCGGCACTTCCATCCAGGTGCGCATGATCGACAACCTGAGCAGCGAACAAGCCCAGGCCGGAGACACTTTCCGCGGCACGCTGGACGCAGCCGATTCAGGTGAACGGCAAAGAACTTTATCCCAAAGGCGCCGATGTCATCGGACGAGTCACCGATGTGCATGCGACCGGCCGGCTCAGTGAGCCCGGCGAACTCGACCTGGTGCTGAATACCGTGAGTTCGGGAACCATAGCTTCATCGATCAACGTAGAGCCGCTGGTGATCAAGGGCGAGTCGCACGCCAAGAGCAACGTTACCAAGATCGGCGGCGGGGCGGCCCTGGGCGCCGTGATCGGTGCGATTGCGGGCGGAGGCAAAGGCGCTGCCATCGGCACTCTGGCGGGCGGCGCCGCCGGCACCGGTGCGGCTGCGGCCACGGGGAAAAAGCCCGCGATCGTCGATTCGGAAGCCGTCCTCACTTTTGTCACGGCTTCGGCGTCGCAGCCGGCAGCGGCCGCGCCACCCGCCAACCCTCCGTCGAATGAACGCCGCGCCAGCGCCGGCGCCCGCACCCGCCGCTCCGCCCTCCGATTCCGCCTCAACTTCGGACTCGACGGCGCCCCCGGATGACAACACGCCGTTGTTCACTCTTCGCGATCGCAGGACCATCCGAAGCTGCGTCAATGAACATGCCTCCGACCTTCCCGCCGCCGTGACCCAGCGTCCCGAACTGCCCTCCGGGTCAGAACGGCAAATACACCGCGGTGGAACCTTGCCTTCCGAGGTTCAGAACCAGGCTGAGTCCCTGCCTTTGGCCTGTGAAGAGCAGTTGCCCCGGCTGCCCAGCGACCTGGAACGGGTTGTCTATAGCGGGCGGGCATTGTTGATCGACAGCAAAGGTCACGTACTGGACATGTTCTATCTCGATCAAAATCAATAATCTAGACGGACCACGTGGGGACAGCCGCCCTCGGCTGTCCGGCGGAGCATAGGCTGCGCTGATTTTGGCCGCCAGCAGGAATCCGTCGAGCGGCGCTCGACCTGACAGGCGGAGTGAGCCGTGCTGGCGCCTGCTTTTCAGGTTATTCCGGTAACCATTACTTCCTATTACCTTGGTACATTGACCCTCGGAGCCGACCTGCTAAGGTTATGCATAAGAGGAGTCTAATCCGCAGCATTCCGTCAACCGTGGCGCCCCCGGCTGGCAGAAAAACTGGTTGATGACTGTTGATACCCAAACCGCGCTCTGGATCGCCCACCCCATCCTGCAACTGGCGGTGGGGGCGGCGATGTTCCGCCACAAACTGCATCGCCTGTTTCCTGTCTTCTTCGCCTACATCTGCTTCCAGATTGTCGCGTTTTGTGTCCTGTTCCCAACCGAGCAGTGGGCAATTTTCGGTTACACCGCCTACTTCTGGATTTATTGGTCATGCTCTGCGGTCAATCTCGTCCTGGGTTTCATGATCATCTATGAGATCTTTCTGGACGTGTTTCGTCCTTATCACACGCTGAAAGACCTCGGGTCGGTGCTTTTCAAGTGGGCTGCCCTGGTCATGTCGCTGGTGGGTTTCGTGGTTGCGGCCTCGAGTCCGTTGGGCGACCAGGGACCGATCGTGCAGGCGGTGATCACCGTGACCCGCTGCGTGCGCGTGGCGCAGGTTGGACTGATTTTGTTTCTGCTGGTGTTTTCCCGCTATCTCGGAGTCTCGTGGAAACAACATAGCTTCGGACTTTCGCTGGGCCTGGGCTTATCGGCCGGAGTCGAATTGGGCACGCTGGCTTTCCATGTGAGCGGCCACGCGTCGGAGACCATCGTCCAGGTAATTAACCTGGTGGCGTACAACCTCGCCATCCTCGTCTGGTTGTCGTATGCCCTGGCCAAGAGCGCGGCGCGGGCGCCGGGAGCAGAACTTTTCGCGTCGCAGCGCTGGGAGAGGGGCCTCACCGATCTGCAGAGTTCAAGCGAAGGCGATTCGCTGATTCCCATGTTTGAGAGCATGGTGGATCGTGCCTTTTCCCGCACCCAGGCAGACTATTCGCCCCGCAAGGCTGCGCCCGATTCCGTGCCGGAACCGGCGCTCTCGATACGAAGCGGAATCCATTCCGTTCCTGTCCAGAGCCGCCGGGTTCAATAAAATGTTTCACTGCGTGATGATTTCGTTTCACCCCTGCCTGAGCCTCCCTGGTTCTGCCCGGCTGTAACCTCATCCACTACTTGAGCTAAAGATAACGAATCGGTTGCAAGTGTGGGATAAACCGACCGCCCCTGGTCGCGGCTCACCTGCGCCTCGACGCGCCTCGTGCAAGTCAAAACCGGCGTCTTTGAAGAGCGAACTTGCGGGCGGGCCCGGGGCCGCGGCGGAGAAAAGACTGGACGCAGGGTCGCTCTTCTGTATAATTCCGCCACCGTGAGGTTTCCTCCCAGGAGCCTCGCAGCGTAAGGAGAACACCATGAAGCGTGCGGTCAGGATGTTGATCCTGATGGTAGGTTTGGCTTGCACCTACGTGGCAATCGCGACCCCGATACTCAACGCAGAACTGGGCCCGATGCCACTGTGCAATCCCGCAAATCCAAACTGCAAAAAGCCTGGACAACAAGTGCGGTAGTACTTGTAACCAGTTTGCGGATGTGGCATTTGACCCTTTAGGGCTAGCCGATTGCCAAGAGCGCGGTCAGCCCTATTTTTTTGCTTTGCCAGTCCGCCGTCCGATCCACTCTTCGTTCGATCCATCCCTGGTTTCCTCAGTTCTTCAGCGCGATGCCCAGGCTGCGCCGCAGGTGCTCGGGATCCACGACCGGGGGTTGGCAAGTGAATCCGGAGCAGACCACCGCCACCGACTTGCCCTCCTTGATCGCGGGCAGTTGGGGTATGGTCTCCGCCAGCGCAGGTGGCAGATTCTGCCGGAACAGCGTTGCTGGCCGCCAGCTTCAGCACCGTCTTGGGAAACGCGAAGAAGCCGGTGGCTATGGCAGTCAATTCCTCCGCCGAAGCGTCTTCTCCAATGACGACGACCTGGGTGTAGGGATAGGCAAGGTGGACCGCCGCAATGCCGTAGGTTGCGGCGAAGATCCCGAATTTTCCCGCGAGCGCGGCCGGCAACTCGATCGTCTGCTCCGCTTTCTCGCGATAGCCTGGCTGATTGGTCAACCCGTATAAACGCAGCAGCGCGATGGCAGCCACGGAATTTCCCGCGGGAGTGGGAGAATCCTGAAACGGTTTCCGCCGCGTGCCCAGCACTCCCAAAGCTTTTTCGGTTCCGTGGGCGGCAGTGTCGAAAAATCCGCCGGAGACGGGGTCGAAAAAGCGGTCCACCATCTTGTCGGCAATGCTCTGCGCGAAATTGAAATAGCTGAGGTCAGCCGTGGCCTCGTAGGCATCCAGGCAGGCGACCGCGGTGAACGCGTAGTCGTCGAGCAGGCCAGGAACCAGGCGCGGCTCAGCGGCGGGATCGGAATAGGCGAGCACGTGCCGCAGGCCCTGTTCCGGCTGCCACGCTTCCGCGAGAACGCGGTCCAGCGAACGCAGCGCGAAGTGCTTGGCATCCTCCAATTTCAGCACCTTCGCGGCCTCCAGGTAGGCCGATACGCACAGCGAGTTCCAGCCCACGTAGACAGTCTTATCCACGTAGGGCGTCGGCCGCTTCAGACGCGCGGCATACATTTTCTGCCGGGCGGATTCCAGTAAGCTGCGCACTCGTTCGACGGGCAGGTTCAGGCGCTTGGCGATTTCCTCGACCGACGCCCGCACATACAGAACATTTTTCTCCGGATTGTGGTGCATCTCGCCGACTTCGTTGACGTCGTAGTGCAGACCGGCAACCGCCGATTCCTCTTCGGTGACGACAGCCTGCATCTCCGCCCGGGTCCAGGTGAAATAGTCGCCGTCATCGTCCATCGAGTAGTCGGCGTCCTGGGAAGCGTAAAAGCCGCCGCGCTCGCGGTCGCTCAGCCATTCATCCATCCAGCGCACGATGTCGCGAGCCACCGCGGCGAAGAACTCCGAACCCGTCACCTGGTAGGCGTGGACGTAATTCTTCAGCAGCTCGGAATTGTCGTAGCACATCTTCTCGAAGTGCGGCACGATCCAGTGCTCATCGACCGAGTAGCGGTGAAAGCCGCCGGCCAGCTGGTCATACACGCCGCCGCGCGCCATCTTCTCCAGCGTGGGGACGAAAACTTCGCGCAGCTTCTCATCTCCCGAGCGGGCGTACTGGTCCATCAACAGATCAAGGACAGCGGGATGAGGAAACTTGGGCGCGCTCCCGAAGCCGCCATTCTGCGGATCAAACATCTTCAACGCCGATTCCACGATGGCGTCGATCACCTTGGGCGAGAAATCGCCACCGCCGCCGGCAAAAGACTCGGCCCGGGAGATGGCAATCTCCACCATCTGCGCCTGCTCCACTACTTCGGTGTTTTTCTGGTGATAGGCGTCGGCGATCGACTGCAGCACGCGCTTGAAACTGGGACGTCCATAATTGTCGTCGGGAGGGAAGTAAGTGCCGCCGTAAAACGGCTTGCCATCGGGCGTGAGAAAAGCAGTCAGCGGCCAACCGCCTTGCCCGCTGATGGCGCTCACCGCGACCTGGTAGCGGCTGTCAATGTCGGGACGCTCATCGCGATCCACTTTCACCGCGACGAAACGTTCGTTGACGATCTTCGCGACTTCGGGATCGTCGTACGATTCGCGATCCATTACATGACACCAGTGGCACCAGACCGCGCCAATGTCGAGCAGGACGGGCTTGTTCTCGCGCTGCGCCGTGGCAAACGCCTCCTCGCCCCACTCATTCCACTGGATGGGCTGGTGCATGGCGGAACGCAGGTAGGCGGAAGAGGCCTTGGAGAGGGAGTTGAGGGTCTGGGTGGTCATCGTTCAAGTGTAAAGCGCCGCCGTCCGGCGGAGTCCGGTCGGCGTCTTGCCGGAGCCGTAGGCGGACCTGACAGCCGGCCGGAGGCCGGCGCTACTTTTCCAGCTGTCCGCGCTATCGCGCAGTACAGGTCCACGGCATCCTGCAATTGCTTCTTCTCGACGTATTCGCCGTTGGTGTGGGCGACGTGAATCGATCCCGGCCCGACCAGCAGCGGCTGTCCCCAATTGCTGAGCGCGGGGATGTCGGTGGTGAAAGCCGCGACCATGGTGGGCAGGCCATCCAGAGTGCGCAAGCGGACGAACGGAATCTCCAGCACGAACTCAACTTTCGCCAGGTCGCCCACCGCGGCCACGATCTCCTGCTTCAATGGCTCGGACGGGCCGACCAGCCGGTAGAGTAGTTGCGCCCGCGCTTTGTCCGGGATCACGTTGGGGGCGCGGCCGCCTTCGATCACGCCGATGTTGAGGGTGCAGGGTCCGATCCCTTCTTCCGTCGGCAGTTTCATCTCGCGCAGGCGGGCGAGCGCGACCAGCAGCTTGTCAATCGCCGACTCGCCTAACTCGGGATAAGCCGAGTGCGCCATGCGTCCTTCGGCGATCACCTCCACCCGCAAGGCTCCTTTGGACGCGACTGCGACCCGGTTCTCCGTAGGCTCCCCATTCACCAGAAACTTGCAGCCTGGCGGATTCTGGTTTGCCCGCTTGGCGCCCAGGCTGTCACGCTCCTCGCCCACCAGAAAGAGCAGCCCGACGTGAATGCCCTCTTCGCGCAGCCGTTCTGCGGCTTCGACCTGGATCGCGATGATTCCCTTGGCGTCGCAGGAGCCCCGTCCGTACACCCGCGCATCATCTTCGGACGATGGAATGAATGGCGGAACCGTATCCATGTGGGTGGAGAAGACAACGGTCGGCTGCGGCTGTTCGGGAAATACGGCGAACACGTTGCAGCGCGCGCCTTCGACTGGAATCTTCTCCGCCTGGAAACCTCGCCGGAGCAATTCGCGATGAAGGAAATCGCCCACCGCGCCCTCATTGCCGGTGATGGACTCGATGTCCACGAGTTGGCGGGTGAAGGCGACCACATCCATGCGCGACAGGATACCTTAGTGGCGCAGCGATCTCAGAAGGGCTTAGGTCGCGGCTTCGCTGTTATGCTGGATGGCATACGATGGCGTCGCCAGCCGGCACAATCCGCTCCCTGTTTCTGGAAGGGCCGGCCGGCCGCATCGAGGCCCTGCTCAACGCGGGCAGTCCAGACGCCCGGTACGCCGCTGTGGTTTGCCATCCCCATCCCCTCTTCGGCGGCACCCTGCACAACAAAGTGGTTTTTCATGCCATGAAGGCGCTGAATGGTTTCGGCTTTCCCGTGTTGCGCTTCAATTTTCGCGGCGCCGGGCTCAGCCAGGGCGAGCACGATCATGGCAATGGCGAACTGGATGACGTTCGAGCCGCCCTAAATTGGATCGACCACGAATTTCATTTGCCGCTGGTTTTTGCCGGATTCTCGTTTGGCGCGGCGGTGGGTTTGCGCGCCGCCTGTCCGGATGAGCGGGTGAAGGCCGCGATTGGCCTGGGCCTGCCGGTGTCGCCGATTGACGATCGCACCTACGACTTCAGCTTTCTCCAGTCCTGTGCCAAGCCCAAGCTGTTCGTAAGCGGCGATCGTGATCAGTTCGGGACTCCGGCGCAACTGGAGAAGCTGGTGGCTGGCGATTCCCGATCCGAAGAAGCTCGTATTGATTGCGGGCGGCGATCATTTTTTCGAAGGACGCCTGCGCGAGTTGCGGGCCGCCATCGAGCAATGGATACCGGAAGCTGTGAGTTTGTAGAACAGCCAGGCTTAGCCGCTGTGAGGGCGGGACGCCGGCGCTACGCAACCAGACGCCTTTTATAATTCTTGCACATGCCTTCATCTGCCGCAGATCGCGAGAAGCTTGCCCTGGACATGCGAATCACCGCGCGTCACCTGTTCGAACACGCGCTCGCGGAAGCCAGCATCGACCGGGCATTTCAGCGTCATGTGGATTGCGATCGCGGAGTGCTTCGCATCTGCGAAGACCTGCATGACCTCGATTCCTATCAGCGCGTGCTGGTGATCTCAATCGGCAAGGCGGCTCATGCCATGGTCAATTCGCTCGAAATGCAGGCGGGCAACCGCTTCGAAGGAATCGTGGCCAGTTCCGTCGGCCCGGTTTCGCAGGCGCGCGGCTTTCGCTACTTTCGCGGCGGCCATCCGCTGCCCAACCAGGAATCGATTCGTGCCGCCGAGGCCATGCTGAAATCGCTCAGCGCGCTGAATGCGTCATCGCTGGTGATTTTCATGCTCAGCGGCGGCGGGTCGTCGATTGTCGAAAAGCCGATTGACGATGAAATTTCGCTGGAAGATCTGGTAGCCACCTACCGGGTCCTGGTGCACTCCGGCGCGCCCATCGCCGAGATCAACGCTATCCGCAAACATCTTTCCGCTGTCAAGGGTGGAAGAATGGCGGTGGCGGCCTCCGGGGCCCAGCAGGTATCGCTGCTGGTCTCCGACGTCCCGGACAAAACTCCGGATGCGCTGGCTTCGGGGCCGACCATGCCCGATTCCAGCACGGTCGAAGACTGTTACACCGTGGTTGAGAAGTACGGCATGCTGGAACAGTTCCCGAATTCCGTGCGCGAGTTGTTTCAACGCCACGCGCTGGAAGAAACTCCCAAGCCTGACGACCTGGCCTTCCACCGCTCGCGCTGGTGGCCTTTACTGTCAAACGCTTCGCTCCTGGATGCGGCCGAGGCAGAGGCTCAGCGCCACGGCTTCAGCGTCGAAATCGATAACGGCTGTGACGACTGGGATTACGCTCGCGCCGCGGATTATCTTCTCGAACGTTTGCGCCGGTTGCGTCAGAAATCCGAACGCGTCTGCCTGCTTTCCGGCGGGAGAAGTTACGGTCAGGGTGGAAAATGGCGGCGACCGGCGGCCGCAATCAGCAGTTCGCGCTGGCCTGCGCGGCCAAAATTTCGGGCGAAGCCATTACCGTGCTCAGCGCGGGAACCGACGGCATCGACGGCAACAGCCCCGCCGCCGGAGCCATCGTGGACGGCGCCACGCTCGAACGCGCCCAGGCCCGCGGACTGGATCCCGGCGCCCACTTGGCCGGTTTCAATGCTTACCCATTTTTTGAGTCGTTAGGCGATGCGATTGTGACCGGGCCCACCGGAAACAACCTGCGAGATCTAAGAATTCTGCTGGCATACTAAGTTTTGTGCTTGTGTGGCCGCGAGCGACTCGCCCGCGCATCTCTAACCTCACGGGCGAGTCGCCGCGCGACCACACAGGCCTTCAGAAAAACCGGGTCACGCCTTCTTCCAGCACGAACACCCGGTCTTCCACACCCGCCGCCCGGGCTTCTTTCTCCAGCAGCTGCAGGGGTTCCTCCATCGGTTCGTGGGAGAGCCGAAAAGTACCGTAATGCATCGGGACCATCCAGCGAGCATTCAGGTCAGAGAATGCCCGCAGGGCATCGGCCGGGCTGGTATGAACGTTGCGGAAGGAAGGCGGATGGTAGGCGCCGATTGGTAGAAGCGCCAACTCCGGCGCCAGCCGTCGTCCAATCTCGCGAAAGCCGGAGAAGTAAGCCGTGTCGCCGGCGTGATAGATCGAATGTTTGTGGTCGCGCAGCACGTAGCCGCCGTATCCGCGGTGTGAATCTTCGATGACCCGCGCCCCCCAGTGCCGCGAAGGCACATGGGTCACGGTCAGGTCGTGATGACCGTAACTGTTCCACCAGTCCAGTTCCACGACGTTTTCGAATCCAAGGTCGGAAACCAGATCGAAAACATGATGCGGCACCAGGATGGTCGGCGAAACCCCGCGACGGCGTTTGGTTTGCTGCACGATGGCCCGCAGCGACGGCCGGTGCAGGTGGTCAAAGTGGGCATGAGTCACAAGCACCAGATCAATGGCGGGCAGGTCGCGCACTCTCAGTCCCGGCTGCCGCAGACGCTTAAGAATAAAAAGCCAGCGCGCGAAATTGGGATCGATGACCACATTCTGGCCGCCCACTTGAAGAAAAAAACTTGAATGACCAATGAAAGTCACTCCCATCTCGCTGTTGGTCACCAGTTTCGGCTTGTGGCTGCGGCCGGTCCGGGGAGTAATCGCGGAGCGCCTCACCAGGCTGCTAAACTGCCGGGCGCGGCTGCGGAGGGCGCGGTTCTTGAGGGTAGTTTTTAACATCGAGCCAGGCTGTATTCACCCACAGGGCGCGGTGCAACCAGTTTCTCAGCACTCCGCTCTTCACCAAAGGGCGCGAAAAAAGTGGGATACTGAACCATTCTAGAACAATGCATGCCGGGTCGTGGTGCAGTTTGCGCAAGAACAACCCCACACCTTGTCATTCCGAAGCCAGGTTTATCGGCGAGGAATCTGGTTGCTGCCAGCAGAAAAACAGCAGATTCCTCGCGCGACAATACCGCGCTTCGGAATGACAATACCTTTATGGGAGCTTTCAAACTGAGCCACTACCGTGCCGGATTACCTTGACCCTGCTGCTGGCGTCGGTTCTAATCGCTGGTGGTCATTATTGTCTTCAGGAGAGATTCAGGATGCGCGTTGCCTTTTTAGGTTTGGGAATCATGGGACGGCCGATGGCGTCCAATCTGGTCAAGGCTGGTCACGAAGTTGCGGTTTGGAGCCGCACCGCGGGCAAGGGCGTAGAAGGCGCGCGCAGCGCGACTTCACCCGCCGATGCGGCGCGGGGCGCGGAAGTGGTGTGGATGTGCGTGTCCGACACGAATGCCGTCGAGAGCGTCCTGTTCGGGCCGCAGGGGGTTGAAGAATCATTGGCCGAAGGCATGACGGTAGTGGATTCCAGCACGATTTCTCCTTCCGCGACTCGCAAGTTCGCCGAGCGGGTTGGGTCACGCGGCGTGCGTTACGTGGATGCGCCCATGACGGGCTCGAAGGTGGCGGCGGAAGCGGGAAGCCTTATTTTTATCGTAGGCGGAGAGGAAGCGGTGATCGAGTCGCTGAAGCCGCTGTTTGCCGCTATGGGAAAAGTGTTTTTCCGTATCGGCGAGACCGGCATGGGACAGTCCGCCAAACTGGTCATGAATCTGCAAATCGCGCTCATCTATGAAGGCTTCGCCGAAGGCCTCACGCTGGCCACCAAGCTGGGAGTGGACGTGGAGAAACTGATGCCGGTAATTCAGGCCTCGATGATTCGCTCCGGAGTTGTGGACTACAAAGCGCCCTTTGTGCTGAAGCGCGATTTCACCCCTAATTTCCCGTTACGCCTCATGCACAAAGATATTCGCCTGACGCTGGAGGCCGCAAAAGAAGTTCGCGTCAAACTGCCGGCGCTCGAAACCGTGGAAGAGATCTACGAATTGGCTACCGAAGAAGGACACCAGGATCTGGACTACGCGGCCACCCTCACTCTGCTAGAGAAATGGGCAGGGGTCGAAGTAAAAGGCGCCTCCGCCTGAAGCGTTCGCGTGGCCGCGGGCGACTCGCCCGCGCACCGCCGCCATTATCCAAAAAGATTCAATCTCCCCCCATCAGAGTCGCCAACTCTTCGAGTCGGCCGGACAGCCGAGGGCGGCCGTCCCCCCGCGGTTCCAAGTTTCCCCGGCAGTTCGCGGGCGACTCGCCCGCGGCCACACGTGCATTACCGTGCTAGTACCTCGGTAACACCGTTAAGCTCTTCTATTACAGAAGTTTTACACTCGCTAATTTCCCACCCTGCTAACTTAAGTCTTGGAAGCTCAATACCGGGTACAGGGAAAAAGAACATGGCGATGGACCTCGAAGTCTTGGATCGCAAAGCAGCCGCAGACGACGAAGTGAATTGGGTAACCGCGATTTTTATGGGCCTGTTCCACGTGGGCGCCATCGCGGCCCTGTTCTTTTTTACCTGGAAGGCATTCCTGGTCTCGATGTTCCTGTGGTGGGTTTCGGGAAGCCTGGGCATCGGCATGGGCTATCACCGGCTGCTCACCCATCGCGGCTACAAAACTCCCAAGTGGGTCGAGTACGTCTTGACCACATGCGCCACGCTGGCGCTCGAAGGCGGACCGATTTTCTGGGTCGCCACGCACCGCATCCATCACCAGCATTCCGATCAGGAAGGCGATCCGCATTCGCCCCGCGACGGCAAATGGTGGGCGCACATGGGCTGGATCCTTACCGGCAAGTCAATGCACCATGACACCACCACGCTGGCGCGCTACGTTCCCGATCTCGCCAAAGACAAGTTTCACGTGTGGATCACGAAGTATCACTACGTGCCCATGATCGTGCTCGGCGTCGTGTTGTTCGCTATCGGCGGCCTGCCGTTCCTGCTGTGGGGTGTTTTCTTCCGCACCGTGATTGGGCTGCACACCACCTGGCTGGTAAATTCCGCCACACATAGCTGGGGCTCGCGGCGTTTTGTTACTCGTGACCTTTCCACCAACAGCTGGTGGGTGGCATTGCTCACGTTCGGTGAGGGCTGGCATAACAACCACCACGCCCATCCGGTTTCGGCCCGCCACGGGTTGAAATGGTACGAGATTGATTTCAACTGGTATGGCATCTGGGCGCTGAACAAGTTGGGCCTGGCGCGCCAGGTCTACCGGGTAAAGCTCTCCGAACTACGCCGCCAGGAAGAAGAACAAGGGGCGCCGGCGGAAGCCCGCGCCGAACTGGTCTCAGCCTAGAACTAGAATGTGTGGGGCGGGCGCCCCCGCCCGCCGCCTTTGCCTTTGATTTTCTGGGGCAAAACCACACCGGCCCTGGCATCAGACCGCAAGAAAAACCAACCCAACACTCACTTCGAATGCGACGGGCGAGGGTGCCCGCCCCACACACTGCCTCATCCACGCGGTAGAATCCTGCCATGCGCATCAGCAGCCGCCGCAGGGCAATTGCCTTCTTCGTCGTCCTGGGCGTTTGCCTGGTGCTGCTGGCGGTCGGACTGAATGTCGGCTGGATCATTCTCAACTGGCGCGAAGGGGTCCTGCTTTTCCTTGGCGTGGTTTTCTTCGCCCTGCTGATCGCCGGGCTGATCGTGAATACCAGCTTCCTGGTGCGCGAAATTCGGCGCAACGAGCAGCATGACAGCTTCATCAATGCGGTCACTCACGAGCTTAAAACGCCGATCGCTTCCATCCGGCTTTATCTGCAAACCTTGCAGCGTCGCGACGTGGATGAAAGCCAGCGCCGCGAATTCTATCGCCTGATGCTGGACGATACCGATCGACTGATGGGCACGGTGGACCAGGTTCTCAAGGCCGGCGAAGCTGGAAACAAGCGGCAGGACCGGCGCGTGCCCGTGGACTTCGGCGGCCTGGTTCGCGACTGCGTGGAAGTGGCCCGCACCAGCCACCACCTTCCCGCTGAATCTCTGCGCTACGAGCAATCGATCAACCACGGCGCCGCCGCGGGCGTTTTAGGAGATCCCGAGGAACTGCGCGCGGCGGTTTCGAACGTGTTGGACAACGCCGTAAAGTATTCCGGAGATCGGGTGGAAATCTCGGTGCGTCTCGACACTCCAGATGAAAAGACGGTAACGCTGAGCGTCCGCGACCAGGGAGTAGGGATTCCGGCGGAGGAGTTGAAGCGAATCTTCAAACGCTTTTACCGCGCTTCCAATCGCTCGCTGAGCCATGTGAAGGGAACTGGCCTCGGCCTTTTCATCGTGCGGGCAATCGCCCGCAAGCACGGCGGCCGCGTGTTCGCCGAGAGTGAGGGCGAGGGCCGAGGCGCCAGAGTTGTGCTGGAATTGCCCCGGGTGAATCTGTAAGTTGTGTGGGGCGGGCGCCCTCGCCCGCCGCCTTCGACTTTTGATTTCTCTGATGCCTCTTTCCACCAGCTGGTTGGGAAGGCAGTGGACAAGAGTGTCCGCCTCACCGGGAATAGAGAGATTGGCATGAGCCATGTCTTGATTGTCGAAGACGAAACCCACCTGGCCAAGGGTTTGCAGTTCAACCTGGAGGCCGAAGGGCACAGCGTAACTGTCGTGGGCGATGGCGAACATGCCCTGGATTTGCTTTTAGGGCAGTCG
Organism: Terriglobia bacterium; assembly: GCA_963816025.1. Lineage (GTDB taxonomy): Bacteria > Acidobacteriota > Terriglobia > Terriglobales > Acidobacteriaceae > JAIQFF01. The sequence goes on from CAWFJA010000027.1 coordinate 154,496, forward strand.
GGCGAGCGCGCCGAATTCGACGCCGTGGTGCTCGATGTCATGCTTCCCGGTAAGGATGGTTTCACGGTGGCCGCGGAACTGCGAGCGGCCAAGCAGTATGTCCCTGTCCTCATGCTCACCGCTCGCGGACGGCCAGAGGACGTGCTCAAAGGATTTGCCTCGGGCGCCGACGACTATCTTCCCAAGCCTTTCGAACTCCCCATCCTGCTGGCTCGATTGCAGGGCCTGTTGCGGCGGCGGGATTGGATGCGACAGAGCCCGGCCGCCAAGGCCGCCGCAGCCCTGGAGTACGAGACCTTTTCGTTTCACGGCCGGACCATCGATTTCGGAAAGCTGGAGTTGCGGGTCAACGGAACCACCATCCAGCTGACGCTGATGGAGGCGGAACTGTTGCGCCATCTCATCCGGAACCAGGGTCGGATTGTCTCCCGCAAGTCGATTCTTGAAGAAGTGTGGGGGCTGCACGAGGACACCGACACCCGCGCCATCGACAATTTTGTGGTTCGGTTGCGGCGTTACATCGAAGATAATCCCTCCGAGCCACGACATCTGCTCACGGTTCGCGGCGTGGGTTATCGCTTTGTGGCGGAACCCGACAAGGAGTGAAGCGCAGCCGCTAAGCGCTGCTGCGGCGTCCCAGACTGGAAATGAGATCTTCCCGATGATTCAGGGCCATGCCATCGACTCGGTCCAAAGCAAAAACGTAGATCGCGCAAGCCAGAGCGGCGGGCAGCAGGAAGATTACGACTTCCAGCCAGGAATTCGCGTAGCCGCGTGAAAACCAAAACAAAAGCGCGGCCACCCCGAACAGCGCCCCTCGAATGACAAAGCTTGCCAGCACGGTGGTCAGGGAAGCTCTTTGTCTGCCAAACACACCGGCCTCGATCCGGCTCGGGAGAATAGAGCGAGAACAGGTTTCCCGCGGCGAAGTCAATCGGCAGGACAAACAAAATACCCGCCAGCGTGGCCAGGGTTATGCTGAGGGACGGCGGCCGATAAAGCAAACAGGTTCCCAGCCACACCAGCAAGACTTCCGCGGCAAAAACAGCGGCGTGCGCCAGATTCTTGCCCAGCATGATCTGCCGGAAGCGCACGGGCGAAGCGAAGAAGAACTGGGTGCCGCCACCATCAGCTCCAAAATTGTTATAGGAAAGATTGGTGAGCAAGAGCAGCGAGTAAGCAGCGCCGAGCGGAAAGGTGAGCCCGGCATGCGCGAACAGGCCTTCGTTGGTTCCCGAACTTCGAAAAACCGCCAGCATGAACAGGGGCACGATCAGAGTGAAAAGCATCGGCCCACTGCGGCTGAGATAGCGCAATTCTTTTTCAAAGACAGCAGCAACCGGTCCGGGAATTCCCGGCAAATTCCAACCCGGCCGGACCGCCGGCAGCCCGCTGGGCAGGGCCTTGCGTCCCGCCGACTCGCTCAGGTTCTCGCCGCGATACTCCGCGCGCAAACGAAAATTCAAGAGCCAGAGGAATGCAATTCCATAGAACACCAGCAGCAGAAATGGAAGCAGCGCTGGCCGTGACTCCGCCGGATCCATGCGGCCGCCCGACGGCTCCCGCAATCGCAGCGGCGGCCAGGCCGGGTGGAAGAGGCCGCTGCGCGTTGGAAATTTTCTGGCCCAGGATTCTGGTTTCGTGTACGGTCCGATGTTCGTAAACTGCGGCCAACGGCCCGATCAACTGAAAACTCAGGATAAAGAGGAAGAAAACAATGCCCATGATCTCGCGCGTGCGGCGCTGCGCCAACCAGCGTTCCAGCCAGGCGAACAGCATTCGCGCCAGAACAAGATTCACCAGGGCAAAGGTCAGCAGCACAATCGTGGCCCAGGGAAGCAGACTCGGCCGGGCGACTCCGATGCCGATATCGATTCCGAGCAGCCAGAGGCTGGCCACGGCGGTGGCCGGATCGAGAGAGCCGTAGGCCAGGCGGATCAGAAAGTACAGCCGGTAAGCCAGGGGGAAACGCAGAAGATTTGCGGACTCGACATTCTGGGTGAAGGCCGTTGCCATCAGCGGAAAGAGCTGCCAAAAAAGAAACACCGGCCAGAGCAGGCCTCCGAGCCACTCCGGATTTCCCTGCGTGAGCACGAACCAGGCGGCCCCGCCCAGCCCCACCGCGCCGCCGATGCCGCCGGCCACAAACGCCAGAGCGAGAAAGATGCGCGAGGCCAGCTCCATGCGGCCGCGAAAACTCCGCAGAGAGTTGGCAAAGATTCGCCAACGCAGTTCAGCCACTGCCGCCACTTGCTGGCGCGCTGGCGGAGCCAAACTCAGCCTGGGTGTCATTGCTCTGTCATCCTCGGCTAACCTGAGAGTGGAGGACGGGCGTCCTCCTGCACCGGCCGGTGCATATGACGGGCGGGACGCCCCTCCTCCATCGGCTCTAACCCAACCACGACAATTCCTGGCCATTGCTTCGCGATCCACCCACCGTGAGGAGAAATATCTGTTCCAGAGTCAGTTTTTCTCCGGAAGCGGCACCCACTGCGACCGGAAGGTCCGCCGATCGTGCTTCCACGCCCGCTCGCAATTCCTCGATCGAACCCTGGGCCACCAGCCGTCCCCGATGAATGATGCCGACGTGGGTGCACAGCCGCTCTACAATCTCCAGCACGTGCGAGGTCAGGAAGACGGTGGCGCCGCGCGCGATCATGCGTTGCAGCATGGCTTTCAAGGTGCCGGCGGCGATCGCGTCCACGCCTTCGAAGGGCTCATCCAGAAACAGTACTCTCGGCCCATGGATTACGGCCGCGGCCAGCGCCAGCTTCTTCTGCATGCCATGCGAGTAGTCCGTGACCAGCGCCTTGGGCTGGTCAGTGAGCTGCATAAAGTCGAGCAGCTCGGCGGTGCGCCTGGCCGCGGTTTCGCGGTCCAGACCATACATGCGGCCCACGAAGTTCAAATATTCCGACCCGGTCAATCGGCCAAACAACGCCATGCCTTCCGGCACGACTCCGATCTGCCGCTTGACTTCCACCATGTTGCTCACCAGATCGAGTCCAAGAATCTGTATCCGTCCGGCGCTGGGCGCAAGCAAGCCGGTAAGCATCTTGATGGTGGTGGATTTTCCCGCGCCATTGGGTCCCAGAAAGCCGAAGAACTGCCCCGGCGCCACGCTAAGGTTCACATCTTCGACGGCGACCAGGTCGCCGAAGCGCCGCGTCAGGTTTTCGGTGGAGATGGTGGGAGCAGGCATGAAAGTCCCGACTCTAGCACAACAGGGACTGCCGAGGGGCTCCGGCGGTCAGAGATCTTCGGAGTGAGTCCGGTACGCTTCGCGATGCGCGAAAGCATCTTGGGACCAATTTCTTCGTTGTCATGAAACCCGAACATGTAATTTCCGTACTGAGGGTGGGTGAGCTTAATGTGGGAGCCTTTTTGGGAGAGAACGCGCCAACCTCGTCGCAGCAGGGCGCGAAAAACTATATTCGCCTTGGCACTGGGCCACTGGCTCAAGCGGGAACGCGAAGGATACTGATAGAGTCGGGAATTTCGTTGGATTTCTCTACGTCGTCCGCCACGGCGTACAACGCCAGAGCATAGGCCTTTGCCTTGGCTTCTTCTTCGCTCTTGCCATATGCCATTGCGCCCGGAACTTCCGGGATCTCGGCGATCCAGCGACCGTCGTCCTCGCGTTCAATTTCAAATTGGAATCGCAAGTCTCGGCTCCTTACGCTGTTCTGTGGTTTGCGCTCACTCATAGTCCTAAAGATGCGCCGTTAACGCTCCGGCTGCACGTTACGGAGGTAATTGGAGAATTAACAAGTAAAGCATAGCCGATCTACGAATGTTAAGGCGAGACATTTCGCCATGGAGATGCACGCAGGTTCATGCCGCGCCGTAATTGTCTCTGCTGAGGTCCCGCCAATCACCGCTATAATGTGGCCGCTATGAGGCTGCTCCTGAAGTTCAACCTGATCCTGATACTGGTTTTCGGATCGAGCGTCGCCCTTGCCGGATATTTCTCTCACCAGTTCCTGGAGCGAAGCGCGCGCAGCCAGGTGCTGGAACAAGCTCGCCTGATGATGGGAGCGGCGGGAGGGATGCGCACTTACACTTCCGAGCAAGTGGGGCCGCTGTTGAATGGGCAGCGCAGCAACGGATTCCTGCCCCAGGTCGTGCCCGCCTACTCGGCCGCCGAGGTCTTCACCTATCTGCGCACCACCTATCCCGATTACAGCTACAAGGAAGCTTCGCTGAATCCCACGAATGTGCGCGATCGCGCCGCCGACTGGGAGGCGGACGTCATTCAGATTTTCCGCGATCATCCCCAAAAACAGGAGTTCTCCGCCGAGCGTGAAACTCCCGCCGGCCGGGTGCTTTTCCTGGCGAAACCGCTGTTCGTGGACATGTCCTGTTTGCAGTGTCACAGCACGCCCGACAAGGCGCCGCCGGCAATGATCAAAATTTACGGCGCCGACCACGGTTTCGGCTGGAACGTGGGCGAAGCCATCGCGGTCCAGCTGGTTTCAGTCCCCATGGCGATCCCGTTGAAGATTGCGGACCAGGCTTTCAAGGGTCTGATGCTCTCGCTGGGCGGCATTTCGTTGCTGACGCTCATCGTGCTCGATCTGGCGGTCGCGCTGGTGGTCATCCGCCCCGTGACCCGGCTCTCCAGCACGGCCGACCGCATCAGCACCGGCGACCTGAATGTTCCCGAGATTCCGGTCACCGGTTCGGACGAGATCGCCGACCTGGCGCGATCGTTCAACCGCATGTATCTCAGCCTGGTAAAAGCAATCCGCATGCTGGGATCGCAATCCGAATGAGGGAGCGCCGGTAAGCAGCGCAAATTCGGGGATTCAGGCTCAGAGCGGCCGGGAACGCAGGAATTTTTCGCGGTCCTGCGTCGAAGGAATTTCCGCAGCCAGCGCCTGATAAAGGTCTTCGACCGAGCGCGCGCGGCTTGCCGCCTGGCCTACGATAATCCTCGCCAACGGTCCAATGTAGACGGCCAGCTTCTTCCTGGCGGTTTCAAGCACGGCCGGGTCCAGGCGCTCGAAGCTGCGGGACGGCGTCTTGGACGCGGGCGCAAAGTGCGGGACCACCACGGCCGAAGCGGTAGGGGAATCGTGGTCGGACGGTTTCTCCAGGTTCAGGTCTTGCAAGGCGATGCGAAACTCATCCGCCGTCTGGAAACGGTCCGCCGGATCTTTCTCCAGAGACTTTTCGATGATCGCGGAAAGCTCCGCCGGCAGGTCCGGGACGAGTTCGTTCGGCGGGGTCGGCCTGCGCTCCAGATTGGCTTTGAGAACGCTGTAGTAGCTGTCACCGCGGAAGGGCACGCGGCCGGTAATCATCTCGTACAAGGTCACTCCCGCCGAGTAGAGATCTGCCCTGCCATCGATGGGCAGGGCTTTCATCTGCTCGGGCGCCATGTAGTAAAGGGTCCCCACCGCTCCGCCGGTTATGGTCAGCCCCGGATCCGCGGTCAGGCTGGCGATTCCGAAATCGGTCAACTTCACCCGGTCGCCGGCGCCGATGAGAATGTTCGACGGCTTTACGTCGCGGTGAAGGACACCGCACCGGTGAGCGTGACCCAGCGCGCTCAGCACCTGACAGGTGTAGTCCACCGCGCGCCAGAATTCGAGCCGGCGATGGAGCTGGCGCGAGAGCGATGTTCCCCTCGACGTACTCCATGATCATCAGGAGCTCTTCGTTGACCCGGAAAGCGGTTCGAAACGACGTGATGTTGGGATGCTCCAGCCTGGCCAGAACCTTGATTTCACGGAGGAACCGTTCCGCCTTCTCGGAATCTCCGTCGCCGTAGGAGAGCAGGCTCTTCATGGCGTCAACCCGGTCGGAGATGAGGTTGCGCACCTTGAAGACCTGGCCCATGCCGCCGTGTCCCAGCAGGGCGATGATCTCGTAGTCGCCTACCGTTTTGCCGACTTCAAGGTTGGTTGCGGGCAACGGAATACCTCAAACTCGGGAGCATTATACGGCGGAACCTTGATCTTCCGGCTCAGTCCGGCGAGAGCCTGGGGAAGTGCGGGCAGGTTATTGCCGGGAGGCGGAGGCTCCGGCGGCCAGTTCGCGCAGCACGCTGAGAAATCCTGCGGCGGACTGCTCGTCGGAAAGAGCGTCCAGGGGGACGGTGGCGGCAATGTGAGGCGATTCGGAACGGAACCGCACGCTGATCAGGTTATGTCCGCGGGCCGTCATCAGGGTGTTTACGACGGGTGAAAGTTCCTGGGTCCAGCGGGTGCGTGTGGTGAGAACCACCGGCCCGGGGCGGGAAAGCGACCAGTCCCGGGGCTCGGACGCTAAATGGCTGTGGCGCTGGGACAGCCAGCGATGACGGAACACATCGAGATGGAAGCTGGGCGTGCTGTCCAGGTCAGCTTCAAAAGTCAGCGTCTCTTTTTGCTTGTTCCAGATGCTGGCAAACCACTTGAACGGGATGGGGCGAGGCCGCAAACGGATGGTCACCCGGGCGTTATCGAACCAGTGAGCGGTAAAGCCGAAGCGCGCCTGAAGAAGAGTCTGGCTGAGCCAACGCGAGTCCAGCATCTGGCCTTTGCTGGAACAGGCAGCTTCGACCAGGTGCAGCGCCGTAGCACCCTTGCGGCGGTTGTAGCGCGCAAAATAAAAAAACCATACCGCCAGCAAAGCAACTGCGCTGAGCGCGTCAATGAGCAGCAGCCGTCCCACAAGCCCTCTTTGCAAATACTACGACTTGGGATGCAAGTACCGCAACAGCTTCCCCTTCTTTTTTCCGCTTGACCCTGCCCATCCGGGGAGACACCGGCTTCGCGGCTACAATGAATCCGTGGAATTCGCCCTGCGAGACTTCCGGCCGGAAGAATTCGAAACTTTGTGGCGTATCGACCAGCAGTGTTTCGCGCCTGGGATTTCATACAGCCGTCTGGAACTCGCCACCTATCTGCAGCGGCCCGGCGCGTTTGCCCTGGTGGCGGATGGGTCCCAGGTCACTGACACCGGCGGTTTGAAAGGACCTTCGAAGCCAGGCCAGTCCTCGCCCGCGATCGTAGGATTTATTGTTGCAGAGGCGGGAAGCCGCGGCAGTGGTCACATCATCACTATCGACGTTCTGCCCCAGGCTCGCGGATCAGGCATTGGATCGCAGTTGCTCCGCGCCGCCGAGGGCCGGTTGTGGGACGCCCGCTGCCAGTCGGTGATTCTGGAAACCGCGGTGGACAATAAGGCCGCCATTTCATTTTACAAACGGCATCATTACAGCGTGATCAAGACCCTGCCCGGTTACTATTCGAATGGCGTCGACGCCTTCGTGCTAAAGAAAGATTTGCTTTCGCCGCCGGGGACGGCTAAGTTGCCCCAGGGACACAGGGCCCTATGACCAAGACGATGAAAATTGCCATCCAGGGCGAGGCCGGCTCGTTCAGCCACGAAGCTGCCCGGCGCATGGTTCCGGGCTGCGACATTGTGCCGTGCGCGCGCTCGGTCGAGGTCTTTGATCGCGTGCAGCGCGGTTCGGTGGCGGCCGCCGTTATCCCCATCGAAAATTCGCTGGCGGGGTCTGTGACCGAGCATTTTGATCTTTTGCTGGCCCGCAAGGTTTTCATCGAAAAGGAATTCCTCTTGCGCATTGTGCACAACCTGATTGCGCCGCCGGGAGTCAGACGCGGCGATCTGCGGCGCGCCTACTCGCATCCCGTGGCCCTGGAGCAGTGCCGCGACTTCTTCGCGAAGAATCTGAAGATTCAGCCGACACCGTTCTATGACACGGCCGGCAGCGTCAAGCATGTGATCGAGGACAAACTGCGTGATGCCGCCGGAATCGCCGGCGCCCAGGCAGCCAAGGTGTACAAAGGCCACATTCTGGCGGCCGGCATCGAAGATGACAAGCGCAACTTCACTCGCTTCTTTCTGATCCGCAAGACCCGCCACGTTCTTCCTGGCGCCAATAAGACTTCGATTGCCTTCAGCGTCAAGAATATTGCGGGCGCGCTCTTCAAGGCGCTGGCCGTATTCGCGCTGCGCGACATCAGCTTGACCAAGATCGAGTCGCGGCCGCTGCGCGGACGTCCCTGGGAATATGTGTTTTATGCCGACTTTCTCCGCGGAGACGACGAACTCCGCCCGCAATGCCCTGCGCCACCTGGGCGAGGTTGCCGACCTGGTAAAAGTCCTGGGAATTTATCCCGCAGCCTGAGAGCTTGTATGTGGGTCGGCGCCCTGATCCGCCGTTTTGAGGTTGGTTTTGATTATGGTTTGCTTGCCTCAAAACCAAATTCCAAGGCAAGTCAAAGAGCGTCGGACAGGAGTGTCCGACCCACACGTTGCCCATTTTGGGTCGTCCAATGGTCACCAATCGGTCTCAGCACTTTCGATTGGGTACAAACTGCTCGGATAAGGTTTAGAATTCAAATACTTTCAAGTAGATAGTGGGGCCTGCATCCTTCCGGGCCTTTATGTCATCAAAACTTGAGCACAAGACACTCAAGGTGAAATATGGCAGAAAAAACGCGCACTGAGCGCCCTACCAAGCCAAAAGAAGAAGAAACGGGGATTCTGCCGATCCTGCCGGTGCGGGATACGGTGCTTTTCCCGCACGCCGTGCTGCCCCTGACCGTGGGCCGGGAAAGCTCGGTCCAACTCATTAATTCTCTGGGCGAGGACAAGACCATCGTCGTGGTGGCGCAGCGCGAAGCCCGCGTGGACGCCCCCCAGCCCAGCGATCTCTACACCGTGGGCACTCTGGCTGTGGTCCACAAAGTGGTCAAGATGCCCAACCAGAGCCTGTTCGTTTTTGCCGAAGGCCTGGAGCGGGTGCGGCTCACTGAGTTCTCGCAACTGACGCCTTTCATGCGGGGCCGCGTGGATTCCGTGCCTGAGGCCATTCCGCCCAAGAGTTCCGAGGTGGAAGCGCTGCAGCGCAACGTTCTTACCCTGTTCCAGCAGATCGTGGCCGGCTCGCCGACGCTCTCGGACGAACTCTCGACCGTGGCCATGAACATTGAAGAACCCGGCCGCCTGGTGGATTTCATCGCCTCCTCGCTGCCGTCGCTCTCAACCGCTGACAAGCAGGACACGCTCGAAACCACCGACGTCCGGGTGCGTCTGGAGAAGATCAATCAGCATCTGGCGAAAGAACTGGAAGTCCAGCAACTGCGCAACAAGATCCAGTCCGAAGTGCAGGACCGGGTGCAGCAGACGCAGCGCGAGTACTACCTGCGCGAGCAGATGAAGGCCATCCAGAAAGAGCTGGGCGAGCAGGATGAAGGCGCGCGCGACACCGAAGAACTCAAGCAGAAAATTGAAACGCGGGCATGCCCGACGAAGTCAAGAAAGAAGCCCTGAAGGAACTGGGCCGCCTGGCCCGCATGTCGCCCATGGCGGCCGACTATTCCGTGACCCGCAACTACATCGAGTGGCTGGCGGTGCTGCCCTGGGCGAAAACTTCGGGCGGCGAAGTCGACATTCTGAAAGCCAAGGAAATCCTCGACACCGATCACTACGACCTCAAAAAGGTCAAAGACCGCATCCTGGATTACCTTTCGGTGCGGCGTCTGAAGCCGGGAATGAAGGGACCGATTCTGTGCTTCGTCGGACCTCCGGGCGTGGGCAAAACTTCGCTGGGCAAGTCGATTGCGCGGGCTCTGGGACGGAAATTCGTTCGCATCTCGCTGGGCGGCGTGCACGACGAAGCCGAAATTCGCGGCCACCGGCGCACCTACATCGGCGCGTTGCCCGGGCAAATCATTCAGGGCATCCGCCGCGCCGAGACCAAAGATCCGGTCTTCATGCTCGACGAAATTGACAAAGTCGGGCGCGATTTCCGCGGCGATCCCGCTTCGGCGCTGCTCGAAGCGCTTCGATCCGGAGCAGAACTCCACTTTCCGCGACAACTACCTGGACGTGACCTTCGATCTTTCGAAGGTGCTGTTCATCACCACCGCGAACATGCTCGATCCCATCGCGGAGCCGTTGCGCGACCGCATGGAGATCATCGAACTGCAGGGCTACACCGAGGAAGAGAAGGTCCACATCGCCTTCCAGTATCTGATTCCGCGGCAGATTGAAGAGAACGGCATGACCGCGGAGCAGATCGAATTTCCGGAAGAAGGCGTCGGCTACATCATCCGGCACTACACCCGCGAAGCCGGAGTGCGCAATCTGGAGCGCAACATCGGCACCATCTGCCGCAAGCAGGCGCGCCGCCTGGCGGAAGGCAAGACCGAAAAGCTGGTCGTGACCAAGGAAATCGTCCAGGAATTTCTGGGCGGCATCAAGGTCCGCAGCGAAGGCGAAATTGCCGAGCGCACCAAGCGCGCCGGCGTGGTGGTCGGTCTGGCCTGGACGCCTTCCGGCGGCGACGTGTTGTTTGTCGAAGCCAACACCATGAAGGGCAAGGGCGGCTTCACCATGACCGGACAAATCGGCCAGGTGATGCAGGAATCCATGCAGGCGGCCCTGACCTGGGTGCGGTCGAATGCAGCCATACTCGGCATTGCCGGAGAATTTCTTCGCCGAACACGACATCCACATTCACGTGCCGGCGGGAGCGATTCCGAAAGACGGTCCTTCGGCGGGCGTCACCATGGCGACCGCTCTGGTGTCGTTGCTGACCGGCACGCCGGTGCGTCCGCTGACCGCCATGACCGGTGAGATCACGCTCAGCGGCAACGTGCTGCCCATCGGCGGCGTCAAGGAAAAGGTCCTGGCGGCCAAACGCGCCGGCGTCCATGACGTGATTCTGCCGGCGGAAAACAAGACGAACGTCGAGGAAGACCTGACGCCCGAGCAGCTGGAGAACATTCGAGTGCACTACGTGAAGACGATTGACGAGGTGCTCGAGCTGGCCCTGCCCGCTACGCAGACGGAAGAGAAGCAGGACGAAGAGGAGCGGGAAAAAGTGCTCAGCGCCCAGGGCGCCTCGTAAGTCTTCCGTTCTCGATGGTCGGGGACCGGCTTGTTTTAGGCAGCCTCTAAAATCACCGCCTGCGCGATAGACTACTGGGAACCGGGAACTCGAAACTGGGAACCGGTTTCTTATGCAAGTCCGCGTCTTATTTTTCGGCGTCCTCAAAGATCTCGCCGGCAAAGCCATGGACTCGATTAGCCTGCCGGAGAACGCCACACTGGGGGATGTTCTCCGTCACTACGAGCAAGCCATCCCCCAACTGAAAGATTCGGCGTCGTCGCTCGCCATGTCGGTCAATCAGGAATACGCGGGGCCGGCCACCCGGCTGAGTCCAGGAGATGAAGTTGCGCTTCTCCCGCCAGTGAGCGGGGGATCGGCCGACGGCGTTGGCAAGCCCGGTGAGGAAAAGCGCAGGCCGCGCGCCGCCATCGTCCGCGAGGCGATTGAGACCGCCGCTATTCTGAAAAGCGTCAAGCGGCCCGAGGACGGAGCCGCCGCCGTCTTCGAAGGCATCGTTCGCAACCACACCCGCGGCCGCCGGACGCTCTATCTCGAATACGAAGCCTACGAAGAGATGGCCCTCAAGCAGATGGAAGATCTGGCCAGCGCGGGCGTTGGTGGACTTCAAGATTCGCGACGTCGCCATCGTCCATCGCCTGGGACGCCTCGAAATCGGCGAAACCAGCGTACTGATCGTGGTCGCTTCGGCCCACCGGGCGGCGGCCTTCGAGGCCTGCCGCTGGCTCATCGATACTCTCAAACGCACCGTGCCTATCTGGAAAAAGGAGCATTTCGAAGATGGCGCGGTCTGGGCCGACGGCGAGCCCTTTCCGGATGAGATTGCCAGTGCCCAAGGCACCCATTCCGAGAGGCGTGCATCTAAGTGACCAGCCGGTTTGGCTGCCGTCCTCCGCGGATTCTGTTTGCGATTGGTGTTCCGCCCGCTAACCAGGGGGCTTTTTGTCGCAAGGATTCCCCGAGCGGCGCCGCGAGAACGCAGAGAAGTGCCCTGACTTTCCCGATGAAACAAGCGGCAACTGCAAGTCTTCTGCTAGTTCTGTGCCTTGTCTCCATTGCCCAGGAGCCCGATACCACTTTCAAGGTCGACGTCAAGCTGGTGAACGTGTTCGTCACCGTGACCGACGAGCGCGGCGCCCCGATAGCCTCCCTGAAGAAGGAAAACTTCCAGCTGCGGGAAGACGGCCAGGAGCAAAAAATCGCGGTCTTCGACAAGGAATCGGCTTTGCCGCTGTCGATTGTTCTGGCCATTGACACCAGCCTGAGCACGCGCAAAGACCTTCCCCTGGAACTGGCTTCGGCGCGCCGTTTCGCGCATGCCATCCTGCGTCCGGTGGACGCCCTGTCGCTTTACCAGTTCAGCGAGACGGTGAGTGAATTGACCTCATTCACTTCAGATCTCAGGGTAATCGATCACGGCATTGACCGGATTCGCATGGGCTCGGCTACCGCCCTCTACGACGCCTTGTTCCTGGGTTCGCAGGCTTTGGAGCCGCGAGTGGGCCGGAAAGTGATGGTGGTGATCACCGACGGCGGCGATACCATGAGCAAAGTCGACTACCAGGAGGCGGTGCGCGCCGCCGAGACCGCCGAAGCCATTCTGTACAGCGTCATCATCGTGCCCATCGAGGCCAGCGCGGGACGTGACACTGGCGGCGAGCACGCCCTGATCCAGCTTTCCGCGGACACCGGCGGCAAGTATTTCTATGCCGCCTCGTTGTCGCAGCTGGATGAAGCCTTTCGCCAGATCAGCGATGAACTGCGCACCCAATACCTTCTGGCGTACTATCCTTCACAGCGCTTTTCGGATTCAGACTTCCGCCACATCCAGGTCTCGGTCGCAGGAGTGCCCGCAGATTCCGGTTTCAAAGTGAGGCATCGGACGGGCTACTACACGTCCAAGTCGCATTGAACATGACCGGTGTGGGGCGGGCGCCCTCGCCCGCCGCTCTTGAAGTTGACTTTGATTTTGAATGCTGATGGTTGTCTGCCGAACAGCTGCAAGAATCAAGTCAAAGGCGGCGGGCGGGGGTGTCCGCCCCACACGGGCGGTTGACGGGACAAATTCTGGTGTGAAAGTCTTGTAGGATTGCGTGCGTCAGGCGAATCTTTGTAAGGAAGGTAAGCGAGACGAATGTCGAGCAATACTGGTTGTGCCCGTTCCGTCTTCAGGCGGTCAGGTCTGTGGGCCGGAGCGATCGCGGTCCTTCTCGTTATTTCATCCCTGGCTTACGCCCAGGACTCCTCCACGGGCAATGTTTCCGGCACCGTCACCGGGCCCCGAGGCAGCTCGGTCAGTGGAGCTGCCCTGACCATCACCAACAAGCTGACCGGACAAGCCACTCGCACCACGACCAGCCCGGCCGGCACCTACGCCCTCCGCGACCTGGTTCCGGGAGAATATATTCTCCACGTCGAGGCGAAAGGATTTCAGCCCGCCGATCTTCTGATCAGAATCCAGGCGGCAGCAACCGCCACCGGCGACGTCAAGCTGGCGCGTGTGGTTGCGCCGGCCGCCAAACTGGTTGACACCGAGACTCCAGAAGTGCGCGGGGCGGTCACCAGCGACCAGATGGAAAAGATCCCCACGGACCGCGGGTTCCTGGATCTGACCCGGCTCGAGCCCGGCGTCCAGGAGCTCGACGGCCAGGTGCTGGCGCCCTCTAAAAGCGGCTTGACCGCCGCCTCCATCGTGGGACGCAACGGCCGCACCACCCGGATGATGGTGGATGGCATAGACATTACCGACGAAGCCGTGGGCGCCACCACCATGAATATTCCGGTGGGCGCCGTGCAGCAGGTTGGGGTCGAGCAATCGCTGCTCCCGCTTTCTTCCGGGCTGGCCTCGGCGGGAGCGGTAAACGTCATCACGAAATCCGCCACGGATGAGGTGCACGGCCAGCTCTTCGGAAACTTTCGCGACAAGGCTGCCGGCGGCGCCGGTCTTCCCGGAGGTCCGGACAATTCCTACTCGCGCGAAGTTTTCGGCGGAAATGTCGGCGGCGCCTGGAAGAAGGACAAACTCTTCTATTTCCTGTCGGGAGAGTATCTCCGGCAGAATCTCGACGCCCCAGTGGCCTTCAACGCGCCGTTTGATGTTCTCGACGGAACTTACAAAGCTCCTTTCCACGAGACCGAACTCGCGGCCCGTCTCGATTACAAACTTTCAACCCGGTCGCAACTCTTCTACCGCTTCACCTATGACAATGGCAGCGACGTCAATTCGTTCGGCGGCAACAACTTTCAGCCGTTCAAGAGTCGCGACAATACGTTCGGGAACGCGGTCGGTTTCGATTTCACCCGCGGACCCTACGTGCACAGCCTGCGCTTCGCCTACGACCGCTACTCCAACAAAATCGCGGACGCCGTGGGCGGAAGCAGCATTTTCGATCCTGCGCCGGGAATCAGTTTGAATTTCGCGGGCGGCTCCGGATTCGCCAGCGGAGTCAATCCGCAGGCGCCGCAGCAGACCAAACAGGCCAATGCACAGGCCCGCTACGATGGCACCAGGACCTGGGGAAGCCACACCATCCGCTTCGGTGTGGCGGTGAACAAGATTGACAGTCTGATTTCCGCCGACCTTTTTGGTTCAGCTCCGCAGATCGGTTCGGATACCAACGCTTCTTCGGTTTTGTTGGCAGGGGTGGGGCCTTTTGCAGGCGGCGCCGGCAATCCCCTGAACTATCCGGTGGACAGCATTACTCTGGGCAACGGCTTCAGCTGCTTCAGCGAAAAATCAGGGCTGGGTTCTTCCTGCGGCGGGTTCAACGACACTCGCCTGCAGGCCTATCTCGGCGACACCTGGAAGTTCTGGCCCAACCTGACGGTGACGGTTGGAGTGCAATACGTTCGTGACAGCGGGCGCAGCGATTCTGATTTGCCGGCCATTCCGTGCTCGGCCGTGGCCGCTTCCTATGGCGCCCAGGCCCCTTGTTCCGGCAGCGGCGACCTGCTTACTCATTTCGGAGGGAATGCTGGTTTGGGCGGCCGGGTGCGCCAGCCCAACCTGAATTTCGCTCCGCAGTTTGGCCTGGCATGGGACCCCGGGAAGAACGGACAAACCGTGATCCGGGCCGGGATCGGTATGTACTACGACGACAACGTGTTTCGCAACCTGCTGGGGGACCGCGTGGCGCGCCTGGCGAACGGCCAATTCAACGCCCAGGCCAATGATCCGTGCGCCAGCCACGGCGTCGTCATTTTCCCCGGCAATGTCACCCAAAGCGCCGCCGGCCTCTGCGGACAGCCCATCGGAACCGTGGCGACGGCAGTGGAGGACTTGCAAACTGCCTTCCAGGCGGCCAATGCGGCGCTGAGTTCGAGTTCCCCGAACCCCAGCTTCCTGGGGCAGGCATTGAACAGCCAGCAGGGCCTGCTGGCGCCTACCTACCAGACTCCGCGCTCACTGCAGATGAACATCGGGCTGCAGAAACAGTTGTGGCCGTCCACCTTGTTTAGCGCGGACTATGTGCGCAACGTGGGCACCCACTATCTGCTGGGATACGACACCAATCATGTGGGCGACGCATCCCACCTGAACACCAACGCGGCATTGAACGCGATCAACAACACCCTGGGCTCGAACCCGTTAAGCCTGGGTTGCGCGCCCGCTGCGAGCGTCGGCGCCAGTTCGCAGACCGCGGTGAATTGCTACCTGGCTGCTGTGCCCGGCGCCACCATCGCCGACTTCGCCAGCCACGGCCTGGATTCCGGCGGGCAGTTTCTGGCCGGAGCTCCAGCGTCTTTGTTTGGCCTGACTCCGGATACCGGCGCGGCCTTTCCCGGAATCAATCCGCTGGTGGGACGCAACACCATGTTTTTCCCCGCCGGGCGTTCGCTCTATAGCGGAATACAACTTTCGCTGCGCACCCATCTCACCAATCCGGTGCGGGGAGTTCTCGGCGGAAGCCTGCAGTTTTCCTACACCCACTCCAGTTTCCGCAGCAACGTAGCGGGAGGGATCGGCGACCAGGACCTGCTGCCGCTGGCGGCGGATTTCAACCACCCGACCGCGTTCTTCGGCTCCGCGTCGCAGGACCGCAAGAACCAGTTTTCCCTGGGCTCGGTCCTGGACCTGCCGCGAGGTGTCCGGCTGGGTCTGGTCGCGCAAGTGGCCTCACCCTTGCCGCAAACTCTCTTTCTTCCCGCCAGCGGCGGGGTTCCGGGAGAGATTTTCCGAACCGATATGACCGGCGATGGGGCGTTCGGCGGGCAGAGCCAGACCGGCGCAAGTGCTTACGGCGACATTCTGCCGGGAAGCAATATCGGATCGTTCGGACGGGCCGTCACGGAGAGCAAGCTGAGCACCGTGATCCAAAACTACAACACGACTTTCGCGGACCAGCTGACTCCCGCCGGCGCGGCCCTGGTCAATGCCGGGTTGCTTTCGCGCTCGCAACTGCTGCAGCTCGGCGCCAACGCCCCCACCATCGCCAGCCCTCCGCCGGGCAGCGTCGGTTTTGCCTGGATGAAGACTTTGGACGTGACCCTGGCGCGACCTTTCCGGATGGGAGACCGATTTGTCGTGGAGCCCAGCCTGTCGGCATTCAACGTTCTCAACTTCGCCAACTTCGACGGTCCGGGCAACCGCCTCACGGGGGCCCTCAACGGGACCATAGGCTCCGTGAACGGCACGTCCGCGACCGATCGGATCACCAACCGCATCGGACCTGGTTCAGGATTGTTTACCCTCGGTGCCCCGCGCCAGATCCAGTTCGGAGTGCAGGCTTACGTTTTAGCGCGGGTTCACCGGCTCGCCAGTCCGCGTGTAAGATAGCTGCCATGCCTTTTCAAGGACAAGGACCCGGCGCCCCCCGCAAGGGCAGGCCCGCCCCGCCCGAGCAGACCTCGGAAGAGGCGGCCTACCTGAAGTCTCTGGGAGAAAAACAGAAG
Organism: Terriglobia bacterium; assembly: GCA_963816025.1. Lineage (GTDB taxonomy): Bacteria > Acidobacteriota > Terriglobia > Terriglobales > Acidobacteriaceae > JAIQFF01. Next base: position 171,261 of record CAWFJA010000027.1, read on the forward strand.
CCCGTAAGCATCAAGCTGGCGGACGGCGAAGTCGTCCGCGGCTGGATCGAATACTACGACAAAAATATGGTCCGGCTGACCCGCGAAGACCAGCCCAACTTGTTTATCTTCAAGCACGAGATCATGTACATCGCGGAAGACGGCGCCAAGCGAAGAAGTAGACTTTCTTTGCGTCCTTTGCGGAATCTCTTTGCGTCCTTTGCGGTAGAGATTTTCAACGCAATTCAAAAGCTTTACCGCAAAGACCGCAAAGAAATTCCGCAGAGGACGCAAAGGAAAGCAAGACCATCTCTTCATGACCCAATCGGATCACAACGACTTTGTTCCCGGCATGGCCGAAATCGCTCGCGAGGCCGGCGCCTTGCTGATGGATTACTTTCAGCAGCACGTAAAGATCGAGTACAAGGGCGATGCGGACCTGGTCACGGTCGCCGATCGCAAGTCCGAGATTTTGATCCGGGAGCGCATCAAGGGGCGATGGCCCAGCCACGATATTCTTGGGGAAGAGCAGGGCCTGGTCGATACCGGCAGCGACTACCGCTGGTACGTGGACCCGCTCGACGGCACCACCAACTTTGCCCACGGATTTCCGGTATTTTGCGTTTCTCTTGCGCTGGAGCACAAGCACCGGCGAATTGCGGGCGTGGTCTACGATCCCACCCGCGATGAGCTGTTCGCAGCCGAGCAGGGAAGCGGCGCCTATTTGAACCAGCAGCGCATCCAGGTGTCGAAGATTGCGAACCTGTCGGAAAGCCTGGTGGCCACCGGTTTTCCCAGTCACAAGCGGCACAAGAATCCCAACATTCACTTCTATCACCAGATCACTCTGCGTACCCATGGCGTGCGGCGAGCGGGTTCGGCAGCCCTCGACCTGTGCTGCGTGGCCAGCGGACGCTTCGACGCGTTCTGGGAATTCAATCTCAATCCCTGGGACACGGCCGCGGGCGTGCTGATTGTCGAAGAGGCCGGCGGCAAGGTGACGGATTTCCAGGGCGGACCCTTCCCCATCAACAGCCGCGAAACCCTGGCCTCGAACGGCCTCCTGCACCCCGCCCTGCTCCACGAATTTGCGGAGATTTTCGAAGGACGAGGCCTGGAACCTCTGCCCGATATTCAACAGTACGGCAAGGAACGAGTATGAAACGCAAGCTCGGAGCGATGTTTCTTGCTGTTTCCATCCTGTGCGGAATTGCGTCCGCCGCGGACAAAATCCACTCCGCCGTCGATCCTGCCTACCAGCAGTCATTCGAGAAATGGAAGGGCGAACTGGTGGACGATCTCAAGCAGGAATGGTTGCCGCTGGCCGGATTGTTCTGGCTCAAGCCCGGCGAGAACAGTTTTGGCACCGATCCGAAAAATGCCATCGTCTTCCCCAAGGGCCCGGCCCATGCCGGATCGTTCACTCTGCAAGGGAAGACCGTCACCGCCACGTTTGCTCCGGACGCCAACGCAATCATTGCGGGCAAGCCGGCCACCACGGCCGAACTCCAGCCCGACACGAGCGGGAATCCTACCGTCGTCGAACTGGGAAAGCTGCGGCTGCACGTGATCGTGCGCGGCCAGCGGGTCGGCATCCGGTTGAAGGACCTCGATAGCGACGCGGTGCGCCAATACCACGGGCCGCAATTCTTTCCCCTGGATTTGTCGTATCGAGTGACCGCGACCTGGCTGCCCTCCGACGGCAAACAGACGGTCGATGTTCCCAACGTGCTGGGCGATGTCTCTCCCACGCCGATCGCAGGGACGGCGGTTTTCAAAATCAACGGCCAGGAACTGAGGCTGACCGATCTGGGCGGCGACGCCGCCACCGGCCTGTTCTTCGTCTTCAGCGATCCCACCAGCAAGACGGACACGTATCCCGGCGGCCGATTCCTCAAGACTGACCCGGTAACCAACGGCACGGTCGTGCTCGATTTCAACCGCGCCTACAATCCTCCGTGCGCGGTCACTCCCTATGCCACCTGTCCCCTGGCGCCGAAGGAGAACCGATTGAGCGTCGCCATTCCCGCGGGCGAAGAATACGACCACAAACACGGCCACCACTAAAGCCTCAACCACCAAGGACACGAGGGTTCAAAGGAATTCCTTAGTGAACCTTCGTGTCCTTGATGGTTAGAGGCTTTTCCCTTTAGCGAGGCTCCGGCGCTAAAATAGGACTGTGATCAACTCGCTTCTGGATCGAAAGATCGACAAACGTCCTGACCAGGTCCGCCTGCAAGGCCGTATTCTTTTCCTCACCGAAGACCCGGAACTGATCAAGCGCCAGCTCGCCGGCGAAGACCTGCCCTGGGACAGCAAGAACCCGGCCAACAATCCCAAGCTGCGCGACGACATCTCGACCGACGAGATCACGCCCGCGCACTACTGTTTCTACTTCGACGAAACGCTGGGCGAGATCCCATACCTCGGCCTGAAGTGCGGCGACGTGCTGCCCATCGGCCGCAGCGCGGTAAAGAAAGGCGGCTTCGTTTGTGCCGTCAGCGGCAAGCGGCGGGGCAAGGGCTCCAGCCGGGAGCAGTCGCCCTACGCGGAAATGTGCGCCGGGATCCAGCTGGTGATCGCCGAGAACATTGAGCGGATTTACAAACAGAACTGCCAAAACTTGGGCTTGCTGACTTCGACCAATTTCTCTCTGATCGAGAAGGTCCGCGCCGGAGAAGAGATACCCCTTACCGAATTCACCGCCGGGGAAGACGAAATCACCCGGCAGGTGATCGAGTATGGCGGCTTGTTCCCCTTCAACGTGGCGCGCCTGCAGAAGAAAGTATTTCTCCCGCCCATCAAGACCGCGAAGCGCCCCATGACGGTGGCGGAAAAGATCTTCGCCCGCCACATGCTGGATCCCGATGGAGGGACGGGCGTCCCCGCCCGTGCGGCGGAGCAAAGCTCCGCTCAAGGTTTCGCCGGCGCCGTAAAGCCCGGCGACACCGGTTTCGCCCGCGCCGACCTTCGTTTCAGCCACGAATACGTCACCCCCATGGCCGCCATCTTCTTCGAGCGCTACGTGGGCAAGGACGCCAAGGTCAACGATCCCTCCAGCATTCTGTTTTTCCGCGACCACCTGACCTTCCTCGACGAAGTAATCTCCGAAGAAAAGAAGAAACTCGGCCTGCTCGATCTGGCCACGCAACTCAAGCTGAAGCAGCAGGATTTCGCCGCCAAGCAGGGAATCAAGCTGCATGGCGAGTTGAAGGACCGCAAAGGATCGGAAGGGATCTGCCACTCCATCGTGCTGGAGAGCTATGCGCTGCCCGGACAGTTGAATATCGGTTCCGACTCGCATACTCCGCACGTGGGTGCGATCGGATGCGTGGCCTTTGGCATCGGCACCACGGACGTTTTCAACTCCTGGATCACGAAGGACGTGCGGGTCAAGGTGCCGGAGTCGGTGAAGATCATCATTCGCGGCAAGAAGCATCCGAATGTGACGGCCAAGGATTTCATCCTGAAAATTCTCAGTCTCGATTACGTGCGCAGCGGCAAGGCGCTGGCCAAAGTGATGGAGTACGCCGGCGAGGCTATCGAAGAACTGAGCGTGGACGAGCGCGCCACCATGACCAACATGGCGGCGGAAATCGGCGGCTTCACCGGCATCGTCGCGCCCGACCGGAAAGCGGTCGACTTCCTGGTGGAGCGCCGCGGCATGGACCGCAAGAAAGCCGAATCGTTGATCGAGGGTCTGTACAGCGATCCCGGCGCCGAGTACGCGCACATCATCGAACTCGATGCCGCCGAAATCACGCCCATGGTGGCGACGCCCGGCGATCCTGGCAACGGTAAGTATGTCCGCGAATTAAATACGCCGGTTCCGATTGAGTTGGCTTACGGCGGCACCTGCACCGCCGGCAAGAACGAAGACATGGACATGTATGCCCGCGTGCTCGCCGATGCTCTGAAGCAGGGCAAGCGCATTGCCGACTCGGTGAAGTTTTATATTCAGTTCGGATCGCAGGAGACGCGCGACTACTGCATTCGTAAAGGCTATCTGGATGTCTTCCAGAAAGCCGGCGCGCACGTGATCGAGCCCAGTTGTGGCGCATGCATCAACGCCGGGCCGGGAGTGACTACGCGTCCCGAGCAGGTGGTGATCAGCGCGCAGAACCGGAATTTCCCCGGCCGCAGCGGGCCTGGGCAGATGTATCTGGCCAGCCCGCTGACGGTTGCGGCAAGCGCTGTCGCGGGATATATCGTCGAGTACGCGCCGAGCACGGAAAGGGAATTGGCGTCGGCCGGTCGCTGAACTTCTAACTCCAACCCCGTGTCATCCTGAGCGGAGTCGAAGGACCCCTATCATCTTGAAGTGACGTGCGCCAGGGTTTAGGTAGCGCCGCCGTCCCGGCGGCTGTCGTGTGGGCGTCTCGCCCACACCGCAGAGACCCCGCGCCAAACCAGCTGCAGGATATCGAAAAGGCCGAGGGCGAGACGCCCTCGGGACAGCCGGCGAGACGCCGGCGCTACGAAAATCGCTACTCATCCCGTATTGTGCAGGCCGGCGGCGATGCCGTTGATGGTAGCGCCCAGGGCGTAGTCGACGCCATCCTGGTTTCCGCCGGCGCGCTTGCGGCGGAGCAGCTCAACCTGCACCAGGCTCATTGGGTCCACGTAAGGGTTGCGCAGGCGAATCGAGCGGGCCAGCACGGGATTCCCCTTCAACAGTTCCCCTTGATCGGTCACGTTCAGAACCATCCGGCGGGTGCGTTCAAATTCCTCCACCAGCATGCCCCAGACCCGTTCCCGCAGGCCCGCGTCAGGGACCAGTCCGGCATAGAGGCGCGCGATGGTCAAGTCAGCCTTCGACATGGCCAGTTCCACGTTGCGGATCAAGTCGGAAAATAGCGGGAAGCTCCGCATCATCTCGCAGAGTAACGACTGGTTGGCATCGTCCTGCAGCACAAAGCGCTCGAGCGCATGACCCACTCCGAACCATGCCGGGACCGCGTGGCGGCTCTGCATCCAGCCGAAGACCCAGGGGATGGCGCGGAGGTCCTCGAGGCGGCGCCCCTGCCCGCGGCGCGGAGGACGCGAGCCGATGCGCGCGTGCTCCAGTTCGTTCACCGGCGTGGCCTGCTCGAAGTATTCGATCACCTCGGAATTCTCGGCGATGTTACGCCGGTAAAAAGCGAAGGCGTCGTTGGACATCTGCTCCATGGCCGGCGCCCAGCGCTGATCGGCCCCGGGCGCGGGTCCCCGGGTGCGCGTGAGCGCTTCCAGGCAGGACGCGATCATGATTTCAAGGTTCCACTCCGCCAGCACAGGGTCCGCATATTTCCAGTTGAGCACTTCGCCCTGCTCGGTGATGCGAATCTCGCCGGAAAAATCGCCGACCGGCTGGGCGAGTATCGCGGTATGAGTGGGGCCGCCGCCGCGTCCGACGGTGCCGCCGCGGCCGTGAAACAGGCGGAGCTTCACGTTGCACTCGCGCGCCGCGCGATGCAGGTCGCGATGCGCCTTGTACAACTCCCAGATGCTGGTCAGCATGCCGCCGTCTTTGTTGGAATCGGAATAACCCAGCATGACTTCCTGCCAGCGTCCCCAGGAATCGAGCCGCGGCTGGTAGTCGGGCGCGCGCCATATACGTTCCATGACCGAAGCGGAAGCGCGCAGAGCTTCAATCGATTCGAAAAGCGGCACCGGCATGAGTCCCGGGTCATCGGCGGAAGCCGCGACCTGCACACCGCAAGTGGCGGCCAGCTTCGTGACTGCGAAGACATCGTCTTCCGTCTGCGCCCCGCTGATGATGTAGCTGCGAATTGCGCAGGCGGGATACGACTTCTTCAAGCGGGCGATCTCGCGGAACGTGTCGAGAACATCCTGGGTCGCGGCGGATACTCCATCAATGTGGGCGCTCGCGCCTACATTGACTTCAATCTCGGCCAGCGCCTGGGCGTGCACCCGAGCGTGCTGGCGGATGTCGAGGGTTGAAAGATGAAAGCCAAAAGTGCGCACCTGGCGCAGCAGCGGATCCATCACCAGTTCAGCCAGCCGCAGCCCTCGGTTCGCGGCCAGGCTCTCGCGGATCAGAGAGAGATCGCTCTCGAACTCTTTGCGCCGAAGGATACGACTTGGGATCGGTAAGTCCTTCGCGGCTGTAGCGCAGGCGGACGACCATCAAATTCAGCAGTCGGCGATAGAGCTCGGAGCTTGAAATTCGGGACTGGTGGGCGTATTCGTCGCCCATCTGAGCGCCATAGTCTGCGAGCCGGCCGCGGACTGCGTCGGATACCTTCACCTGGCGAAGCGAAGCGCTGAGCTGGTCGGTGGCGCGCTCAAGTTCCGCGATGTAATGGCCAATGACTGTGTTCCGCGCGCGCTGCAACGCTTCGCGAGTCGAGTCCGGGGTGACGAAAGGGTTGCCGTCGCGGTCGCCGCCGATCCAGGAACCAAAAAAAAGCAGGTCGGGGACCTCGCGGTCTGGCAAATCAATTTCGTAAACCTGGCACAGGGAATCCAGCAGCTCGCCGTAAAGACGGGGCAAGGCGGCGAACAGCGAAAAGGGATAATGGTCGAGACCCATGCGGATCTCGTCGGTCACCAGCGGCTTTTCCAGGCGAACTTCATCGGTTTGCCACAGCGAAGTCACTTCCGCAAAGATCAGCGCTTCGAAGCGGCGGGCGTCGGCCTCGGTGAGCGGCAGGCGGTCCAGTCGCTCCAGTTGTTTGCCAATGCGGCGGCGCTTGAGCAGCACGGTGCGGCGGGCGACTTCGGTGGGATGAGCGGTGAAAACCGGTACAACTTTTATTTTGCGCAAGACTTCCAGCGCCTGCCCGGCGTCGATTCCGGCGGCGCGCATGCGCCGGAACGTGCCGCGGAACGAGCCTTCGAGCGCGGGCTGCTCGGCGTGCAGCTTGCCGGCGCGCCGCCGCCGCTTGCGGTGGTTGGTTTCGGCAAGGTTGGTGAGCTCGAAATAAATAGCGAATGCCTTGGTGACGCGGTGGGCCTCGTCGATGGTGAGGCGGGAAACAATCTCCCGCGCCCGATTCAGCAGAGGGTCTTCGAAATCCGGCGCGGTAGCGGAAGAGCGCGGCTGCTCCCGATGCTGAATGAAGATGCGCCGCAACTCCTCGACCACGCTGAGTAAAGACTCACCCACCTGCTCGACCAGCACCCGGCCCAGCAAGATTCCGAGCAAGCGCACGTCGCGACGGAGAGGGAGGTCCTTGGCGGGATTCGTGGTGCTGGCAGTCAGCTCGTCGAGCCGGCTGCGCTGGTCACCCGTATTCCAAAGTGAGGGCTCACCCATATCCAATCATAATTGAAAAGCTATGAATGTGTTCAGCAGGGTGCGCTGGGCTCAACCTATTGGGAGTTTTTGAGTTGCAGATACTCTGGTTCGACCCAAATTGTTTCTAGATATGGAGCCTTCCCAAGGACATGTCCTACGTCAAGCTGCACAAGCTGGTACGGTAGCCCTTTTACAGCCTGCAATCCAGAAACCGTAAAAGTTTCTCCCAGGCATCTCTCGAACAACGTGCGAGTCTGCAATACATCGTCATCGCGAGTGTCCGGCGGAATACCGATGAGTTTGACTTTGTCTCCTACCTTCACGCGTTTACTCCTGACGCTTACTGTTCCAACAATGCCATCAATTCCTCAGATTTCAGTGCGGCCCACTACCCGCCGCTGGCCTGGAGGCTTGGCGAAGGATTTCCGCGGCTCCGGCCGCTCGGTGTAGTCTTCATCGGCGGAGGCATAAAGAATTGTGCCATCGCGCTCCAGGATGAAGCTAGCCGGAATGGGCAGTTCCCAACTATCATCACCATTGGCAAAAGGCAGATTGACAAAGGCCCGGCGGTAAATCGCCTGCTGGTCGTCTGGCACGCGATAGACCAGACCAAACTGCCGCGCTACCTGGTTTCCAGCATCGCTGAGCAGAGGAAAACGCAGCTTGTGCTGGTCCGCCATGAAGAACGACTGCTGAACCGTCTGCGGCGAGATCGCGACCAGCGACGCTCCGGCCTGTTCGATCTGGGGAAGAACCAGGTTCATGGCTTCCAGTTGTCCCACACAGAAGGGACACCAGCGCCCGCGGAAAAAGCAGATCACGAGGCGGCCCTTGCCCAGCAAGTCGGCCGATGAAACGGGCTTTCCGTTGTGATCATTGAGTTCGAAGGCTGGGAGCCGTTGGCGCCGACCGCCAGGACACGTTGTCCGCACAGGCGCTTTTCTTTGAGCTCCGCGATCACGCGGGCATGGACGGCCTGAGTGTCAGGCGGGACGTACTTGGCGATAAGCTCCTTGCGCTCGGCAAAAATGTCGCCCAGGGACCGAGTGATCCGTCCCGGGCGTGGATTCTTCAAGCGAGCGCCACTTCATAAGTCGAACCATCGGACGTTCAGACCTCGCGCCGCCAGTTCATCCATCGCAGATACTTCGATGCAAGTCATCGCAACGAGACTCGGTCCGCTCAGGATGACTGACCAGAAACTGCAGGTCCGAACGGCAACGAGAACTGAAGTCCGAAACTGTTGCCTACATCCCCGGCATCTTCATGCCCGCCATCCTGCGGGCGAAGCTGGGCTTGCCGATTTGCTTGAACATTTTTCGCATCTGGGCATACTGGCGCAGCAGGTTGTTGACTTCCTGCACGCTGGTGCCGGAGCCGCGAGCGATACGCTTGCGCCGGCTGCCGTTCATGACTTCATGGTGCAGGCGTTCGTGCTGGGTCATCGAGTTGATGATCGCTTCCACCCGGCCGAGCTGCTTTTCGTCCACTTTGTCGGCATGTTTCTGTATCCCCGCGAAAGGGCCGACGCTGGGCAGCATGCCCATCAGGTTCTGGATCGATCCCATTTTCTTCAGCTGGCGCAACTGGTCGCGGAAGTCTTCCAGCGAAAAGCCGTCGCCGGTGAGGGCGCGGCTGGCCATTTCCTGGGCTTTTTTCTTGTCAACACTCTGTTCCGCTTTTTCGATCAGCGAGAGAATGTCGCCCATGCCCAGAATGCGGGAGACGATGCGGTCGGGATGGAAGGGCTCAAGCGCATCGTACTTTTCACCTGTGCCGATGAACTTGATGGGCTGGCCCGGTGACCTGGCGTATCGAAAGCGCTGCGCCGCCGCGAGCGTCGCCGTCCATTTTGGTGAGGACAACGCCGGTCAGCGAAAGCTTCTTGTGGAACTCGTCGGCGGAGTTGACCGCGTCCTGGCCGGTCATGGCGTCGGCGACGAACAGGATTTCCTGCGGATTGAGCATCCGCTTGAGCAACTGCATCTCGTCCATCAGTTGATCGTCAATGTGCAGGCGGCCGGCCGTGTCCACGATCAGGACGTCCGAGCCGGTGTTGATGGCCTCGCGGCGCGCTTCCTTGGCCAGGCGTTCGACGGTCGCGGTATTGGCTTCGCCGACTTCGCCTTCATAAATGTTGGCCTTGATCGCCTGGGCGACGACTTTAAGCTGCTCGCGGGCGGCGGGACGGTACACGTCCACCGAAACCAGCAGCGGACGATGCCCGCCCTGCTTGAGCCAGTTGGCCAGCTTGCCGGAGGTGGTGGTCTTGCCGGAGCCCTGCAGTCCGGCCATGAGAATGACGGTCGGCGGTTGCGAGGCGAACTTCACCTTGGCGGTGTCGTGGCCCAGGATCTCGATCAATTCATCGCGCAGGATCTTGATGACCTGTTCGGCGGGCGAGAGCGCGGTTGCCACCTGCTGGCCGACGGCCTTCTCCTGGATGTGATCAATAAGCTGCTTTACGACTTTGAAGTTGACGTCAGCCTCGAGCAGAGCCAGCCGAATGGCGCGCAGCGCCTCCTGCATGTTTTCTTCGTTGAGGGTGGCCTCGCCCCGCAGGGTCTTGAACGCGCGCTGAAGTTTTTCTGAAAGATTCTCAAACATAGGCTGATGCTTATTCTATCAGTCGGGTGCCCCGTCCTCGTCGTTCCGCACTTTGGAACGACAGGGCGGGGAGGTTCATGTCGTCAGGTCAAAATCCCCACCCTGTCTCTCCAAAAAACGAGAGCGAGGGTGCGGGTCGCGTTTGCTTGAGACTGTCGTCGCGGAGTCGAACCGGCACGGCCCTCACAGCCACACACCAGCTGTGAACTGGTTCTGGGGGTTCGGCCACACACGATCCTCAGCGGCAACATGAGACGGTAGGGGTCTTTCGACTCCGTGATGGCTTCGCCAAGGCGAAGCCATCACTCCGCTCAAGATGACAGGGTATTTAACTTTGTTGCTCTCGCGAACACTTCTTTCGCCGCGATCACCGTATTGCAGTGGATCGTCACCGTGTCTTCAACGTTTCGCGCGTAGCCGCCCGCGTAGGTCACCATCACCGGAATATTCCGCGCCCGGGCCACGCGAAATACCAGCTCATCACGCCGCTTCAGTCCCTCCAGCGTCAGCGCCAGGCCGCCCAACTGGTCTTCGCGATACGGGTCAGCGCCTGCGATGTAGCAGATCAACTCGGGCTCGAACTGGCGCAGGCCGGAACTGAGCGCGTTGTCGAGCCAAGCCAGGTAGTCGTCGTCACCCATGCCATCGGGCAGGTCCACATCAATCGAGGAATGCGGCTTCCACGCCGGGTAGTTGTTGTGCTGATGCAGAGAGATGGTGAATACGTCGCCGGCATGCGCATGACGTATCTTTCCCGCGCGGACCGGAGCCGGCGCGGCCGAGGTTGAAGGCAGGGGTTCGCCGGGAGTGCGCGTACCCGCAAAGATGGCAGCCGTGCCGTTGCCGTGGTGAACGTCGCAGTCGACCGTCATGGCGGTGCGAATCTTGTCATCCCGCTGCATGCGGCGGATCGCCACCGCCACGTCGTGGATCATGCAAAAGCCCTCGCCATGATCGGGGAAAGCGTGGTGAAAGCCGCCGCCAATGTTGAAGGCCACGCGATCGTTGAGCGCATGCTGCGCCGCCAGGATCGAACCGCCGGCGGCGAGCCAGAAGGCGCGCACCAGTTCCGGCGAGTAGGGAATCTCCATCTCCTGCTGTTCGCGCGCGGAAAGCGTTCCGGTTTTCAGCTTCTGCACGTACTGCGGGGTATGCACCAGCAGGATGTCCTGGTCCGATGCCGGCTGCGGAGAGATGAAGTCGGACGGTTCCGCTACTCCGTCTTGGATCAGTCGGTCATGCACCCGGCGATATTTCTCAGCCGGAAAGACGTGAGCGCCGATGGGCAGGAAATAGTCGTCGCTATAGATGAGTTTGAAGGGAAGCATAAAACCAGTTGTCGGTTGTCAGTTGCGAGTTCTCACGCCGATATGGCTAGCGTTTTCTGACCGGCGGTACCGGCGGCGCCAGGTGTCGTCGCACCGGCACGATCGCGCCCTTCGAGGGATCAGCGGCAGCCGTGGCACGCGACAACACTTCCTCCTGGATGTACTTCACGAAGTCGTGAATCTGGACTTGCATTTCTTCCATGCGCTCCCGCATCTGGAGAATTATGGCGATGCCGCTGATGTTCACGCCCAGGTCGCGGGCCAGCGAGAGAATGAACTCCAGGCGTTGCAAGTCTTCGTCGGTGTACAGACGAGTATTGCCTTCGGTGCGGGACGGCTTGAGCAGTCCCTCGCGTTCGTACAGGCGCAACGTCTGGGGATGGATGCCATACATCTCCGCCACCGATGAGATCATGTACGCGCCCTTGGATTTGCGCTTGGTCATCTCTACTACTTTACCCCAAAAGACAAAGAGCCACGGATCACCACAGATCCTCACGAATAAATCCGTGAAAATCCGTGTTGATCCGTGGCCTGGTTTTCTTAGGCTGCGGGCTCAGGCTTCTCTGCGGCCGCGCCCCAACCCGCCGGGCTTGAGGGTTACGTTCAGCACATAGGCCACGCCCCCGGCGGCGATGAGCAGCAGTCCGAAAGTCAGGGCGCTCATGCCCAGCACGCGCGCGCTTTCGCCCCGGACCACCGAGAAGCCCAGCAGCAGCATCGGAGCTACTCCCACGGCCACGGCCCCGAACATTCCCACCGGGAACCCGAAAGGGACGCGGCAGCTCGGGCTCACGGATGCGCAGAACGATCAGCGCCACAAACTCCAGGCTGAGGCTGACTCCGTACAGCAGAATGTCGATGATGACCAGGCGCTCAAAGCCCAGGCCCAGGCACATGGCCCAGCCCGTGGCACAAACCAGAATCGTCACCCAGGGTGCCCGCGAGCGGGGATGCAGCTTGGCGAAGACCCGTGGCAGCATGCCATCCTGCGCCATGGCCAGGGGCAGGCGGGAATAACTCATGACCAGGGCGTTAAACATGCCAAAACCGCTGATCATGCCTCCCAAGGCAAGGCCGACGCGCAGCAGCGGTCCGCCCAGCATGCCGGCGATGTCCGCCCAGGAACCGGTCTCCCATGCGCTCGAGGAAAGCCCGGTCATCCACATGGCTCCCACCGGGACGATATAGCTGAGGGCCACGATCACGACCGCGGCCAGCATGGCGCGGGGATAGGTCCGCTGCGGACGTTCTACTTCGGTGGCGATGGTCGAGGCATTGTCCCATCCCATGTAGTTCCACATGCAGATGAGCAGGCCGCCCAGGATGTCCACCGTAGAGGTGGTCGGACGAGTTACGGCATGGGCGAGCGCACCGAACTTAAAAGGTGCGATGGCCACGATGAGAATGAACGGCGCCGACAGCGCGAAGAACAGCCACAGCGAGGTCGTCGACACCACTCGAACTCCGGCAATATTCAGCAGTGCGCAAATAATTACCACCGCCAGGGCGACCATGGTGCCGCGGTGTCCCTCGGCGAACCAGGGGAACAGGCGATCGAGATAAAGAACAAACAGCGTGGGATAGATCGCCATGTCGAAAATCGAGGCCACCAGGGACAGCCAGGCTTCCTGAAATCCCCAGAAGTTGCCCATGGCGCGGCGTACCCAGGCGTAATAGCCGCCTTCGAAGGGCAGCGAGCTGGACAGCTCGCCGATCATGAACGCTGTAGGCAGACTCCAGAGAATCGGGGTCAGCAGGAAAATAAGGATGGCTTTGCCATAGCCGGCGCCATGCACAATATCTTCCGTGCCGTAGGTGCCGCCCGACACCATAAAGAAGGTGGCGGCGACCAGGGGCCAGAGCGTGAGGCGGACCGATTTTTTCCGGCTGGGGATGACGGTGGGGGACGGGAGATTCTGACGCGGCGCGCTAGCTGTTGCCAATTTCGACGGCTTCCTCCCGGGGCGATCCTTGCGCTTTCAGAATTCGGCTGGATGCAAGTTCACAGCCGTGAGCATACGGGAAATTAGATGCGGAGTAAAAATAATTTTTGAAGTATTTTTTGTGGCGGGGCACTGAGGTAATGCCAGTCGTCAATCGTCAGCCTCAGTCGTCGGACGCCGGCCGATCAGCCTGCGGCCAAGGTCGGACGTCAGAGGTCCGAGGGCTGACGTCCGACGACTGGACTGGCAACTGACGACTGACGTTAGACCTTGCTCCAAAGCTCCGCGCGGGGATCTTCCGGATTCAGCTTGGCCAGTTCGCGCAGGATTTCCTTGGAGCGCTCATCCCGCGGCATGGGGACGGTGAGCTTCACTTCGACAATCTCGTCGCCGCGAGTGCCGTCTTTGGTGGCCGAGGGCACACCCTTCTCGCGCAGACGAAGTTTCTGTCCGGACTGGGTTCCGGGCGGAATCTTGAGCAGCGTGCGGCCGTCGATGGTGGGAACCTCAATCTTGGCGCCCAGGGCCGCTTCCGTGGCGGTTACGGGCACGGTGATGCGAATGTCGTCGCCCTCGCGCTGGAAGACGGGGTGCTCCGCGGTCCGGATGATCACGTAAAGATCGCCCCCCGGCCCGCCGTGCGTGCCGGCATTGCCTTTGCCGGGGACGCGGATGCGCTGGCCGTCGCGGGTGCCGGCCTTGATCCGGACTTCGAGCGGCTCGGTGCGTTCCACGGTGCCTTCCCCGTGGCAATTGGGGCAGGTAGAGATATTTTTCCCCGTTCCGTGGCATCGCGGACAGGGGACATTGAATTTCATTCGCCCGCCGGTCTGCGTGACTTGACCCTTGCCGCCGCATTCCGGGCAGGTGCCGCCCGCTTCAATGAAACCGTGGCCGTGGCAGTGGGCGCAGGTATCGCGCCGGGTAATGTTCAGGCGCATCACGCCGCCGCGGATGGCTGTCCAGAAGGGAACGTTGACCTGGTATTCGAGGTCCGATCCGGGCTCGGGACCCTCCTGCGCCGCCCCGCCCCGTCCGCCGAAAATTCCGGAAAAAATATCGCGGAAGCTGCCCGTGCCCGAGGTGCTGGCCTTTCTGCCCTTGGCGTTTTCGAACATGTCGGTAAAATCGAAGCCGCCAAAATCGAAATTCGGGGCCTGGCCGCCGCCACCCGGCGGAGCTCCCGGGAACCTGCGCCGGGTCCGGCCGCGCCGCCGCCGGCCCGGGCATAAGCCTCGGCCGTCGCGGCATCGATGTTGTCGGAGTAAAAGCCGACCTGGTCGTAAATCTTCCGCTTCTTGGGATCGCTCAGGACTTCGTTGGCTTCGGACAGCGCCTTGAACTTTTCTTCCGCCGCCTTGTCGCCGGGATTGACGTCGGGATGGTACTTGCGCGCCAGCTTGCGAAACGCCTTGCGGATATCGTCCGCCGAGGCGGACTTCTTCACGCCCAGAATCTCGTAGTAGTCTTTCTTGGGGGTGGTGGCCATTCTTGCTTATGAGTACGGCACAACAACTCGCGAACCGGCTGTGGCTTCAGTTCTGAATATTGTGACGGTTCTTTCCCAGGATGCCGAAGCGCTCGTACGCCGGCGAATCCACGTACACCGGAATGCGCTGGACGCCGGTTAGCGTCGGCGCGAACACGTACCAGTAGGCTTCGTCTTCCGCGAAATTCAGAAAATAATCCTGACCATTCACTTCAAATTGCAATTTCTCTTCTCCCTAAACCTGTAGCGCCGGCGTCACGGCGGCTGCCACGAGAACATCCTGCCCTCGGCGGTCGAGTCGCCCGCCGACCACGACAGCGGCGCTACGTTCCGTGGCGCGACCTCGGCTCGCTGGCGGGTCAGAGACCCGCCCCCACACGGCCGCTAAAGCTGACAGCTAACAGCTTATTTCTTGTCTTCCACGTCCACGTACTCGGCGTCGATCACGCCTTCGTCTTTCTTCGTGGCTCGCCGTTGGCGCCGGGTTCCGGGCCTGCACCTGCCTCCGGCGTCGGGCTGCGGCGCCCGGGGCCTGCGACTGGGCCGCCTTGTACATCTGCTCGGCCAGCTTGTGCGAGGCCTGGGTCAGCGTCTCGCGCGCCTTGTCCATGGCTGCCTTTTCGTTCGACTTCCAGCGCCTTCTTGGCGTCGGCAATCGCGTTTTCGACGTCGCCACGCTCGGAGCCGGAGATCTTGTCGCCCTGCTCGCGCAGCATCTTCTCCACGCTGTAGACCATGGAGTCGAGCTGGTTCTTGGAGTCGATCTCCTCGCGCTTGGCCTTGTCCTCGGCCGAATGCGCGTCGGCTTCCTTGGCCATGCGCTCGACTTCTTCCTTGCTCAGGCCGGAAGACGACGTAATCGTGATCTTCTGGTCCTTGCCGCGTGGCCGTATCTTTCGCGGTCACGTTGAGGATGCCGTTGGCGTCGATGTCGAACGTCACCTCAATCTGGGGCACGCCACGCGGTGCCGGCGGAATGCCGGTCAGGTGGAACTTGCCCAGAGTGCGGTTCTGCGCCGCCAGCGGACGCTCGCCCTGCAGCACGTGCACCTCAACCGAAGTCTGGCTGTCAGCCGCGGTCGAGAACGTTTCCGTCTTCCTGGTCGGAATCGTCGTGTTGCGCGGGATCATCGGCGTCGCCACGCCGCCCAGCGTTTCGATCGCCAGCGTCAGCGGGGTCACGTCGAGCAGCAGCAGGTCTTTGACTTCGCCCTTGAGCACGCCGCCCTGGATGGCCGCGCCGATCGCGACGACTTCATCCGGATTGACGCCCTTGTGCGGCTTCCTTGCCGAACAGCTCTTTCACCAGCGCCTGAATGCGCGGCATGCGGGTCTGGCCGCCGACCAGCACGACTTCATTGATCTTGCTGGCGTCGACGCCGGCGTCCTTCATGCACTGCTTGCAGGGGCCGACCGAGCGCTGAATGATGTCTTCCACCATCGATTCCAGCTTGGCCCGGGTCAGCTTCTTGACCAGGTGCTTGGGGCCGCTGGCATCGGCGGTGATGAAGGGCAGGTTGATCTCGGTCTCCATGGTGGTGGAGAGCTCGATCTTGGCGCGCTCCGCCGCGTCACGCAGACGCTGCAGCGCCATCTCGTTGCCCTTGCCGCGCAGGTCGAGGCCTTCATCCTTCTTGAACTCGTCAATGAGCCAGTCCACGATGCGCTGGTCGAGGTTGTCGCCGCCCAGGTGAGTGTCGCCGTTGGTGGCTTTGACTTCGATCACGCCTTCGCCGACTTCCAGAATCGAAATATCGAAGGTGCCGCCGCCGAAGTCGTAGACGGCGATGGTTTCGTCCTTCTTCTTGTCGAGACCGTAGGCGAGCGCGGCCGCCGTGGGCTCGTTGATGATGCGCTTCACTTCGAGGCCGGCGATCTGGCCGGCATCCTTGGTGGCCTGGCGCTGGGCGTCGTTGAAGTACGCCGGGACGGTGATGACCGCCTCGGTCACTTTCTCGCCGAGATAGTCTTCCGCCGCCTTCTTCAGCTTCTGCAGAATCATCGCGGAGATCTGGGGAGGCGTGTATTCCTTGCCCTGCGCCAGCACCGCGACGTGGTCGCCCGACTGCACGACCTTGTAGGGCACCATCTTGATTTCTTCGGTCACTTCGTCGTAGCGGCGTCCCATGAAGCGCTTGATCGAATAAACCGTGTTTTCCGGGTTGGTGATGGCCTGGCGTTTCGCCACCTGCCCGACCAGCCGCTCGCCGGTCTTGGTAAAGCCGACGACCGAGGGCGTGGTCCGCCCTCCTTCTTCATTAGGGATCACCTTGGGCTCGCCACCCTCCATGACCGCCACGCAGGAGTTGGTGGTTCCGAGGTCAATACCGATAATCTTGGCCATGTTCTGACCCTCCTTGAAACAATAAGTGCTTTTTAATCAATGCATTAAGTATTCGACTGTCCGAGATCATAAGACTTGAGTGAATCATTGTCAAGGTTTAGATGCGGGCCCTATCGGCTGGGATGCAGGGAATGCTCAGCGAATGCAAGAGCTAGGGCCAGCCGGCTATAGCAGAATGGCACTCAATCCAGGTATCCCCAGCGGCCGGTTTCCATGTGGTAGAAGCGGCGGCCAAACGGCGGCAGTTCCTCGTAGTAGAGCATGGGCTCGCCTCCGCTTGATGGCCTGGAATAAGAAAAAGAATCCGCTCAGCGCATAACTTTGCGACCGGTACGGACGGAAGAAACTCCGGTACGAGTTCTTGCAGGCGCTGCGGATAATGCTGATATTTTGCCCGATAGGCTAAGCAAGGCGTTCCCCCAACGCAATCGCCCTCCGATCCGCCATTCGGTTCTGCAGGTTGTTGGTCACGAATACGGCCATGCATGGCCAGCAGATAGATCCCTGTCCTGGTCATGCGCTCTACGAACAAGCGCTTGTCGCGGCGAAGCGTCCACAAGGACCAGGGCAGGAAAATGAACAAGGCGAGCAGCATCACGAAGAGGGCAATGACGCCCTGGTTTAAGAAGTAGGCGTCTAAGACAAAAAGACCCGTTGCGAAGAGGATGCTTCTTCTAAAACGCTTCATCCCGGCCTCAAGGCAATTATTGCCACCAAGTGCCATTCCCAGTGTTTGCCCAGCCTAAGTGTACTGCGACGTGTGCCGGCGGCCGGTAATCGCACAGATACTCAGAAATTCTAGTCGTACTTCTCGTACAGGATCGATTTCCGGTCCCACCCCAGGCTCTTCAGAAGCTCGCGGTTGGCTTTGATCATCTTGTCCAGACCGCAGATGTAGGCGTGCATTTCGGCGCGCCCCTGGACTATTCCCGGGACGTGTTCCTGAACATACCCGCGGAGACCCTGCCATTCGGGAGCGCCACGGCTCAGAGTTGGCAGATAATGAAAGTTTGCGTGCTGGGCCGGCAGCTTCAGAAACTCTTCGTGGTAGTAGATGTCTTCTTTCGTCCGGTTACCAAACAGCAGCCAGAGTTGCTTCTCCTGATGGCGCGCTGGATCGGCCAGCAACCAATGCAGCATGGAGCGAAACGGTGCGATGCCGGTGCCGGTGGCGATAAAAACGGTATCGCGCAACGGCGGCCGCAAGATGAAATCGCCGAACGGTCCCTGGCAGCTGATCTCTTCACCCTCTTTCATGTCACAAAGAAAATTCGACATGTAGCCGTCCTGCACCCGGTTGAGGCACAGAGCGAAGCGATTGTCCTCTGCGGGCGGAGAGGCGATGGAATAGGCGCGGGTAATTTCTTCGCCGTCCGGCTTGTTGGTCTTGAAGGACAGCCACTGCCCGGCGACAAAGCCGAAGCGGGGAACGGAGGCGACCTCGAATTCGAGGTGCTTGGTCTGGGGAGATAAAGAAACGGAGCGAATAAGACGGGTCGTGAAAGTTTGAAAGGGAGACATCGGTTATGTAGATGATGGTGGCGTGCAGTTGGACGCGTGCCCCCTCCGCATTGTCATGCTGAGCGAGGAGTCGTTCGCTTCGCGAACGACGAAGGAGCCGAAGCACCCCTATTCCCTCCGCTGCAGTGGTGACAATAGGGGTCCTTCGACTGCGTGGAAAGTTCGCTACGCGAACTTTCCACTCCGCTCAGGATGACAGGGGTGCGCCAAGAGAGCCAGAAGCTAGAAGCTGCCTTACTCCACCGTCACCGACTTCGCCAGGTTCCTGGGCTGATCCACGTCGCAACCGCGGCGCACTGCGATGTGGTAGGCCAGCAACTGCAGCGGAACGATTTCGAGGATTGGCAGCAACTCTTCCGGCGCCGATGGGACGTACAGCACGTGGTCGGCGGCTTCTTTGATGTCTTCGTCGCCTTCGGTGGCCAGCGCGATGATCATTCCGGAACGGGCTTTCACCTCTTTGAGGTTGGAGCAGGTTTTTTCGTAGCGAGTCATGGACAGCGCGTCTTTGGGATCGCGGGTCGCAATGATTACGACCGGAAGGTTCTCGTCGATCAGCGCGTTGGGGCCGTGCTTCATTTCGCCGGCGGGATAGCCTTCCGCGTGGATGTACGAAACTTCCTTCAGCTTGAGCGCGCCTTCGAGCGCAATCGGATAGTGGATGCCGCGTCCGAGGAAGAGGAAGTCCTGCGAACGCGAATACTCCTTAGCCAGGTCTTCACATTCTTCTTCGCGCGTGAGCAGGTGTTCCAGCTTGCCGGGAATGCGCGTGAGTTCCTGGATCGCCTCTTTGGCCTGATCGGCGCTCATGGTGCCGCGCTGCTGCGCCAGATAAAGAGCGAAGAGATAGAGCGCGGTGAGTTGCGCGGTAAACGCCTTGGTGGAAGCCACGCCGATTTCGGGGCCGGCGTGCGTATAGATGGTGCCCGCCGCCTCGCGCGTGATCATCGATCCCACTACGTTGCAGATGGCCAGTGTCTTCGAACCTTTGGCTTTGGCTTCGCGCTGGGCAGCGATCGTGTCCGCGGTCTCGCCCGACTGGGTGATCAGCATGGTCAGGGTGTCGGGAGTGATGATGGGGTCGCGATAGCGCCACTCGCTAGCGTAATCGACTTCAACCGGAAGCCGCGCCAGGCGCTCGATCATGAACTTGCCGGCCTGGGCGGCGTGCCAACTGGTTCCGCAAGCGGCGATGTTGATCTTCTTCGCGGCCTTGAACTCGGCTTCGGTGATCTCCATCTCATCGAGGAAAACGTGGCCGGTTTCCTGCGAAACCCGTCCCAGCGTCGTGTCCCGCACCGAGCGCGGCTGCTCGTAGATTTCCTTCAGCATGAAGTGCTTGAAGCCGCCCTTTTCCGCCATGATCGGGTCCCATGTGACGTGCTGTACCTGGCGGACGACAGGCTGTCCGTTGAAGTCGGTGAGTTGCACGCCTTCGGGAGTGATGACGGCGAGGTCGCCATCGCCCAGGAAGAACAGGTCGCGGGTGTGATAGAGAATCGCGGGAACGTCAGAGGCGACGAAATATTCGTCCTTGCCCGAGACCGATGACGGCGGGCGGGCCATTGCGGGCGGCCACGATCTTGTTCGGTTCGTCTACGGCGATCACGGCCAGCGCGAATACGCCAGTCAGTTGACCAACCGTCTTGCGGACGCACTCTTCGAGCGACGGCCGATGACCGTTGGCGGTCTTCAGGAAATATTTTTCGACCAGGTGCGCGATGACTTCGGTGTCGGTCTCGGTGGTGAATTTGTGGCCTTCTTCGATGAGCTTGCGCTTCAGCGAGACGTAATTCTCGATGATGCCGTTGTGCACCACCACGATGCGTCCGGTGCAGTCGCGATGCGGGTGCGCGTTTTCTTCCGTGGGACGGCCATGCGTGGCCCAGCGGGTGTGGCCGATGCCGTAGGTGCCGTCGAGCGGCTTGAGGCGGATGACTTCTTCCAGGTTGCGCAGCTTGCCTTCGGCCCGGCGAATCTGCAGACCCTCGCCGTTGCCGCACACCGCGATTCCGGCGGAATCGTAGCCCCGATATTCCAGCCGTCTAAGTCCCTCGATGATGACCGGTACGACCCGTTTCTTGCCAACGTAGCCCACGATACCGCACATGCGAATGCTCCTATTTTCGGCCGGGGGGTAAACCGAAGAATGTCGTTTGTGAGTTAGAAATCCGGCCACTATCTTCAGAAGGCTTACCCCACCTTCCGCAATCTACCTGCCGCAGCAGGAAAACTCTGCATCACCGCCGAACCGGGGAATTCGGCCAGTCGTCATTCATTCTTCGAGGGAGAAACGAAACTCTTCAATCACCGGATTGGTCAGAACGTCGCGGGCGATGCGGGTTACTTCCGCCTCGACTTCGCTCCGATTCAGTCCGCCGTCGAGGGTGAGCTCGAAATATTTGCCCTGACGAACCTCTTCCAACCCCTTGCATCCCATTTTCTTAAGCGCGCCCTGGATCGTTTTTCCCTGCGGATCCAGAACGCTCTTCTTGAGCGACACGTATACGTAAGCTTTCATGGGGGATTGCAACCATTATACTTGAGAAACATTCACCCTCAACTAAACCATAGACCTAGCCCAGACGTGCCAGCCGCTCGTCCAATTCTGAAAGGGCGATTTCAAGCATTTGCCGGTGACGAGGATTCTCGACCGCCTGGAGTTGCTGCAGGACGCGCCGGCGGGACAACTCAATCGCCTCCCGGGCCTGCCTGCGGGCTGCTTGCTCCGGCGTAAGTCGTTGTTTCGATTCGACCTGTGTGCTGGCAGCCGATTGCTGCTCCTCCACCGACTTACTCTCCCAACCACGCGCCATAAGTCAATTATAGACGCCGCGGAGTGAAAATTCGCGCGCGGTTAACGCCACGGAGGTGTTCCCGCGAGAGGAATGGTCCGGATAGCCTTGACCTGTCGAAGAATCGATCCACAGGATCACAATTTTGAGCTGGGATAAAAGTTCTTTGCAAGCCGGTAAACTTTGGTTTATTGTTCGCTGCCAGACTCTGCCGAAGCCGGGCGTGATCGATACTGGGCGGATCGCAGCGACCGCAATCTACTCTCGGGGGTCTATCCGCGGGTTCAAGCCTCGAATCAAATAGAGCGAACCAAGCTGATCCGGAGCGTTCCTGATGCAGGCTCCTGAAAGTCGAATTGCCATCCTGGCCGCTGGACTGAACCTACGCGGTGTACGCGAGCGCCTTGGCCTCACCATGCGTGAAGTGGAAAGCGCCAGCATTCGCATCGCCGAACGGCACGGCAACGATGAATTCGCGCTTTGCCCCAGCCGTTTGTCCGACATCGAAACCAAGGGACTGGTTCCCAGCGTTTTCCGCCTTTACTCGCTCTCCATCATTTATCGCTGCGATCTCCGTGAAATATTGGCCTGGTATGGGATCGATCTGAGCCTGTCGGCTGCTGATTTGCAACTCAGTCTTCCTCCCAAGTCGCATTTCGAAGAAACTTTGCGGGGCACCGCCTCGGTAGCGATACCCACGCGGCTCGATCCCTCGTTTGATCCCCGTCGCAGCGCCAACCTGAGCCGCATCGTCGAGCAGTGGGGATTGGTGCCGCTGGCGTACCTGGCCAACCTGAGCAATGACAAGTACATGTATGGCTACATCGGCAGCGAGGATTTCACCATGTATCCGCTGTTGCCGCCGGGCACTTTTTTGCAGGTGGACGAAAGCAGAAACAAGATCGTGCCGGGAATCTGGCGCTCCGAACTGGAGCGTCCGATCTATTTTGTAGAGATGCGCGAAGGCTACACCTGCTGCTGGTGCAGTCTGAAAGGCGAGCAGATTATCCTGCAACCGCATCCGCTCTCGCCCGTGCCCGTCCGGATGGTGCGCCATCCGCAGGAAGCGGAGGTGATCGGCCAGGTGGTGGGCGTTGCCCTCAAGCTGGGGGAATGGCTTCCGACGGATTATTCGACGGGGCCGAAACCAGAATCGAAAGAGTCTGCAGCACTGAACTGAAATGCCGGGCGGACCCACCGCCCAGGTCGGGCGGCAGCATCGCCTGCCCGCGGCCGCGAAGCCGATCCACATACTCCCCTGCTGTCATCTGTAACGCCCCGCTCGAAACGATTACGTCATCGCGCAACGCGCGTAGTGGAGTGCGCAGCAGTTTGAGAAACATCAGGCGATGCGCTTCCGCCAGGGCATTCTGCGCGGCGGCCTCTCCGTAAGCGCGGGCGAGTCCCCAATGCGAATAAGTGCCCGATCCCGTATCGCGCAGGCTCGCGACATACTCGACCTTTCCGGCAATTCCAGGCACCCCAGCAAGCGTCGTTCCCAACAAGTCCTCGAGAGCTGATTTCAGCGCCATTTTCCTGATTTCAGAAAACCGCACGGCTTCCGGTTTTGTGAAAAAACCCCCCAATTAAAGCAGACGTTACCACGGTTGAACTTCCCAATCCACTCGAAAAGGAGTTCCATCGTGAAAAGATTCCTGCTCTTACTCGTCGGCAGCCTGCTGCTCGTTGGCGCACTTTCAAACTCAAACCCGGTGAAGGCGGATGGAGGCCCCGGGCCGCAATGTATGCCGGGCCAGATGTGCAAGCCATGACGCAAAACATGACCGGTCAGGACCGGCGTTTGCCATTGCAGATCGCTGGAAGGCAAAGCTGCGGCTCTGAACCGGGAGTGCGGGGTTTTATTGTCCACCGTGGAATGGGTTTGCGGGTGATCGGAAAACGGGATATAGTTCCCGCCATCCGCCATGCACCCGCACTCATTCCTGTGGCATTACCTTTGGATCGCACCCCACGTCCTTCAAATCGGCATTGCCGTGGTCATGGTTCGACGGGGCTGGTTTCGCCAGTTTCCAGTGTTCTTTGCCTACACGCTGTTCCAGCCGGTGGAGGAAGGAACACTGTTCCTTCTGGATCACAGCGCGGCGGTTTCCGCTGTCCAGTACTGGTACGTGTACTGGGCGGGCCTGGCCATCGACGTCACGCTGCGTTTCGCCATCATCCGCGAGATTTTCTCCAGCTTGTTTCAAAACTACCCGGGGATCAAGCGGTTGGGTTGGGTAGTTTTTCGGGGAGCCGCCGCGGTTCTGCTGTTGGCCGCGATTGTGGTCGTAGCCCGAGCCCCCCAAGACGGCACGTTCCAAATACTCTCCCGGGTTCACCTTCTGGATCTGGGTGTGAGTGTGGTGCAGAGCGGCTTGTTGCTGGTCCTGGTAGGGTTCTCTGCCTATTTCCGTCTTTCCTGGCGCAGCTTTGCCTATGGCATTGCGTTGGGCCTGGGAATTTTCGCCAGCGCCGATCTGGCGAAGGAGACCATGCGGGTCTGGACCGGGCCTGAAGCCGGTTACGCCTTCGATTTTGTCACCATGGCGACCTATCACTGCTGTGTCTTGATCTGGCTGGTATATCTGCTGGCGCCGGAAAAGGCGCATCGAACCGTGAAGGAGTTGCCGGAACACAACCTGGAGCAGTGGAACGCTGAATTGCAACGTCTGTTACTGCAATGATTCTCTCTTTCACTCTGATCTTCGCGGCGCTGGCGATTCTGCTCCTGCTCCTCTACCTGGAAGGGGGCCACAACTCCTCCGTACATCGAATGGAAGACCTGGCGGGACGCACCCGGCCGGTTGACCTCGACGCTTTCAGAAATCTTGTGGACCCGGGGGAAGAGGACTTCCTGCGCGCCAACCTGACTTCCAGGCAGTTTCGCGCCGTCCAGAGGGAACGGATGCGGGCCGCCCTGGAGTATGTTCAGAACACCGCCCACAATGCGGCTTTCCTGCTGCGTATCGGGGAGGCGGCAACCCGGAGCGCCGACGCCCGGATCGCGCAGGCCGGCAAACAGTTGATCGATAGCGCATTGCGCCTGCGCGCCTATGCCCTGCTCTCCAGCGCCCAGCTCTACCTGCGCATGGTCTTTCCCGAGGCCAGGCTTTCCTACGGGAGATTGGCCGACCGGTACGAAAGTCTCAGCGCTTTGGCCGGCCACATCACCCGAATGCAGCAATCGACCCAGGCGCCTCACTTCTCCGCCTTGCTCTGAGGCTGGGGCACTCGGCAACCCGCTTGTTCTGAAAACCTGAATGCGCTGCACTTGGAATCCGGGAATCTCCGACCACGATTTGTTCCGGAAATGGAACAAGCAACAAAATAATAGGACAGAGTCCCAGCCGCTGGCTCTATAATCCTCCCGTTTGCCGAGGGGGAGAAGTTGGGGCTCGCGCAAATTGAGTGCGGAAAGTCATTTCGATTCTGACGCCGATCTGCGGCGTTACGAAGCTCTGCTCGAGATGGCGGACCTTGTGGTTCACCACCACAACCTGCCAGAACTGTTTGCCGCGCTGGCTCAACGCCTGGGCCACGTAGCGGCAGCTGACGCCGGCCACTTCGCCCTTTACGATCCCGTAAAAAATGTGATGCGCGGTCACTTCTGGGAGAAGAATGTCCTCTCCGCGGTCGAGGAGGAGAGGATCATGAATGAATCGCCGTCGGGGTGGGCCTGGCAGAACCAACAGGCGCTGGTTGTCCCCGACCTGGCGGCGGACTCACGATTCTCCCCGGTGCTGAGTATGCTGCGCGAGAAAGGATTGCGCTCGTACTGCTGGTTGCCGTTGACGACCGCGCAAAAGCGTTTGGGCGCGCTGGGTCTCGGCAGTTTTCACACCAATGCTTACAGCGAAAAGGACATGCGCCTTCTGCCCCGGGTGGCCAAGCTGGTCGCCGTGGCGGTGGAGAACGCCATGACGCGCGAGGCCCTGGTACGCGAAAAAGAAAGACTGCACGTGCTGCTGGAGGTGAACAACACGCTGGTTACCAACCGCGACCTGCAAAAACTATTTCCCGCCATTTCAGGGTTCATGCGCCGCATGATCCGTTACGACTATGCCAGCGTCGCGGTCTACGATGAAGCGGCCCACTCCTTGTCCTTCTATCCGCTGGATTCTCCTTTGACCGCGGGCCTGGCGGGCATCGACACGACGCTGCCGGTAAAAGACACTCCGGCGGGACGCGCCTTGATGGAACGGGAGACCAAGATTTTCAACCGTGAAGATTTGCTGGGAATTCAGTCCAGCTACGTCAGCCAGATGCTGGAACACGGAATCGAGTCGCTCTGCTGTATTCCCCTGACCACCCGCAAAGGCGAGCTCGGTACCCTGAATCTTGCCAGCCGGGAGGCGAACGCTTTTGCCCCACCGGATATTGGTTTTCTCCAGCAGGTGGCGGCGCAGGTGGCGGTAGCGCTGGACAATGCTCGATCCTACCGCGAGATTGCGCAACTTACGGAAAAGCTGGCCAGCGAGAAGCTCTATCTCGAAGAGGAGATCCGCTCCGAACTCAACTTCGAAGAGATTGTGGGAGAAAGCCCGGCGCTGAAGCGGGTGCTGTCCCAGGCAAGAACGGTTGCGCCCAGCGACGCGACGGTATTGATTCTTGGAGATACGGGAACCGGGAAGGAGCTGATCGCGCGAGGCCATTCACCGCATGAGTTCCCGCAAAGACCGGGTGTTCGTCAAATTGAACTGCGCCGCCATTCCCACCGGCCTGCTGGAAAGCGAACTCTTTGGCCATGAGAAGGGCGCTTTCACCGGGGCCATCAGCCAGAAAGTCGGACGCCTCGAACTGGCCGACAAAGGAAGTTTGTTCCTGGACGAAGTGGGCGATATTCCCCTGGAGCTGCAGCCGAAACTGCTGCGCGTCCTGCAGGACCAGGAATTCGAGCGCCTGGGCAGCACCCGCACCATCAAGGTCGATATTCGCCTGATTGCCGCCACTAACCGCGATTTGGCCCACGCGGTCGCGGAAAAGGAATTTCGCAGCGACCTGTACTACCGGCTGAACGTGTTTCCCATCCGGATGCCGTCTTTGAGCGAAAGGAAGACGGATATTCCCGCGCTGGTGCGGCATTTCGTGCAGAAATTTGCCCGCAGCATGAACAAGCAGATTGAGATCATTCCCAGCGCCACCATGAACGCCCTGGTTAATTGGGAATGGCCCGGCAATGTACGCGAACTCGAGAACCTGATGGAGCGGTCCGTCATCCTCTCCGATGGCCGGGTCCTCAACGCTCCCTTGGTCGGAGCTGAGAACTGGCCACGAAGGCCTGGACAGCGATGGCACACTGGAAAGCCTGGAGCGGCAATACATTATTCGGGTCCTGCGCGATACCGGCGGAGTGATCGCCGGTCCGCGGGGAGCGGCAGTGAGGCTGGGAATGAAGCGCACCACCCTCCAGTCCAGGATTTTGAAAATGGGGATTTCCCGCCAGGAATACGAATGATGGTTCCAGCCCATAAATGACGATGTATCGGCACACTGCCGGAGCATCGGCATCCCGAACACCCCTCCCAGTCCGACTCGTGGCCATTCCCGTCGGGACGCAATAGCGTGTATTTGCTTCAACTTTGGTGCAGAGTGAAGTTTGGCACCCCACCTGCGATGGAGATCGCGTCCGGCACTCACCCGTAGGTGCCAAGCGAAATCCATGAAAACATGCGAGGTTGCCACGATCAGCTGGCCTATGAGCTGTTGCACGCCAGGAGACGAGGATCGAAGTGTTGCTTTCAGAGCGCAACCCGGAGCCCAACCGAACTACCCGCACCCGAGCCCTCCCCCTTACCGGGCTCATCCGATCCGTTATCTTCCGAAGCCAAGCCCGGCGATACCAGGAAGCGGGATGCCGGGCATTTGCCATGGGGTGGAAACGCCCCGCAACCAAATCCCGTCGAACCATCCCTCTGAGCCGTGCATCGATCCGCTGTACCTGTTCGCCTGCGGCCTGTCGTGGCGCAAGCACTCGAATACCACTGCCGGATGGGAACTTGTCCGGTGTCTCAGGTCGTCAGGACAAACGTCGCGGATCGCGGCCGCCCTGCTGGCGCAAGCGGAAAATATCCGGCCGGTTCAGGCTCCGGCGCGTGCCATCGACGCTCCGCCCAAAGCGCCCTTGCGGCGTGAAGCCGGACTGCCGAAGTCGGCGAGGTGGTGGCTATGATGAACACGCCCTATGGACTCGACATTATCGAGAATTGTGTTACCTGCAAGCTGAGAAGAGACAAGTGGTTCTGCGGCCTGTCTCCGGACGTGCTGAAATCCTTCAGCGCGGCCAGCCATCTGAGCACCTATCCCGGGGCTGCGATCTTGTTCGTGGAGGGCCAGACTCCTCGAGGCATCCAGGTGCTTTGCTCGGGCAAGGTCAAACTCTCGACCACTTCGCGCGACGGCAAAGTGCTCATCCTCAAAATGGCCGAGCCGGGCGAAGCGCTGGGCCTGAGCGCGGTTATTTCCGGGACGCCCTACGAAGTGACGGCGGAAACGGTGGGGCCATGCCAGGTGAACTTCATCGACCGGCCGGCCTTGATGAAGCTGCTGGACAAGTACGGAGAGCTGGGGCTGCACTCGGCGCAGGCGCTGAGCCGGGAATTTCAGTCGGCTTACCGGGACATTCACGAGTTGGTCCTGGCGCGTTCCTCCGCAGGCAAGCTGGCCCGCCTGCTGCTTTCGTGGAGCGGCGGGCATGAGATGGACATCGCGGGCCGGGAAATTCGCATTCGCTCCAGCATGACCCACGAAGAAATCGCGCAGATGATCGGCTCGTCGCGGGAGACGGTCACGCGCCTGCTCAGCGAACTCAAGAAGAAGGAATTAATCCGTCTGGAGGGATCGACTTTGGTGATTCGCAATCGAACAGCTCTGGAAGCGCTGGCTGCGTAGCAGTCGGTGGCAGCCCGAAGGGCGGCCGTGACCTCCCAGCCGGCCGCCTCCCCCTCCCCCGAGGGTTTCAAGAGCGGCTGAGGTTGTGTGTGTGGACGCGGGCGACTCGCCCGCGAGCCCGTGGCCCGGAAGGGCTGACTGATTTTGGGGTTCTGCTTTCTGGACCTCATTCTCTGCGAAGATCGCGGCAGGGCGAGTCGCCTGCGGCCAACACTACACCCTGCTACAAGCCGAAGAGTTCGCGCAGGCGTTTGGTCTGGGCCCGGCTGACGGGAATTTCGGTCTGCTTCTTGTCGTCCATGCGCAGCTGATAGGAACTCTTGAACCAGGGAACGACTTCCTTGATGCGGTTGATATTCACCAGGTAGGAGCGGTGCGCCCGCCAGAAAAGATTGGGATCGAGACTGTCCAGCAGCTCTTCCAGAGTACGGCAATTGGACTGGCCCTCGATGCCGTTGACCCCGCTGGTCACAACCGTGATCACGCCTTCCTCGATGGAGGCGAAGCCGATGTCTTTCTGATTGACCAGGAAAAGACGGCCCGCGGACTTGATCAGAATCTTGGACGCTTGCGGCTTCTGCGATTCCAGCATGCGGACCAGTGTCTCCAGCTTGTCCGATGAAGTGTTGCCCGATTCCATCTTGGCGCGCACTCTCTGCACCGACTGCGCCACCCGTTTCTTGTCGAAAGGCTTGAGCAGATAGTCGACCGCGTTCACTTCGAACGCCTTCACCGCATACTGATCAAAGGCGGTCGCGAAAACAATCTTGGGCAGGACGACTTTCTTGTCGAGCAGTTTCTTGATGACGCCAAAGCCATCGAGGCCGGGCATCTGCACATCGAGAAAGACCAGGTCGGGATTGTGCTCGCGGATAAGGTTTACGCCTTCGACCCCGTTCTTGCCCTGGGCCACGACCTCCACGTCCCCGACATCTTTCAGCAGGAAGGCAAGTTCGTCACGGGCAAGCTGTTCATCGTCCACGATGACTGCGGACAGAGACATTCCATCTCCTAGATGCGGTGCAATCAAAAGTATAGCGAGTGGGGGTTGAAAGCGCTACAGACCACGTGGGACAGCCGCCCTCGGCTGTCCGGCGGAGCAATGCTCCGCTATCTCAGCAGGGCAAACTCTGACGAGCCTTGCTCGACCGGACAGCCGAGGGCGGCTGTCCCCACGTGGTCCGAGGTCTGACGCCCGACGTCCGATGTCGTAAACTTACATTTCGATGAATTACATCTATGGGATCAATGCCGTCGCCGAAGCGCTGAAGGCGCGCGGGCGATCGTTCGAGTGGGTGGGCGTGTTGAAAGAGCGTCATGACCTGCGCTTGCAGCGCGTGGTTGACGAATGCCGGCGGAACGGTGTGGCCGTTCGATTCCTGCCTCGCGTCGAACTCGACCGCATGGCGGGGAACAATGCCCACCAGGGCGTGGTGGCCATCACCTCGGGCAAACAGTACAACGATCTGGATGACGTGATCGCCGCCAAGCGCGGGCAATATTCGCTGCTGGTGGTGCTGGATGGAATCGAAGACCCTCACAACCTGGGCGCGATTCTTCGCACCGCCGACGCTTCCGGGGCCGACGGAGTGGTGATCCCGGAGCGTCGCGCGGCCGGGGTGACCGCGACCGTGATCAAGGCGTCGGCCGGTGCCAGCGAGCACCTTCCCATCGCCAAGGTGACCAACATCGCCCGCACTCTGGAAGAGCTGAAAGAAAAGCATTTGTGGATCGTCGGACTGGACGAGCGCGGCACCCAGAATTACGACGCGCTCGACTACAACATGGATTGCGCCATCGTGCTGGGCTCCGAAGGCAAGGGGGTCCATGACCTGGTCGCGCGAAAGTGCGACTTCCTGGTTTCCATTCCCATGCTGGGGAAAGTGCCGTCGCTGAATGTGTCGGTCGCGGCAGGAGTGATGTTGTACGAAATCGTGCGCCAGCGCAGGATAAAGGCTGCGAAGGCGAAATGAAGGTCCTCCGCGTCCTCTGTGTCCTCTGTGGTCTGATAATTCAGGCTCGCGCCCTTGATCGCGAAGCCTTCACCTTCACCAGCTATACCCTGGATGTCCGCGTAGAACCTGAACAACAGCGGCTTGCGGTGCGGGGCAAGATCACTTTGCGGAACGACTCCGCCGCTCCGCAGAAAAACCTGTCACTGCAGATTTCCTCCAGCCTGGATTGGAAATCGATCCAGCTCGAAGGCAAGCCGGCTCAGTTCGTCTCTCAGCCCTACACCTCGGACATTGATCACACCGGCGCGCTTTCGGAAGCGATCGTGACCTTGCCCAGCGCGGTTCCGCCAAAAGGCGCCGTGGAACTCGATATTGGATACGAGGGCATCGTCCCGCTCGATGCCACCCGGCTGACTCGAATCGGTGTGCCGGCGAACGTGGCCCGGCACAGCGACTGGGACCAGATCGACAAGTCGTTCACCGCTGTGCGCGGAATCGGATACGTGGCCTGGTATCCGGTTGCGACCGAGTCGGCGAACCTGTCGGAAGGCAACAGCGTTTTCGAAACGGTCGCGAGATGGAAGAAACGCGAACTGCAAGCGCAGCTGCAAAATCAAACTGAGTCAGTCCGGAGAGGGAACGCCTCCAACCCTGCTCTGCAATGGCGAGGCTGGGGGCTTGCGATCCTACGAACCGACGGGCGCGGCCTACGAAAGTGTGAACCAGTGCACTTTTCAACCCTTGGGCGAGACCGTGCCGCTCTTCGTGATCGGCGCGTACGACGCGCTGGATGAGCCTTCGGTGAACATTTCCTATCTGCCCGACCATAAGCCTGCTGCCCAGACCTATGCGCTGGCGGTGCGCCTGGCAGTTCCATTCGTCACCGAGTGGTTTGGCTTGCCGAAAGGACGAGCCGAGGTTAAAGCGGAAGTCCTGGAATTGAGCGATCCCGAGGCGGCGCCGTACGAGAGTGGAAGCATGCTGCTTACGCCTCTTAACGGCGATTCGCAAAGTTGGCCCAGCTCACCGCGGTTCACCAACTGACGCATGCCGCCTTTTTCTCTCCCCGGCCGTGGATCTACGAAGGGCTGGCCCATTTTGCCCAGGCTGTCTATCGCGAACAGGAGAGTGGCCGCCAGGCGGCGCTTGACTTCATGGGCCTGCACCGTACTGCGCTGGCGGAAGCAGAAAAAGCGCTGGCTGCAGAGCGCGGCCGGAATCCGGGAGCCGGTGAATCGCTGGTCAACACCAGCATCGAAGACCTTTACCGCAGCAAAGCGCTGTATGTCTGGTGGATGCTGCGCGACATGATCGGCGACGACGCGCTGAAGAAGGCGCTGGCGGCATATCGTCCCGAGGCGGACACCACGCCGGCCTACATGCAGCATTTGATTGAAGCGCAAACCAGGAGCGACCTGGGATGGTTTTTCGATGACTGGGTCTATCGCGACCGTGGTCTGCCGGATTTCCAGGTGGCAGCGGTCTATCCGTGGGAGGCTTCAGGGAATGCCCACGTGGTCACAGTCACGGTCGAGAACCTGGGGAACGCGGCGGCCGAGGTTCCACTCACGCTCAAGATGGAAGAAGGACAGGTGACGAAACGGCTCCTGGTACGCGGACAATCGAAAGCCATTCTCCGCATGGAGGCTATTTCCACTCCCCGGGAAATCGTGGTGAACGATGGCAGCGTGCCGGAGAGCGACATGAGCAACAATGTGCAGAAGATTGACGCTCCGGCGAAAAGAAATTGAAGATTTCAGATTGTAGATTGCTGATTGGGAACAGCAGCGGCGGCGGTTTTGACAATCTTCAATCTGCAATCAACAATCTGAAATCGCTCTTCCGTGGGAGGACGACTCTTGGCCTACATCCAGTTTCTCGGCGCGGCTGGTACCGTGACCGGCTCCAAGCACCTGGTCAACACCAGTGCAAACCCTGATGGCAACGACGGCTTTCAGGTCCTCATCGATTGCGGCATGTTCCAGGGCGCGAAGGAGTGGCGGCTGCGTAACTGGCAGCCCACGCCGGTGCCGGCGTCCGGCATTGATGCGGTGGTTCTGACCCACGCTCACCTCGATCACTGCGGTTGGATCCCTCGCCTGGTCCGGGAAGGTTTCCGGGGCCCGGTTTATGCGACGCCCTCCACCATTGATTTGTGCGGCATCATCCTTCCCGACTCCGGGCATCTGCAGGAAGAAGATGCCAGGTTCTACAACCGGCACAAGAAGTCGAAACACGACCCTGCCTTGCCCCTCTACACGCTGGCGGAAGCGGAAGATTCCCTGCAGCATTTCCGTCCGGTGCAGTTTGAAGAAACCAGGCAGCTTTCGCCCGAAGTTTCATTTCGCTTTGTCCCCGCGGCCCACATCCTGGGATCGGCAATGGTGGAGCTGACTCTTAACCTGAAGGGTCAGGTGAAGAAGCTCCTATTCAGCGGAGATATTGGCCGCGTTCGTGACCAGAACAGCGCGCCCGGCAAAGTCGTGCGTACGGGACCGACCGAAGGCGAGACCGCCGACATTCTGGTCATGGAATCAACCTACGGGAACCGGCAGCACCCCACGGACGATCCCAGACCCGAATTAGCCGCGATTATCCGCCGGACGGTGCAGCGTGGCGGCAGCGTGATTGTGCCCGCATTTGCCGTCGAACGCACCCAGAAGTTCCTGTTCATCGTTAAGGAACTGATGGAATCCGGGCAGATTCCCCGCATTCCGGTTTACTGCGACAGCCCCATGGCGATCAAAGCCGTCGAAGTTTTCCTGAAACACTCGGAAGAGTGCAGCGACGAGACTTGCCGGCTGATTAAGCAATACGGCTCACCTTTGCAGTGGCCGGGTTTTACTTTCGCCTTGACCATCGAAGACTCGAAGAAAATCAACGCCACAAACTTTCCCGCGATCATCGTTTCCTCCAGCGGCATGGTGACCGGCGGACGCATCCTGCACCACCTGATGCAGCGGCTGCCCGACCCGAAGAATACGGTGATATTCATCGGTTTCCAGGCGCCGGGAACGCGGGGGGCCACGATCAAGAGCGGCGCTCCTGAAGTGCGCATCTTCAGCGAGACCGTGCCCATCCGGGCGGAAATAGCGACGCTCGAACAATTCAGCGACCACGCCGATACTCCGGAGCTGCTGGAATGGCTGCGTACCTTCACGCAAAAGCCCGCGACGACCTACCTGGTGCATGGCGAGCCCACCGCGTCATCCCTGCTTCGTGACACCATGACGAAAGAGTTAGGCTGGAACGTGCAGGTGGCGCAGTGGATGGAGAAAGTAGAAGTGAAATAATTGCCGAATTGTCGAATCTTAGGATTGTAGGATTTTCAATCGGCAATTCGTAAATTCGACAATCCGTAAAGGGTAGGGCTTCTGTGACAGAAAGCGAACTGAAAAAGCACCTCGAGGCGGCGGAAAAAAGTCCGAAGCAGGTTGCGGCGGCGGTTTCAGGTCTGCCGGAGAAAGTGTTGCGCTACAAACCGGCCCCGGACAAGTGGTGTATCCAGGAGATACTCGGTCATCTGGCCGACATCGAGATTGTGTACGCGTACCGCCTGCGCCAGATGCTCGCGGACAAGAAGCCGGTCATTGCGCCGATGCGACCAGAACGACTGGGCCCAAAACCTCGGCTGCCTGGAGACTCCGCCTGCCGAGCTGGTCGCGCTTTACGGGCTGAATCGCCATTCGAACCTTCGCCTATTGCAGCGCCTCAAACCGGCAGACCTCGGTAAGTCGGCCTATCATCCCGAAACCAAAGAGAACTTTACGGTGGCGCAGTTGATCGAAAGAATGGCAACTCACGGGGCGAGCCACCTGGAGCAGATTGAGCGATTGAAGAAGGAAGCAGTGGGGCGGGCTTCGGACGTCAGACCGTCGGACCTCGGACCGGTGAAGCCGCGGTCTGAGGTCTGAAGTCTGATGTCTGGGGGTCCGAAGTCTGAGGTTCGGCCTCTCACACGTATGTGCTGGTGAACCGCACCAGGGCATCCAGTTTCGCGGCTGCCGCGCCGGAATCGATGGACTGTGCCGCCAGGGGCAATGCATCACCCAGGTGTTCGGCTTTGCCGGCCGCGACCAGGGCGGCGGCTGCGTTCAGCAGGACTACATCCCGCCCGGCCGACTTCTTTCCCGCGAGAATTTCACGAATAATGGCGGCGTTAGCCGCGGCGTCGCCCCCGGAAATATCTTCGAGCCGGGCGCGCTGGATTCCGAATTCTTCCGGCGTGACCTCATAGGTGCGGACGTTTCCCTCGCGAACTTCGGCGATGCGGGTTGGTCCGGTAATCGTGATTTCGTCCAGGCCATCCAGGCCATGGACCACCAGAGCGCGATGGGCGCCCAACATGCTGAGCGCCTCAGCCACTTTTTCCACCAGGTCGAGCGAATAGACGCCAACCACCTGCGCGGAAGCTTGCGCCGGATTGGTGAGCGGGCCCAGCAGGTTGAAGATTGTCCGCAGCCGAAGCTCGCGGCGGGCGGGCTGCACATACTTCATGGCCGAATGCATGGCCGGCGCGAACAGAAACACAATGCCAACTTCTTCGAGACAGGTGGCCAAAACTGCGGTGGGCAGGCTGATCTTTACTCCCAGGGCTTCCATCACGTCGGCGGAGCCGCATTGGGAGCTCAAACTTCGGTTGCCGTGCTTGGCCACGCGCACGCCTGCTCCGGCAACCACGAAGGCGCTGGCGGTGGAAATATTGAAAGTGCCGTGAGCGTCTCCGCCGGTGCCGCAGGTGTCAACCAGCGCATCCCGTCCAGTGCCGCTGACGGAGAGGGTCGAGATTTCGTGCAGCGGCAGCGGCTCGGCGGCGGCCCGCATGGCCTCGGCGAAGCCCACAATCTCTTCCACCGTCTCGCCCTTCATATGCAGGGCGACCAACAGGGCGGCAATCTGGGCGTCGGTGGCGCTTCCGGAGAAGACCTCGGTCATCACGGCGCGAGCTTCTTCGCGCGTGAGCGATTCGTGTCGATTGGCAATGCGCTGCAGGGCGTCGGTGATCATGGGACCGGATATAAGAGTAGCATTCCAAGTTGCGGGTGAATCTGCAAACCCATAAACCACCAAGGACACGAAGGTACACCAAGAAAATCCTTAGACCCTTCGTGCACCTTCGTGTCCTTGGTGGTTTATAGGTTTGGACGTTTGCCCTATCGGGAGCGCTTCTATAAAATCAAGAGGTTGAACTGCTGCCCTGAACCGCAAGCCAGGTTGTGCCGATCGGTCTAGTCGGGAATCATTATGAAAATTCATGAGTACCAGGCCAAGAATATCCTGAAGAAGTATGGGGTCGCGGTGCCGCGCGGGGAGATGGTCGAGAGCCAGGAAGCGGCGGAAGCTGCCGCCCGGAAGCTTTTCGAAGCTGGAGCGACGGGCGTGGTGGTCAAGGCCCAGATCCATGCCGGCGGGCGCGGCAAGGGCGGCGGCGTCAAGATCGCCAAGTCGGTCGCGGAAGCCGCCGAGCTGGCGGGCAAGATCCTGGGCATGACGCTGGTTACGCATCAGACCGGGCCTGAAGGCCGGGTGGTGCGGCGGCTGCTGATTGAAGAGACTCTGCCGATTGAGAAAGAACTTTATCTCGGGATCGTGATTGATCGCGCCCAGGCGAGGCCTGTGTTCATGGCGTCGGCTGCGGGCGGAATGGAAATCGAGCAGGTGGCGGCGGAGAATCCCGCGGCGATTCTCAAGGAATACATCGATCCGGGCATGGGCCTGGAAGCATTTCAGGCGCGCAAGATCGCATTCGCGCTGGGGCTGAAGGCGCCGCAGATCAATCAGGCGGTCCAGTTCATGACCGGCCTGTACCAGGCTTTCGAAGAAACCGATTCTTCACTGATGGAGATCAATCCGTTCATCACCTGCACCGATGGCCGGCTGTTCGCGCTCGATGCCAAGATGAATTTCGATGACAACACCATGTTCCGGCACCCGGAGCTTCGCGAGCTGCGCGACGTTACCGAGGAAGATCCGCTGGAAGTCGAGGCATCGAAGTACAGCTTGAACTACATCAAGCTGGACGGGAACGTGGGCTGCATGGTCAACGGCGCGGGCCTGGCCATGGCGACCATGGACATCATCAAGTACGCCGGCGGCATGCCGGCGAACTTTCTCGATGTGGGCGGCGGCGCCAACGCCGAACAGGTCACGCATGCCTTTGAAATCCTGCTCAGCGACAAGAATGTGAAGGCGGTGCTGATCAATATTTTCGGCGGCATTCTCCGCGTGGATACGCTGGCGACCGGCGTGGTCGAGGCGGCGCGAAAGACCCACATTCAGCTTCCCATCGTGCTGCGTCTGGAAGGCACCAACGTTGAGGCGGGGCGGGAGATTCTGAAGCAGTCAGGATTGAATTTTATTGTGGCGGAAACGATGAAGGATGCGGCTGAAAAGGTAGTGGCGGCAGCGGAACTGGTACGCTGCATCGCGGGTAGGGTCCGACTCGTCGCCATTCGCAAGCGAATGACTGGCTCCGCTCAGGATGGCAACGGGTTGGGAGCAGAGACGAATTCATGAGCATTCTGGTAAATAAATCGACGCGGGTGATCGTGCAGGGGCTTACCGGGCGGGAAGGCACATTTCACGCCAAAGCTTGCGCGGAGTATGGAACGCAGATTGTCGGCGGGGTGACCCCGGGCAAGGGCGGCACGACGCACGAAGGTTGGCCGATCTTCAACACGGTGCAGGAAGCGGTGAACCAGACTGCGCGCGGATACATCCGTGATCTTTGTTCCGCCACCGTTTGCCGCGGATGCGATCATGGAGGCGGCCGACGCCGAGATCGAGCTGATTGTCTGCATCACCGAAGGCATCCCGACGCTGGACATGGTTCGCGCCTGGGAGTTTCTGCAAAACCGGCGCTCGCGCCTGATCGGACCCAATTGCCCGGGCATCATTTCGCCGGGCCACTGCAAGATTGGCATCATGCCCGCCCGTATCCATAAAGAGGGCTCAGTGGGAATCGTCTCGCGGTCGGGCACGCTGACTTATGAAGCTGTTTATCAGCTCACCACCCGCGGGATCGGACAATCGACCGCCATCGGGATTGGCGGCGATCCCATCATCGGCACAAATTTTGTGGATGCGCTCGAGCTGTTCAATCGCGATCCTCAGACCGAAGCCGTGGTGATGATCGGAGAAATCGGCGGCAACGCCGAGGAAACCGCAGCAGAGTACG
This sequence comes from Terriglobia bacterium, assembly GCA_963816025.1. Taxonomy (GTDB): domain Bacteria; phylum Acidobacteriota; class Terriglobia; order Terriglobales; family Acidobacteriaceae; genus JAIQFF01. Next base: position 208,533 of record CAWFJA010000027.1, read on the forward strand.
TAAAGATGCACATGAAAAAGCCTGTAGTCGGCTTCATCGCCGGGCAGACCGCCCCTCCGGGACGCCGCATGGGCCACGCGGGCGCGATCATTTCCGGGGGCAAGGGAACTGCCGCAGAGAAGATCAAGGCCATGGAAGCCGCTGGAATTCGCGTGGCGAAATCGCCGGCGGAAATTGGCGAGACTGTGGCGGCGGTGATGGGAGTAAAAGTTTAGGACCCCAGTTGCCAGATATGAGTTCCCGGTTCTCAGCAACTACCAATGATTAAGGAATAGCGATCGACCACAAATGAAAACACTCCAACGCACTTTGACCATCGTTAAGCCTGATGCCGTCCGCAGGCACGCCGTCGGCGACATCATCGAGCAATTCGAGAAGAATGGCTTTCAAATTCTGTGCCATGAAGATGCTGGAAATATCCAAGCATCAGGCGGAGCAGTTCTATGCCGTGCACGCCAGCCGGCCGTTCTTCAGTTCGCTGACTGACTTCATGTCCAGCGGGCCGATTGTTGTGCTGGCTCTGGAGAAAGAAAACGCGATCGCGGATTTGCGCAAGCTCATGGGGGCCACCAACCCGGCCAACGCCGAGGAAGGCACCATTCGCAAGAAGTGGGCCACCAGCATCGAGAACAATGCCATCCATGGCTCGGATGCGGACGATACCGCCCGCTTCGAGCTGAGTTTCTTTTTCGCGGG
>CAWFJA010000028.1:0-46439 GCA_963816025.1 Terriglobia bacterium
GCCACGATCAAGAGTGGCGCTCCTGAAGTGCGCATCTTCAGTGAGACGGTGCCCATCCGGGCGGAAATAGCGACGCTCGAACAATTCAGCGACCACGCCGATACTCCGGAACTTCTGGAATGGCTGCGTACTTTCACTCAAAAGCCCGCGACGACCTACCTGGTGCACGGCGAGCCCACCGCGTCATCCCTGCTTCGTGACACCATGACGAAAGAGTTAGGCTGGAACGTGCAGGTGGCGCAGTGGATGGAGAAAGTAGAAGTGAAATAATTGCCGAATTGTCGAATTTTAGGATTGTAGGATTTTCCATCGGCAATTCGTAAATTCGGCAATCCGTAAATGGTAGGGCTTCTGTGACAGAAAGCGAACTGAAAAAGCACCTCGAGGCGGCGGAAAAAAGTCCGAAGCAGGTTGCGGCGGCGGTTTCGGGTCTGCCGGAGAAAGTGTTGCGCTACAAACCGGCGCCGGACAAGTGGTGTATCCAGGAGATACTTGGTCATCTGGCCGACATCGAGATTGTGTACGCGTACCGCCTGCGCCAGATGCTCGCGGACAAGAAGCCGGTCATTGCGCCGATGCGACCAGAACGACTGGGTCCATAACCTCGGCTGCCTGGAGACTCCGCCTGCCGAACTGGTCGCGCTTTACGGGCTGAATCGCCATTCGAACCTTCGCCTGTTGCAGCGCCTCAAACCGGCAGACCTCGGCAAGTCGGCCTATCATCCCGAAACCAAAGAGAACTTTACGGTGGCGCAGCTGATCGAAAGAATGGGAACTCACGGGGCGAGCCACTTGGAGCAGATTGAGCGATTGAAGAAGGAAGCGGTGGGGCGGGCTTCGGACGTCAGACGTCGGACCTCGGACCGGTGAAGCCGGGGTCCGAGGTCTGAAGTCTGAGTCGGGGGTCCGAAGTCTGAGGTCCGGCCTCTCACACGTATGTGCTGGTGAACCGCACCAGGGCATCCAGTTTCGCGGCTGCCGCGCCGGAATCGATGGACTGTGCCGCCAGCGGCAATGCATCACCCAGGTGTTCGGCTTTGCCGGCCGCGACCAGGGCGGCGGCTGCGTTCAGCAGGACTACATCCCGCCTGGCAGACTTCTTTCCCGCGAGAATTTCGCGAATAATGGCGGCGTTGGCTGCGGCGTCGCCCCCGGCAATATCGTCGAGCCGGGCGCGCTGGATTCCGAATTCTTCCGGCGTGACTTCGTAGGTGCGGACGGTTCCTTCGCGAACTTCGGCGATGCGGGTTGGTCCGGTAATCGTGATTTCGTCCAGGCCATCCATGCCATGGACCACCAGCGCGCGATGGGCGCCCAACATGCTGAGCGCTTCGGCCAGTTTTTCCACCAGGTCGAGCGAATAGACGCCGACCACCTGCGCGGAGGCTTGCGCCGGATTGGTGAGCGGGCCCAGCAGGTTGAAAATCGTTCGCAGCCGCAGTTCGCGGCGCGCGGGCTGCACATACTTCATGGCCGAATGCATGGCCGGCGCGAACAGAAACACGATGCCGACTTCTTCGAGACAGGTGGCCAAAACTGCGCTGGGCAGGCTGATCTTTACTCCCAGGGCTTCCATCACGTCGGCGGAGCCGCATTGGGAGCTCAAACTGCGGTTGCCGTGCTTGGCTACGCGCACCCCTGCTCCGGCAACCACGAAGGCGCTGGCGGTGGAAATATTGAAAGTGCCGCTGAGCGTCGCCGCCGGTGCCGCAGGTGTCAACCAGCGCATCCCGTCCGGTGCCGCTGACGGAGAGGGTCGAGATTTCGTGCAGCGGCAGCGGTTCGGCGGCGGCCCGCATGGCCTCGGCAAAGCCCACAATTTCTTCCACCGTCTCGCCCTTCATGTGCAAGGCGACCAGCAGGGCGGCAATCTGCGCGTCGGTGGCGCTTCCGGAGAAGACTTCGGTCATGACGGCGCGAGCTTCTTCGCGCGTGAGCGATTCGTGTCGATTGGCAATGCGCTGCAGGGCGTCGGTGATCATGGGACTGGCTATAAGAGTAGCATTCCAAGTTGCGGGTGAATCTGCAAACCCATAAACCACCAAGGACACGAAGGTACACGAAGAAAATCCTTAGACCCTTCGTGCACCTTCGTGTCCTTGGTGGTTTATAGGTTTGGACGTTTGCCCTATCGAGAGCGCTTCTATAAAATCAGATGTTGAACTGCTGCCCTGAACTGCAAGCCAGGTTGTGCCGATCGGTCTAGTCGGGAATCATTATGAAAATTCATGAGTACCAGGCGAAAAATATCCTGAAGAAATATGGCGTCGCGGTGCCCCGCGGCGAAATGGTCGAGAGCCAGGAAGCGGCGGAAGCTGCCGCCCGGAAGCTTTTCGAAGCTGGAGCGACGGGCGTGGTGGTCAAGGCCCAGATCCATGCCGGCGGGCGCGGCAAGGGCGGCGGCGTCAAGATCGCCAAGTCGGTCGCGGAAGCGGCCGAGCTGGCCGGCAAGATCCTCGGCATGAATCTGGTGACTCATCAGACCGGGCCTGAAGGCCGGATGGTGCGGCGATTGCTGATTGAAGAGACTCTGCCGATTGAGAAAGAACTTTATCTCGGGATCGTGATTGATCGCGCCGAGGCGAGGCCGGTGTTCATGGCGTCGGCTGCGGGCGGAATGGAAATCGAGCAGGTGGCGGCGGAGAATCCCGAGGCCATTCTCAAAGAATACATTGATCCGGGCATGGGCCTGGAAGCCTTTCAGGCGCGCAAGCTGGCATTCGCGCTGGGGCTGAAGGCGCCGCAGATCAATCAGGCGGTCCAGTTCATGACCGGCCTGTACCAGGCCTTCGAGGAAACCGATGCTTCACTGATGGAGATCAATCCGTTCATCACCTGCACCGATGGCCGGTTGTTCGCGCTCGATGCCAAGATGAACTTCGATGACAACGCCATGTTCCGCCACCCGGAGATTCGCGAGCTGCGCGACGTCACCGAGGAAGATCCGCTGGAAGTGGAGGCTCGAAGTACAGCTTGAACTACATCAAGCTGGACGGCAACGTGGGCTGCATGGTGAACGGCGCCGGCCTGGCGATGGCGACCATGGACATCATCAAGTACGCCGGCGGCATGCCGGCGAACTTTCTGGACGTGGGCGGCGGCGCCAATGCCGAACAGGTCACGCATGCCTTCGAAATCCTGCTCAGCGACAAGAATGTGAAGGCGGTGCTGATCAATATTTTCGGCGGCATTCTGCGCGTGGATACGCTGGCGACCGGCGTGGTCGAGGCGGCGCGGAAGACCCACATTCAGCTTCCCATCGTGCTGCGCCTGGAAGGCACGAACGTTGAGGCGGGGCGGGAGATTCTGAAGCAGTCAGGATTGAATTTTATTGTGGCGGAAACGATGAAGGATGCCGCTGAAAAGGTCGTGGCGGCGGCGCGCAACTAGGTTTACGGCTGCATCGCAGGGGTAGGGGTCCTTCGACTCCGTCGAGCCATTCGCAAGCGAATGACTCGGCTCCGCTCAGGATTGGCAACGGGGTTGGGAGCAGAGACGAATTCATGAGCATTCTGGTAAATAAATCAACGCGGGTGATCGTGCAGGGCCTTACCGGGCGGGAAGGCACATTTCACGCCAAAGCCTGCGCGGAATATGGAACGCAGATTGTCGGCGGCGTGACCCCGGGCAAGGGCGGCACGACGCACGAAGGTTGGCCGATCTTCAATACGGTGCAGGAAGCGGTGAACCAGACTGCCGCGGATACGTCCGTGATTTTTGTTCCGCCGCCGTTTGCCGCCGATGCGATCATGGAGGCGGCCGACGCCGAGGTGGAGCTGATCGTCTGCATCACCGAAGGCATCCCGACGCTGGACATGGTTCGCGCCTGGGAGTTTCTGCAGAACCGGCGCTCGCGGCTGATCGGCCCCAATTGTCCGGGCATCATCTCGCCGGGCAACTGCAAGATTGGCATCATGCCGGCCCGTATCCATAAAGAGGGCTCAGTGGGAATCGTCTCGCGGTCGGGCACGCTGACTTATGAAGCTGTGTATCAGCTCACCACCCGCGGCATCGGACAATCGACCGCCATCGGCATTGGCGGCGATCCCATCATCGGCACAAATTTTGTGGATGCGCTCGAGCTGTTCAATCGCGATCCTCAGACCGAAGCCGTGGTGATGATCGGAGAAATCGGCGGCAACGCCGAGGAAACCGCGGCGGAGTACGTGAAGATGCACATGAAAAAGCCTGTGGTCGGCTTCATCGCCGGGCAGACCGCCCCTCCGGGACGCCGCATGGGCCACGCGGGCGCCATCATTTCCGGGGGCAAGGGAACCGCCGCAGAGAAGATCAAGGCCATGGAAGCGGCCGGAATTCGCGTGGCGAAATCTCCGGCTGAAATTGGCGAAACCGTGGCGGCGGTGATGGGAGCGAAAGTTTAGGACCCCAGTTGCCAGATATGAGTTCCCGGTTCTCAGCAACTACCAATGACTAAGGAATAGCGATCAACCACAAATGAAAACACTCCAACGTACTTTGACCATCGTTAAGCCTGATGCCGTCCGCAGGCACGCCGTCGGCGACATCATCGAGCAATTCGAGAAGAATGGCTTTCAAATTCTGTGCATGAAGATGCTGGAAATATCCAAGCATCAGGCGGAGCAGTTCTATGCCGTGCACGCCAGCCGGCCGTTCTTCAGTTCGCTGACGGACTTCATGTCCAGCGGGCCGATTGTTGTGCTGGCTCTGGAGAAAGAAAACGCGATCGCGGATTTGCGCAAGCTCATGGGGGCCACCAACCCGGCCAACGCCGAGGAAGGCACCATTCGCAAGAAGTGGGCCACCAGCATCGAGAACAATGCCATCCACGGCTCGGATGCGGACGATACCGCCCGCTTCGAGCTGAGTTTCTTTTTCGCGGGATACGAACTGGCGCAGTAGTCTGGTTGCAGCCAGAGTAAGCCAGGAGCGATTTCCATGCCATTAGTTCAAGTCACGATGCTGACAGGCCGTACCACCGATCAGAAGCGCAAGCTGGCGCAACGCATTACGGACGCGATGGTGGAGGAAGCGGGAGCTCGCCGCGAGGCCATCGTGGTGGCTTTCAATGAAGTGTCGAAAGAGAGTTATGCTTCGGGCGGGGTTTTGATGGCGGACAAGGAGAAGTAATTGAAAGCGCGGGCGAGTCGCCCGCGTCCACACGCGAGCCCTTTCAGCCTAGCGGTTCGAACAGATTTCCTTCCACCCGGTCGCCCAGCTTTGGAAGTTCTTTCTTGGCGTATTGCAGAAAATGAGGGGTGGCGCGGTGGGCCTCCAGCGCGGCGTCGTCCTTGTACTGCTCATAGACTAGAAAGCGGCGTGGTTCGGTCTTGTGCCGATGCGCCACGAAACATGACGCAGCCGGGCTCTTTGCGGGACTCTTCGGTCAACTTGGAAAAAATTGCGGCCACTTCAGCTTCGCGGCCAACTTTTGCCATCCAGGTCACCACCAGGACAACCATCATGCGCTCCGTTTTTCAGATTGTTGCTGAAGCCTCAGTTTTCTGTCCAGTCAGTCCCTTCAATTCGGTGGTAAAGCCATCTACAAACATGGTCTGCTCGCGTCCCGGCCCGGTAGAAACCATTCCGATGCGGGCGCCGCTCTCCTTCTCCAGAAAAGCCAGGTAGTCGCGCGCCGCCGCAGGCAGCTTGTCCACGTGTGTGACGCCTTGCGTGGAAGTGCGCCACCCCGGCATGGTGCGGTAGACGCACTCGATTGCATCATAGCCGCTGCCGTGTGCTGGAATTTCCGCCGTCACCTTGCCATTGATCTTGTAGCCGACGCAAACCGGAATCTCCGCCAGTTCGTCCAGCACATCGAGCTTGGTCACGACCAGCCAGGAGATCCCATTAATCATGCCAGCGTAGCGCAGGAGTGGCAAATCGAGCCAGCCGCAGCGCCGGGGACGCCCCGTGACCGCGCCGTACTCATTGCCCCGCGCCCGCAGCAGGTCGCCGCTGGCGTCCAAAGCTTCGGAAGGGAACGGTCCGCCGCCGACGCGAGTGCAATAGGCCTTGGTGACGCCGATCACGGTGTCAATGGCCGTAGGAGCGACTCCGGTTCCAATGACCGCTCCGCCCGAAGTGGCGCTGGAAGAGGTCACAAACGGATAGGTGCCGTGATCAATGTCGAGCATGGTGCCTTGCGCGCCTTCGAAGAGAACGGACTCGCCGTCAGCCAGCGCCTGATTCAGCAGCGCGGCGGTGTCGCACACGAACGGCGCGACTTTGGCCGAAGCCTCCGCATACTCCTGATACATCTTGTCCGGATCGAGCGGCTCGGAATTGAACAACGCGTGCGCGATCATGTTTTTCTCGTTGCAGGCGTTTTCGATGTGGGTCCGCAGCAGCTTCAGGTCGAGCAGGTCCGCCACCCGCAGGCCGCGGCGGCCCATTTTGTCTTCATAGGCAGGCCCGATGCCGCGCGAAGTGGTGCCGATCTTCACCCGCCCCGGAGCATTCTCCGAAGCCAGCTCGATCATGCGATGGTAAGGCAGAATGACGTGGGCGCGGTTGCTGACGAACAGGCTGCCGTCCACCTGGACGCCGGTTTCACGCAAGGCCGCCACTTCCTTGAGAAAGGCGATGGGATCGAGCACCACGCCATTGCCGATCACGCTGCGGCACCCGGGGCGCAGGACCCCGCAGGGCACCAGTTGAAGAATGAATTTCTTGCCGTTGATGATGACGGTATGCCCGGCATTGTGTCCGCCGGCATAGCGGGCCACGACCGAGAAATTTTCGGAGAGAACGTCGACGATCTTGCCCTTGCCCTCGTCGCCCCACTGCGCACCTACGATGACCGCAGTCTTGCCCTTCTTCAAAGTCAGCTCCGTGGTCCAAAATGCGCGGCCACCCCGGCCGCATTTGCAGGGTCGCACACACTCCAAGCCCACGGTGAACTGCGCTACATTGGATTACAAGGATTTACAGGGCTGATGTGTACCGATAATGATAACCCGCCGGACGGCGGATGAGCAACGTAGTCTATCGGCTGTTTTGCTAGCGGCTCATCGACGTTGTAGTCGGCGTGCGAGTTCGCTCAGTCTGTCATGCGATTGAGGACTGAGCCCGTCGAGTCTGCGCAAGCTCGACGCTAAGACCGACGACTGTAGACTGTTTTCCATGCCTGAACTTCCTGAAGTCGAAACCATTGCCCGCGGCTTGGCCAGCCGGGTCACGTGGAGACATGATCGAGTCGGTCTGGCTGGGATCGAAACCTGAGCCCCTGAAATCTCCCGCCGCCGAAATCGTTGCCACGCTCGAATCTCGCCGGATCGCAGGCGTGCGGCGGGTAGGGAAGCACATCGTATTCGATCTGGTACCCGCAGGTGGTGTGGGGCGGGCGCCCTCGCCCGCCAAGGGGAGGAACCGGACCCGCGGTCCGTCATCACGGAAGAAGGCGGCGGGCAAGGGTGCCCGCCCCACGCGGGAAACGTCCGCGCAGTGGATCGTTCACCTCGGGATGACCGGGCGCATGCTGGTCTGCCCGCCGGACAGCGAAATGCCGAAGCATACCCATCTGGTGGCGAAGCTGGCGTCGGGCAGGGAACTGCGCTTTGTCGATCCGCGGCGCTTCGGGCGGTTGAGCGTGGCGCACGGTTTCGAAGCTTCGGGTTCCGAGCCGCTCGAGGTTCAGAAGGACCATTTTGTCAGCCTCTTCCATGGGCGAAAAACGCCCATCAAGAGCGCCCTGCTGAACCAGAAACTCCTGAGCGGCGTGGGCAACATCTACGCCGACGAGTCGCTGTTTCGCGCGGGGATCCGCCCGAGGCGGCGTGCATCATCTCTTACGCGAGAACGATCTCCGACGGCTCTACCCGGTAGTCCAGGAAGTTTTGCGTGAAGCGATCGCCTTGGGCGGCTCTTCCGTATCCGACTATGTCGACGCGGATGGCGAGGAAGGATTCTTTCAGTTACAGCATCGGGTCTACGGCCGCGAAGGCGAACCGTGCCTCGTCTGCAAGACTCCGATCAAACGCGTGGTGATCGCGGGTCGCAGCAGCCACTATTGTCCAAAGTGTCAAAAGTAGCCCCCGAGACAGCTGGCGGGACGCCGGCGCTACGCTGACCCGTTTGCCATCTGAAATTTGGTACGCTACTGCACTATGCCCAACTTTTCGATCGGTGTCGATCTCGGCGGTACCAACCTGCGCATTGCGGCCGTCAACCAGCAAGGCGACTTGATGGAAAAAGTCACGCTGGGCACGCGCGTCGCGCTGGGCAAAGATCACGTCATCGGCGAGATGTGCGATGCCATCCGCGTTCTCGCCGCCAAGTATCGCGGCGCTTCCGCGCTTGCAAGGGATCGGCATTGGCGTGCCCGGTATTATTGACTTGAAGACCGGCATGTTGCGCGAATCGCCCAATCTTCCGGGCTGGGCGGGAACTCCGGTGCGAGACGAAATTGAGCGTCTCCTGGGGACAAGAGTGATCTTGGAGAACGATGCAAATGTCGCGGCGCTCGGCGAGAAATGGCTGGGCGCAGCGCGCGATGTGGAAGACATGGCCATGTTGACTCTCGGTACCGGCGTCGGCGGAGGGATAGTGCTGCAGGGGCGTATCTGGCACGGCATGACTGGAATGGCGGGCGAATTTGGTCACATGACGGTCGAGCCTGAGGGACCTCCGTGTGGCTGCGGCAACCGCGGATGCGTAGAACAATACGCCTCGGCCACGGCAGTAGTCAGAATGGCGAAGGAGGCGATTGCCTCGGGCCGTGCGCCGGGCCTCGCGAAAGCTGCTAATTCAGATCCGGAATTCAATGCCAAGGCGATCTACAACCTGGCTATTCAGGGAGACGAGGAAGCCAAGAAAATCTTTGTCCGGGTGGGACGAGCGCTCGGCATATGTCTGGCAAACCTGGTCAACGCCTTTAACCTCAATATGTATGTGATCGGCGGAGGAGCGGCGAGCGCGTGGGAGGCGTTTTCCCCGTTCATCTTCGAAGAACTGCGGCAGCGCTCGCTGGTGTATGCCGCAACCGCTCCCGACTCCGCAATCTCTCGCGGGGCCGTTGCTTCCGCGCAAATGGGAACCGAAAGCTCGACCAAGACAATTATCACCCGGGCCTTGCTGGGCAGCGATGCCGGACTCTACGGTGCGGCGCAACTGCCGATGACGAACAGCTAGGAACTCTTCAACTTCTTGAGCGTTCGCAAGAGTGCATCGTTCTGCTCGGGCGTGCCGATCGTGATGCGGATGGATTCGGGAGCGCCCCATTGGTCGAGAGGGCGTACCAAAATCCCCTCCAGCCGCAGATGTTCCGCAAAATGTCTGGCGTGCGCACCGATGTCGCAATAAAGAAAGTTTCCCCAGGTTCGAGTAACTGCATACCCAACTTCTGCAATCGCCTGGAACAGTCGTTCCGCCTGATCCGTATTGTTTTCGACCGTCTTGCGGATGTGGGCTGAGTCCTCAAGCGCCGCTAGCGCCCCCGCCTGGGCCAGCGAGGAGACGCAATACATCGAACGTTGACGCGAAATGCTCGCGATCAACTCCGCGGATGCAATCCCGTATCCCACTCGTGCGCCGGCCAGGCCGTGCGCTTTGGAGAAGGTTCGCAGCACCACGACATTGTGTCCCTCCCGCACGTAATCCAGAGAGCGCGAATATTTGACGCCGCGTCTGCCCGCAATATGTTTGGCGAATTCGTAGTAGGCCTCGTCCAGTACGAGAACGGGTTCCGGAATACGACTAAGGAAATGATCCACTTGATCCGCCGCGACCAGCGTTCCGGTGGGGTTGTTGGGATTTGCCAGAAAGATGATTCGCGTCTTGGGATTCGCGGCCGCCGCAATTCCATCCAGATCGGATCCGTTTTGGCGCACCGGCACTTCAATCAGTTGCGCGCCCGCGGCTTCTGTTGCCATGCGGTAGACGATGAATGAGCGCTCGCTGGTTACCGCGTTCAGACCAGGCGCCAGGAACGTCCGTGCCACCATTCCCAGAAACTCGGTCAGGCCGCCGGCCACCAGGACTTGCTCGACTTGCACACCGTGATGTTCTGCAAGCTTGAGGCGCAATGCGGACGCATCATCGTCCGGGTACTCGCTGCATCCCGAGAGCGCGGCTTGCATGGCCCTGACTGCCAAGGGCGAAGGTCCAAATGGATTTTCGTTTGAATCGAGCTTGATGAGCGTAGACATCCAGTATTTCGATATGGGCGCGGGCGCCCCGCCCGCTCAGCCCGGCAAGGCCCGGCCGGCTAGAGCCGTCCTGCGGACGCTACCTTGGTAGCCGACTTCAAGCGGGTCACCTCTTGCGCCGTCAGATGCCGAAATTTCCCCGGAGGAACATCAAGCTGCAATGGTCCGTAGCGCACTCGTTTTATTTTCTCCACATGATGGCCGACGCTCTCGAACATCTGCCGGATCTGGCGGTTCTTGCCTTCGATCAGCGTAACTTCATACCAGGGATTGTCGGCCTCGCGAATGGCCTTGATTTTGGCGGGCGCTGTCTTCTGTCGCCGCCCGCCTTTGCCTTGAATGTAAACTCCGGACCTCAACTTGACCAGACCGTCGACCGACGGCGTCCCCGCCACCTTGACCAGGTAGGTCTTGGGAACGTGGGACGAAGCCTTCATGAGCGCGGCCGCGAGCTCTCCATCATTGCTGAGCAGGAGCAGGCCTTCGCTGGCGTAGTCCAGCCGTCCGACCGGATACACGCGCACGCCTACGCCCCGAAGCAGATGCATCACCGTCGGCCGTTTTTCCGGATCGGTCACTGCGGTGATATATCCCTTGGGTTTATTCATCAGCAGATACACGTATTTCTGCGCGCCGCGCAGCAGCTTGCCGTTTACCCGGATGTGATCGTGTTCGGGATCAGCCTTGGTGCCGGGCTCGGTTACTACTTGCCCGTTCAGCGACACCAGCCCGCCGGCAATAAGCTGTTCCGCCTTGCGGCGCGATGCGATACCGGCAGCGGCAATGATTTTTTGCAGACGTTGGGCAGGCATTGGAAACTTCTTCGACCAAGTACTAAACGCGAGCTTCTTAAACGGAAATCAGTCAGCGCAGATTTAGGCGGCGGGATCATTCTCGCCGGCATGCGTCCCGGCCGGAACCGTTTCTCCATCGCTAGCCGAAAGCCCGGGCGCTGGTTGCGGATCGTTGACACTGACGGCAGCCGCTTCCGCGCCATTGTCCGACAACGGCAGCAATTCGTTTTGGAACGATTCCGCGACCAGCTTTTCGAACTCCTCCATGCTCGGAAGTTCGCCTACGTCTTTCAATCCAAAGCGGAGTAGAAATTCCTTGGTGGACTTGTAGAGAATAGGGCGGCCAATGACCGCCTTCCGGCCCGCGGTGGTGATCAGCTTTCGATCCAGCAAAGTGGCGATAACGCCGCTCGAATCCACGCCACGGATCTCGCTGATCTCGGGCACGGTGACTGGCTGTTTGTACGCAATCACAGCGAGCGTCTCCAGCGCCGGAAGAGAGAGGCGAATCGGCGGCTTCAAACTCTTGGCAAAGGCCCGCACCACGTCGTGCTGCTCGGGCTTGGTGGACATGCGATATCCGCCCGCGATCTGGCGGATCTCAATGCCACGGTGGGCAGCCGCATATTCGTCGATCAGTTCTTCGAGCGCGACGCGGACGTGCGACCTGACTTCGTCCTCTGTGGCGCCTTCGGCTACCACAGATTCGCCGACCAACTCGACCAGGTGATCGAGTGTGATCGGGGTTTCCGCCGCGTAAATAATGGCTTCAAGTTTAGCTTTAAGACTCATGGTTAAGTGCCTGTGTAGCCCTGATCTATTGCTCTGACAACCGACGCCTGACGAACGAAGCCTGCCTTCTATCGCCAATCGTCGCGTACGGCCGCCTGTTCCGCGACGATGGCGTCAAATCCAGTATGTTTGCGCAGCAGAATCTCGCCAAAAATTCGGTCCTGCCGCAACTGGATCGCCTGCAACCGGACCATCTCCAGAAGCGCCAGAAACATGCAGACCAGCGCCTGGTGCGAATTCACGTTGCGCAGGATTTGCTTCAGGCGAAGCGGCCGGTCTTCGAGCGCCAGTCGGCGCTGCAGATAGTCGATCATCTGTCCGACCGTCACCGTCTCTTCGTCCACCTGGAGCAGAGGGCGCGAACGGGCGCGCTCCAGAATCTGCTGGAATGTTTTCACCAGGTCAATGACATCGGCCGCGATTTCTGGCTCGGTGCCCTCAGCCTCCATGAATTCCCGGATGGCCGGGTTCGTCCTTACGGCATCTTCGATCTGCTGCTTTTGCATCAGCATCTGCGCCGCAGACTTGAACTTCTCGTGCTCGATCAAGCGATTGACCAGTTCCGCCCGCGGATCGTCCTGCGCGTCCGAGGCCGCCGCCGGGTCGCGGGGCAACAGCATTTTCGATTTGATGTGAATCAGCACGGCCGCCATATAGATAAACTCGGCCGCAACATTTACATCCAGTTCCCGCAACTTTTCCACGTAGGCCAGGTATTGCGCCGTGATGCGCCCGATCGGAATATCGTAGATATCAATGTCCTGCTTGCGGATCAGGTCGAGCAGCAAATCGAGCGGTCCCTCGTAAACATCTCCCACGGTCACGGAGAAGGGGAAGTCGCTTTCCGGTTTCGGCTTCTCGGCAGCCGGCATCTGGACAACCGGCGCGAGCGGGCTTGCGCCTTCCGTCGCGGCCACGTTTGCCGGCTCGATTTTTAGATTCTCAGCCATGTTTCTCGTCGTAATCGAGCGACATGCCCATAGCGTCGCGGACCTCTTCCATGGTCGCGCTAGCTACCTTGCTGGCGCGGGAGGAGCCTGCCTCCAGAATATCCCAGGCGAGGCGTGGATTGTCCTCATATTTCTTTCGCCGCTCCTGCATGGGATTGAGGATACTGACCAGGGCGTCCGCCGCCCACCCCTTGCACTCAATGCAGCCGATGCCGGCGGAACGGCAGCCTTCGTCAACCTTGGCGATGGTCTGTCGATCGCTGAAGATCTTGTGCAGGTCGCCCACCGGGCAAACATCGGGATTACCGGGATCGGTACGGCGCACGCGGGCCGGGTCGGTCACCATGGTTTTCAGCTTCTGCCGCACCGCCGGTTCGGGATCGGTCAGCAGGATGGTGTTGCCGTACGACTTCGACATTTTCCGGCCGTCGGTCCCCGGCAGCTTGGCGGCCGGGGTCAGCAGCGGTTGCGGTTCGGGAAACACGTACATCCCCTTCCGGGTATAGAACATGTTGAAGCGGCGCGCGATTTCGCGCGTCAGCTCGACGTGCGGCACCTGGTCTTCGCCCACCGGAACGAAATCGCCCTTGTAAATCAGGATGTCCGCCGCCTGCAGCACTGGATAGCCCAAAAATCCGTAGGTGGCCAGGTCTTTCTCCGCGATATTTTCGCGCTGCTCCTTGTATGTGGGGACGCGCTCCAGCCAGCCCAGCGGAGTGATCATGGAGAACAGCAAATGTAATTCCGCGTGCTGTGGGACGTGGGACTGGATGAACATGGTGCAGCGTTCGGGATCGAGCCCGGCGGCCAGCCAGTCGAGCAGGACTTCCAACGAGTTTCCCTTGATCTTCGAAGTATCCGCGTAATCGGTAGTAAGCGCGTGCCAATCCGCCACGAAAAAAAAGCAATCGTACTGGTCCTGCATGCGGACCCAGTTGTCCAGCGCCCCGACGAAATTTCCCAAATGCAGCCGGCCGGTGGAGCGCATACCGCTGAGCACGCGTTTGCGTTGGTTTGTGCGAGAGGTCATCAGATTCTCAGGAGGATGCCGACGAAGAGTTCGAACACCGGGTTGATGAGTCTGGACAGAAGTCCGCCACCCCAAAACACCAGAAGAAGCAGGCCAAAAGTCCCAACAGTGTCATAAATCCGGAGCGCCCCCGCGGGCAGCAGGTGACGAACCACATGACTGCCGTCGAGCGGCGGAACCGGGATGAGGTTGAACACGCCGAGGACGATATTGATGATCATCATTGCGAATACAAGTTTGCACAACGGAACCAGAAGCGAATTGGTGTCGGCAAAGCTTGCGCCCTGGAGCGTGCCGAAGACGATCTGCTCTCCCGTAGCCGACGTATTCTTTACCAGGACGAGAATCAGTACGGCTCCGGTCGCCACCACAAAATTGCTGATCGGGCCGACGACCGATGTGAGAATGTCATCGAGCACCGGGTTCTTGAAGTTTCGCGGATCCACTGGTGTCGGCTTGGCCCATCCCAGAACAGGCAGGTGGGCGAGCATGGCAACTGCAGGCAAGATCAGCGTCCCGAACAGATCAATGTGCTTGATAGGATTGAGCGTAATCCGCCCCAGCATGCGCGCGGTAGGATCGCCGCGCAGGCTGGCCATCCATGCGTGTGCCGATTCGTGAACGCTGATCGCAAACATAAAAGCGATCAACTGAAACACGATGTTCAGGATGTCGATGTGTTGCAGGTCCATGCGCGATTGGTTTCGATACTAACATGCGGACCCGCGGTTCCGCGCGGCTCCAGGCGCTGAGTGGGAGGGCTCAGGGAATGCCAAATCCGTAGTGCTAGGGCTTTTCCAAGGTGTTCCGCACCTCTTCCCGCGCGATGGACTTTATCTTGATCGGCTTGGCGGGAATGCCACCCACTACGGTGAACGGTTCGACATCTTTGGAGGCGACTCCCATCGAGCCCACCATCCCGTGCTCTCCGACCTTCACCCCGCTCAGCACGGTTGCATGATAGGTAATGCGCGCCTTGGGGCCGATCTCCGTCTTGTGATTGCTGACGATCATGCCGTCATTGAGATCGTGGGCGTGCGAGTAGATGTTGGCATAGTCGGAGACTGAAGATCCTTCATGAATGATGATTTCTCCGCGGTCATCGAGCAGCACGTACTTGTGAATGGTGCAATTGTCTTCGACCGTCAGGTTGTAGCCGAAGGAAAACTCCACGCCGTGGAAGATTTTGACGTTGTGGCCGCAATGCTTGAAAACGTGGCCGGCCAGCATGGCGCGTACCTTGTGTCCCAGCCAGTGATTCAGGCCGACCGGAGAACGGTCATACATCATCCAAAACCAGATGAGCGGCTTGCGTTCTGCATACTTGGCGGCGTCGGCATCGCCGTATGTCTCGGGCTCCAGCGTGGCGTTGCGGGGATCGAGCGAGTGGACCAGAGTTTGCATCGCCAGCGGCGCTGCCGGATCGGGCGGGGC
The DNA here is from genome assembly GCA_963816025.1 of Terriglobia bacterium. GTDB lineage: Bacteria > Acidobacteriota > Terriglobia > Terriglobales > Acidobacteriaceae > JAIQFF01. The sequence continues at coordinate 15,128 of CAWFJA010000028.1, forward strand.
ATAAGGACGTCCCAGGTAGAGCTGATGCAGTTCTTCACGGACCACATCGCTGCGATGCTCAGGGTCGCGATTCGCGAATTCACGATCGAGCCCGTCGATCCATTGCAGGAACGCCTTTTCCGCTGCCGGAACTGGTTTCAGGACTCGATATTCGTATCGGGGCATGGCCGCCTCGCTGATTTAAACGAAGAAGTTAGAACATAACATACTGGCTGGAGAAGATTGGATCGAGTCCTCTGCGGCGCAAGTGGGAGTGTGGGGCGGACACTCTTGTCCGCCGCTTTTGACTTAGATTTTCTGCCAGGCGTCGATCCTGTCTGCTGACCGCGAACCAAAGGACCAACAGCAACATCAAAAGCGGTGGACAAGAGTGTCCGCCCCACATGGTTTTAACGCGCCGGGAACTTCGCCTCATGGTCTATAATGCGCGCGCCTATGAAATCGAGAAAAGCCGCAAAACCCCATCCCATGCCGGTGGATGCGCTGGTCTATCCTCGCTTCTCCGGCGTGCCCACGTTCATGCGGCTGCCGCATATTCCCCGGGCGGCCGATCTCGACCTGGCATTAATTGGCGTTCCCTTCGATGGAGGCACCACGTACCGCCCGGGCGCGCGTTTCGGCCCGCGCAACATTCGCGTGCAGTCGGCCATGATCCGTCCCTGGAATCCGGTGCTGAAGACAAATCCATTTGAAAAATGGCGCATCGGTGATTTTGGCGATCTCTCGATCAACCCGCTGTCGATTGAAGACACTTACCGGCGAATCACCGAGCAACTGGGCGACGTCTTCCGCGCCGGCGCGCGCTCGGTCTGCGTCGGCGGCGATCATTCCATTCTTCTGCCCATCCTTCGCGCTGTTCACCGGCACTTCGGGCCGGTTGGGTTTATTCAGCTCGATGCCCACGGAGATACCTGGAGCGGATACTTCGGAAGTCCGCATTCGCACGGCACGCCGGTGAAGTATGCCATCGAGGAAGGACTGATTCAAAAAGGTCACGCCCTGCAAGTCGGTTTGCGGGGGCAAGTTTATTCCGACGGCGATTTTGATTTTGCCCACAAGCACGGCATCAAGATTGTGACCTCGGAAGAGTTTCATAGCGGCGGAATCGAGCTGGTCAAACGGCACCTGAAAAAATTGCATGGCCGCCCGGTTTATCTCACCCTGGATATCGATGTCGTAGACCCGGCGTACGCTCCCGGCACCGGCACGCCGCAGGTGGGCGGCCTTTCCAGTCCGCAAATTCTGGACCTGGTGCGGAGCTTGAAGGGGGTGAAGCTGGTAGGGTGTGATCTGGTGGAGGTGTCGCCGCCCTACGATAACGGTGAGATCACATCGCTGCTGGCGGCCAATTTGCTTTTCGAGTTGCTGTGTCTGTTCTAGGGGCGCTCAAGGAATCAGCAATTAGCAGTTGGCAATTAGCAATTGGCAAATGCCACAACAACAAGCCGGCACCGATGTTTGGCTAATTACTAATTGCCAATTGCTAATTGCTGATTGCCACCTGCCATGATCACTCTTGCCCGCAAACTTCGCGTCGTTGATTACTTCACTCTGGGCTGGGGCACCATGGTGGGTGTCGGGTGGCTGGTCGTCATGGACGATTGGCTGCTGCGCGGGGGGCCGCTGGGCGGCGTCCTGGGATTCGCCATCGGCGGCTCGCTCCTGTTACCGATTGGCTACGTTTACGGCCAACTGGTGACGGCCATGCCCGATGCCGCGGGCGAGGTTGCCTACACCGCGAAAGTCTTTCCCCGCTGGGTCAGCTTTGCCACCGGGTGGATGATGATCCTGGCGTACTTCATCGTCTGTCCGTGGGAAGCCGTGGCCGTGGGGAAAATCGCGGGCTACATCTTTCCCGGCCTGGATTCGATGGAGCTCTACCGCATCGCCGGACAGCCCGTCTATTTGCCCCACGTCATCATCGGGCTCGCGCTCACCGGTCTTCTGACGGTGCTCAACTATCGCGGCATCCGGCTGAGCGCGATCTTTCAGAACTGGACTACCTTCGGGACCCTCGGCCTGTTTATCGTGTTCGTCGCGGTCGGGGTGAGCAAGGGCGCGCCGCAGAATTTTCCGCCCTTGTTCACCCACAGCGGATTCGTCTCCGTCCTGCTGGTCATTCAAATCGTGCCGTATTACATGACCGGCTTTGAGTCGGTGGTGAAGGGAGCGGAGGAATCCAGCCCGGAATTCCGGACTGGCGGATTCTTCAAGGCCATCTGGATGGCCATCCTGGTGGGCATTCTGTTCTACACCATCGTCATCGCCGCTGTGGGATACGTTGCTCCCTGGCGCGAACTCACGGGCGAGAGATTCATGACCGCGGTCGCTTTTGAGCGCGCTGTGGGCGCGCGCTGGATCGTCAGCGTGATCCTGGCGGCGGCGTTGCTTTCGCTGTTCAAGGTGTTCAATGGAAACCTGGTCGCAGCCAGCAGGCTGGTGTTTGCCATGGGACGCCGCGGGCTGGTGGACGCACGCGTCGCCCATGTGCACCCCGAGAATCAGACTCCGTCCGTGGCTGTGGTTTGCGTGGGATTGAGTACCGCGGCGTGCATGTTTCTCGGTGACGCCATCCTGGTGCCAATTTCGGAGGTGGGTTCGCTGGCGTCGGCCGCGGGTTGGCTGGCGGCCTGCGCTGCGTATTATCAGATGGCGCCAACTCGTCGTCAGCGCATGGTCGCTGCCCTGGGATCCCTCATCGGACTGCTGATGATCCTGATGAAAGTGGTCCCGTTCGTGCCCGGACATTTCAGCTCCTACGAATGGCTGGCCTTCGGAATCTGGGTGGCATTGGGCGCGATGTCCGCCCGAAAAGCAAAAGCGTAGCGTCGGCGTTCCTTCGACTTCGCTAAGGACAGGCTTCGCCGGCTGTCGGGTGGGGGTCTCGCCCACCCCACCTGTTCTAATGTAAGAACGGAGAAATCATGAGAACCGGCAAGCTGACGAAAGAGTTTCTGATCATCGGCATCTTCCTTCTGACCGTCGTACATCTTTCGCGGGCGCAAGCCTCGAGCCCATCTTTCGATATCGTCATCACCAACGGCCACATCATCGACGGCACCGGCTCCCCGTGGTACTCCGGCGACATCGGTATTCGCGCCGGCAAAATCGCCGCTATCGGAAACCTGACCGGCGCGCAACGCACGCGCACCATTGATGCCCACGGCCTGGTGGTTGCCCCCGGCTTCATCGACATGCTGGGCCAGTCGGAACTGACCATCCTGGTGGATCCGCGCCTGCCCTCGAAGATCTACCAGGGCATCACGACCGAAATCACGGGCGAAGGCGGTTCGATCGCGCCGCTGAACGACGCCATCATCAAGGCCGATCGTTCCGACTACGATCACTATCACATCACGCCCGACTGGCGCAGCTTTCAACAGTACTTTGCCCGACTGGAAAAGCAGGGCATGGGAATCAATCTGGCCAGCTACGTCGGCGCGACTCAGGTCCGGCGCATGATCCTGGGCGATGGCGACACCCAGCCCACTCCCGCCCAGCTGGAGCAGATGCGTGCACTGGTCAGGCAAGCCATGCGCGAAGGCGCCGTGGGCGTTTCAACTTCGCTCCAGTACGCCCCCGCTCCCTACGCCAGAACCGAAGAACTGATTGCGCTGGCGTCGGAGGCCGCGAAGTTTGGCGGCATCTATGCCACGCACATGCGGAATGAGAGTAATTCCGTCCTGACGGCGATCGACGAAGCGCTTCGCATCGGGCGCGAAGGCCACATCCCGGTCGAAATCTGGCACCTCAAAACTGGAGGCAAAGCCAACTGGGGACGCATGCCGGAAGTCGTGGAAAAAATCAACGCCGCCCGTGCCCAGGGCATCGACGTCACCGCCGACACTTACGCCTATACCGCATGGTTCAACGACTTCTCGGCATTCATCCCGGCCTGGGCGCACGACGGTGGCAGCGCCAGGTTGATCGAACGCCTCAAGGATCCGGCGATGCGCGCCCGCATCCGCAGAGACATGATGACTCCCTCCAACGACTGGGACAACGAATGGGAGGAAATCAGCGGCCCTGAGGACATCCTGATCGGCGTGGTGAAAAACCCCAAGCTGCTTCCGCTGCAGGGCAAGAGGTTGTCGGAGGTCGCGAAGCTGCAAAACAAAGATGCGCTGGACGCCCTGTTCGATCTGCTGATTGAAGACAATGCTTCTACCGAGGTCGCCGTCTTTGGCATGTCCGAGCCGGACGTCGTTCTCGCTCTGCAGCAGCCCTGGGTGGCTTTGGATAACGATTCATCCGGCACGTCGCCGGAGGGAATCCTGGGCCAGGAACATCCACACCCGCGCGCCTACGGCACCTTCCCTCGTGTTTTGCGCAAATATGTTCGAGAGGAGAACAAACTTACGCTGCCAGATGCCATCCGAAAATTTTCTGCGCTGCCTGCGCAACGCATGCGTTTGACCGACCGCGGCGTGCTGAAAGCAGGGATATGGGCCGATGTCGTGGTTTTCGATCCTGCCACTGTCCGCGACCTGGCGACCTTTGAGAATCCGAACCAGTTGTCACAGGGAATGGAGTATGTGCTGGTGAACGGCGTCGCGGTGATCGATCAGGGCAAACCCACCGGGGCTCTGCCGGGAAAAGTCCTGCGCGGGGCAGGGTACGCACCGTAAGAATCGTCGAAAGTGGAAGTGCGCCGGGACTTTATTTCTGGGTAAGAGTTACGCGATGCAGTCCTAGCGTGGCCGCGTCCACGCGGGCGGGCAAGGCAAACCGCGAGTCCATGCCGATATTGGGGTACTTGGGCTTGAGGCATTTCTCCACAAACAGCTCTAAAACGAATTGCGGAACCTCGACCCCATCGAGGGAAACGGAATCCACGTGCACGAATCCCTCTCTCCCGGCGCCGTAGGCGTGAGCTGCAACCACCACGTCGTGCAGGCCGCTGAAAATGGAGAGCAGGGGATTGTAGGAATTCTTGCCGGCCTTCAATTGATCGAAATCCACCCGCGAAGTTCCGATTGATTACCCCGGGCTGTTCCTGGAAAACCACCGACTGCACTCCCACCGGTAGCTTGACGCTTCCTGACACAAAGTAGGCGTTAATCTCCTGCTCGGAGAATTCCGTGGGCGATGGATTCGGTTGCGATTGCGCTCCGTTGGTCTCTACATGCTGCAGCTTGCGCTCGAAGCTGGCCAGCGGTTGGGGATTCGAAGCAGGACGAGTTTGAGCCAGAGAATGCAGGAGACAGCAAGCCGTGACCGCGAGAAGAAGGGCGCAGCAGGCCTTCATGGTTTGAGCGCGGCCTGAGTTTCCGGAGCCGTGCTGACGGCCACATGCGGCTGGTTTAGGGTGCCGGTGATATTAAGGCCGCGGGCGCCATCCCGCGCCAGTTTGAAGTCCAGAACTCGACCCATAGAAGCTGTGCCGCTCAATTGATAGATGCCGCCCGGAGTCTGAAGTTTGCCTTGATCGATTTCGAACTTCCCAGCGCGCAGCAGCAACCGTCCCACGAACCGGTTGATCCGCAGCGGACTGCTTTCTCCCGCGAGGATGAGATGGGACAGCGAACCATCGCGAGCTTCCACCTGGAACCCGGCATCGGCGTGGGAAAGCAATTCTGCCCTGGTCCAGCCGAGCGTGTCCGCCCGATATTCCACGCTGGCCGTGCCCGTGATCCATTCGTCATGCATGGCCTCGGCGATTTGCCCTAGCGCAACTTTTTCGAGAGAGCCGCGGCCGTGAAAAGCCGGAGGGTTGACCGTGAAATCCACCCGCCATTCGCCGGTGTGCCGTCCGCCCAGCAGGTCGCCACGCAAGTCTGAAAGCTGAAGGCGTCCCTGTTCGAGTTCGACCTCGGCCGAAACCCGGTTCGCGACCAGGTTGTGAATCACCACTCGATTTACCGTGAGCTTTCCGACCGCGCGCAAAGAGGCCAGGTAGGGTTTAGGTTGCGCCGCGGATGAAAGAAAGCGGTACCACGGCTGTTTCCCGGGAACTTCATTCACCAGGCTGCCCAGTCCATCGGTCGTAAACTCGTCGGTGTGAAGATCGAACTGAATCGGACAAGCCTGACCCTTCTCGCACTGCCTGGGAACGCTCAGCGAGCCGTGCCATGCATTGCCGGCCACGGAAGCGGTCAGCTTCCGGACTTCAGCGCTATCGGGAGTCAGCTCAATGCTGGCGGAGGAGATTTCGACCGGCTCGTTCAAGCCGCGAACCCGGGCGCGGACGGAATGCAATTGGGCCGTTCCGGTCACCGCGGCGGCCGCAAATCCAGCCCAGCCGCCGCCCACACGGAGGCTGACTCGAGCTTCGCCAGTGGCCGCGGTCTGCAGCGCCGGCAATCCGATGGTGCGCGCCACTTCCAACAGGCGTTGTACTTCGGCATCTCCCTGCACCTGGAAGTTGTAGCCGGAGCGCGAAAACTGGCCGCGCACGATAGCGCTGGCGGGCTTGCCCAGGGCCAGATTGAACGGACCAATGTCCATCCGAGGTTCATCCCTCGTGGAAAGGCCCGAGCGCCGGATTTGCGCACCCAGGTTCGACCCCGCATCGCCGTTCGAAGACACGGTGAAGGGAATCTTATCGAGCGCGAGCCTGATATTGGTAAGTGGAGATCGCACATTCAAGGCCAGTACTTCGCCGCTGCCCTGCCACACTGGCCCCGACGAAGTAGAGGTTGCGCTCCGCTGCCATGCGATACTTGCGTCCAATTTGCCGGTCACAAGAATGTCGGTCGGCACATCTTTTTTCACCCGGCGCGCAAGTTCCACCAGCGGCTGCAGGGGCAGGTTCTTGAGGACCGCGGTCAAATCGTAGGATCGAGATCCGGGCATGGGGGCAAGGCTGCCGCTCAGCGCGATTTCGCCGTCGCCAACCGGGGCGCGGCAGGCCAGGCCGGAGAAAACGTGATCCGTCGAACTGTAATTGCTGCTGCATTGCGCGGCCAGGCGCAGCGCCTGATCGCCGGAAATATCATAGCGACGGAAGTCGTCAATCGAGCCTTCTGTGTCGATCGTCAGGTCTTTGGGTGTGCCTGTGAGTCTGGCCGAGAGCCGCACCCCGCCTCTCCATCCCTTGTCCTCGCCCAGGGTGAGCTTGGTCACCTGCCCCAGCTGCGCCCCTTCCCACTGCACGGTAAATTGCACGGGTGTCTCACGCAGATTTGCCGAGCGTTGCCACGACCCGTCCACCGCCAGCATGCCGGTATCGCTCAGGTTGAAATCGGTTCGCATCGGCTGAGCCTTTAGCCGCATGCCCCAGGTGTTTTCGGAATCCTGCCACAAGGCGAAATTCGCTTCGGTCAGGGAATAGGGTTTTTTTTCCTGGCCAAACTTGAAGTTGATGCGGCCGTGATCGGCTTCAATGTAAGGGAAGCCGGGACGGGCCTCGCTGCGGGTCTTCGAAGTCGGGGCAACCGGCGTGCTGGCGGCGCGCTCCACCAGCTTTTCCAGGTTCCAGCGGCCTTCGCTGTTGCGCACCAGGTTGATGCTGGGTTCGGTCAGACTGAGCCGGGCGATCTCCAGCCTTCCGCGCAACAGGGAACTGACGCGCACCGTGGCCACTACGTCGGAGGACTGCAAGACCGGCTCGGCGCCGAACTCCGGATCTTCGTGAACCACAAAATTTTCCAGGTCGAAGCCAGGTTGGGGCAGGAGGCGGAGCGTCACCGATCCCACATCGACGGGTCGTCCCAGGGCCAGGCTGATCGAGCGCACGATCCGGGTACGCAGCCGTTGCGCCCCGGGGCGCACCAGGAAAAGCGCCAGCACCAGGACGATGCCGGCGACCACCCTGCCGCGACCGGAGCGCAGAAATTTCATCGCACCACCTTCAACGTCCGCCGCCAGCGCGTCAGATCAAAGAAATGGATGACCACGTGCGCCAGAAATCCCACCCGCTCGCTGATCGCCGTATGCAGATACTGGTTCGGCGGCGTATCGAACGACCAGTAAATGAACATGGGTCTGCCGATCACATTTTCTTTCGGGATAAATCCCCAATATCGGCTGTCATAGCTTACGTCGCGGTTGTCTCCCATCGCAAAATAGCTGTCCGCAGGCACGACCAGGTCATCGCCCTGGATGTATTGCGGCAGAGCCTGCTGCCAGTCCGGAAACAATCGGTTGTAATCGGACGGCGGCACGGCGGGGAAATTGTCGCGATACTCGTTGGGCCCTTCGTCGCTGTTGTGGATGACATAAGGTTCATCCAGTTTCTCCCCGTTGCGAAACACCGCGCCATTGCGTAAATGAATTCGATCTCCAGGAATCCCGATGATCCGCTTGACCACGTAGAGGCCCGGTTCCGCCGGAGAAAGAAAAACCACGATGTCCTGACGGCGTATGTCCCGGTAGGGAAGCAGAGGGCCCATCCAGTGCGTGGCCGGAGCGAACTGCACCCGGTTCACGAAGACGTGGTCGCCGATCAGCAGCGTGTTTTCCATGGAACTGGAGGGAATTTCAAAGGCTTGCAGCACGAACGTGATGATAAACAGCCCAGTCACCAGCACCGCCGCCAGCGAGGCCAGGAACTCGACCGTGGTCTCGCGCGGCTTTTCATCCGGCTTGCTTTCTTTCTTAGGCTCTCGCTTGGGCACTGGGCCTTTCTCGCTGCGGCGCTGTTTCCGCCCTATCGCACCACTCGAAACGTGCGGTCCCAGCGGGTCATCTGGAACAAATGGGTCGCAGCATAGGCGAAATGAGTAAGTTTATCACCCACCGTGGGGGAAGACGGCATGTCCGCATCCGCGTTCCGGACCGACCAGTAGATCAACAATGGACGTCCGATCACATTTTCGTGCGGCACGAACCCCCAGTAACGGCTGTCCAGACTCTCATCCCGGTTATCGCCCAGGACGAAGTAATTCCCCTGCGGAATAATCAGTTCGCCGTCCTCGACCAGCTTCTTCATCTCCAGCCACCAGCCTCCTTCGAGGCCGGGAACGGGAAGGTCCAGCCGGGGGAACTCATCGCGGAAGGTGTCGTGCATACTGGAGCTGTAGCGGACATAGGGTTCCTGCAAAGGATGGCCGTTGACGTACACCTGCCGGTTGATCAGTCGGACCCGGTCTCCAGGAACGCCCACGACGCGCTTCACAAAATGCTGCGTGGGATGAACCGGATAGCGAAAAACAATCACGTCTCCCCGCTTCACTTGCCGGTAGGGCATGAAAAAATCCCAGAAACCGCCTCCGCCATAGTGGAGTTTGTCGACCAGCAGGTAGTCGCCGATCAGCAACGTGTTCTCCATGGATTCCGAGGGAATCTGGAACGCCTGCACGATGAAGGTGATGACAAAAACGGCGATGACCACGGTCGCGAGCAGCGATTGCAGCGAACTCAGGGTGTCCGCCGGTGGACGCTTTTCCTTTACTTCGGCGGTTGAGGGTGCGGTGCTCACTGGGCCTGCTCGCTGCGCTTCGTCCGGCCATTCGGTTCAAGGGTGACGGTGCCAAGGTATTCCAGCACCTGGCGGGCGGCGTCCTGTTCCGCATTTTTCTTGGTGGAACCGTCCGCCCGGCCCACGAATTCCACTTTGCTGGCGTGGTCCAGGGGCTGCAGGCGCGCCTCGACGGTAAAAGTCTTGCTATGTTCCGGGCCGCGCTCTTTCACCAGCGTGTAAGTGGGCTGAGGCCTTCCCGTGGCCTGCAACCTTTCCTGTAAAGCTGATTTGTAATCGGTCACCGGCAAGCTGCTGCCATTCGATGCAATCCGCACCAGTTCCGGAGTGACGATAATCTCGAGCACCAACCGGTGGGCGGCGTCCAATCCGCCATCGAGGTAAATGGCCGCCAGCACGGCCTCGAGCGCGTCCACCAGCAGCGCAGTCTTGTTGCGGCCGCCGCTTTTCTCTTCGCCACGCCCCAGGTTCAGGTAGTGCCCCAGCTCCAGTTCTTGGGCCACTCGAATCAAATGCTTTTCGCTGACCAGGTGGGCCCGGAGCTTGGAGAGTTCGCCTTCGCTGAAGCTGGGGAAGCGGCGGCACAGTTCCTCCGTGGTTACAAATCCCAGCACGGCATCGCCCAAGAATTCCAGTTGCTCGTTGTCGCCCAGCCGCGGGCCGCCGACCGCTTGCAGCGCCTCCATTTCGCGTGCCTGGGAGCTGTGGGTCAAGGCTTGCTCCAGCAGCTCGACCCGCTGGAAACGGTAGCCCAGTGCGGTCTGCAACAGCGCAATGTCACGCGGTTTCATGATTTAGAAGAGAGACGTCGGACCTCGGCAAATCCGCGAGGGCTGATGTCCGACCTCCGCTCACTAGTTCTTGGGCGCCGGGTTCTGCGCGCTCGCCGGCGGTTTCCCGGCTGGGGCGCCCCCAGTCAACTGAACCAGACGATCACGCTCGTTGCGCGACAGAGTAGACAGTGTGGAACCCTGGTTGGCATCCGTCAGTTGCACGGCCTGGTTGGCGTACTTCAAGGCTTCCGGATACTTCTCCTGCTTGTCCAGCGAAAGCGCCAGGCGCAGCACGGCCAGAGGGTCGAGCTGAGACGGGAACGCATCCATCGACTTGCGGAAATAGCCTTCGGCGTCCGCATACTTCTCTCGCGTGTACTGGATTGTGCCCAGCACGTAGTAGGCGTTGGAACGCAGGAATCCCTTGTAGGCGTCCACCTTGTCCTGCGGAGTTCCGGGCGGGATGGTGATATCGGTTTCAACCGTTTCGAGGGCATGCTGGGCCAGTTTCGTGCCTTCATCCAGGCGTTGGTCCTTGTCCAGATCGCTTTCCCGCGTGCGCTCCGCCAGGACCTGGGCCACACCCATCAGCGCTTCCGGGTCATCGGGATCGATCTTGAGCACTTTGCGTCCCATGTCCATCATCTTGTCGGAACTGTTGGCTGTCTGATAATCATGCATGGCCACGCGATAGAGCAGGATGCGCAGCTCACTATCGGGGAACTTGGCGGCGAAATCGTCAGCCGCTTTTTCCAGGGCCGCGCCATCATTGCTGTTGGCCGCAGCCGCTTTGTAGGCGTCGAACTCGGCCTGGGTTTTGGCCTGGGGTGGTCGCCTGCCCTGGGGCGGAGGGGGGGTGGCCGCGGTACCTGCCGGCGCGGGAGGCGTCTGGGTTTGCGCTGACACGAATGTAGCCAGCGCCAGTATCACGACTAGCATAGCTGCTCGCTTCATGCTCTCTCCTTGGGCAAAGTGCGATTCGTCCTGTTCGATGATTGCCGTCGTACTTTACTGCGAGCGGCGGGTGGGCTCATAGGGCTTTTGCAATCCCAGCTCGGCCGCTGCCTTGGCTTCCGGCAACCCGGAGCCGGCGGTTACCGCTGCCCGGTAGTGGTCCATCGCCGCCTCCCGGTCTTCCTGCAAGTCGAAAATTCTCCCCAGGTAAATATGGGACCAGGCCACCACCTTCGGTTCGTGGGCGACTTCCAGGGCGCGTTCGAAATAATTTCGCGCCCCCTGCATGTCCGAATTGTGGGTGGCTACTTCCGCCAGGATAAAGAGCGCCCGGCCCTGGTCTTCATTTTTTTCGTCCAGCGCCTGCTGCGCCAGCTTTTGCGCGCTTTCCGTATCGCCCGCCGAAAGCTTTTGCTCGGCGGCGACCAGCAACTTGGCCTGCTGGGGACGCGAAAGATGCAGGAGTTCGGTATCCGAGGTGGAAGCAAAAGTTACCTGCGCCGCGCGCCTGCGTTCTTTTCCCACATCGATGCCGCTGACCAGATCGCCGTAGGCATTGTTGAGGCTGGCGGGGTCCTTTTCAAAGCGCAACAGCGCTTCATAAAAATACGTGGTCAGGATGAAGCCCTGCTGGACTGAATTCTGAATGGCCTGCATGCGCTCCGTTTCGGGCGCTTTCTTCGACCCCGTGGTGCGCGCCTCGATCGCCCGGATAAAGCACTCAGTGGCCAGGAGGGAGACATCGCTCTTGAAGCTTTGATCCATGGGCGCCGACTTCACGGTTTCCAGCAGCGGCTCCAGATGCTTCATGGTCGCGGGGTACTTCATGCCCAGCGGATCCAGCAAATAGTGTAGATAGGTGTGGCGGATCTGGTCCATCTTGAGGCCCGCCCCCGGACCCGGAGAAATCACCACATAATAATCCGATCCGTAATTGCGGGCGTTGGTTTGCCCCGGCGAGCCCATGGGGTCCACGTACACCGTGAAGTCCCGGCCCAGCCGCGAGGACGACGGCAGCTTCAGATAAATCTCCGTGTCGAACAACATCTTGGCCAGCGCTTCGTGATAACGGCCGGTCAACGCGGCGCAGGCTTCGCGGTTGGCCTCCCAGATGCCATGCAGTCCCGCTGCTTCGTAGAATTTCTGCAGCAGGGGAAGGATTCCCATCACCAGCGCGGCATCGGGAGGCATATCGGCGTCCTTGACTTTGGCGGCCAAAGCGGGCGGTGGGTTCAAGTAGAGCGCGAGCGATACGTACTGAGCCAGCGTCTTCGATGCGTCCGGCTGCTGATGCTCCTGATAGTACTGGCACATGGCCTTGGTCGCTTCCTCGGCGTCCTGAGAATCCTGGCGGACCTTGGCCACTTCGGCGCGCACCCGCGACCGCAGCGGGTCTGAGACGTCCAGGTCCTGGTCATATCCACAGGTGTTGATGGCGGTAAGGACGCTGAACAGAGTTTCGCTGGTGTCGAGGGCCACCGGGCTCTGATTTTGCGCCAGGGACAGCTCCGCCAGCAGGGCAAACAAGGCCGCGTAAAGCGAGCATCTGAACCTACGACTCAGGGAAACCTCCTGCAGGCTGGCCGGTGTGCGGGCTACGTTCCACTTAGTGTAAGGGGTGCCCGCCGGAGAATCAATGGACGCTATTGCAGCTTTTTATTCTTTTGGGCAGCACGCGTGGTCGCGGGCGAGTCGCCCGCGGTGCGGTGCCATTGAACCTGGCAGCGCCCCAGGGCCTTACCCCTTCACGCTCACTTTGGAGAAAGACAATATCGCCCGCCCCGTAGTGGGCCGGCCCATCGAAAGCGCGGGACGGAAGGTGGTGAAGGTGGTGAAGATCAGCATGTTTTTCTTTACCTGCGGCAGCAAAGCGTTGTCTTCCTTGGAATCGGAAAGAATGCGGTAATCCTGCACCCTTCCCTGCGAGTCCACGTAGGCCTCGATCACCAGCGAGTCGTCATTGATGGAATCCAGGGTCGAGCCGAAAGCTGACTGTTGCAACTGGGGCGCAGTGTGAAGCATCAGGGGGACATCGGAATGGTCCGCCTGCAGGGGCGCCAGAAATCCCATCAAAACCACGAAGATTACGACCGCAGCGGCCAGACCTGCCGTTGCCGGCAGCATAAAGAGCGCAAGGGCGTTGTCCAGACGTACCCGCATGCCTTCCAGATACCGCCTCCGGGATTGCGCCGCCTCCTGGGAAATCGCCACCCGGAGCTTCAGCGCCAGATCCGCCGGGGCCTTGCGGGGGCCGACGCGGGCCAGCAGGTCCTGCGTCTGCCGCAGCGAAGCGTATTGCCGGCTGCAGCCTTCGCAGGCCTCCATATGACGACTGAGTTCGCGCATTTCTTTGCCGGTAACCGCCCCGTCCAGGTAGGGAGAAAACAAGGGTCTGGCTTGGGCGCACGTCATCGCGTCACCTCAATTCCAGAAATGGCGCAGCGGTCGTCGCGCCCTTTAGTTTCTCCTGGAGTCCGTAAACCGAGTTGCTTGGCATGTTCCACAACATATCCTGTCAGGCGACGCCGCAGAGCCTCCCGGCCGCGGGTCAGTCGCGACTTTACGGTTCCCAGCGAAACGTCCGTTATTTCCGCTATCTCTTCGTACGACATGTCTTCCAGATCGCGCAAGATGACCGTGGTGCGATAGGGCTCCGAAATTTGCCGCAATTCTTCTTCGACCCGAACCCGAATTTCCTGGTGCACGACCATGTCAAACGGCGATTGGCTTTCGTCCACCAGCGTGTCGCGCATGCCCGCTGCGCCGCCGCCGCTCTCGTCCAAGTTCGGCTCGATCGAAGTCTCCTTCGCTTTATGCCGGAACCACCAGCGCCTGCGGTTGGACGCCTCATGCACCGCGATCCGGTAGATCCAAGTCTTCAGACTGGACTCGCCATGAAAATGCTTCATGCCGCGAAACACTTTCAGGAAAACTTCCTGCGTAGTATCCGCCGCGTCCGCCGGATCGGTGACGATGCGATATACCAGGCTATAAATCGGCTGGTGGAATTCGGCGATGAGCCAGGCGTAGGCGTCTTCCGAGCCGGCCTGCAATTCGGCCACAATCGCTGACTGCTGGGCCCGTATTCCGATCGGAACTGCCAGATCACCCAAGGTGGTTGCTCCCGCCACCAACGTCATGGCGTCACCTCCCATTATAGGTTCTCTCCACCTGCGAACCCAAGGTTAAAGCTGGGCCATTCCCAGCCGAAATAAGGCCACCTAATATGTATAGACCCCGGCGCGGCAGTTAGAGTTCCACACTCCTAAACGTAATGATTTCATTGGGTTAGGATAATCGATTCTGGGTTGTTGCGGCCTGGCATGGTTCCTGAGGTGGGGCGGCTGGAGCGGGCGCTGAGGGTTCCCCCTATTTCGGGGGGGCGGCGGTAGTGGTGGGAGCCGCGGGACTGGCGGGCGTGGCCTTCGGGGCGGATTTCTTCTTTACGGGCTTCTTGGCGGGCGCGGTGTCGTCCACCACGATCTTCTTAGGGGGCGTCGGCGGCGTGTTGGCCTGGGCGCTCTGCAGCGCAGCGCGCAAGCGGGTGACCTCGACTTCTTTGGCCCCGGCCAGCGTCTCCATGCGCTCGGCTACCGAACGCCGCCCTTTCTCGAAGACGCTCACATCGTTTTCGAGCGACTGAAACTCATCCTTAGACCCGAACGCTCCCGCCGACTCCGCCACCGACTCGAATACATCGTACAGCGCGTCCAGATTCCGGTAGAGCTTGAAAGTGGAGGTAAGGCTCTCCGGCGACGCCTTCAGTTCCGCAATAATTTCCGGCAACGCGGACTGCAGGTTGCGCTGAATGGAATCCACGTTTCCCTGGGCCTGCCGTTTGCTCCCCGAGTCGGTCTTCCATCTTTCGATGCGCATCTTGGCCAAATCCAATTGCGCCGCTTGCGAGGCTTCTTCCAGCTGCGCGAGCAGAAGGTTGACCTGACTCGCGGATGCATACGAAACCGGACCCTGCGGTGCGGGTTGGTTGGTGGAGATAACCTGAGCGCTGACCGCCAGACAAAGCGGCAACAGGGATAAGTATCGAAATCGCAAGATGGAGGTTCGGTTCATTAAGGTTGCCGCAAATCGTCACTCAGAATACTAAGTTTCCCGGCTTTCGCAAAATTTAGGTCCACTAGAGATGCAGAGAGCCTGCAGCGGGTTTGACTATCGATAGCCAGTAGGCGAGAATTGAGTTGCTTTAGCCCCCTCGTACATCGTTTCTCATGTGGGCCTGTGGCGCAGCTGGGAGCGCGCTTCCATGGCATGGAAGAGGTCGTCGGTTCGATCCCGACCAGGTCCACCAATCCAAAACTGTTTCCGGTTTCTAGTTCGCCGAACTGACAACTGACAACCAGTAACTAGGAACTGGAAACCAATCCTCCCTCCAGGTCTAGAGCAGCCTGCTTCAAATCTTCCGGCCTTCCCAGATCACGCCAATAATATTCGTCCGCCCGGAAGGCCATGATTTTTTCATCTTGGGATGCCAGTCGCAGATAAGAGGTGATGATCGAGAAAGCGCCCTCTTCCACCAGCATCCGAATGAGGCGGGGCGAAATCACGTGGATTCCGGCGAAGGCCAGTGCGTCCGTCTGCGGCGAAGGACGAACCAGTTCGGGTTTCCCCTCGCGCCCGGATCGGCGGCCGCAAAGCTGAAGGTTCTCGTCGAACAACAGGTAGCGGGAAGTCTTGCGGTTCTGCACTGCCAAGGTGGCGAGGGCCTGGAGGTCGGTATGAAATTGCACCATGCGTCGCAAATCAATGGTGCTGATGGCATCGACGTTGTGCAGAACAAATGGCTCGTCGGGAGGGCTGGAAGCCTCGAGAAAGAAATGCCCGGCCTTTTTCAGGCCTCCGCCGGTGTCGAGCAAGACGTCTTCGCGAGAGATTTCAATTCGCATTCCGAAATTGTCGTTGGCCTTCAGGTATGCCAAAACCATGTCGGCGAAGTGATGCACATTGACAATCACTTCGCGAATCCCAAAGGTCCGCAAGCGGGACAACGTGATCTCAAGCAGCGTGCGGCCGGCGATTTCCACCAGCGCCTTGGGGCGGTCATCGGTGAGCGGCCGCAGCCGGGTGCCGAGTCCGGCGGCCAGCACCATGGCCTTCATTGGCCGAGCGTCTCCAGTTCACGATGCCGCAAGACCACCTCGACTCCATTGCGGCCACGCAAACGCTTCGCCAATTGCTCGGCCAGATAGACCGAGCGATGCTGCCCGCCAGTGCAGCCGAACGATACCATTAGATTTTTGAAGCTGCGGCGCTGATACTCGCTCACGCTGGCATCCACCAGCGACAGCACACCGGCCAGAAACTGGTGCACACTCTCCTGCTGATTCAGATAATCGATCACCGGCGCGTCTCTTCCGGTGAGGGCCTTGAAGCGCTCTTCGCGGCCGGGATTCGGCAGGCTGCGCCCGTCGAAGACAAAGCCGCCGCCATTGCCGGTCTCGTCCTTAGGCCAGCCTCGATGAAACGAAAAACTAAAAATCCTGACCACCAGGTTCTCTGCGTCGGAGGCCAGGCTCTGCAGTTTCTCCGAACCCAGCATGCTGTTGAATGCCTCCATCAGCGTGGGGAGTGCGATGGGAAGGTTGACGTTATGCAGCAGCCAGCGCAGGTTCTTCAGCGCGTACGGAACGCTCTGCAGAAAATGGGCCTTGCGCTCGTAAAAACCGCGAAAGCCGTACGCTCCCAGGGCCTGCATGATACGGACGTAAACGAAGGCATAGTAATACCGCAAGAACTCTTCGCGATCGAACCTGATGAACCCGGCAAGGGCGTCGAGATAGTGGTCGAGCAACTGCTGGCGCAGCTCCGGAGGGAGGTCGGCCTTGGCATCGTATAAGAGCGAAGCCACGTCGTATTGCAGCGCCCCTTTGCGTCCGCCCTGGTAGTCCAGAAAAAAGGGCTGGCCGTCGCGCCACATGATGTTGCGTGACTGGAAATCCCGGTAAAGAAAATAGTCATGCGCGGCGCTCAACAGGAATTCTGTCAAGCGCCCGAAATCGTCTTCCAGCGCTTGTTCACTGAAGGGAATGCCGGCCAGCCGAAGAAAGTAATACTTGAAGTAATTCAGGTCCCAGGCAATGGACTGGCGATCGAAGCTGGCGCGTGGATAGCACAGCTTGTAATTGAAACCGCGGGCCGCCTCGACCTGAAACCGGGGCAGGATTGCAATTACTTTGCGATAAGCCGCAACCGCCAGGGGCGCAATCTTCTCGCCCGTGCGATTGTTCGAGAGAAACTCAAAAAGCGTCGTGCTGCCGAGGTCCTCTTCGAGATAGGCGCCCTGACTCAGATCTTCACCATAAATTTCCGGAACCGGCAGACCGTGCCGGCGGAAATGCCGGGAAAATTCGAGAAAGGCGACGTTCTCTTCACGGACGTCATACAGAATGCCAATGGCGCTGAATGTCCCGCCGCTGAGCCGGATGATCTTGCGGCCGGAACCCCCGAGCTGCCCCTGCAGCGGCTGCACCCGCTCGCATGGCGCGTGGAAATGCTGCTCAAAAAGCTGTTTGAGAATGTCCATGAAGATGCCACAAAGATAACATCGAACGTGGGACCAAAAAGCGGAAAGGCCGGCGCGGGAACTTCAGTGAGCAAGAGGACGGGTTGCAGTCGGTTGTGGTGAAGCTCCCGGCGCTGACTGGACGAAAACAATCGGCCGGGCTGACACGATGCCCTTGCCCTCTTGAACCGTAATGAACTGGTTGGGCCCGACGTTGGCGATGGAGTCCTTTTGGCCGCTGGGCCATACGATGCTCAGGCTCACGGTCTTGCCCGCATCCGGTTTTCCCAGCCCGAAGGTCAGCGGCAGTTCGCTCTGGGACAGATAGCTCGAACCCGTTTTCACCATGGCAGAAAGCCGCGCGCCAGTGGTGGTCTTCACTGTCACCTTCGCCCCGATGCCGTCACGATTAGAGCCTGTGCCAACCGTTTTCACCCGCAACATGTCGTTCTGGTTGCCATTGTCGTTGCGCAGCAATCGAGCCGGCCCGTTGTTGGCGGTGATGAGCAGATCGAGGTCGCCGTCGTTATCGAAGTCGCCGTAGGCCGCGCCGCGGCCAACAATGGGACGCGGCAATGCGGAGCCCACCTTGGCTGTAACTTCCTCAAACTTTTTCTTGCCCAGGTTGCGAAAAAGATGCGGCGGCTGGGCATATCTAAGCGTAGGCTGCACCACAGCGACGTCATCGGAAACGTGGCCATTGACCGCGAGAAGATCGAGTTGACCGTCCAGGTCGTAGTCAAAGAAGAACGTACCGAAAGTGAGTGACTTGGTTGAAATCCGCGCAATCCCGGTCGCGGGGGCTTCGTCGGTAAAGAGTCCCGAGCCATCGTTGTGATAGAGGGCCATGCCCTCATTAGTGAAATTGCCGATGACCAGGCTCTGCCAGCCGGAGTTATCGTAATCAGCCGCATCCGTTCCCATGCCGGCGCGCACCGTGCCCGCTTCGCCATAGGCGATGCCGGCCGCGACCCCCACGTCGGTGAAAGTACCGTTGTGATTGTTGTGATAAAGCTTGTTGGGCTCGGTGTCGTTCGAGACGAGAAGATCCATCCAGCCGTCGTTGTCGTAATCCAGCATGGCAACGCCCAGCGACTTGCTGGTGGGATCGTAAAGACCCGCGCGCCTGGTTACGTCCTCAAAAGTCCCATTTCCCTTGTTGTGAAAGAGGGTCGCGCTCTGGCCTTTGTATCTCTGGGGCGTGCAGTATGACTTGTTCTTGCTGTCGAGCGAGCAGTATTGGTCGGTCTCAATCGACCATTCGATGTAGTGGGCGACGAACAGATCGAGCTTGCCGTCGTTGTCATAGTCAAACCACAGAGCGCTGGTGGAGAATCCCGGGTCAGCCACGCCTGCTTTCGCGGTCACGTCGGCAAACTTGCCGTGGCCCAGGTTGCGGAAAAGATGGTTTGACCCGACCGCGGTGATGTAGATGTCAACCTTACCGTCGTTGTCGTAGTCTGCGATCGCGCAGCCCTGACCGTACAACTCTATCGCCAGTCCAGCTTGTTTCGTGACATCCGTGAATGTTCCGTTCTGATTGTTGTGATAGAGCGCGGGGTAGGATCTCCCAGTTTGATGCTCGGGCCAGTCCATGGAATTGATCAGCAGGATGTCCTGCCAGCCGTCATTGTCATAATCGAGAAAGCAGGCGCCGCTGCCCATGGTCTCCGGCAAATATTTTTTTCCGAATGCGCCGCTGTTGTGTTTGAAGTGGATGCCGGCTTGGGCCGTCACGTCGGTGAACTCGATCGGTCCCGAAGGTCGGGTGGCGGGAGTCGGCGCGGGCGTTGGTCCCGGAACCGGAGCGGGTTCCGGGGAGGGTGAACTGGCCGCCGGTTGCGGCGAAGGGGCCTCGCGTTGCTCTGAAGTTCGCTGCTTACAACCAGCCAATGCCAAAAGAGCAAGGAGAGCTAAACAACAAGTAACCCGGATTCTCGGCATCAGCAGTTCATTTCCTTTTCGCGATTCGCGGTAGATACCGCGTGGCTCGTGGCGCCGAACTCGCCCTGAGCTGCCGGAGGTCAGCGGGCCACCGCTAATGTTTCTGCGCTCGCGCGCCGCGAATCCAGCCAGATTTCGATCAGCATGGCTGTTGGTCCCACGATAAACAGCGCGTAGAACGGAGCATAAACAATCTGGTTCATCCGCATGATCATTTCAACCAGCGCGACCAGAAACACGACCACACACTGCCAGGTCTTCGACCGCACCGTAGTCTTCGGATCGGTAATCATGAAGAAAATGAAAAGCTGGTACATCGGTCCGGTGATCGGCGCAATCTCGGACTGCCATGGGCTTCCCGTCAACCAGCTGCGCATAAAGCCGAAAGCCACGAACGACGCTACATATGTGAAAGTGATATGAAAACGGCGCAGCCGCCAGATAATCACCGAGCCCAGCACCCAGATCACCAACATGGGCAGCAAATAGTTTCCCCACTGAATGCTCAGGCCCGCCACCGTCTCAGGGACGAGAAAAAGCATGGCCGAGATCCCGAAATTCGATGGGTTCCAGATATGGCGCCCTTTGATGCGCAGCACGTATTTCGACATGATCGAAATGGCCGCGCACAGCGCGTAGGGCCAGAACGCAGGCGAACGCAGCAGAATCCCAACGCTGATGCCGCTGATGTACGCGCTGGCCGGATGCACCCACTTATGAAAGAAGATGCGGCCCAGCACCAGTTCGGTCGCAATGCTTACGACAATTGCCAGCAGCGTCCGCTGATAGCTTTCGAGGATACCGAACGACAGGTGCCCGACCAACAGGATGCAGGTGATGAAGATGGGAGCGATGTAACGATTGTCGAGACTGATCAGTTGCTTCCACCGGACCGGCGCGGGCGATGGCGAGGTCAGGGGCGCGGTCATCTGCTGGCTCATGCGGGCTCCTTAATCTTATGCAGCTGGCCGGCCGCGGGCTTGTCGATGGTCTGCAGCTTGCCCGAGGGCCAGCGGATCACGGCCTTTTCCACTTGCGGATATTTTCCCAGTCCAAAATGCAGCCGGCGCTGATTTTGCGCGGCGAAACCACTGCCCCCGGAAACTTCCTGCGCCTGCTGCTGGCCGTTCCAGAACAGCGTGATCTGGGCGCCGATCGCGCTGCGATTGCTGGCGGTTCCTTCCAGTTCAAATTCGATCCACTCATTTTCCGGGGTGACCGTGTTCTTGTAAACCAGTAAGGGCCCCTTCTGGTTGGCCACCACAACATCGAGCACGCCGCGATTCCACAAGTCGGCAAGCGCGACCGCGCGGCCGTCGTACGTGTCGCTGACTCCAACCGCCTGCGCGACATCGACAAATTTTCCGGCGCCATCGTTCAACCACAACCGCTTGGATTGATAGCCCGACAGACTGCGGCCCTCAAACGCCGGCCAGTTCCTGGCATCGCCGATGATCGTGCTGTTGCCGCCGGCGACCTTGGAAAAGTCGTACCAGTAACTGCGATTGCGGTCGAGCGAGATGTAGCCGTTTGTGAGGTAGAGGTCGAGAGTGCCGTCGTTATTCAAATCGCCAAACTGCGCCCCGAAGCTCCAGCCGCCGAGCTCGACGCCGAAATCGCGCGCCAGGTTTTCGTACTTGATGGAATCGCCCGAGGTCCCTGGCTTCGGCACCCACAGATTATTCCCCTGGATGAGGATGCCATCTTCGGAAATGTTTGAAACATAGACGGCATACCTGCCCTGGTTCAGGATGTCGCCGAACGCGGCATTCATTCCGCTCTTGGGCGCAAAGCCCACGCCGGTTCGCTCACCCACTTCGTGAAATGTTTTTCCGTCATTGAAATAGAGTTCAGAAACCCCGTAGTCGTTGGCGATGAACAAATCCGGATGCCCGGTGCCGCGCAAGTCCGCGGCCGCCGCAGCCAGGGCCCAGCGCCGGCTGTTAATGCCCACTTTCTCGGCGACCTCTTCAAACTTTCCGTGGCCCAGATTGTGAAACAGATATTTTCGTCCGCCATTCTTGGCGTACTCGAAACTCTCCGGCATGATGCGCGTGGTGGCGATATGCCAGAGGTCAATATTTTCGTCATAGTAACCGCCGACGAAGAGGTCGAGCAGCCCGTCGCCGTCATAATCGAACCAGATGGCGGTGTTGGCATTGATCCAGCGCGGCAGCCCGGCTTGCTCGCTCACGCGGGTGAAGCCGTGGCCCTGGTCGTTGTGGTAGAGCTCAGGGCGTCCCCACTTGATGAGGAACAGGTCTTCGTAGCCGTCGTTGTCGTAGTCGCCCCAGACTGCGCCGGTAGAGACCCCAGTGCCGGGCTGATTCACGTCCGCGATGCCGAGTTCGGGGGCTACGTCCTTGAAAGTGCCGTCGCCCAGGTTGCGATACAAAGCGTTCTTGCTGCCGATGGCACTGTTGACCACGTAGATGTCCGACCAGCCGTCGCGATCGAAATCGACGATCGACACCGACGCCCCCATGGACGCAACTTCCGGCATGATGGGATTCAGTTTGGGATCGAGCTCCGGCGCCTGATGAACAAACCGAATACCGGCAGCCTGAGAAACTTCCTGAAGATGGAAGCCATGCCGCGCCAGCGCCGTCTTCGCGTCGGTCTGGGACCGTTCCGCCGTGCGCCGTGCCGACAACCGTTTGAGCACCAGCGGAGCCGCCAGCAGCGCGACGAAAACGATAGCTAGAATGGCCCTTGCGACGCGGTTGCTGGTCATTGGGACAGTCCGCTCCGCAATGCATTCTTGAAGACCTGCGGCGTCACATAGCGGGTGTGATAGTTCTTCCAGTCCTCGGGATGCTGGCGATAGACCCATTCATCCTCGAGCGCGCCGGGCCGGGTGGTGTATTCGTTCTTGGCGTGATAGGGCAGCGGCAGCACGGTCTTGGAGAAAGTTGAATTGAAATCTCCATCCTTGATCCAGCCGTCGCCCTTGATCACGAAATCGCGCACCCAGCCCGCGGGCGGTGGCGGCTGCTCGGGGAAGCGCAGCGACATTTCGTCCCCTGAATTCACGATGACGTAGCGATCATCAATTTTGTGGATGAGCTCGCGAATGTCTCCGTAGCGCGTGTAGTAGCCGATCAGGTCGCGCCAGTGCTGCTTGGTGCCTTCAATCTGGTTGTAGTCGGGAACCTCCGGCGCGCCCGCCCCTACCGGCATGTGCATCACCGAGTAGCCGCGGTAATGCAGATCGGCCACCGCCGGATCCAAAGTTGTTTCTTTCAGGGGAGCATCCGGCGCGCCCTGTGCCCAGTGGATTGCGTCCCAGTAAATTTCCAGATTCGTCCGCAGTCGCACCTTGCGTGGCGTTCCGGGACGAAAGACATGGGTCAGATTAAACAGGATCGTCTTCTTGCGGCCTGCCGGAAAACCCAGGTTGTCTTGAGCCGTGATCCAGCCGCCGCGGCCGTCGGGCACTTCAACGCTCAAGCCATGAGCGCGCCAGCGATTGCCCTGCGTAATGGCGACATTCACCGATGACTCAGTGTCATGGATTGATCCCTGCGCGATCAGGTAGAGGGGGCCACTCCTGGGCGCATCGTCGCCGAGATCGACTTCGAGGTAGTGGTCGCGAGTGACGCCCTGGAACTGGCCGCGCCCGAAACTGCTCACGGCTTTTCCGTCGAGCGCGCTGACCAGGTCCGTAACGTCCTGGCCGGTGTCATCCATCGCGCGCGAGATGGCGTGGGGTGTTGAAACTACGGTGATGCCTAGCTTTGCCGGTGGAATCACAAAGCGCTCGTCGACAAAAATCTCCGTGTCCGCGGGATGGTCAACCATCATGAGCGCCAGGTAGTCGTAGTAATAGACCTCCCACAGTTCCGCCGTGACCCGGATATCGTAGAAGCCATCGTGGGGCACGAGCTGGTCGCGTCCGATTTTGTACCACTCTCCCGTGGCCGCGATCTGCGCCGAGCCCAGGGTATTGATGCGCAGGCCGATGGCCGAGCCCCAGGGAACTGCGTCTTTCACAAACTCCATTTGCTTTCCGTTGTAAGCGAAAAGGAACGGACAGGAAGCCTTCAGGCGTTGCTCGGTTACCACCTCCTGATCAGCCTTTACTCCAAACTCGGCGCGCACCGTGCCATTGGGCCAGATGACCCGCACCACTTCCGTCTCGGTCTGGTCCCCCAAACCGAAATGAAGTTGGGGCCCGGTGATGGGCTGTTTTTGTACCAGCAGGCCAGAACGGATTTCGATTTCCCCGCCCACTCCGAACGGGTTGATGCGCTGATCGCCAACCGCCTGCACCGCATGCGGCCGCACCACCTGCCAGTGATAATTCTTCGGGCTCTGATTGACGCCCTGCGCCGCTTGCCCATCGGCCGACAGACCGAGAAGATCGAGATGGCCATCGTTGCCCAGGTCGGCGGCGTCGAAGACCAGCGGCGGTCCAGCCGGGTGAGACTGCAAAGTGAAGGTGCCGTTGACATCGCCGAGCCAGACCAGCGCACCGGCAGCGTCGCTGGCCTTGGTTTGCTCGGTGGAAGCGAGAAACAGATCGAGCGCTCCGTTGTTATCCAAATCGGCGACGTGCAGACGGACTTTGCCGGCCAGAGCGCCGCCTGGGTTCGGAACTCTTGCAATTTCGGCGGTCTCCCAGCTTTGTCCTTCGTTCTTGTCCGAGATTCGAAGGATAGCGCCGTCCGCTTGCACCGCGAGAAGATCGAGAACCCCGTCGTTGTTGGCGTCCGCCACAGCGACCGCCTTCACGGAAGTCAAACCAGAAGGCAGAAAACGTTCCTGGAACTGTCCCTGCCGAAGATTCATGAACACGTGAAGCCTACCCGCGCCATCAATGATCGCGGCGTCGGGATTGCCATCGCCGTCGAGGTCCGCCCAGGCAAATCCGCTGAGGCCGGAGATTCCGGCAAAAGGATGAATGGGCAGGAACGTGCCGTCGCCATTATTTCTCAGGACCGTCGGCGTGCCGTCTTTAGCGCCGAGCACGATATCGAGATCTCCGTCGGCTTCAATGTCCACCGCCCACGCACCGGTGTAGCGGCCATTAACCACCGCCTTCGGCAGTTTGGCCTGGGCGGTTACGTCCGTGAAAACGGCCGGGCTGTCCTGTCGCAGCAGGCGCACGCCACCAGCGCCGGCCAGCACCAGATCGGTTTTGAAGTCGTAGTTGAAATCAACCGGGATGATGCCTTCGGGCAGCGGCGCAACGCCGGCAGCTCCGCCAGGAAAGGGAATCGTGGCGCCGGTCGACAAACGCACTTCGCGGGCATTGGCGACGGCCACCACAGGCGCGCCCGCACTGCCCAGCGGAATCGCTCCAATCCAACTCCAACGATCGTTGCCGGCCTTGCCTGCGACAACCGTCGAGATCGGTTGAAGATTGAAAGTAAGTGCCGTGTCTGCCGGAGCCGGTCGGAAGACAGGCGACTCGAGCAGCAGGAAGTGAGTGAAAGGTTCGGCTTCATCACCGGGAGGCGCCTTGATCGCCGTCAGACTCTGACGATACTCGGGCACTCGCATCATCACGTTGCGCAGAAATGTGGTCTGCGTCGCGGCCGGGACGAAGATCGGTACCGGTTGCGGCGGCCTGCACAGCTGCGAGTTGACGCTGCACCTCCGGCGGCCAGGCTGCCGAACGAGCGCTGATTTGGGCGACCGCCGATTTCAGCGTGGCGGCGTCTCCCCGCTTGGCGGCGACCCGGCTCAATTCCAGCAGCGCGGCCAGGTTGTCCGGTTGAGCGGCCAGAATCTTTTGCAGAAGCTGTTGCACTTCCGCGGCCCCGTTTTCATCGCCTTGCCGTTCCGTTTCTTCCGCCAGCCGATAGATGGCTCGCAGGTTTTGCGGATTCAACTCCGCCGCTTTGCGCAAGTCGGCAATCGCCTGGGCCGATTGGCCGCGCTGGCTCTCCAAGATTCCCAGCAGGTCGTAGATGCGATCGTTCTGTGGGGCCAAATCGCGCGCCCTTCCGAGCCGCTGCGCCGCGAGATCGTAATTCCTTTGCCGCAGGGCGAGGATTCCCCAGTTGGCCCACCCGGCGGGCTCGCCGGGGACCAACTGCGTCACCTCCGAGAGCCTGCTGTCCGCGTGCACATCATCGCCAACCTGCAGCGCCGCCAGCCCGACATAGAATGCGGACACCACGTCGGCGTATTTCTTGGAGGACCGGTCGGGAAATTTGGCGGCGGGATAACATCCGGTGTTGGTGGAGAGCACACTCGCCAAAAGAACAAGCAGAAAGGTATCCCGGCAGCCTAAGTGTTTCCGGCCGCAGTGCGCGGGGCGCAATCTCGCGCAACGGAAAAACTCCAGCGAACAGACGGCAATCATTCAGCATCAGGTTCTCTCGTTTACAAACTACTCTTCCGGTCTTCAGGACGCGTCAATTCGGAAATCTCAACCCGCGGCTTGCGCCGTTATGCAGCCTGCAGCTTCTTCATGCGACCTCGCCGCCGCGAGATGCCCCGAAACCAGAGGAACCCCACGGCCAGGAAAGGCAACAGATAAAATAGGAGGTCCCATTTCCCAAAACCTACCGGAGTTGCTTCCACGCGCGAAAATTCTTCTCCCCGGCCCAGCGAACTTTCCAGCACCAGGCGTACTCGCCAGAACTCGTCGCGATCGAACTGAACGATAGCGTTGTATTGCAATTGGCCGCTACGATTGTCCTGGGCGGCGGCCGTATAGACGACTTCGGGCAGTCGACCGCTTTCCGGTTGGACGCCGATCTGGACCTTCAGGTCCGCGGGAACAGCCTTCCCCGGGAGCGGCTCCACAAACACGAAGAAGGTACCCGTACCCACGTCGGGATGCGTCCACAAGGAAATGACGCAGGGGCCCACCGTACGATTCTCGATGATAGGGAAGGGCGGGCCGTTGTGGGCATGGGCCGGCGCGGGCAACATTAAAGCGAGCAAACCCGCAAGACCGAAACCAATTTCCCTCACGATAGTTTGGCGATTCATCAATAGTCCGGTTGCAACAACCAAAAAAAGCCAACCGCAACACCAACTGCAACGGCGTCCGACAAGAGTGTCCGGCCCACAAATTACCCGCTCATCAGCGTGGCGCGCATTTCCATGGGCTGGAACAGCAGCCACATGGACGCAACAAAGAGAGCCAGGCCTACCGCCGCCCATGGGATGAACGCGCGCAGGGGCTGACGGGGTGAATCGTCTTCTGCAAGGCCATACGTCAGGGTGAGCGAGCCGGCCAAGCCCAGCAGCAGAAATCCGATTTCGATTACCAGCACGATGTTTGCCGGCAGACCCGTAAGGGTCCAACGCGGCTCGCCTAAGACAGGCCATCCCAGAGTGGCAAGCGCGCTCTGGGTTACGGGGATGATGGTGTAAAGTCCGGTCAAAAAGTGAAATCCGTAGTGGGCCAGCCACATGCCGAAGCCCATGGGCACGAGGCCGTAAGTGTATCTCACCATCAGCGGCAGCCAGGCACGCTGGGTGCCGGCCCAGGCGCGCGTCAACCCGGCGGCCAGTCCCAGCAGCAAGGCCGGCTCCAGAACCAGAAAAAACGCGAAAATAATGCCGAGCACCGGCGCTTCATGACTCACGCGCAGCATTCTTCCCAGCCAACTCTCCACCGCGTAGACCGGACTGACCATGCCAAAAGCATTCAGCAGCGCACCAAAGGTGAAGACAATGGCCAGGGCGGCCAGGTCTTTGCGGCGCGAGAAGTATCCGATTCCGGAGCGCAAAGGGTCGGTGAGCAGTTCTTCACCGGGCACGCGGCTCAGGATTCCGATGTTGTCATGCGGGCAGGCATGGACACAGTCCAGGCAGAAGGTGCAATCCATGTTGCCGACTTTGCGGGGCTGAAACAGCGCCAGCTCGCAGCCGCGAATCGTGACCAGGTCGGAGGCTGGTTCGCGCCGGCCGCGAATGCAATCCAGAGTGTGGCAGGTAGCGCAGACATCCGGCTCCCGCACCTTCACCTCGAAGGGAGAAAGCGTGGAGGCCACGAAGTTGAACTGCCCGATGGGGCAAACGAATTTGCAGAACGAAGCATGCTTGAAAAAGCCGTCCACCACCAGCACGGTCAGGAAGTAGGCAATGATTAACCAGGCCGTCCACCAGGGCGACGACCACAGATCGAAGAGCTCGTACATAAAGAGAATGAGGACGAAGAGCCCTACCGAAATCCACTTGTTGCGCAGCCGGCGCGGCCAGTCGAATCGCGGCTTGAAGAAGCGCCGCGCCATCTGACGTAGCAGCATGAAAGGACAGGCCAGACAAAAGAAGTTCCCCCCCGCCAGCAGGACCAGCACCAGCACGCCGCGAAAGTGCAGCCAGCTCAGGGTGGTGGCAAGGTTCTTGGGCGCCAGGGTGGGTCCGAACAATCCATGCAGGATCATCACCACGCTGACGATCAGCAACGGCAACTGGAGCAGCGGACGGGCGTAGCGCCAACGAAACAACTGTCCCAGGCCAGGGACGTGCATTAAATCAAAGGGGGAGGAATCAGAAGCATCCAGGGCCGGGATGGAGGGTGGATTCAATCCTTTACCTAGTTGGGGCGGACGCCGCCTACATTGAACTGCCGCTCCAGCGTTTGCCCGCTGGGCAGCCGGACGTGCAGCAGGATGACCCAGTCCCCCGCCATCGCAAACTTGAGATCGGCCTGGTACTGGCCGGGCCCGGTTTCCCTGGTTTCGGCAAATACCGGGGCCATGCCCGCATGCGACATGTCGGCTTCCAGGGTGATGTGCGCTCCAGAAACCGGCCTTGCCGCGGCGTCAGCCAATTTCAAAAGGACGGTCGCAGGTCCTACCTGCGGAGGTTCGGGGGAAATTGTGTGCTCAACCGTGACTGCTGGCGAGGAATCGATTGGCCTGGAACACCCATTTCCGAACAAAGCGGCAACGCAAGGAAGCAGGAGAAGACTTAGCCGGAAGTTAGCTGATCTCCGCACGCAGGCGCTGCACAACAACCCAGAAGGATCACAGGCATAGCTTAATGCGTCAATAATTGATTCATATTAGGCCGGCGGTCGCTTGGCGACCCCGTTCGATAGAAGGGCAGGCTGTAACTATCAGAAAATGAAATGGTTGGCAGATAGAACCACCTGCCTCCTGGGGCAACGACGTTCGGTACGCTGCCGCGCGGGCAGGTCGCCCGCGACCACAAGGCCGGTTGTTGCCGAATGCGCGATCTCTATACCTTCGCAACAATTACATCGGTAACTTGTGCAAGTGTGACTAATTTCCTAATCTCGCAGAATCGCGTTTCAAGTTCAGTCGCGGGATTAGAGTCTTCGTGGACCGATCCAGAACATCACGGTTGATGCGCTGCATGCGCCATACCCGGAGTGCGGTCTGCCTGATCGCGCTGGCATTTCTTACGATCATTTCTGTTGAAGCTCAAAACCCTCCGAGCCTGCGTAAACTGGTTTACAAAGTGGCCCCAAAGTATCCTCGGGAGTTGAAACAGAACGCGATTGGCGGAGTCGTCCGCTTATCGGTTTCGATTAATCCCAGCGGCTCGGTGGGGAAGATCTCGCCCATCGGGGGTAATCCGATCCTCGTGGATGCAGCGACGCTGGCGGTCCGACAATGGAAATACGTGCCCGCCGATCATCCCACGACCACCGAAATTCAATTGGACTTCATTCCCGGCAAGGAGTAGCTGTTCCCCTGCAGGTTCACTGGCCGCGGAATCGGACTCTCGAACTTTCCCAGGGATGCTAGGCTGGAGAAGGAGCCTCCCAAATTGTTGTCGTCTGCCCTTAACCGCTGCTGCCTGCTGCTGGCCTGCGTTACGTTTGCCGTGCCGCCGCCCGCCATCGCCGAAACCGTTGGCTCAACTACGAAGGTCAAGGCCGCCCGCTTCTGGGCCATTCGCCGGCAACCGGAGCAACTGGTGAACGGATCTCCTATTGTCATTGCAGTCGTGCCGCCGGTGCGCCTGACCGCGCTCTCGGCGATGTGGCTCGAACATGATGTGTTGTTCAGCTACGACCCGGCCAGTAAAACCTGGTACGGGATCGCGGGAGTCAGTCTCGAAACTCGTCCCGGCATCTTACGCTCTGAAGTTAAAGGGCACGACTTCCAAATCAGTAGACATCACGTTTTCCCAAAATATCAGGGTCCAGGCGGCGAAATATCCCAGCATCGCGGTGACCGTGGCCAAGCGATTCACCGAACCCAGCAAGGAACAACTGCAACGCATTCAGCAGGACAAGGCGGTCAAGCACGACGTGTTTGAGCACACCGAATCCGGAGCGGGAGTGGTCGGGGAAGTTTCTTCGGCCGGTAGACGTTCCAGTTTCCGACGTTTTCGGTACCCGCCGGACTTTTAACGGCAAAGTGCAAAGCATGCATCAGGGACTGGACTTCGCAGCCCCGACCGGCACGCCCGTCTCTGGCCGCCAATGCCGGAACGATTCTGCTGGCGGGACCTCTATATTTCGAAGGCAACTGCGTGGTGATCGATCACGGGCAGGGACTGCTCACACTTTATCTCCACCTTTCGGAAGTCCGGGTAAAACAGGGAGAGCGGATTGCGCGGGGACAGCAGATCGGCCTGAGCGGAGGCACGGGCCGGGCTACCGGACCTCATCTCCAC
The DNA here is from genome assembly GCA_963816025.1 of Terriglobia bacterium. Taxonomy (GTDB): domain Bacteria; phylum Acidobacteriota; class Terriglobia; order Terriglobales; family Acidobacteriaceae; genus JAIQFF01. The sequence continues at coordinate 45,237 of CAWFJA010000028.1, forward strand.
CTGGCGGTGCGCTGGCAGGGCGTTTACCTGAATCCGGCCACCCTGTTGAACCTCAAGCTGCCTTGACGGTGCTGGTTTTCCGCCGGCTTCACACCCTTTCATCCCCGATTCTTCCCGCCGTGTTACTTCCGCGGAACACGGGGAAGGACCGAACCAGGCCTCGCAAGTTCAAGTTTCTGACCAGCCGATGCAGATAGTTGGCATGGACCCCCAGGATTTGAGCGGCCTCGGTGTAACTGCCGTTGGCTTCCTCCAGGGCGTTAAGAATGAGGTGCTTTTTCAATTGCGTCACCGACAAGTGATACTTGGCCTCGTGCACTCCGGGCAACAGGAGCCCGCTTCACCACCGACTCGGGCAAGTCTTCCAGAAGGATCGTATCGGAAACGCCTAGCACCAGCGCGCGCTCGATGGCATTTTCGAGTTCGCGCACGTTGCCCGGCCAGTCGTAATTCATCAGTCCGGCCATGGCTTCGGGAGAAATTTTCCGCGCTCTTGCTTTGCATTTGGCGGCAAATTTGGCGACGAAGTGCTCCGCCAGAAGGGGAATGTCTTCAAGCCGCTCGCGCAGCGCCGGCACCACCAGCGAAACCACGTTCAAGCGGTAGTAAAGGTCCTCGCGGAAGGTCCGGGCCTTTACCGCCGCCGCCAGGTCTTTGTTGGTGGCCGCGATCAGACGCATGTCGACCGAGATCGGCGCGGGAACCGCCCAGGCGCTCGAACTCGCGCTCCTGCAGCACGCGCAGCAGCTTAACCTGCAGGGCCGGCGCCAGTTCCCCAATTTCGTCCAGAAAAACCACGCCGCCCTCGGCCATTTCCAGCCGGCCTTTCTTCTGGCCCGCAGCGCCGGTAAACGCGCCCTTCTCGTAGCCGAAGAGTTCGCTCTCCAGCAGACCTTCCGGAATGGCCGCACAATGAATGGCGACAAAGGGCCGGCCTGGCGCGCGGGCTGTTGCGGTGAATGGCTCGGGCCACCAATTCTTTCCCGGTCCCGCTTTCGCCGCCCACCAGTACGGTTGACTCCGTCGGAGCCACTCGAGAAAGGAAGCGGTATACCTGTTTCATCGCAGCGCTCTCACCGACCAGGTTGTGTTGCGCGCTGATGACCAATGACTTCGAAGGGTCCCGTCCCATCCACATCTCTGATGCCAGGGGTTCCGCAGCTGCCTGAATTCTGGGCTTCACCGTTTGCGCGCCTCGTTCGC
>CAWFJA010000029.1:0-283975 GCA_963816025.1 Terriglobia bacterium
AACTCTGGAAAAAATGTAGCAATCAATTTTGGCGCAAGCGCTCGTGGAGAAAGTCATCGGCCTCTTGAATCGCCGAACTAGTTTGCCTTACCCCTTGTCATTCCGAAGCCGGTTTATCGGCGAGGAATCTGCTTGCTGCCGGCAGCAAAACAGCAGATTCCGGGCGCGGCTATACCGCGCTTCGGAATGACAATCCTTATGGGAGTTTTCAAACTGCGCCGCACCGAGCGGGACCGGGAGTTGACAGCGTCCCTCGGTGGAGAGTAAGGAATCAAGAGATGGAAGCAGTCGCAGCGCCAGCCACCCAGAACCCCGGGCCCATGTGTCAAAACGAGGGACAGGAGCACCTTCGCGGCTTCCCCGAAGCCGCCGCACCGGGCCGGCCAACCTCCAACCCTTTCCCGCGGCGGAGGCTGACCATAGTCGTGCTGTTGTCCGCTGTGTGGTGGCTATCGCTAGTTCCTTTCCTTCACGCCGAACACAAAAGAAAGCCAAAGGCGGAAGACTACGGCCTGGGCTTTTCCACCGAAATCGCGGCGCCCGAGCGTGATGTTGTGCAGGCCGTGGAAGACGTCGTGAACGACGGCATCATTCAGGGCAGCAAAGAATTCAACAAGGATAAGTACATCGAAAGCGCAACTCCCGCCACCTCCTCGTCATTGTTTCCCGAGTGGAAGGGACCAGGACAGATCTATTACAAGGTGCGCACCCAAGTGCTGGCCCCGCTCGATTTCAAGGACAGCCAGGACGAGGGGACGCTCGCCGTGCGTTATGTAGTGCAGGGCAAAGACGATTCCAAGACGATCCTGCACATTGACGCGGTCTTCGTGGAAGATTTCCTCCACACCGTGCACGCCTCGGACGGGAGCGTCGAGAACGCCGAATGCCAGGACATCCAGGATCGCGTCGACGCGGTCCTGGCGGAGAAGAAACAAGCCGGGGAGCGCGAAAAACAGCGGCAGGAGCAACTCGCCCAACAGGCGGAAGAACACAAGAAGGAATCGGATGAAGCTTCCGCTCTCTCCGCCGCGCAGACTTCCGCCCAAACCCTGGACCAGCGCGTCGAGGATCTCCGCCATCAGGCGGAGCGCGTCGTCAAAGCTCCTGGTGGTTCCCTGAAATCCGCTCCCTTCCAAAGCGCCAAAAATGTGAAGACTCTGGAGGCCGGCGCGGAAGTCGTCATCCTGGTCGTGACTCGTTATTGGTATGGTGTGGAAACGACCGATGGGCAGCACGGCTGGCTTAACCGCCACGAACTGGAGCCGCTCCCATGAGGCGGAAGAACCTCGGGGGAATTCCCGCCTTGAAACTATTCTTGATCTCTGGCGCGACTCTGACGCTGGTTTTTGCCAGCGGTGCTCAGAGCGTTCCGTACGAGCGCGCTTTCCCGCAGTCCAGAGTCGTCGTGGAAAAGCGCATCAGTGAGTTGCAGTCGTCCGCTGGCCGTCTCCCCGTTCTTGATGGATTCACGGTCCCCGGCGATCACCCCCTGAGTAGTTTCCAGCGTGGCTACTATCAATGCGTAACCCAGGTGATTTCCACCCCGTCGGGCGGTTCGCTGGTGCGAGTGAACGCAACCATCACCGCCTGGTACACGGATCCGGCCGCGGGGAAATCCGGTTATCGGGTGCTGCCTTCCAATGGCCGATTGGAAAACGACTTCCTCGACCGGTTGCAGCAGGCGCTGGGCGACGGAGCATCATCCGCCGCTGCAAATGCCGCGACCAAGACTTCTTCGATCCCCCCGTCCAGGAACAAGCCAGTCCCGCCTGAGCCCACAATATCCGCGCCGACACCAGGCGATCGCTCTCCGATCGTGAAATCCCGAACTCCCACCGCCCCTGCGGGTTCGCCATTTCACTTGGGGGATCCGCTCGACACAGGTCACCTTGCATCGTTGGCAACCCAGAAAGCGATGATCGACAAACACACTCAGGAGCAGGAAAAAGAAGCCAAGGCTCTCGAAGAAATTCTCCATAACCAGGCGCACCCGGGCAACCTGGCCGCGGTAACCAAAGCAAAGACACCGGTGCTCGCGAGCCCGAGTCAAGACGCCCAGGTGTTATTTCTAGCTGCCGCGGAAGATGAGTTTGAGATTCTGGATTCGAACCCAAACTGGGTGCACGTTCGCATTTCTGGTCTTTCCCGCGGTTGGATCCGGCGCTCCAGCGTGGAGATGCCAAAGCTTGAGTCCGATCCGCAGCCCGTGGGAAATCACCACGAGCCGGCTGAGAATCACAACGAGAAGGAGACTCGCAAGCCGCCCGCCGCTGCTGACCAGCAGCCCTTTCACGTGCAAGGCGAACAGATCGCCTCCTTCCCCGGGGATTGGGCGCCTCTTCGGGGGAGGACGGTGAGCATCATCTCGGTCCAGAAGACCGACAGCGCCAACGACACCGGGCCGGCGGCGAAACTCGCGTTCGCTCAATCTTTGTTCGACAAGGCGTATGCCGATATTGCGAAGGGCTCGACCAGTGTCGACGGAGTCGTGGTTATTTTCGATTCCGCGGATGGAGGCATGACGGCCGCAACCGTGCCGGTTCTCCGCCTATGGAAGGCCGGCACTCTGTCAGAAGAAGCATTTTGGCGTCGCTGCTTCTTCGATCCTGCGGAAGCATTCGATCCAGTTCGCAATCCGTAGGCTTGGCCCTGCCCAAGACTCGGAAGGTAATCGAGAAGGCGACGAAAATGAACAAACTGTCATCTAGCGGAAATGTTGGCGTAATGTTCCGGTCATATGGTGGTGCGGTGCGTCAGTCGCCAGAACGTTTTTTCGTACCATCCCGAAGGTGGATCGGGAATGTTCTTGACGGTTTTCTTCAGCACGTGCTATTGAGTGCGTGTGCACGCACAATGCCGCGGCTTCGCCGGCTCTCCCAACCACTTCGGCTTCATGATCTGCATCCCCCGAGATCGCGAGTCGCGAACGCGTGATCGGACGTTGTTGTCTTTTTGCAGTTGATGCTGTTCGCATCCGGTTTGCATCGCTCAGGAGGACTGCATGAGCGCTTTTCGGAAGACCGTAGTTAGTAGTTTACTGCTGGTTCTCTTTTCCACTTGTTTTGTTGAGCACGCCCAAGCCCTCCCCGCTTTCGCGCGCAAATATGGCTTGCGCTGCTCCGCTTGCCATGAGGCGTGGCCGATGCTCAACTACTTCGGCCAGAAGTTCAAGGACAACGGCTATCAGCTGATGAACGATCGGGACGCTCCGATCTGGCAGAACAACGGCTACTGGCCGGTGACCATGCGCATCACCCCCAGTTGGCACCGCGAGAGCACCGACAAGGTGGCCATTGACCAAACCGGCGGGCAGCAGCAGATCACCTCCCACGGTTTTGACGTAGGCGGTCTCGATATCCTGTCGGGCGGCACGCTCGACAAGAATATTTCCTTCCTATTCGTTCTGTCCTCCGATGAGAATGCCCAATTCCACTTTGAATCCGTCAACGCGCGGTTGGATAACCTGTTCGGCAGCCCCTGGCTCAACATCAAGATGGGCAAATTCGAACTGGACAACATCGTTTCGGAAAAGCGCGGGCTGACCCTCACGGCCAATGGCGGTGGTTTCCAGATCTATCACTTCCTTCCGGTCGGGGACAATAATTTCTTCGGGGCGATCGGAGACAACCAGTTCGGACTGGAGTGGATGGGGCACTCAGCGAATGACCGCACCCGTATTTCGGCCGCGCTCTTGAACTCCGGCGATGGCAACGTGGACCAGGCTGGAAGCAACGCCTACACCGGGTTCTTTGCCGGGAGTCAGGCCTTTGATGTCGGTAAACTCGGGACCCAGCGCGTCGGCTTTTACGCCATGATTGGGCAGGCGGCCACCAACGTTCTGACTTCCGGCGGAGCGCCCCTCGCGGGCGGAGGCTTTGGAAACAAAGGCTTCAGTCGAGTCGGCTTCAACGGAATCTTCTATCTCAACAAGCTGGATTTCCAGGTCGTAACCCAGCACGGATCGGACAACGCATTCTTTGCCACCAGCACTGCCGCCCCCGGGCCACTCCCAGGCGGCGCCCGGTCGGCAGTCTGGAACGGCGCATTCGTCGAGACCCATTACGTATACAGCCCGCAGCTCATTTTCATTCAGCGCTCGGAGTGGATACGAATGTCCCAGCAGGCGATTCCGGGCACGCCCTCCAACCTCGGGAACATCGACAACTATGTGATTGGATACCGCTACATGCCCTTTATGACCAGCCGCGCCGGTTTCGCTTTTCATAACGAGTACTCGTGGATCCGTCAACGCGGAGGGGCGCCGGATGGGTCCGACCTGAGCAGCAACAGTCTGATGCTGGGATTCGACTTCGACTTCTAGAAGAGGAACGCCGATGCGAAGAATAATATCGAATGGTTCGCTGGTTTTGACGGCGGTGGCGGTGCTTGCTCTGTGCGGTCTTTCCTGGGCGCAAATGACCAAGGCCGAGGAAGATACACGGCTGAACATGGAGAGCCACATCGGCCAGCTGACCGGTCATGCGGCCGCCGCCAAAGGCAATTATCGCAGGTACTGCCTGGGCTGCCACGGTGAGTTAGGCGACGGCGAGGGGGAGAATGCGCAATGGATCGATCCCAAACCGCGCAACTTTACCCTGGGAATTTTCAAGTGCCGTTCGACGACGACCGGAACCTTGCCTCTGGACTCCGATATTTACAACACTCTCGCGCGCGGTCTGGACAGTTCGAACATGCCGTCGTGGAACCCGCTCTCGGCGCAACAGCGAGCCGACCTGGTGGCGTATGTGAAGCACTTCTCGGCGCGCTGGGTCACGGAAAAGCCGGGAACTCCGATTCAGGTTCCGCCCAAGCCCGAGGTCACGGCCGAGCGAATCAAGGCTGGGCAGGAAGTGTTTCAGCGGGTGGAATGCTGGAAGTGCCACGGGCCTTCGGGGAGAGGCAATGGACCCTCCGCCGCCACTCTTACGGACGACCAGAACCGGCCCATCGCTCCCTATAACTTTCACGACGGAACTCGCTTTAAGTGCGGCACCAGCGATGAGGACCTGTACACCATCTTCATGACCGGACTGGATGGAACACCCATGCCCTCGTGGTCGGACAACATCAAGCCCGATGAGGCCTGGGACCTGGTGTTTTACCTGCGCACCCTGCAGCCGATGAAGAGCAAGGAGAAGGAGATTGCCCGGCAAATGGGTTTGAAAGAGGGCGCTCCCAGCGCCGCTCCCGCGCCGGCTCCGCAACCATGAGAGCCGCGCCGGAGAAACGAATATGGAAATAAGGGAGAGACAAATGAAAGCGTATTGCAAAGTGGCAGGCACGGCTTCCGTGTTGCTGGTGCTCGGGTTCGGTCTCTTGTGGTCCACCGGAAGCGTGAGCGCGGCGGCTGACGGCAAGATCACCGGAACGGTGAAACTGGATGGCGCGGCCCCGCACATGAAGGGCATTGACATGTCCAAGGATCCGTACTGCGTCAAACAGCACGAGAACAGCCCAGCCCATCTGGAAAATGTGGTCGTGGGTGCGGGCGGAGGCCTGGAAAACGTCGTGCTCTATATCTCCGAGGGGCTGAGCGCCACCGAAGCCAGCCAGGTATCCTCGCAGGTCCCAGTCTTTGACCAGAAGAATTGCATGTACACCCCGCATGTTTTGGCGATGAACGTGAACCAGAAGTTCAAAGTGGTCACCAGCGATCAGACCACCCACAATATTCATCCCCTGCCCAACGCCCTCGCGGGAAATATTCCGTGGAACAAATCGCAGCCACCGGGAGCTCCGGCGATTGAGACCAGCTGGAAGACGGAAGAGATCGCTATTCCGGTGAAGTGCAACATTCACCCCTGGATGCACGGTTATTTCGTGGTGGTGAAAGGACCGTACGCGGTGACGGACGACAAGGGTTCGTACACCATTGAGAACGTTCCCCCAGGGAACTACACCGTAACTGCCTGGCAAGAAGACCTTGGAAAGCAGACGGCGAAGGTGACGGTTGCCGCCGGGAAGCCCGGGGCCGCCGACTTTACATTCAAGGCGAAATGAAGAGGGAGGGACGACAATCGATCGAGGTCTGCTGGCCCCATTTCCGAGAACTTCACAGGGATTTGAATAGTAAGAAGGACGAGGACTAGTGCGCCCAAATCCTTCGGGGCTTGAAGCCTCAAGAACGTGTGGCCTGAGATTCTAGCATCACGGCTTGACCCCAAGGGCCCTCCTCAAGAGACTTTTCTTGCATGAAGAGCTTTCAGGTTCGAAGCCCATGAACAAACATTCATGCACAGTTCAGCTGACGTTTAGGTGATTCAGTTAGCATAGCCCGGGCTTGCACGGCATCCCAGCGCGTCCCGGCGACTAGCCTTTACACCAGAGGATACGGCCGGACCCGAATGCCGGCTGGAAGCGAGAGACCATGGCCAAATTCTTCGCCGTAACCATCATCCTGATTGCAATCGCTTCTGCGATTCCCATTCTGCGTCATACCTGGCCGGCGCCACAGGACATCTCGGTTCACGGGCACCTGATCGATGAACAGATGTCCGAGACTATGGCGGAGGCGGGAATTTCGTTCCTGGCTGCGCAGTTTATTCTCGCCATCTTTATCTGGAAGTTTTCCAACCGGCCAAAAGACGCGAAGATCGGGATGTTTCCGGGCGGAGCCAAGGGCCTGGTCATTGCCGCTTTCCTGTTGGTGGGCACCGAGGTCCTTGCCCTGGGAATTTTCGGCACCAGGGCCTGGGCGAGTGTCTATTTCACCCCGCCGTCGGCGGACTCTTTGCCGATTCAGGTGCAGGCCGGACAATTCGCATTTTACTTCCGCTACCCCGGTCCAGACGGGAAGTTCGGCCCGCTCCACCCTGCGCTCATTAATGAGGCGAACGAAAACTTCTTTGGTCTGGACCAGACCAATGACCAGGACTCTAAAGACGACATCGTGACCGCTGAAATGGCGATTCCGGTCAACCGCGAGATCCATCTGCTGATGCATGCCAAGGATGTCGGACATTCGTTTTATGTGCCCGAGTTGCGGGTGCAGCAGGACTTTGTCCCGGGACTGGACCTCTCGATTCATTTCACTGCGACCAAGATTGGCAGGTACGAAATCGTTTGTACCCAGCTTTGCGGTCTGGGTCACTACAACATGAAGGCCTATCTCTCCGTGTATTCGCAGGAAGACTTTGACAATTGGCTGAAAAAAGCAAGCGGCATTGCAGTAGCAGGCGGGTCGGTACGAAGTCGAATCGTTAGAAGCAAGGGCACTGCTGGGTTGAGGTGAATTCTATGCACGACGTATCGGCACATGCGGCGCAACACCATGCCCCTCCGCAGGGCTTCATCCGGAAACACGTCTTCAGCCTCGACCACAAGGTGATCGGCAAGCAGTACTACGGCCTGGCCCTGGTGGCGGTTTTCGTCGGCATGGTGCTGTCCTGGATCATGCGCTTGCATCTGGGTTGGACCAATCTGGCCATTCCCGGGCTGCATCTGCTTTCCAAGACCGGAGCCCCGGGCGACATCATGACGCCGGAATACTACCTGCAACTGATGACCATGCACGGCACCATCATGGTCTTTTTTGTGCTCACCACGGCGCCGTTTGCGGCCTTCGGCAATTATTTCCTGCCCATTCAGGTCGGCGCCGAGGACATGCCCTTCCCCCGCTTCAACATGATGTCGTTCTGGGTCACATGCACCGCCTTTCTCGTCCTGATGGCGTCATTTTTCGTTGGCGACGGACCCACCCTCGGAGGATGGACGCAGTACGCGCCGCTGAATTCCGTGGGAGCGGTTGGAGGTCCCGGCGAAGGCCTCGGCGTAGTTCTTTGGGCAGCTTCCATCGCCATCTTTTGCGTAGGCCAGCTTCTGGGATCGTTGAACTTCATCACCACGACGCTTGATCTGCGGGTGAAGGGCATGAGCCTGATGCGCCTGCCGCTGACCGCCTGGGGATGGTTCATCACCTCCTGCATGGGCCTCACCGCGTTTGCCGTATTAATGCCGGCATGCATTCTGGTCATTCTGGATCACGTCGCCGGCACCAGCTTCTTCGTTCCCTCGAACCTGGTCATCAACGATCAGCTGCAGCCCCACTCCGGCGGATCGACTTTGCTTTGGCAGCACCTGTTCTGGTTCTTCGGACATCCGGAGGTTTACATCGCCATCGTTCCCGGGATGGGTATCGTTTCTCATGTCCTGGTCACCAACATGCGCCGGCCGCTGCTCAGTCACCGGGTCATTATCGCGTGCATGGCGTCGATTGCCATCCTGAGCTACATGGTGTACGGGCATCACATGTTTGTCAGCGGGATGAACCCGTTCTCCTCGCTGGCCTTCTCCTTCCCCACGCTGATCATCACCATTCCCGCGACCATCATCGTGTTGATGTGGATCGGCAGCCTGTACGGTTCGAGATTGCGCATCAATACCGCTTCCCTGTTCGCGCTGGGTTTTATTTCGATGTTTGTCAGCGGCGGCGTCAGCGGATTTTTCCTGGCGCAGCCTTCGATTGACATCATGCTGCACGCCACTTACTTTGTGGTGGGCCACTTCCACATGGTCATGGCGGTGGCGGCCATCTTCGGGATCTTTTCCGGAACCTATTTCTGGTTTCCCAAGATGACCGGACGCATGATGAACGAGACCCTGGGCAAGATTCATTTCTGGCTGAGCTTCGTGGGCGCGTATTGCATCTTCATGCCGTTCCACTATCTGGGAATCGCGGCGAATGTGCGCCGCTATCAGGCATTTGTGGATGACTATCTCCAGCCGCTCATCCCCGTGCATAAGTTCATCACGGTTGCCGCCATCGTGACCGGCATCGCCCAGTTCATTTTCTTGTACAACCTGATACACAGCCGTTACTGGGGCAAAATCGCTCCAGACAATCCGTGGGAGGCTACATCGCTGGAGTGGAGCACGCCCACGCCGCCGCCATTCGATAATTTTGGCGGTAAGCATCCTGTGGTCTACCACGATCCCTACCAGTATGGGGTGAAGAGTTCGACCGGCGACTACCTGATGCAGGCGTCGCCCGAGCAAGTTGCGACGGAGCAGGACGAAAAGTAGCGCTCGAAACCTTGGAAGTCTGACGGGAGAGTCTGGACATTATGGCAACCACAGTCCATGAACCGCCGCAAGTCGAATTGCGTCGTGAGCGCGACCCGGGGAATGGCGGCTGGCGGAATCTGGTTCCGGCGGATGGCGACCCTCGCGCGGTCCGGGATTACTCTCCTCCACCGGCCAGCACCGGCATTTGGGTGGTGGTCTATGCCATCACCATGACATTTGCGGCGCTGACCAGCGCGCTCATTGTCCGCAAGGGCTCATCCCTCGACTGGCAAAGCTTCACCTTGCCGTCGATCCTCTACCTGAATACGGCGCTGATCGTATGCAGCAGCGTCACCCTGGAGATCGCGCGCCGGCGCGTTGCCACCTTCATGGGAGGCGTAGCGATTCCGGGTGAAAGTCCGGCGCGCTGGCTCTACATCACTCTGGTCTTCGGTTTGCTCTTTGTAACCGGCCAGTACGTAGCCTGGTCCCGGCTCCGGGCGGAAGGCCTTTATCTTGCCACCAATCCCAGCAGCTCCTTCTTCTACCTGCTTACGGCTGCGCATGTGCTGCACGTGCTGGGAGGGCTGGTCGGGTTGCTCTATGTGATCGGGAAACTGCGCAAGTCCGAGCTGCGACGGAGCACGCTGGATGCGACGTCGCGTTACTGGCATTTTGTGGACATACTCTGGGTGTATCTGCTGTTACTGCTTTGGATGAAACTCTAGCGCGATCGCGAACAGGAGACGCCGTGAGTCAAGCCGATTTGACGATGCAAGGACATTCCGCAGGCATGATGACGGATCGCCCCTTTGCCATCCCCACAAAGAAACTGGCGATGTGGCTCTTCATCATTGCCGACACCATGACGTTCGCCGCTTGCCTGGTGGCTTACGGGTTCCTGCGCAATGCCACCCCTGATTGGCCCAGGCCATTTCACAGCATAACCAACGTGGCGGTGATGACCTTTATCCTTCTCACCAGCAGTCTGACGATGTATCTCGGCGTGCAGACGGCCAAAGCGGGGGACAAAGCGGGCGCCTTTCGTTGGACCATGATCACGGCGCTGGCCGGCATCGTGTTCGCCGTTTTGCACCTGCGGGAATGGATGGGGTTGATCGGCGAAGGCATGACTCTGTTCAAGAACCCCTGGGGAACGGGGCTGTTCGGCGCGGCGTTCTTCAGCGTCACCGGTTTGCATATCACGCACGTTATCGGAGGCGTGATCGCGCTGCTGGTGGTGGGCCTGCGTTACAAGGGCGGCCGTTACAACGCGGATGACATTGAAATCGTGGGATTGTACTGGCACTTCGTCGATCTGGTGTGGATGTTCGTCGTGCCGTTTATCTATCTGATGAATCTCGCCCACTAGATGACAGCTGGGAGCGGAACACTATGACAACAGTCGCAGAACACAAGCCGGAAGGAATCGGGAAGTCCCTGGTCGTCTACTTCTGCATATTGGCGCTGGCGGCCCTGCAATTCGTGATTGCCTATCAGGATATCCATGCGTCGCAAATGTTCCGGCGCATGTTTTCCGTGGCCCTGGTTGAGGCCGGAGTGGCCGTCATGTTCTTCATGCATTTATGGGCGGAAAAGCGCGGCTTTCTGTTGTTTGTAGTGGTTTTCACGATTTTCGTCTTGTTGGCGATGCAGTTTGGCTGGACGGACAGTTCCCGCCTGAGCCACTGTGCGGGATACTGTTCGTGAGTGCTCGGCTGCAGTAGATTTACGATCCGGGAAAACCTGGACGGCAAAGGTCGCTAAGGAGAACCTTCAAGTCATGAAGCAGGTATCTGTGCCAGCAAGACTTGCGTTGATCGCGGTGGCGGTTGTAGTGCTGTTTGCATGCCCGCTGCCCGCCGCGGCGCAGAGCTGCGCGCTTTGCTATACCCAGGCCGCGTCCGCGGGCACCCGCATGATCGACGCTTTAAAGAGTGGAATTCTGATCTTGATCGTTCCCCCCACCCTGATGTCGATTGCGATGGTTTTCATTATGTATCGCCATCGGGACCGGTGCCGCGACGCGGCCGGCGCCGCGAACTCCGACGCGATCTGGACCGCGACCGATTGATCGACTGCAGCAGCGACGACCCCATGGCATCCACCCACGCGATAACCGATTCTCCCGCGACAAATACCATCGCTTCGAAGCTCCGGGACTACTACACCCTGACCAAGCCGGAAGTTAACCTGCTCATTCTGATGACCACATCGGCGGGCTACTATCTGGGATCGTCGGGACCGCTGCGCGTGGGCAGGCTGTTCATCACCCTGGTGGGCACGTTGCTGGTTGCCAGCGGCACGGCGACTCTCAATCAGTTGATGGAAAGGCGTTACGACGCCCAGATGCGGCGCACTGCAAACCGGCCTCTGGTTTCCGGCAGACTTGGCAGCCGGGAAGCTTTCTGGTTTGGGTTAGCGCTGAGTGCCGCCGGGGGTGCGCTTCTGGCTGCGTCGGTCAACCTGTTGTCGGCTGGGCTGGCGATTGGAACTCTGCTGGGTTATCTGCTGGTTTATACGCCGCTGAAGAGGAAGACGCCGCTCTGCACCTTGCTGGGCGCAGTGCCGGGCGCCATGCCCACCCTGATCGGTTGGGCAGCCGCATCCGGCAGTATCGGACGAAATGCCTGGCTGCTCTTCGGAATCCTGTTTCTGTGGCAGTTCCCTCACTTCCTGGCCATCGCGCTGCTCTACCGGGAAGACTATGCCAACGCCGGCTTTCGCATGCTGCCCCGTTTCGATGTTGATGGCCGCTTCACCAAGGCGGAGATCGTGATATTCGCGGTCGTGCTGGTGATCGTTACCATGCTGCCTTGGGCGGGCCGGAGTGGCGCCGTCTACCTGCTGATCATGTTCGCCGCCGGGACGTTTTTTGTGTATCACACGGCTAACCTGGCCCGGTCGGGATCCCGCGTGCTGGCCAGCCGCGTGGTTCATGCCTCGGTAATCTACTTGCCGGTGGTCCTGGGAACCATGATGGCCTGGAAAGCGTAAGCCCGCGTTGGCCGGCGTTTGTGCCAACCTGGATTGAAGCGGGCGGCTGACATGGTGGTGTGTGCGGAAAACAGGTTTTGCGTGCTGCCCTAGGCTTGGTTGGCTCGTCCTATTGGTTGTCGTCGCGATCCGGTTCGCGACCGGTACGGTTTTCGCCGCGTTTGCTCAAAGCCCAACCGAACTCCCACGGGAGCGTCCCGAGTTTCGCCGGCTCCTTCCCCTTACAACCTTTTATTCCACTCCTAGTCCACTCCCGGCAGGTAGGCCGGGTGAGTTGATCCGTTCGGAAGAGTTCTACAGGTATCAGCTTCCTGAGGGAGTATCCGCTTCCCGCATTCTTTATCACTCGCGTTCCGCCAATGGCACGGATGTAGCGGCGTCAGGAGTGGTTCTCACGCCTGACCAGCCCCCGCCTGCCGGCGGCTGGCCGGTCATCGCCTGGGCCCACGGCTTCACGGGTGTAGCGCGCCAATGCGCCCCCTCTCTTATGAGAAATCTGAATGAGGGGCCATTCCTTTCCATGTATGTGAAGCTTGGTTATGCCGTCGTGGCCACGGACTACGCGGGATTGGGAACCGATTTCAGAAACGCATCCGTCGATATGCAATCGAACGCGGCTGACGTGATCTATTCGATTGCCGCGGCGCGCGCGGCCGTGCCACAGCTGGGGCGCAAGTGGATCGCCATGGGAGAATCAGCCGGAGGCCTCGCCGCGCTGGCCGTCGCCGGACTGGAAAGCGACATCCGCGACCCCGGTTATCTGGGCAGTATTGCAGTTTCTGGTATTGCCGACGCCAAGGAATTCTACGAACAGATCGCCCAGGCGAATTCCCCCGAACCATTGCTTTTTCTGGCTTATGGAGTTCAAACCCTCTATCCGCAGTTTCAGGTGAACCAAATCCTTACCAGGGAGGCGCTCGCGCCGTACCGCCAGATCGAGAGAGACTGCGCCGTCACGGTCTCCGGTGCGGTAGCTCCTGCCAACCAGGTGCTGAGACGCGACTGGGAGAACAATTATTTCGTGCAACAGTTTTTCGCCCGGAACACGGTAGGCCAGAAACCCGCCTACGGCCCGTTGCTCATCATCAGCGGCTACTCCGATCCGGCGCTGACGACGGGCATGACGCTCCGGGCCGTGACGCGCATGTGCAAACAAAACGACACGGTGCTGTTCCACCAGTACCAGGGCTCCGATTTTGCCGCTGTTTTGGGAGACTCGGTCAGGGACCAGCTGACCTGGATTCAGGCCCGCTTTGCCGGACGCCGCGCGTCCGGCAATTGTCATTGAGGCTTGCGCTTAATCCTACGAGTGTGGGCGATCAGGGCAGAATGGGATCAGCTTCAATGTCACTTTTCGCTGAGGACAAAGTTGACGACGGCAGTGTCGTCCGGCTTCACCAGAACCTGCTTCTCCAGGGTCTTGGGATCGGAGAAAATCGGACGCCGAATCTTGCGCTCGGTCAGAACGTCGAAAGCGGCTTCCTCCCGCTCGAGCTTCCAGCCCTCATGCCAGGCCACGATCTGGTATTGACCGGGCGGCACATCCGTCAGTTCAAACTTTCCGCTCTCGTCAGTCACCGCATAGTAAGGATGGGAGACCACCATGATCTCCGCATTCATCCAGGCGTGTCCGCCATTACATCTCACGTTGACCAGGCCGGCTGCCGGCATGGTTCGAGTCACGGGCCGGTCAACGAAGGGGAATGGCAAGTTGTACGTGGCTGCGCCGTCCATGTGAACCGTGTGCAGCACTGCATCCGAGCTCTTTAGTTGCAGCGGGCCGTCCGCGGCCACCAACAGGATGTGGGGTTCGTAGCGGCATTGCTTCTGGTCCAGAGAGCGCCGGGGCTCGGGAATGTCCATTGCCTTCCCCCGGGAAATGTCCTTGAGGAAAACCACCGTGTTTGCCACGCCGTTCTGGGGACCGACGATCAATCGTTCAAGGTCTCGAGTCTTGTGCGAATCCGGATCGCAAACCTGTGGGTCCTTGTCGATGGGAAAGGCAGGCAGGTGGGGTAATGGCCCGGACCACTTAACCGTGCCGGAAATTGTCCCTGTCTGGGTGAGCTGAACCACCTGGTAGCCGCTTTGGGCGGCGGCCCCGACGACTACTGCGACCCATAATAAGGATGCGAAGATTTTGACGGCGCGAGACATCAAATTAGATTCTTCTAATATCCGAATGCTATCCCTACCCTGGTATGGCGCAAGTCACGAAGGTAACTGGACGATCGGAATGAAGAGGTTCTATCGGGGTGATGGGACGTCTTTTCGCGGTCTCGTTCGCTTTCCACGCTTGATGGCACGGTCCAGCGCCCGATCGAGCGCAGCCCGGGCACGCTGATATTCAGGATGCGATATTCGGCCCTGCTGACGGTCTACTTCGAGCTGAAACAACTTGTCCTTTAGCTGCTCAAGCAGTAAATCGGGATGGCTGGCGGACGCGGCCAATGGGCGGCCGGGCGCCGGCGCGCCAGAGGCGCCAGAGCGGACAGAGGTGGCCGCCCGGGGCTGCCTTCTAAAGTAGAAGATACTCGCGCCGAGCAGCAAAACAACGGCGCTAAGGATATACCAGCGATATCTGTTTACCCGATCGGGCCCGCCCACGGCTGCGCTCGTTTCCTCTCCCTGATGGGAATCACGCGCGGGCGGAGTAACCGCCTCACCCACCGGATGCGGCACTCCCTGACTGTCGTCCCCAGGATCATTCAACATGCCTGTGCCTGAAATACTGAAATTGAGTGGCTGGCCGGCCCGGGTATTTGCCATGACCCGAACCAGAGCGTCGGATTGGCGCGGGTCCTCCATGGCCTGGAAGGCGATGCCCGGCGCCGCCGTGAACTGCATGGTTTTCGGCACCATGACCACAAAATGCCCGGCGCCGTAGAGCGCCTTCGGGTCAATGCTGAGTTCTCCGCTGTACTTCATGTGAAAAACGATCTGGAACTGAGTTTCGCCCGGCCGGAGAGGAAACACGAATCCATAGCAATTCTTGGCTTTTTCCGGGACCGGCGGAGAATTGACCGGCTGGCCACCCGCGGTCATGGCCATTCCCTGATCGATTTCGGCACCATCGGGGAGAAAAAACTCGAAGTCCTTGCCGTGCATCTGGGTGCGCGGCGGATTCGAAGCGTTGTTCACCGCAAACAGACGGATTCCCTGCAATTCGTTGTCCCGAGCCTGGAAGCGCATCACGTCGGCGGTGACGCTGACACCTGCAACGTTCTTCGACACATCGAAAACCTGCAACTCCACAGAGTCGCTGCCAGGCGGAGCCATGCGGTGATAAGTCACGCCCTGGTGAATCGCACGAATAAGGTACGGCCGGCGTCAGGCGGGTGGAAGCGGAAGTGGCCGCTGGCATCAGTCCGGGTGCGGGCCGCTTCTTCCATCCCCTGGCCCAGTCGAATCAGGACGACGTCATCCCGGGAAGCCGCCTTGCCCGTGGTGCCGTTGTTGACCGTGCCCGTGATGGTCTCCGCCGAGAGTACCGAGCACAGCAGGAGCAATATGCCAGCAGTAATAAGGAGGCGTGCCGCGCCCCGCACCACGGTTAAGGTCGTCATCTCTTTCCTGGCGATGGTCCAGGCAACGGCTCATTTTACCTTCGAATTCGGAGTGGATCCCGGGGACGGTGCCGGCGTGATTACATCCGGGACCAGCGCTTGCTTCACCGAATCGGGGATTTCATTGGCGTGCGCCAGCAGCTGACTGACTTGCCATAACTGGGTGTCGGTCAGCGTGGTCTTAAAAGCAGGCATGCCGGTCAGGCGAATGCCATTTGCCGCCTTCCAATAACTTTCCGAGACTGGATCATCGGTCACTCCCTTACCCCGGAACAACTGCGGTGGTTCAGGATACATGGTTGTCGCATAGTCGCTGGGCGACTGGCCGGGCAGTCCGTGACACGAGGCGCATTGCCGTTTGTAGACCTCAGCCCCGGCGAGGTAGGCGCTTTCGTCGGCTGCCACCGGAGGCTGGCCCACGGTTTGCTTCTCAATGTGGGCATTCAGGGCCATGTGCGCCAGCCTCTTCTCGAACGGCATGGGAGGATCAGCCGTGGCCACAGGCGCCATGCCGGTGGCAAAGTAACAGTAAATGCCCCCTACCGCAACCATCACGGTCAGCACAATCCCGATCACGACACCCTTGATCATGTTCCGTTCCTCTTTCCCCGGTCAGAAATTAAAGCGATAACCCAGGATCATTTTGGCAATCAGGTGGTCGGTCGAGCCGGTGAGGCCCACCCCCAGTCCGAAATTGAGCTCCCACTGTGGAGCGAGATTCAAATCGATTGCGGGAAAAATCTGGTGCTGCTGTTGCGACAGTGGATCGAATCCCGTCACCGGGCCCACCGACCCGTAGTATTCGAGACCGGCAGCGATCTTGCGGCTCAAGTCATAGCTGAATTTTGCATTGGGCGAAAAGACAACCCCTTGGTGCACATTTTCGCCGTGGAACGAGCGGTCCAGCGTGGGATTCAAGGACCAATACCATCGCCCGACCTTCTGGTCCACGATCGGACGGA
This sequence comes from Terriglobia bacterium, assembly GCA_963816025.1. Taxonomy (GTDB): domain Bacteria; phylum Acidobacteriota; class Terriglobia; order Terriglobales; family Acidobacteriaceae; genus JAIQFF01. The sequence goes on from CAWFJA010000029.1 coordinate 16,529, forward strand.
TTTCCCACGTCCACGTGTCCGCGGAATACTGCCGTCTTTGGTAGCCAATTTCGTTCGAGATGCTGACCCCAACCGGCCAGTGCCACTGCTTCGGAACGGCGACCCGCGGGCGAATGTGATCGCCCACCCACTGCCAGCCCTGGCCCCCGGTTATCGAAGTGAAAATGTAAAAGCCGCACTCGAACCAGTCGTTGAAGCCGTGGGTAATTTCAACGGTCTCGTGCTCGGTATGATTCGTCGGATAGAGGCCGTCAACCATCTCCTTCGAGCCATCCATCGTGAAGTTGCTATGCAGCTCGACCATGGTATGTTTCGGCTCAACCAGATCGGATCCGTATACCTGTATTTCGTAGTTGTCCTGGGCCCGCGCGCCGGCCGCACACATGGTCAAGGCCAGCATCGTAAGCGCGAAAAATCGCCCATGCACAATACCTGGCTTGAAAATACAGCTCAACGATAGGCTCCCGTTTTAATCAGACCAACCCTCACGAGGTCGACTTGCAGCGGCGACAATTCTAACGATAGTGAAGCAGACTTGCTGTTGCCATGCGAGATCGGCGAGTGCTCAGCCGATCAGATTCTACAACGACAACGCCAGCTACCGCTGGCGGAGAACGAATTGGACGTGTCCGCGAAATGACAAATTGTTCATGTTTCCTCGCGATCACAAGCCCACGGCATCAATTCCTTCATACGCAGGGTAGGGACATCTTCCTATTGTCACAGTGGTCTTGAGTGTTGCCCTACACCATCATCGGCCCGGGTACATGGCATTCGAAGTACCGGCGCAAATCCGGTACGCATGCGTCGTCAGGTCCACGGCTCGAGCCTGAACCAATTTGGAACTTGGCCGTGGCTTAACACATATCCTGCGAGCTTCCGAGACCTGCGATTTAGGTAGACTTTGTGGATAACCATGCCGATTGCGGAACCTATTGCAACCAGTCGCTTCTACTCCCAACACGTGAACCCCCAATGGGTGAAACTGCTCAACCTGCTGGAGCTCTCCACCAGCTATGAACGTTGCTCGGGCGCCGAGCTATTCACCGCGGACGGCCGCCGCATTCTCGACTTCCTTTCTGGATACTGTGTTCACAATGTTGGCCACAATCACCCTGATGTCGTTTCCGCCGTCATGAACGAACTGCAAAAGTGCGGTCCCGTTATGCTGCAGAGCCACGTTCCTGAACTGGCGGGCGAACTGGCAGAACGCCTTTGCCAGCGTGCCGGAGGCCGGCTGTCCAAAGTATTTTTTGCCAGCTCGGGCAGCGAGGGCATCGAGGCTGCCATAAAGTTTTCCCGCGCCCATACCGGACGAACCGGCTTGCTCTACGCCGACCGCGCGTTTCACGGCCTCACCTGCGGCGCCCTTTCGCTCATGAATAGCGAGTACTGGCGCGCTGGATTTGGGCCGCTCCTTCCGGAAACGGACGCGGTGCCCTTCGGAGATCTCAAGTCCCTCGAACAGAAACTCGCAACTCGGCGCTACGCGGCATTCTTCGTGGAACCGCTGCAATCTGAAGGCGGCATACGGATTCCTGATGAGGAATACCTATCGGCGGTGCCGGCTCTATGCAGGCGTTACGGATCGCTCTTTGTTCTGGATGAAGTACAGACCGGGATGTATCGCACTGGTCCATTTCTTGCAGCACATCATTTTGGCCTCGATCCCGATATTGTCGTGCTGGCTAAGGCTTTGAGCGGTGGCCTGATTCCGGTGAGTGCAACCTTAATGTCGGATAGCGTGTACAGCTCGGTTTACAGCTCCATGAAACGAGCCATCGTTCACGCCTCAACCTTCAGCGAAAACAGCCTCGCCATGCGCGCCGGCCTGGCCACATTGCAGGTACTGGAACGCGAGCAACTGGGAAAGCGCGCGACCCGCATGGGAGCAGAGTTGCAACGCCGCTTGACAGATGAGCTTTCCTCTTACGAGATGGTGAAAGCCGTACGCGGCATGGGACTATTAATGGGAATTGAATTCGCTGTTCCTCGCCGCTTGAGCCTGCGGGTTCCATTCGAAGCATTCTCCAGGATTCATCCCGCCATGTTCGGCCAGATCCTGGTCATGCGGCTGTTCCGCGACCACGGAATTCTCACCCAGATTTGCGGAAACGATTTCATGGTCTTGAAAGTCGCGCCGCCGCTGGTGGTCACCGAAGCTCAGGTCGACGAATTCGTTCTCGCGATTCGGAGCGTTGTGGAACTCGCCCATTCTTCTTCAAGTTTTTGGTCTGAGGCGCTCGGGTTGGCACGAAGAGCGGCAAACTTTTAGTAACGGTCAGCGAGCTTTGAACTGTTCTCGTTCCGAGCCCGACCAACCAGGAGCCAGCTACCCTAATCATGCAAATCCTAAGCGCTGCCAGCGCCTTTCCCAAGTATTACTACTCTCAAGATGTACTGTGTCGCGCCCTGGAGGAATATTGGGGAGACAAGCTCGAGAGTCCCGCGCTGCTGCGGCGTCTGCTGCGCCGTACCGGCGTTGAAGGACGGTTTCTCTCTCTGCCTCTGCAGGCGTATACCAAACTGGCAGCCTGGGGAGAGTCCAACCATCTCTGGATCCAAAACGCGGTTGAATTGGGCAAACAGGCCGTCTGCCGCGCCCTTAACCACGCTGGTCTGGCGCCGCGCGATCTGGGGGCTATCTTTTTCACGTCCGTAACCGGTATCTCGAGTCCCTCGATTGATGCGCTCCTCATCAACCGCATGGGCCTCTCCCCGAACATTTGCCGTATTCCCATGTTCGGGCTGGGTTGCGTCGCCGGAGCAGCAGGCATCTCGCGGGCCGCTGATTATGTCAAAGCCCATCCTTCGCAACTGGCGGTTTTATTGTCGGTCGAACTCTGCTCTCTTACCTTGCAGCGCGAGGACCTGTCCGTCGCGAACCTGATCTCCGCCGGTTTGTTTGGAGACGGCGCCGCCGCTGTAATCGTGGCCGGGGCGGAATGCGACGTGCCTGCTCCAGAGGTTGCGGAGGGCGGCCTCGAACTGGTTGGGCCAAAGATATTGGCTACTCGCTCGGTCTTTTATCCCCAAACTGAAGACATGATGGGCTGGGCGATCTCCGAAAAAGGTTTTCGTATTGTTCTTTCTCGCGACGTTCCCAATCTGGTGCGTCAGCGCCTCGGCGGAGACATCGATGCCTTTCTCTCCGAGACGGGTCACCTCCGAAGTGACATTCGAAGCTGGGTGTTGCACACCGGTGGCCCCAAAGTACTCGAAGCAACCCAGGCAGCGCTCGGTCTCGATCGGCGACACTTAGACGCTTCATGGGACTGTCTGCGCAAAACCGGTAATCTGTCCTCTGCGTCAGTACTCGTGGTGCTGGAAGAAGTCATGAAACACCGTCGCCCGGAGCCTGGCACTTTGGGATTGCTGGCTGCAATGGGCCCCGGATTCTGTTCTGAACTGGTCTTGCTGCAATGGTAACTTCCTCAAACCGGTGGGACACTGACGTTTTTATCATTGGAGGCGGCCCCGCCGGCCTCGCCGCCGGGATTGCCGCGCGCCAGCAAGGCTTCGAGGTCGTGGTTGCCGACGGCGCGATTCCTCCCATCGACAAACCTTGCGGCGAAGGCCTCATGCCGGACGGCATTGCCGCCTTGGCCGGCTTGGGCGTCACCATTCCGCCGGAAGAGTCTTATCCCTTCCGGGGCATCCGCTTTCTCGGTGCAGGAGTGAAGGTGGACGCCAGTTTCCCGGTTGGGCACGGCGTCGGCATACGTAGAACCAAGCTGCACCGCCTCATGATCGAGCGGGCAGCGGCAGCTGGTGTCAATCTGCTCTGGCAGACTGTCGTCACCGGGCTGCATCCTGACGGTGTGCGGCTAGGCAACGACCTGGTCCGTTCGCGCTGGATTGTCGGAGCCGATGGCGCTCATTCCCGCGTGCGCCGCTGGGCAGGTCTCGACGAAAGCGCCGGCCACCAGCAGCGTTTCGCCTTCCGCCGCCACTATCGTGTCTCCCCGTGGACGAGCTGTATGGAACTTCACTGGGGAAACAACTGCCAGCTGTACGTTACCCCGGTGGCGGCCGATGAAATCTGCGTTGCGGCCATCTCCCGCGATCCACACCTGCGCCTTGACGCAGTACTCGCAAAGCTGCCTGCTGTCGGCGACCGCCTGGAAGGATTGGAGCGGACGTCGGTGGAGAGGGGCGCGGTTTCGGCGACCCGGAAATTGCGCCAGGTCTATCGCGGGCGCACCGCTCTCATCGGCGATGCTTCCGGCAGCGTGGATGCGATCACCGGCGAAGGGCTATGCCTCGCCTTCCGCCAGGCCATCCTCTTGTCTCAGAGCTTTGCCGCCGGTAACCTCTATCCTTACCAGGCTGGGCATCGGAATTTGGCGAGACGCCCGGCCCTGATGTCCTGGCTCATGCTTACGCTCGAAAACCGCGATTCGCTTCGACGACGGGTGATGCAGGCATTTGCCACTCAACCCCGGACTTTTGCCAGAATGTTGGCCCTGCATGTCGGCGCCGTAACACCCCTCGCGCTCGCAGGGATCGGACTTTCGTTGGGATGGGATGTGCTGACCGTATGAAGACTGCGACTCGCTTCGGCCTCTCGCTCACGGTAGTTCTCTGGTTGGTCGGGACCACTCTCGCCCAAGCTAAGTCCCACGAAATAGACTTTAACTTTGTCCCGGCAAAAACAACCATCAATTTCACCCTGGGCGATATTCTCCATACCGTGCACGGATCATTCAACGCGAAAGACGGCGTCGTCCATTTCGATCCGGCAACGAACAAGATAAGCGGGGAAATCCGGGTTGACGCTGCCAGTGGCCACAGTGGAAGCAATGGTCGTGACCAAAGAATGCACGAGCAGGTGCTGGAAAGCGCCCGCTACCCAGACATCGTGTTCAGGCCCGATCGAGTGGAGGGACAAGTCGCGACCGTGGGAGCCTCCGTCGTCCAGGTGCACGGCATGTTTGCCATTCATGGCGCCGAGCACGAAATGACCATTCCTGTCCGAATCGAGATGGGCCCTGACTGGTGGACCATTGCCATGGACTTCGCCGTTCCCTATGTAAAGTGGGGAATGAAGAACCCAAGCACATTTGTGCTGCGCGTGGATCAATCGGTGGACATCAAGATTCAAGCCTCTGGTCAAATTCCCTGATACCTGTCTTGGCTCCCGGCGTTCCACTTGGAACGAGCATGGCGGCTGCCTGGCTTTCACTCATTACTTGCGGATCCTCTGCCGGCATCCCTGCTCCCTAACCTCTCGCCAGGGTCGGACCCTTCTACATAGTTGAACGTTTCTCTTAGAATTTCTCGGTTGACATCCTACAGCTGCCGGGGTGTAAAACTTGAATATCTGGCGGTGTGCGTACCTGAGGTCCGGCATGACAGACAACGAAAACAACAAGACAACCGAAGCCCTGTTGAAGAGGGTTTCCAGGCGCAGCTTCATTAAAGGAGTGATCAGCAGCGGTGTCGCCGTCTCCTCCGCGAACTATCTGTTCCGCGCCTCCACTGTTTTCGGACAACAAGCGCCGGACGGCGTGGGAGAGCGGCTCATCACTCTCAACGTGAATGGCCAGCAGCGGCGGGTCGATGTCATGAAGCAGGAGACCCTGGCGTGGACACTGCGCTACAAGCTGGGCCTCACCGGCACCAAGTTGGGCTGCGACCGCGCCGAATGTGGCGCCTGCACCGTCCTTATCGACGACGTGCCGCACTACTCGTGCTCCGTGCTGACCCACACCGTGCGTGGCAGGAAAGTCCAGACCATCGAAGGCCTGGCCAGCCCGGACGGCACCCTGCACCCAGTGCAGCAGGGCGTAATTGATGAACAGGGCTTCCAGTGCGCGTTCTGCATGTCCGGCTTTGTGATGGCAACGGTGGGATATCTGAAGACGAATCCCAACCCCAGCCGGTCCGAGTTGGCGCACGGAATCTCCGGCAACCTGTGTCGCTGCCAGGACTACGACAAGATCCTGACCGCCATGATGCGCGGCGCAGAGAACATGAGGAAGGTGAACCATGCCTAGCCCGGACGCGAAGCCTGGTCAACAGAAGTACAAGCTCATCGGCAAGGACTACACCACGCCGGATCTCTACGCGAAAGTGACCGGCAAAGCCAAATATGCGGAAGACTTCCGCGCCGAAGGCATGCTGTTCTGCAAGCTGCTTTTGAGTCCGGTGCCGCACGGACGTGTGAAGCACCTTGATTTGAGCAAAGCCCTGGCCATGCCCGGGGTCAAAGCCATCCTCACGCAGGATGACCTTCCTGCCCCGGCCGACAGCGTGACCGATCTGGGCGCGGTGATCAAGGCCAACAAGCAGGGCGAAAAAGCGCTCACCATGGAACCGCTGTACCACGGCGAACCGATTCTGGCCGTCGCGGCCGTGGACGAACTGACCGCCGCCGAAGCCATCGAAGCCATTGATATCGAATTTGAACATCTGCCGTTCGTTGTGGACCCGCTCGATAGCCTCCGCCCGGGCGGTCCGAACCCCCGCCCGAGGGCAATATCTGGATCAGGCCACCAGTGCCGCCAGCCAAGCCAGGAGAGAAACCACCCAGCCCTCCGCCACCCCAGGTCGGAGAACTTAAATGGACCGCCGCAGACTTCGACGAGGCGAAGGAAGGCCGGCTGCCCATGGGCAAGGCGCCCGACGAGTGGTCCTACGGCGATGTGGACGCTGCTCTCAAGAATGCCGCACTGGTTCTCGACGAAACCTTCGTAACGCCGGACACCAGCCATCAAACCCTGGAGCCGCGCACCGCCCTGGCTTATTGGCAGAACGGCAAGGTGTTCATCCACATGGGGACCCAGAGCACGGTGCAAACCCTGGCCGGTCTGGGACGCTGGCTGAATATGGATCCCAACCAGATCGTCCTGATCAGCGAATACACCGGCGGTGGCTTCGGCAGCAAAGCCACCGGTTACATCTTCGCGATCATCCCGGCGCTGCTGGCGAAAAAAGCCAACGCCCCGGTCATGATGCGCATCAGCCGGGAGGAAGAACATTTCATCGGCAGAGCGCGACCCGGTTTCCAGGGCCGCATGAAGGTGGGCTTTTCCAAGGACGGAAAGATCACTGCCCTGGATATGTTCGCCATCTCAAACAACGGCCCCTACGACGCAAACGGCGATGCCAATGCTTCGGGAATCATCGTCTCCCTCTTGTATCAACCCGAGGCGATGCGCTGGCGCGGTGTAACCATGCTGACCAACACCCCTCCGCGAGGCCCCCAGAGCGCGCCGGGAGGCATGCAGGGCATCATTATTATGGAGCCCATCCTGGCCCGGGCGGCGCGTAAACTCTCGCTCGACCAGGTAGAAATTAGAAAAATTAATGCTCCCGAAGGTAAAGCGCCATTCGGGCCAGCGCGGGACGGCAAGCGGGGACACTCGACCAGCGCATTCCTGAAGGAAGCGCTCGATCGCGGCTCGGAGCAGTTCAAATGGAAGGAACGCATCTCGCGTCCGAAACGAAGCGGCACCAAGGTGCGCGGCGTGGGCGTGTCGTCGAGCGGCTTCTTCGCCGGCTCCGTGGGATACGACGGGCTGTTTGTGATCCGGCCCGACGGCCGCATCGCCATCCAGTCCGGAATCGGCAACCTGGGAACGGAGTCCATCAGTGATGTCCACCGGGTAGTCGCTGAGGTCCTGGGCGTTCCCTGGGAAAAATGCGATGTGGAATGGGGCAACACCAGCAAGAACCTGCCCTGGACCTGCGTTTCCGGGGGAAGCCAAACCACCCACGCCATGACGCGAGCGGCATACGCCGTGGCCATGGACGGGAGGCAGAAGCTGCAGGAGATTGCCGCCAAAACCTACGGTGGCACGCCGGAGCAGTATGAAGTGGCGAACGAACGAGTGTTCCACAAGGGCGGCGGCAAGAGCATGACCCTGGCGCAGGCCGCGCAGCGCGCCATTCAACTGGGTGGCATCTACGACGGCCATGAAGCGCCCGCGGACGTCAATAAATACACCAAGGCGTCCATCGCGGCGCTGGCGGGGCAGGGACTGCTCGCGGCGGCCAAGGACAAGTATCCGCACGACGGCCAGTCGTTCTCCTACGTTGCCAGTTTCGCGGAAGTCGAAGTCGATGTCGAGACCGGCAAGTATTACATCACGGATTTTCTCGCCGTCGCCGACGTGGGCACGGTGATTCATCCCAAGTCGCTCGGCGGACAAGTGGTGGGCCGGTCGATATTGGGCATTGGCCATGCCATTGGTCAGAAGTGGGTGTTTGACCCGCAGTATGGCCACATGATTTCCCTGCGCTTCCACCATACTAAGCCGCCCACCATCCTGGATGTACCGACCAATATGCAATGGGCGGCGCTGAACATCCCCGATCCTGAAACACCGGTGGGAGCTCGCGGCATTGGTGAACCTCCGGTGGGGGGCGGCTGCGGCGCCATTTTGAATGCCCTCTCGGATGCCCTGGGTGACGAAATTTATCGCCGGGCGCCGGTCAACCTGGACACGATTCTGACTTCGCTCGAAGCCGGGCGGCCCATGCAGGATCCCTTGACCGCATTCATTTAACCGAATTCGTTTGACCGGGACTTGAAACGGAGAGAGTCATGGCTGTAATACGAGATGTGATGCCGGCGTTCCAGTTGTTTCAGCCCAGCTCCATCGCGGACGCGCAAAAGCTTCTCGAGCAGCACGGACGCGAGGCCTGGGTCATGGCGGGCGGGCTCGACAGCTTCGATTGGCTTAAAGATCGAATCAAAAGGCCCAAGGCGCTGGTGGATCTCAGCGGGATCGAAGAACTAAAAGGCGTTCGCACTACAAACGACGGAATCGAAATCGGCGCGATGACGACGCTCACCGAAATCGTCCACCACCCCGTCGTCAAGGAGAAATATGGACTGCTGGCGCAGGCCGCTGGGTTGGTAGCATCGCCACAGATCCGCAACCAGGGCACGCTCGGCGGGAATGTGTCGCAGGACGCGCGCTGCTGGTACTACCGCGCCGGTTGGCCTTGCTATCGCGCGGGCGGAAACATCTGCTACGCCGACACCCCGGTGGGCAGAAATCGTGAGCACGCCATTCTTCACGCCGAGCGCTGTGTGGCCGTCAATCCGTCCGATACAGCGCCGGCGTTGGTCGCGCTGGATGCCAGGTTTGTGGTGCAAACTCCCCAAGGGGAGCGCGTGGTTGATGCCGAAGACTACTTCGTCGGGCCCGAAATCGACATCACTCGCATGAACATTTTGCAGCCCGGTTACCTGCTCACGGCCATTCGCATTCCCTCCACCTGGGCCGGCGCGCAATTCTATTTCGAAAAAGTGCGCGACCGGAATGTCTGGGACTTCCCTCTTATGAATGTGGCTTCGGCGATGGTGTTGTCCGGCGACAGGATTGAGCGCATCCGCATCGCGGTGAACGCCGCGGCGGCTCGCCCCTTGCGCTTGAAAGCCGTGGAAGATGCGGTGCGCGGGCAGTCCCGGACCGCCGCAACCGGCGAAATGGCAGGCAGGCTGGCGGTCCAGGGGGCTGTCCCTCTGCAATTCAACGGCTACAAGATCCCGCTGATGCGGAACTTGGTGAAACGCGCCGTCAGCGGCGTGCAGGAGGCGGCATGGGCATCATAGAATGGGCAACCAGCCCTCTGGGGCAGAAAGTTCCGATTCACATTGCGTGGTTCTTGATATGGGTCGCGCTGATCGCGGGCCTGCTGTTCCTGGTCGTGCATGCCATTTATCTGCGTTACTTTGCCAAAGAGAAAGAGTTCGCAGCCGATGCGTCCCCTCAGATTGCGAGCCTGTTGCCCGCCCGCATCCCCAGGCACTCACTGGCGGCGCGATTGTTTCACTGGATCATGGCGGCTTCGATGTTTGTTCTGCTGTTTACCGCATTCCTGCCCAGGGTCGGGGTTCAGTTCGATTGGGTCACCTATCACTGGATCGCGGGGACGGTGTTGACCGTTTCCATACTTTTCCACATCATCCACGCCACCTTTTATATGGATTTCTGGTCCATCTGGCCGGACCGCGCCGACCTTGAGGACGCCTGGAAAAGAGTCAACCGCTTCATGGGAAAGTCGTCTGCCTTGCCGCGGAAATTCGCCAAATATCCGCTGGAGAACAAGCTCTACCACGGCGCCATCATCGTGACCGGGCTGTCGGTGATTGTGACCGGCGTCTTTATGATGTCCCGTGTGCGCACCATTTTCTTTCCCCGCAATCCATACTTGTTCAGTGACATGACCTGGGGCCTCATGTATGTGCTGCACGGCCTGGCTGGCGTCGGACTCATCACCCTGGTCATCGTGCACGTTTATTTTGCCATCCGGCCCGAGAAGCTCCCCATCACTGCGTCCATGCTCGTCGGGTCAATGAGCCGCGACTTTTACCTGAAGGAACATGATCCGGAACGCTGGGTGGTCCAGACTTCGACTTCATCTTCCAAGGGACCGCGAGGTTAATGAATGCCGGCTGAGTTCTCGGACCGCTGTGATGCGATAGAAGAGTGCTATGAGTTCATGCTGGCCTATGCGGGTCAGGGACTGCCCAGTGACGAAGGCAGCCAGGCGGGCAGCCAGGTCCGTGAATTCCTTCGCCGTGCCGTCAATGCCCTCACCGGTTTGGCGGAGAGCTGTGCGAAGGCCGTAGCCGAGGAAGGTCTCGAGCCCGCCGGAAAATATCAAGCTTTCATTGCTGTGCTCCAGCGCGACGCCCAGGACGCGCTGGCTGCCCTCGAACTGGTACTGGCTCAGCCCGCCATCAGCTCTCAGTTAATCGACAATCTGAATGCGTCCATCCATCTCCGCGCGCTGCTTACCGACCTGTTTCTGGTTGGCGAGATTCTGGCCACGCAACCCAAACCGGGACAGGCCGTCACCAGTTAGGGCTACTGCCGCATCTCCTAAAATTCCGGTGGAATTGCTTTCGCCTCCTCCAAGGTCAGGCGGCGTTTGTGCCGATAGGACAGGTTGGCCATGTGGGCCACCACTGCCGAACGATATCCCAGTTCGACCGGGGCGTTTGGCGTCTTACGGCTGCGCATGCAATCAATCCAGTTTGCGATGTGGTTCTGCGATGGACTTTCGCCCTTGATGGCCGTGCCATTCGGCCGATTCACGTCTTCCGGGTAGTAGTGAACCTGGTCTTCCGATCGGCCGGTGACCATGTCGTTCGCGGCGGCGACATATTCGATGGTTCCGTCGCTGCCGAGGATGCGCTGACCGAGTCCATAACGACTGTTGCTGAAGGTGGATTGAAAGGTCACAACCATGTCATTGGGGAAATCCACGGTGACTGACATCGTGTCCGGCACCTGGCGTCCATCTTTTTCCGAGAACACGCCACCCGACATGTAGGCTGCCGTGGGCAGGGGGAGGTCGAGCGCGCTCATGATCCAAGCCATCTGGTGGATCATGTTCTCGGTTATGTTTCCGCCCGAGAACATCCAGTACAGCCGCCAGTTGAGAAATTTGAAGGCATCGAAAGGCTCGTCGGGCCTGCCGTTCAGGAACGCTTTCCAGTCCACATTGCGGGCGGTGCAATCGTCGGGAACGGCCCGCACCCATTGGCCTTTGCCATGCGGGCTGTTACGGCTCATCCACGACTCGACCATGGTGACCTTGCCTGCCATTCCGGCCGCAATCCATTTTCTGGCATCGGCCAGCGGGCCCTCGCTCTCGTGCTGCAATCCGATCTGGACCACGCGGTCGGATTTCTTCGACGCCTCCAGGCATTGTTCCGCCTCCGCGATCGACCAGGTCATGGTCTTTTCCGAGTACAGGTCTTTTCCCGCGGCGAGCGTGTCCAGAAAATGCCGCGCGTGAATGTGCAGCGGGGTTGCTACCAGAACGCCGTCAATGTCCTTCATATCGAGAATGCGGCGATAGTCGCTGACGGTCTGAAGGCCGGGCGATATTTTTCTGGCTTCGTCAAAGCGCCGGGTATAGACGTCCGCCACTGCAACCACCTGTGCATTGGGCAAAGTCAGAGTTTGCTTCAGAAGTTCCTGACCTCGAAGCCCAACTCCGATCATCGCCAGGCGGACACGCTCGTTGGCGCCCCATACGCGGGCCGTGGGATATGCCATGAACGCAGCCGTCCCCAACGCCGCCTGCTTGATGAAATCGCGTCTGCTATTTGTCGCCATCGATCGTCCTCCGCTTTGAGATAGTTGGCAGCGTGACGACGCGGGTGAATTCGCGTCGCTTCCGCTAGAGCGCTCCCGCTTTCTCCAGGGCATCTTTCATTCCCGCCCAGCTCTGGATGGTTGAGGCTTCGGGCGTGCCGGCGCCGCGCCAGTGGGTTTCGAGGCTCACGACGTGGTGATAGCCGTCGCGCTTCAGAGCTTTGTATTGGCCCACCCAGTCGATCGTGCCCTTGCCCATCGCGGCCCATTCCACGCCCTTGGCTGTCTTGATTGCGTCTTTGCAGTGGCAGTGACCAATACGCGCCTTAGGCAAGAGATCATAACCGTTGGGATAAGGTATTTCGCCAAACATGGCGGCGTTGCCAGGGTCCCAATTGAGCATGAAAGCCGGCGAGGGTACGCCATCAAGAACCTTGGCGGCTTCGGCTCCGGTTGCGGTATTGCAGGCAAATTCATTCTCCAGAATAAGGATCAATCCGATCTTGCGGAGCTTTTCCGCGGCCTGCTGCAGCTGGTCGTTCATGGCTTTGCGATAGGGACCCTGGTCATCGAGCCTCCAGAAATCGAAGCAGCGGACGCGGTCAGTGGAGAACTTTTTAGCCAGCTCAATGGCGCGATCGAGAACCTCCCCCTGCTGGTCATAAGTAAAGTTGGCGCCGAACTGGTCGTGTTCCGGACTGAATTTGGATTTCGGCGCGCCCGGCCAATCCACTTTGAACAGCGGGCTGCCGATGTCGGTGACGCGCAAGTTGTTCTTCTTCAACAGGCGTTGTGCTTCCGCAATTTCGTTGGCATCCAGATTGGCCACGTTCTTGTTCCACATGCTGCGCAGTTCCATCCACTCCATGCCGAATTGTTGGGAAGCCACCTCGCAGGCGCGGCCAAAATCCTGCGAAATCTCGTCATTGATGACGGCTATCTTGAACGGTGACTTGCCCAGGCGTGGGCTTCCTGACCCGGACGACGATTGATATGGATAAGGAGCGGCTGAGAGGCTGCTGTTGGCCGCAGCCAACACCCCCAGTCCTGCAATGAACTCACGTCGTGAAAAATCCGATCGCATAGGTGATCTCCTGGTGAAATTTCGAAATCTGGCTGCCTGCAGCGAAATCGCGGTTCCTCAACGAGGAGCCGCGAGCTTAGGGTCCAGCTTTTGCGCAATCTGCAGTTCGCGCGCGGCTTCGTCAAGCTGGCCGCTGGCCTTCAACGACGCTGCCAGGTCATAATGAGCAGCCGCGTCCTCCGGATTCCATGCGACCACGGCCTGGAACTGGCGAATCGCCGTCGCCCAATCCCTGGACTCGGTTGCCAGCCGCCCTAGCCCGCGATGAGCTTCGACCAGGCCCGGGGCCAGTTTCACGGCATTTTCGAATTCGACAACAGCCTCCGCGCGGTCGCCGTTAGCGGCCAACAGCAGCCCCAGCTGAAGGTGCGCCAGGGCATGATTGGGATCCAACTGCAAAACCTCGCGAAAGGCGGATTCGGCTTTTGCCGAGCCATCCGCGGACTGTCGCAGAGCCAGACCCAGTTGGTAGCGGGCTTCGGTGAAGCCGGGGCTGAGCGTGACTGCCTCCTGCAATTCCCCAACCGCGGCGGATCGCTCTCCTTTATTTATATGGCCTTCGGCGCTCTCTACCAGAATCATGGCGCGTCCCTCGTTGGCGACTCCCAGGTTGATCTTTTCCAGCTCAGCCAATTGCTTCTGGGCGTCTTCTTTCTGGCCGGCTCTTTGCAGCGCCTGTGCCAGACTGGCGTGGGCCTGCGCCAGATCAGGATTGAGCGTGACAGCCCGGCGGAACTCTTCGATGGCGCCGTTCAGGTCGTTCGATTTCAGAAGAACCGTTCCCAGGATGTGATGGCCTTCGGCATCGTCCGGCAGCTGGGCCACAGCCAGACGAAGCTCTCCAGCCGCGGCCGGCAGGTCTCCGCTCTCCCGCAGCACCAGGCCCAGCGAACGGTGGGCCAAAGCGTGATTCGGATTAAGACGGATGGCCTCCCGGAATTGCGCGCCGGCCGCCTCCATGTCCCCCTTGAGCCGCAGGGCGAGGCCGAGATTGTAGTGATATTCCGGATTCGCGGGGTCCAGATCCACCGCCTTTTGCAGGTTGTCCACGGCAGAGACCAGCTCGCCCCGGTCTGACATGATCTGGCCTGACACGAAATACACTCCCGCCTGCTTGGGCTGGAGCCGGGTGGCCGTTTTGAGTTCTTCCTCGGCATCGTCGAGATCGGCCTTCTGTCGGAGGCCGGTCGAGCTCTTGTACCGGTTCCACAGATTCAATCCCAGGTTGTAGTGCGCTTCGCCGAAATCGGGTGCAGCTTTGAGCACTTCGCGCAGCAGCCGGATCGCCCCATCAAGGTCTCCCACTTTTGCGCAGATTGCGCTCAGGCTGTATTGCGGCTCCAACATTCCTGGATTGAGCCGCAGCGCTTCCTGATATTCAGAAATCGCATCGTTAATCCGCCCCGTCTGTTTGTAGGCCAGCCCAAGATGGAAGTGGGGATCCGGCAACCTGGGATCGAGGCGAATGGCCTGGTCAAATTCCACAATCGCCTCGTTCAACTTTCCCGACTCCCCCAGGATGACTCCGATGTAATCGTGGGCCACGGCATGATTGGGATTCGCCTGCACCGCGGCGCGAAACTGGCCCATCGCCGTCTGCAAGTTGCCTTGCTTGAATTGAGCGATGCCCTGTTGCACCAGTCCATCGGCGGAAGTCTGTTGCTCCATTCCCCGCAGCGCTGCATCTTCCGGAAACAGTTCCAGCCCGCGCTTGAGGGTCGCCAGCCCCTCGCCCGCATTTCCCGCCGCAAACTGGCGGGCCGCCAGGTTCTCATAGAGAGCGTTACTGTAAGGCGTAATCGAAATAGCCTGCTTGAGCACAGCAACGCTGGCTTCAAGATTCCCGGAGCGAGCCAGGAAACCGTCGAGCAACAAGTAGTCGGAGTCCGACGCCGGGCCCTGTTCGATTACCTGCTGCGCGTAGCGGATGGCTTTGGGAAGGTCGCCGTCGCTCCCAGCTTTTTGGGCGATCGCCGACAGTACGAACGGGTCTTTGTTACCCGACTTCGATAACCGATCCAGAAGAGCAAAGTAATAATCCCTAAACTCGAGATGCGAACGGATGAGCTCCTGACGATAAGCCTTGAGCAGCGTCACCGGAGGCACATGGTCCGGCTTGCCGGGGGCAGCGTTGACATGGATGAATCCAGTTCCGGGAAGCGACGGCTGGAAAGCCACATCGAGATAGGCTTCGCCCGCGGTGCGCAGGATGCGGTGATCCGTGAGACTGGAGTGCGAAACCGTAAGCGCCGCTCGCTTCGGCATGTGACAGTTCGAACAGGCGTCGGCAGGCTTCTGCGCCAAACGCGTTTGAAGATCGAAAGTGCAACTCTTCTCGGTGTGGCACTGCAAACACTTGCCGCGGAAATATTCTGGAGCTTGATCGTGGGAAGGTTGGAAATGCGGATCGTGACAATTCTGGCAACCGAACTTTCCCCCGCTTCCGCGATAGCACTGGCTCAGCGTCATCGAGTAATAGTGTTCGAGCAGAGGTGATTCTGCCGGCCGCGGATCGATGGGAGCTTTCAGGATTGCGACCGTGTCATTGAGAGGTATCCCAGGTCTGAAATCAGAATCGACTTTGCCGGGCTGCAGCGCCCGAATGTCACCCTCATGGCAACTCATACAGATGTTGTCCGCCAGCCAGGGTGGAAGCTTGGCCGGATTCACGATTGACCGGTCAACCGGCCGCGGCATGGGCGCTCCCGCCAGTCTTTGATTCACGTGCAGTTCGCCGGGCCCGTGGCAGTTTTCGCAGCCCACGGCCAACTCCGTCACGGGAGGATCTCGGTACAGCCCCTCCCTGCCCAGTTCGGGTTGCGTCCTGCCCGCGTGGCAGCCGATACAATCCGCCTTGATGGGAAGATTGAACCCCAGATCTTGCACCTCGAAGTTTGGCGAAAGGCCCCAACTTTTCGTGGCGGCGTAATAAGAAAGTGGCGCTTCAAACAGGTAATCGCCCCGGCGCACAATTGGAGTATCGCCGTTGACGCCGGAGCCGACCATATACGCCAGTTCTTCCGTGTGCCGGAAAACTTCCCTGCCCTGTTCATCTAAACCGTATTCGCTCTGATAGACCTGCGAATCGCGCGCGAATACCTGGTAGTGCCGGTTCACTTTGTCGCTGTATAGATCAACCGGCTTGTCCAGCCAACCCATATCAAGGATGTTTCCGGGCAAGAAAGTGGAGTGGGCCATGTCGGTGCGAGAGTACTGCTGGTAAATGACAGCGTGGCAACCCTTGCACATTTTGGAGCCGACATAACGTACGCCGGGCGCTGCATTCTGAAACTCAGGAATCCCGGCCGCACTTCTACTCTTTGGATTCTGCGCGAACATTTGCAGCGTGATCAACAGGCCCAGGCTGACGAGTGCTGTTGTGCGGCGGTACACGGTTCCCGCATAAGCCGCTTTGTGAAGATGCCAGCCGTGCCGGATGCCCATGGGTCAGGGTGTTGCTTGCATTTGTGAGGGTGGGACCGTGTCCTGCCGGACCAGCCGTTTCAATTCCTTCTTAAGATCCAGGTTGTGGTCCTCCGAGTGCAGCGCTGCGATCTTGGCCAGCATTTCGTCGGCTTCAGCTTTCTCGCCCTTTTTTCGATAGGCCTGCGCCAGCACATACACCGGGCCCGAGTCGCCGGGATCAAGCGTGGTTGCGGCTTTCAGTTCGGTGATCGCCCGATCTATCTGACCCTGCTTGTACAGCAGCTTACCCAGTTCCGCGTGGGAGTGGGAGAACTTGGCATTCAGACGGATTGACGACTCGAACGCCGCCACGGCTTCAGCCGCCGCCGGAGTGCCGGCCTCGGCGCCGGAATGCACAAGGGCGACGCCGAAAATGTACGGAATCATAAAATCCATTCCTGGCATTTTGCTTTTCTCGCGAAGCACCCTGACGGCCTTGTCGGTTTGCGCGCTCTGCACCCAGACCCAGCCCAGTGCAAAATAAGGGAGAGACTTATCGGGGGCAAGTTCGCTGGCCGTCTGGAAGTCTTTTTCCGCTTCCGCCAGGGATCCTCGCATCACGAAGGTCACGCCGCGCTGTATATATAGACGATAAGATTTCGGGATGTAGTGAATACCGACGTCCAGAATTTCCTTTCCTAAAGGATAGTCCTCGTATTCCAGACACACGGAAGCCAGATCGACGTAGTTGTCTTCGGCTTCAGGTTCCAGGCGTGTCGCCGTGCGCAAGACGTCATAGGCCTCCTGAACCCGGTCCGTCTTAAGATATGCCTCAGAAACCAGGTTATAGAGTTCGGCGCGCTGATAAGCCTGCCCCTGGCCAGTGAGTTCGCGGAACAGTTGGATGGCTTCCGGATAACTCTTGGCCTTGATCAGCATCAGCAGCTGGTCATAGCCGGCAGCGTAAGGATCGCTGTAGTGCTTGCGCGCCGAGGCAAACAACTCGGCGGCCGGGGCATAAGCTTCGGCGCGACCAAGAATCAGGCCGGCCTGAAAGCGGCTCTCGCCATCCCCCTGGGGGAGCGACTTCAAGAGAGCGGTCGCTTGGGAACCATCGTTTTGTGCCAGCAGGCATTCGGCATAGTGCAGGATCCAGGGAGCTTTGAGCCCGATTCGCTTGCGTCCCGCTTCGTAGTGTTTCGCTGCCCCGGCGAGATCTTTTTTTCCGAAACTTATCTCCCCCAAATAGAGATGCGTAATCTCATCTCCCGGAGCGTCCTTCAGGACACGGTTGAATTGTATCTCCGCTTCTCCGAAGTGCTTCAAGTCGAACTCGTTGATGGCCAGATTCTTCCTCGCCGGGTAGAAGTGCGGGTCAATGATGAGCGCCTGTTTGAATGTGGTGGCTGCCTTCTGCGGCTGTCCAGCCCCCGTGAGCGCGATACCCAGGAGATTAAGCGCATTTAGATTCTGGGGCTGTTGTTGCAACTCGGTGGTCAATGACTGGATGGCAGCTTGAAAGTTCTGATGTTCAACGTCGAACAGAGCGCACTCATAACGGGTGCCCGTACACTCCACCGCTTGAACCGGCGGGCTCAGGAAAACCCAGACCCCAAGCGCAATTACAAAGCGGCTCGCGGCGAGGCGCATAGTTCATTGTCGTAGGTTCAACGCCCCGAAGCAAGATGATCCTGCTTCGGGGCGCTGGGTTATGTCGGCCTAGAAGGCGATCCGCAGGGCAAACTGGATATCCCTGGCGGGGTAGGTTGAGGTGGACTTGCCAAAGTTGGACAGGTTTGCGATGTCCGTGCCAACCTGGGTAAGGTTTACTCGATTGAACAGGTTGAAGAACTCGGTCCGGAACTGCAGGTTCGCGCCTTCACCGCCAATGAACCATGGAATCTTCTGGTTCTTGATCACCGAGAAATCGGTGTTGGCAAAACCTGGTCCATGGAACGTGTTGCGGCCCAAGTTGCCTTCCTGCAGACCAGGCGAGGGGAAGATGCTGCCGCAGAAAGCCGTCCCACCGCACGCAAAGACTCCGGTCAGATAGTCCGAGCGGGAGAGTCCTGTCTTGGTGTTGCCAAACGAAGGCGTATTGGGCCGGTCGTAGTTGGTGCCGTCCGCGTTGTAGTCGCAACCGGTATTGCCGACGACGTTGCCCGCGCCATTGAAGACAGGTTTGAAGTTGGCGGTGCAGATCACCGAGAACGGCGGACCACTTTGAAGAATGGTCACGTTGGTAAGTTCCCAACCGCCCAGCACCTTGTTCATGAATCCGCTACCATGCGGACTGGGCAGGGACCACAGCGTGGTGAACGCGAGACGGTGCCGGACGTCGAAGTCGGCCAATCCGCGGCTGAGGCTGTCGTTGAATGCATCGACGTGTTCTGCTCCGTCGAGTTTGCTGGCTTGATCAATCGCTTTCGAGTAGGTGTAGGCGGCGTTCAAGGTCACACCGTGACTCGCACGCTGCCGTACCGAGGCCGTGAAGCCGTTGTAACCGCTGCTCTCGCTGTTCTGTCCGTAGTTGATGGCTCCGAAGCCTGGCGCCAGGCCGGTGAAGTTCCCGCCATTTTGGATCAGGTCTCCAGCGAACCGGTTGACGTTGTAAAGCGCATACAAGTGCCGGCCAACCGAGCCGATGTAGTCGACTTCTGCAACCGTTGAGCTGGTGACAGCTCGCTGAACCCCGAAGAACCAGTTCTCCATATACGAGGGGCCCATATTCGGATCCGTGACGGTCACGCTCGCCTGGCCGTTTGCCAATCCGCCACTGGGCAACAAGCCGGGTTGAATCCCCGGGGGGAGGGGATAGTTGTAGGGCGGATCCGGGGTCGTGCCCAGAGCAAAGAGCGGCTGATTCGTTCCGCACTGCAAACATGCGGACCCTAAGGCAAACTTGGGGCTGTTGGTGAAATAGTTGTTGTAGAGTTGCTCAGACGGCTTGTCGTAGAAGATTCCGAAGCCACCGCGGACCGACATCTTGCCTTGCTTGGTCGGATCCCACGCAAACCCAACCCGCGGGCTGAAGGTATTCACCGTATGGTTCAGCAGATGCTGTCGGCAAGTCATTACTCCGGTCGGGATCCGGCTCTCCAGGCTGCCGCTGGAACTGGGGAAGATCATGTTGCAGACTCCCTGACTTCCCAGACCGTCGGATGGATTGAAGAAATCCTCGTAGCGGAAGCCGAGGTTTACGGTAAGGTTCGGGGCCAGTTTCCAGTCATCCTGGACAAACGCGGAGAGTGAGCCGTCCCGGACCAGGCTGTACAACTTGTTCAGCCGGGCGCCGGTGGTGGGATCAAATCCGAACTGCGACTCCGAATTGGCTTTGTCGGTCGCGAAATCGAAAACACTGTTGAACTGGAACTGAGGCCGGTTATAAACCCGGGAGGATTCGTGATCGGCGCGTCCCCGCGTCACGTTGCCCCCTACCTTCAGGTTGTGCGCCCCGCGGGTGAACGAAGCCACATCGCGCCACTCGAAATTATTCTGCACAAACGCATTCGGGCCCCATCCCGTCTGATATCCCTCGATACCAAGGACCGTGATTCCCGGCACTTCGGGATGGTTCACCAACGCCTCTCCAAACGGCCGGGTGGTCGCAAAACCGAATTCATTGACAAAGTTGCCGGCAGCGTGAACCCATCCAGCGGCGAAGTGCTCGCTGTAAGTGGGCTCGATGGTGTTGAAGGCCGGATACACAAAAGGCGATCCGAATAACACTTGATGCAGCGTCGTCCGGTTGAAGGAACCGAAGATGCGGTCCTTGTTGTTGTTCAGGGAGTGGTCTACGCGCACCGTGTACTGGAACCCGTTACGGGGAAGACCGGTTGCGAAGCTGCCAACGCCGGTGACCGGCAAATTGCAGGGAATGTTTCCAACTTCCGTACTGATTGGATCTGAGGGGGAAGGCAGGCTGGAACAATTCGTTCCGTTCATCGTCCCTGCGGTCGTGAAACCGCTGGTTGGAGTAATGGAAGCGGGAAAGCTCTTGGCCACGAACGTGGAAATATTGTTGGGGAAATTCGTCTCCATGTAGTTGATGAAGTCGGGTGTGAGAACGGTGGTGTTTCTGCCGGTCGCCACGCCCGATTTGAGGATGTCCATGGAAGCAAAGAAGAAAGTGTGGTCCTTCCAGACGGGGCCGCCGAAGCTCCACGCGCCTTCATTCCGGCGGAAGACCGGAACGCCGGCCGATTGAAACTCGTTGGCCGCTTGCAGCTTGTTGTCCGTATGGTAGAACCCGAGAGTTCCATGCCACTTGTTTGAACCCTGCTTGGTGATGATATTCACCAGGGCCGCGCCGTTGCGCCCGAACTCAGCGGAGAAATTGTTGGCGGCCACGCGCACTTCCTGCACATCCTCGGCATTGGGATTGACGTTTGTAACCCCGTTGCGCTGGCTGGAGTCGATAGATGCGGAGTCAATGAGAAAGCTGTTGGATTCGGCCCGCGAACCGTTGGCGCTGAGATTGACGCCGTATTCCGGGTTGAAGATGTCACCGCTGGCTTGCGCGTAGGCCTGGCCGCCCCCGCTGGCAAGGCCGGTGACACCCGGGGTCAGGACCACCAAGGTGTAGAAATTGCGGCCTGAGAGCGGAAGATCGTGGACTTCCCTTTCAGAGACCTGGCCAGACACGCGCGCCTCCGCGGTCTCGACCGCTGGAGCTTCGTCGGTGACCGTGACCGTTGACTCGGTCCCGCCCACCACCATACGAATGTTGAGAGTCTTGGTCTCGGCGACCGCCAGGCGAAGGTGTTCCTGCACCGTGGTCTTAAAGCCTTGAGCCGACGCGCTCACGGTGAAAGTCGACGAAGGTAGAGTCGTGAAGCGGAACGATCCTGAGTCGCCGGTTTGAAATGTCTGCGCCGCACCGGTGTCCTCGTTTTTGATGGTGACCGTGGCGCCCGATACGACCGCGCCGGTCGGGTCGGTCACAGTGCCTTCGATGCCGCTGGTGAATTGCGCCCAGGCGTTTGAAGCACTCACCACGACAACCAGCAATAGCACGCTAAACAGCATGACCCTTCTTGGGATCATGAGCCCACCTCCACGATGAGGAATCGAACCGACCGCTAACCGAAAAAGACTATTGCCAGCGTTTTTCTAAATTGCTTAGGTAGGTAACATCACAAGAAAATTGGTGTCAACGGAGTTTTTCCGAATTGTCTCTTTGATAAAACTGAAAGATATCGCTCAGGCCGTTATTCGCTGACAATTTCACTGCCGGTGAAAAGCGTTCGCAGCGAGTGTTCTCGCGGTAGCCGCGTGCATTGTTCCGTTCCTCGCCCTCCCCGGTCCACAATTCGCATGCCTCGTCAGCAAACGTTCTCTTTGCCGCCTCACATCGCACCACGAAAGGCAACAACTTCGGCGCGCAGTCCACATCTCCGCTGGAGGACGGGCGTCATTGCCCGTGAGGTAGGGACTTGGGCTCGACGGGCGATGACGCCCGCCCTCCACATCTTCCGGTGCAGTAGCGTTATGATAGTTTGTTGACGCAGGCACGAAAGACGCTCCTGACCGGGAAGACCTCGTTTTCGAGGCGAATCATCAACCCAACGAAATGAAAGAATTCGGTTTGACCATGCTGCGGACGCTGCAAACCGGCCTGCTGGTCTGTCTCCTCGCCGCGCCCCAATTTTCCCAGACCGCGCCATCCCAGCGGCCCGGCCAAGCCAACGCCTCTCCGCCCACAGTTGACTTCAGGGACATTGCGCCCGAGGCCGGACTCACTGCCGAAAACGTCTCGGGAGACGCGGACAACAAGCGCTACATCCTCGAAACCACCGGCGACGGCGTAGCCATATTCGACCTCGACAACGACGGCCTGATGGACATTTTTCTAGTCAATGCCACCACCATGGACGGCAAAGGCCGCGGCGAGAAATCAACCAGCCACCTTTACCGCAATATCGGAAACCTGCACTTTCTGGACATCACGCAGAAAGCCGGCCTGGGAAAAATCGGATGGGGCCAGGGAGTTTGCGCGGGTGACTACGACAACGACGGCTACGAAGACCTTTTCGTCACCTATTACGGCCACAGCGTTCTCTATCACAACGAGGGCAATGGAACCTTCAAGGATGTCACCGAAGCGGCAGGACTGAAATCCGATGCGGTTCGATGGGACACGGGCTGTTCATTCTTTGACTATGATCTCGACGGCAAACTCGATCTGGCGGTCACCGGATACGTCGAGTTCGATCGCGACACAATTCCGGCGCCTGGGTCGGGCGGGTATTGTCAGTGGAAGGGCATGCCGGTGATGTGCGGCCCCCGTGGCTTGCCCGCGGGACACAGCCTTCTGTTTCACAACGACGGCCACGGCAAATTCACCGACGTTTCGATGGCCAGCGGAATCGGCAAGCCCACAGGTTGTTACGGGTTCACCGTGCTCGCGTCGGACTTCGACAACGATGGCTATCCCGATTTGTATATGTCCTGCGACTCCAGGCCCAGCCTGCTCTATCACAACCGCAAGAATGGCACCTTCGAAGAGATCGGCGTCGCATCCGGCGTGGCGCTGAGCGATGCGGGACAGGAGCAGGCCGGCATGGGCGTGACCGCGTCCGACTACGACGAAGACGGATTCGTTGATATTGCCAAAACAAACTTCAGCGACGACGTCCCCAATCTTTACCATAACAATGGCGACGGCACATTTACCGATCGGGTGTACGAGTCTGGTCTGGGAGCGCACACGCAATATCTGGGCTGGGGCATTCAATTCCTCGACGTCGATAACGATGGCCGCAAAGATATCGTGATGGTCAACGGACACGTCTATCCCGAGGTTGACCGCAGCCCCTTGAACTACAAATATCGCCAGCCCAGAATACTGTACTGGAACGCGGGCGGAGGAAAATTCAAGGATCTCTCGAATATCGCGGGACCCGGCATCAGTGAGCCTTGGGCGTCAAGAGGGTTGGCGGTGGGCGATCTAGCCAACGACGGGTCGCTCGAGGTGGTCATCAACAACCTCGATACGCGGCCCAGCCTGCTGAAGAATTTTGGCACGAAGAAAAATTGGCTGATGGTCCGCTGCGTCGGCACCAGGAGCAATCGGGATGCGGTGGGAGCGCGAGTGTACGTCTACGCCGGCGACCGCCGGATCTCGGGCGAGATTCAGACCGGAGCCAGCTTTCTCTCCCAGAACGATCCGCGAGTGCACGTTGGGCTCGCCGACGACACCTCCTATCAGCGCATCGAGGTGCAGTGGCCCGGCGGTCAGCGCGAAGTTTTTCCCGGCGGCAAGGCCAATCAGATTGTCGTTCTGACGGAAGGCACCGGCTCTCCGGTTGCCGCGGCCAAGCCAGTTCCCGCTTCACGGCCGTGACGCGGCGCATGCTCTTGGCCGCTCGCTAGTGGACCGGTGAAAGGACCAGCTTTTGCACCCGCCAGTTCAACAGCTCAGCCACGAAGAGTTCGTTTTCTGACGGACACGCGATCTGGTGAATCCAGCCGAATTGCTTTAGCTGCTTGCCGGATTCTCCCAGTACGCCGAGGATCTTTCCGTCGAGACTGAGCTTGTAGATTCGTCCCGGATACCCGTCTGAGCTGTACAAGACCTGACGGGGCGGAGGCGTGATGCATATCGCCCACGGCGCGCCCGGCGCCATTGCCTGGTTCCCGGTAATCGGCAGCTGTGGTTTGTTGCCGATTGCCGGGCGCGCGTTGGGATCGAAGGGTACATCAATCACCATCTGCCGCAGGAACTTCCCTTCGCTGTCGAATACCTGAATGCGGCGGTTGCCGCGGTCCGCCACATAGACACTTCCTTGAGCATCCACTGCGATGCTGTGGGGAGTGACGAACTGTCCGGGTTGGTCTCCCGGTTCACCCCACGACTTGAGCCAGTTGCCGTTCTTGTCCACCTTCGCGATGCGTGAATTAATGTAGCCGTCGCTGATGTAAGTGTTGCCGGCGGCGTCCCACGCCATATCGGTGACCTGGCGGAACATCCCGTCTACCGGCGGCAGCGGCGGCTTGGGATGGCGCAACGGCTCCGTGCCTTCGTCGGAGGCTTCCAGCTTGCGCCCAAACACCATGACTACGCGGCCCTCCGGATCGAACTTGATGACCATGTCGGAGCCTTTATCGGCCACCCAGATGTTGTCATCCCTGTCGACCTTCACCGAGTGCGCAAATGACCAGGCGTACAGATTGTGGCCAATCTCGCGCAGAAACTTGCCGTCCCCATCGAACTCAAGCAGTTGCGCGGCAGCCGCGCCATAGGCCGGGCCAGTAGTGTGGCCGCGCGAGAAAACAAAGACGTGACCTTTGGAATTGACGGCAACGCCGGCGACTTCGCCCAGATATAAATCCGCGGGCAGCTGCAGAAACCCGGGAACGGAACGATAAGGGATTTCGGGCACCCGTGGTTGTTGCGCGAGCAGCGAACCGGCGGTAGCAAAGAACAAGAGCAAAGCCCAGCGTCTCACGGTTGCCTCCGAATCGTCGGACCAAACTGCCAGCTCATATCAGTCTAAACGCCATGCGGAGTGACAAATACTAGGACAGTGCCATCGGGATCGGTAACTGAGACGGCGTGACGGCTCTTTTGCACTTTCAATCCCCGACCGCGCAGATCGCGCGCCGTCTGCCGTACATTGCTGACCGCGAAGGTCACGCGCGGCTTCGCATCGGGCGTGTCAGCCTGGAGCTCTACCTGGTCACCCGATTTCCCGGCGACGTACATCTCGTTTTCATCGCGGCCCGCGCTCTTGAATGCCAGTTTGACGGTGTAGTACGAGCGCTCCGCCGCCAGATCTTTGGCCGCGGTCGTCGTGGCCAGCAGGTGGCTCGCAATCCGGCGCGGCGACAGATGTTTGCCGTGATCCTGGGAATGCAATGAATCGGGCAAATATTGCGTGTACTCCAGCAACTGGTTGTCCGGGCCATGCATGACAAACAACAGGTTGCCGGCGCGGGCTTTCTTGGCTTCGGTCGGTTGCAGTCCCGCAGCGACGTACGCATGGTGGAGGGATTCGATGTCGGCCACTTCGAAACAGGTGTGCAATATGCCGCCGGGTTGCGAATCGCTGGCGCGCGGGATCAACTCGATAAATTGACGATCATTGACTTTGACGTAGGAGACCGACACTCTGCCCGCGTCGGTGAATGAGAAGGCTTCTTCGAAGCCCAGCGTGTTATAGAAGTCACGCGATTTCTGCAGGTCATTGACTCGCAGGGCTACGTGGGCAATACCCATCAGGTCAGTCGATTGCGCGCTTGCAATCGCCGCGGACGCGCACAGCAGGACACCGACTAAGACACTGCCTGATACGCGAAGAAAATGTGCCCTCACCGTGCCGTTCAATCGTTCCCTCCAACCGCCGGTCCGACAGCAGCCTACACCAACGTCGCGTGTAGTTGCCAGCGAATGTCCGTTTAGATTTTATGAAAACACCCTTCACAATTTCCTTATGGTAAGGCACTCCGTAGGCTCTGCTATGATGCCGACCGAAATCGGACTTCACCGATCTTCCCCAGGAGATGCACCGTGTCCATTACCCGACGTGAGATCTGTTTTCTGCTTCCCGGACTTCTGCCAGTCGCCGCCGAACTGCAAGCCTTCGCGCAAGACAAGTCCCTGGCCTCGGGAGCATTTTCCTTTGACCAAGCGCCGCTGCACGTTGCCAACAACAATGCCCAGGTCCGGATGATGTTGCGCGGAAAGTTGGCTACTGGCGAAGCCATTGAAGTGCATCAGACCACGCTGCCTCCGGGCGGCGCGCCGACGGCCACAACCCATCATCATCCCCACTCCGAGATGTGGCTCATTCGCGAAGGCACGATTGAGCTGACCGTCAACGGCAAGAATTTCCGCCTGGAACCTGGCTCCGTCGGTTTTGTCGCCTCGAACGAAGAGCATGGGATCAGGAATGTTGGGACCACGCCGGCCCAATACTTCGTCGTCGCCGTGGGACCGGGCGCAGAGTTGCAAGAGTAGACACCGGTACGGGATGCCTACTCACATCGGTTTGATCGGCGGCGGGAATATTAGCGGCACTCACGCGCGCGCCGCTCGTGCGATTGCCGGAGTTGAAATCGCAGCCGTGTACGGCACCAACCCCGACAAAATCAACGGTCTTTGCCGTGAGCATGGCGGGACGCCCTACCTGGACTTTGAGGCATTCCTGGCGCATCGTCCCATGGACCTGGTTGCGATTGGAAGCCCATCCGGACTGCACGCTGCTCAAGGCATCGCGGCCGCGCAGCGCGGCCTGCATGTGCTGACCGAGAAACCAATCGATATCAGCACCAGGCGCGCCGACGAACTCATCGCAGCGACCGGCCTCGCCGGGGTGAAGCTTGGCGTCATGTTTCAGGACCGCGTAAAGCCTGCAATTCGCGAACTACGTGAATGGATCAGCACCGGAGTCGTAGGCCGACCTCTGCTGGCCGATGCCAGGGTGAAATGGTATCGACCTCCGGAATACTACAGCGGCTCGCGATGGCGGGGAACGATCGCGCTGGACGGTGGCGGCGCATTAATCAATCAGGCCGTGCATACCGTGGATTTGCTGCTGTGGCTGCTCGGCGATGTGGTTCGAGTGCAGTCGCGGACGGCAACCGCGCTGCACCCGATTGAAGCTGAAGACACCGTGATCGCGATTCTTGAGTTTGCCAGCGGCGCGTTCGGCGTTATCCAGGCGACGACTGCCGCCTACCCGGGATATCCGCGGCGCGTGGAGATCACCGGGACCGAGGGCACCGTGATTCTCGAGCAGGATCGCATTGTGGCGGCAGACCTCCGCCATCCGCAGTCCATCAGCAGCGCAGCCGCGCCGGATGAAAACCAGAGCGCGTCTTCAGCATTGCTCAGCGACGTTCGCGGACATCAGGCGCTGTTTGAGGATTTTCTTCAGGCGATTGAGCGGGACACAACTCCCATCTGCGACGGCCGCGAAGGGCGGCGAAGTATTGCCGTGGTGGAAGCGATCTATCGCGCGGCGCGCAATGGCGGCGGGGCGTCCGTGTCGCTGGACAAACCCTGAAACTACCCGCAACCCAGCCGGCTCGCGCAGTCTCGCAATATTTCAGCTTCCCAGGCAGCACGTTTTGGATTCTTGGGATGCACCCGGTCGGTCGGAATTCGCCCGGTCATATGCAGAAACACCGCCGCCGAATGCTTGTAAGCCGGAACCGGAGGGCGAAAGGCTACGTTACCCAAATACTGCAATGCATCTGAAAGCGCATAGTACGCCGGATCGCCGGCCTCCCACAGGCGGTCGCGCTCGGCAAACTTTTCCGGAGCGAAACTGGCGAGGCCGAGAAGATAGTCCGAGCCGTACTCGATCATGTTGATCCCCAGATCATTTCCCGTGTATATGCGGAACTCCGGCCGTTGCTGGTCACGCAATGCCAGGCGCTTGAGTTCGACGAGGCGGTCGAGGGACGAATGCTTCATTCCCTTGATCTCAGGAATATCCATGAGGCGGCGGACCGTGTCCTCATCAAAGATTTCTCCATTGGGCGCGAACATCGTACCCAGCTCAAAAGCCAGCACCTGAGGATATCCCTGGCAGGCCGCCTGATAGACCGCAGCCTTCTCTTTCGACGACAGCCCATGCAGCCGCGCCGTCTGAAACAGGATCGGAATGCCGCCGGCCTGAACGATCGAATCCATCTGCTGCCGGTAAAGAGCAACGACGTCGCCGGTTTGATTTTCGATATAGGCTCCGGCCACAAACGGCACGTTTCTGCCCAGCGCTTCAACCGTCCAGCGCAGCACCTCGCGCTTTTCTGGCTCGCTCAAATAGTTGACATAGCCGGTGTCCATGTTGACTGCGTTCATCAGTCCGGCCTGATGCGTGGCGATCAAGTGCTGCTTGAATGCGTCTACAGCTACGCTACCGTTCGACTCGTAAGGCAGCAGGGCCGCCGCGATTCCCTGTACTTTTCGCCTAAGTTGCCGCCGTTCGATGAGGGCTGCGATATTCATCCCGTTATCTCTGGCCTCAGTGTTTCTTGGCGAGGGTTAGTTGCGTCATCAGTTCAGAATCTTTGTAGTAACTGTCCAGCGGATAGCATCCCGAAGGCAATCCTTTTCGCGGAGCAGTCGTGCAATCGCTAAACGTTCTGCAAATCCGTTTGCGTTCTATGGCGCGTCCTTCGGATGCGTCCCATAGCAACTCGGGATAGGTCAGCACCATTCGTCCCAACCCCACCAGGTCGACCCAGCCTTCGCGCAGCGCGGCCTGGGCGACGTGCGGCAGGAAATCCTGCAGGTAGCTGTAACCGGTCCCGACCAATATCAGGTTGGGAAACTGCTGCTTCAGGCGCTGCGTCGCGCCCATCTGGCGCGCCACACTCATCAGCGGATCTTCGGGGGGCAAATACCCATCCGAAGGCGGATACAGCGCGGGCCGCTGCAGGTGCGGGTTGTAGTAGGGACTGCCGGCGGTGATATTTACCAGCCGGATGCCAAGCTGCTCAAGCAGAGCCAGAAAGCGAACCGGCTCATTCAAGTCGGACTCTGTCGGCTCCAGCGGGTTCACGCCGAACCCCCAGCGGTACGGGATTTCGTTTTCGTAGCGTTCGGGTATCCCTTCTCCCGGCTTTCCGTTGGATGATTGCGCGGGATCGGGATAAAACGGCACGCTGTCGATAGCTGAAAGGCGGACGGCAATCTTGAGTCCGGGGGCGATCGAACGAATGCCCTGCACCACCTCGCGCAGAAATCGAGTGCGATTCTCGAAACTTCCGCCATAGCGGCCGGGGCGGGTGTGGGCGCTGAGAAATTCGTGGCCGAGATAGCCGTGGCAATGTTTGATGTCCACGAAGTCGAAGCCCAGCTTCCAGGCCATCAGCGCGGCACGATGGAAGTTGTCAATAATGGCTTCTACTTCCGCGTCCGTCAGGACGGGAAAATCGGCGGGCAGCCCTAGTCGCCGATCCAGGAACGGATGGTGATAGAGAATGCGAGGCTCGGGCCGGCCGTGCGCATTGGGACGGCTGTAGCGGCCGGAATCCGTCAGCTGCAAACCGATCAACAAGCCATCGTCGGTGCCAGTCGTGAACCGGTGTTCCTCGATCAATGTGGCGCGCAGGCAGGACAAGCCTTCTTGGGTGTGCGCCGCGGCCACGAGTTGATTGGGATTCGCCCGCCCTTCGTGCGAAACGGCAACCGCTTCTCCTCCCCAGATCAACTTCGCGCCGCTGCGGCCGAAGCGCCGCCAGCGCCGAATCGTGTGTTCGGACGGATTGCCGTCGGGAGAGCCGTCCCAGCCTTCCATCGGATGCACCACGATCCGGTTGCCGATTTTGATATCGCCGCTGACGATGGGTTGGCGCAGGGGAGACCCGGGGCCCTTCACGAGTTCGTCATCACACGGAATCGTCAAGCCGAGCGCATGCAGGTGCTCCTTAAAACTCCCCACGCTCTTCACGGTTCCAAGACGCAGGATGGGCTTTCGAGTCATGCTGTCTTCCGCCCCTGCGGCAGTCCCAGCACGGCTGCAGCCCCGAGTAACGCGATACCCACCAGCACAAAACAGCCTTCGGAATAATTTCCGGTCGCGTCGCGCAACCGCCCGGTCAGCCACGGCGATACCGCTTCGGCGATGCCGCCGGCGGTCAGGATTACTCCCAGCAGTCTTCCCAGAACCTGCATGCCGAAGATTTCAGCGGTCATCAGGGGAACGATCATGTAGTCGCCACCGAGTCCGACCCCGAACACCGCCGCCGCCGCATACAGCACCCCGCGCGAATGCCCCAGGAACAGAAACGGAATGCCGGCTGCGACCAGCAAGTAGGTCAGCAGCATCACATATTTTTTCGAAACGCGATCCGCCAGCCATCCCATGAGCAGCCGCCCCACGATACTGAACGACAGCACCAGCGACAACACCCGCGCCGCATCTCCCTGGCTGAAGTGACGATCGAGGCTGAGGAAGAGTTTGAGATTCTGCTGCGTCCCGCTTACCGCCGCAATCGAACACATGCTGCCGAAAGTGAGTAGGAAGAACGGAAGGGTCTTGAACGCTGCCATGACTTCCATGGATCCATTCATCTTGCGATCCATGGTGAATCCGGGCGGGGCTTCTTTCACGAAGAAAGCCAAAGGCAGGGAGATCAGAATGATCAACCCGCCCAGCCATCGCAAAGCCGACTGCCAGCCGAAATGCTGTATCAGTGCGTGCGAGATCCAGGGTACGGTCGCGCCTCCGATGCCGATTCCCAGGTACGCGAAGCCCATGGCCTTGCCGCGAGACTTGTCGAACCAGCGCGACAACAGAACCTGGTTCGGCAGCGGCCCGCCGCACACGTAGCCGAGAGCATTGAAGAAGTAAAAGAAATAGAACATTCCGAGAGTCGAGACCCAGCCCAGTCCCACCAGCGCTCCACCCGCCATCAGGATGCCCGCCATCATGACGCGGCGAGGGCCAAAGCGATCGATGATCCAGCCTGCGATAAATCCAAAGACCGGTCCCACCACCAACTTGCTCAGCGCATTTCCCGAGGTGACCTGGGCGCGTGTCCAGCCGAACTGCTGCACCATGAAGTCGTAATAAAAAGGCAGTCCCCACAGGGCAAGACCCACAATACAGAACAGGACGACAAAGGCGGTGGCGGCAGCTTGCACGCCTCCCGGTTGAAGTTCCGCTTTCAGGTTCGCACCGCTCACACTTCGGTCCGCCTGAATGCGCTCCCGCTCGTCCAGCAACTGTTTCGGTTCGTTCACCACGCTCCTCGAGGATTGCCAGTCTACCCTACAAAATATTTCCCGCGAGAAAACCTCTGGTATGATGCCGAGCGGATTTCACAATATCATTCGCGAGAGGCGCCTATGACCATCACCCGACGTGAAATGTGCATTATGCTTCCCGGCCTTTTGCCGGCTGCGGCCGCGCTCGATGCTTTCGCCGAGGCCGGCAATTCCCTGCCCTCGGCGGAATATCCGTTTGACCAGCTGGCCGTGCAGATTCTCGACCACGCCGAAATGCGCCACGTCCTCAAGGGCAAGTTGGCGACCGGTGAGGCGCTCGAGGTCCACGAAACCACCCTGCCGCCCGGCGGCGCTCCTCACGCTCCCCACCATCACGTGCACTCCGAAATGTGGCTCATTCGTGAAGGCACCGTCGAGCTTACGGTCAACGGAGTCAGGTACCGTCTGGGTCCAGGCGGCGTGGGATTTGTTCGTTCGAACGATGAGCATGGAATCAAGAATGTCGGCTCGACTGCCGCCAGCTATTTCGTCGTGGCAGTGGGGCCGGGAGCGGACGCTTAATGCCCGGCGTCCCTCATTTCGTTCAGCCGGCGATAGAGAGTATAGGCCGCGACCAGGCCAGATTTTGTTTAGTTCGACTCAATCTCAGAATCAGTTTTTACGAATTGACATCGCGGAAGCGTGGTTCTTATAGTTTGGGGGCCGTACGGACGGACGGGCTCCCTTAGTCCGGCCAGCGATTGTCATCGACAAGCTTCGAGGTGGATATCCGATGAAGATATGTTGGCTGCTGGGCTTGCTCGCGATTACTCTTCTGATGGTCAGCGCGGAGGAAAAGGTGCCGGACGGATTCCAGCAATGGACGGGCGCGTCGCTCCAGGAGCTCGAGCGAACGCTGAAAACCGAGGCCGACGCGAGTTCCCATCACATGGCGGTACGCCGCCTGGCAGATTTTCCGCAGGATACATTCATGCTCTCCCGGCGCCAGGGGGATGGCGCGGTGGAATGGCACGAGAATCAGGCCGACGTGTTCTTTGTGCAATCCGGCTCGGCTACCCTGCTGGTAGGCGGCACCATGGTAGGCGGTGAAGTCACCGAGCCCCACGAAAAGCGCAACGGAACCATTCAGGGCGGCATCAGGCGCAAGCTTTCGGCGGGCGACGTGGTTCGCATTCCTCCCCAGGTGCCGCACCAGATCCTGCTCGACGGCTCGCCTGAATTCACCTACTTCGTCATCAAAGTAAAAGGCTACTAGTCTCCGGCTGGTCGCACCCTCAGCCAGGATTTCCGGCGACCGCTCGTGCAAAGCTCGAGGAGGAGTCCATGTCTCTGCGATTACTCAAGTCCCTGGTGGCGCTGCTCGCGGTATTGTGTGTCGCGAGCGCGCTGGCGCAGGCGCCCCTTCCTTACGGACTGCCGGTCAGTCTGGAGAATGCCAGGAAAGCTGCCGCGACAGCGCTGGAGGAAGCCCGGAAAGGCAATTGGAAAATGGCCGTGGCCGTGGTCGATACCGGCGGCACTCTGGTGTATTACGAAAAAATGGACAACACCCAGACTGGAAGCGCGGATGTGGCCATTGAAAAAGCCCGCACTGCCGTCCGCTTCAAGCGCCCGAGCAAAGCCTTTCAGGACCTGGTCGCGGGAGGTGGCGTCGGCCTGCGCATTCTTCGCTTGCCGGGAGCAGTTCCGTTCGAAGGCGGAATTCCCCTCATCATCGACGGTCAGATTGTAGGTGCGATCGGCGTTTCCGGCGACAGCACCGATCATGACGGAATCTGCGCCCAGGCCGGTGCCAACACGCTCAAGTAGCTCGCTCTCCCTCATGACGTGTCGCATAAACGATGACTCGTCTGGGATTCACGAATAGCCACGACAGCGCCGCGATGAAGAACATTGCAGCGTTGAAATAAAGGCTGACCTTCCAATTGGGATGGCCGGGCGCGCCGGCCAGCACCGCCAGCCATGCCACCACCGGTATGCTGATCACCTGCCCGAGGTTGCCGATCGTGTTCATGAAGCCCGCAACCGTGCCCGAGTAGCGCTGTCCGATATCAATCGTGGTGGACCAGCTTGCGGCCATTCCAAAATCCTTGATGAACGAAGAGAAGCACAGCGACGCGAACGCCAGGCCGATGTGGCCGGGTGTAAGGGCAACACTCACCAGCATGAAGGCGCCTCCGAGTGCGTAAGCAATCACGCCTTGCAAGGTACGTCCCCAGCGCGGCCCCCAGAGCCGCACTTGTCGATCCGTCAGGAACCCGCCCGCCAGGCAGGCGGCTCCGCCGAAGAAGAGGGGCGCGCCCGAGGCAAGCACAAGCCCGACTCCCGAGAGGTGAAGATCGTTTTGCAGATAAGGCGTAATCCAGGACGTGAAAAATGACCAGCCGGCGTTGCTGCAGAAATACATCAAGCTAAGCGCCCACAGAGTCGGGCTGAGGAGCATGGTGGACCACGAAAGAGGAGCGGGCCTCCCCGCATCCTTGCGCCCCTCCATGATGAGGGCGCGCTCCGCCTCGTTCACGGCCGGGTCCGATCGGGGTGAATCCTTGTAGCGCGAGTTGAATCCCCACAGCCAGACGCCCCCGAGAACACTCATGAGCACGAACCCGCCCCGCCATCCGAAGGGGTAGGCCAGAACCATCATCAGAAGAGGCGCGACGGCGCCGCCCCAGCGGGCCCACAGCCACACCATCCCCTGGGTGAAGCCTCTTTCTCTGAATGGAAACCACTCGCGTGATGCCCGGCTGATGTTGGGGAACGATCCAGCTTCACCAGCTCCGAAAAGAAATCGGAACACGATGAGACTCACCAGGCCCCAGGCCAGACCCGTCAGAGCTGTGAAGGCAATCCAGCAGAGGACAATGCGAATGAGAACTTTGCGCGGCCCGAACTTGTCGCCCAGCCAGCCGCTCGGTATTTCGAATAGCGCATACGCCAGGGAGAACGCGGAAAAGGCATAGGCAAATTTCTGAGGCGTGAGATGCAAGTCCAACTCGATGTGGTCCTGGATCTGGATGATGCTGACGCGTCCGATGTAGGTGAGAGCGGAAAGGCTGCACAGCCAGGCGAGGACGTTCCAGCGGACTCGGGTCGGGGCTGGCGTCATCGGGAATCTGTGGTCCAGCGAAAGGGGAAAGAATCCACCAAAAGGTTGCCCTCGGCTCGGCTTGATCAGTTTTTCCGCTGACTCAGGGCTTACGCACTGGGCCTTCGTCTTGCGCCGCATGGCGGCTGGGCACACCGGAACAATCGGATTACGACAAGAACGGCTTCCACTTTTCGAGCACCGCCTTGATCTCTGCCACTTCCTCGCGCCGCAGATCAGGGAGCGGAGGGCGGACCGGGCCGGCGGCAAGGCCGATCAGGTTCATCATCTCTTTCATGACCGAAACCTCGTACCCTTTTCGGCGCGCCCGAATCGCATAGAGCGGATTCACATATTCGTTCATCAGCTCGGTTAGCGCAGGGGAATCTCCCGCGGAAGCGAGTTCGTCCAGGCGCAGCGAGAGTTTGGGCGCGACGGTGGCGATACTCGAAGTGTAAGTACGAATTCCGATTTTGTAGTAGGCGGGAACCCAGGCATCGCCGGCGCCGCCAATCCAGTACAGCCGGTCGCCTACACGATCCATGATCTGCCGGTAGCCCACCGCGTCGCCCTGTCCGTCTTTCCAGGCGATGAGTGTCGGAATCCTGCGCGCCAATTGTTCGACCCACTCCGGGGACGGCTTTACCCAGTCACGGCTGTACACGAACAAACCCAGAGCAGTGGCGGCGCCAATCGCCGCATAGTAATCGGCCAACCCCTCTTCGTCAGCATTTGGATAGTACGGCGGCAGCGCCAGAATCCCGTCCGCGCCCGCCTGGGCTGACTGCTGCGCCAGTTCGATCGCCATTTGACGGTTGAAACCCGTACCCGCGATGACGGGAATCTTGCCCTGCACCTCGTCCACAATGGTCTCGACCACCGCAAGGTTCTCGGCGGGCGTTAGAGAATACATTTCTCCCGTACCACCGGCTGCCACGATGGCTGCGATGGGATGGCGAAGCAGGCATTGGATATTTTTCCGAAGCCCCGCCAGGTCAAGCGATAAATCGGGATTGAAGGGTGTGACCGGAAAGGCGATCACGCCCCGAAGCCGGCTGCGGAATTCTTCTGATCTCATCTCTCCCCTCAGCGGCTAACGCAAAAACGCCGAAGCACACCATAAGATCGGCGCCTGCCCATGCAGGTCGCCGGTGAGCCGCTGGCGATCGAGGTAGTACTGCAAGTCGTTCTTCTTGCCTGTGCCCTGGCACACGTTGCGGAGGTCGCCGTTCGGTTCCAGATAACTGATCAGCCCCAGCCATCCCTTGCGCGCCGCTTTCGCGTATGTCTTCTTGTCCAGCCATCCGTTCTTCACGCCGGTAATCATGGCGAACGTGAACATCCCGGTCGAGGAAGTCTCCGGCCAGGACTCAGGGTGGTCGATCAGCTGGCGCCAGACTCCATCCTTACCCTGATACTGCAGCAACGATTTCATCATCTTGCGATAAGACTCCATGATGCGCGCGCGCCGCGGATGATTCTCGGGCAGCGAGCGCAACATCTCCGCCATGCCCGCCGCCACCCACCCGTCTCCCCGTCCCCAGTAGAACGGCACATCGGGCGCGTGATAGAAGAGGCCGTTCGGCTGTTGCAGCTTGTCCAGATACGTAGTCATCTCCAGCGCCGCGCGGTCCAGATACTTCGCGTCGCCCGTCGCCCGGTAGGCCTGCAGTTGCAGGATGATGAGCATGTACATATCGTCGATCCAGTAGCGAGTCTGCGGAGACAACCCGTCCGGCGTCGGATCTTCCCACTGCTTGTCGGCTGAGTTCTTGCCCAGATCGAGATACTTTTGCTCCTTGGTCTGGATGTAAATTTCCAGCGGCACCGCGCCGAACACGCTCCTGTCCACATGGTCCGGCACAGGAATTAAATTGGACTCTTCAGCAAAGATGGGTTGAAAACGCTTGATCAGGCGGGCGTCGAGGTCCTTATCGTTGCTCAATTGAGCAAAGGTCAGCGCGCCGTACCAGGTGGCTACTTCGGGATAGGTAATAAAGGGTGGCGGGCCGGGCCGGCCGAAGTTCGAGTGTGGAGTCTCGAGGAACCGTTCCGCGACCCGCTTGCCAATTTCCTGCGGCGAACTGCCCGCCGGCCACTTGGTGAATTCCTTCGGTTCCTTCTCCGCCTGCAGCGGCAGCGCAAGCAGCAATATTCCCACAACCAGCAGCAGTCCGTACACTCTTCGGTATCGGTTGATCATGAGTCCCTTGTCCCCTTAGGTTTTTACTTCTTCGCGATTGGCATTCTGCTTTGTCGCACACTGCCGCGCCATCTTTTTTCCATATCAGGGCCAGCGCCGCAGACTACAAAAGCCTCGCCTCAAAGGTCAACGTCTAAAAACTTAAGACAACATTAAGTTGAACTAAACAAAACCGTGCGCGCCAGGCCCGGGGACGCAGCGCGCATCTTGCCTGTTATGCTGGCACCCGGCGGTCAATTCGCGCCGTCAAAATCAATCGGAGACCGAGTCCATGCTTCGCATCCCTTATCAGGATCTCTTCGATGCCCTGTTGCGAGTATTGCTGAAGCTGGAGTTT
The DNA here is from genome assembly GCA_963816025.1 of Terriglobia bacterium. Taxonomy (GTDB): domain Bacteria; phylum Acidobacteriota; class Terriglobia; order Terriglobales; family Acidobacteriaceae; genus JAIQFF01. Next base: position 53,391 of record CAWFJA010000029.1, read on the forward strand.
GAACCCGGGGCTGCCCGCCTCTGCGCCCAGCTTTTTGCAGACACCAGTCGCGACGGCGTCCACTCCCACGGGCTGAACCGCTTTCCGAGATTCGTCTCCATGATTCGCAACGGATACATTCAGGTTCACGCAACACCCGAACTGCAGGCGGCATCAGGGCCGCTGGAACGCTGGGACGGAAAACTCGGACCCGGCAATCTGAACGCCTGGCACAGCATGGAGCGAGCCATCGCCCTGGCCCGTGAACATGGGATGGGCTGCGTGGCGCTGGCGAACACGAACCACTGGATGCGCGGCGGCACTTACGGCTGGCAGGCCGCTGACGCGGGCGTCATCGGAATATGCTGGACTAACACGTTTCCCAATCTCCCGCCCTGGGGCGCTTCCGATCCGCGCGTGGGCAACAATCCGCTGGTGATCGCCGTTCCCCGTTTGGAGGGACACGTTGTCCTCGACATGGCAATGTCGCAATTCTCCTATGGCGCTCTCGCATCCTATCGGGCGCACGGCGAACTACTGCCGGTGGATGGCGGATTTGATCAGCAAGGCCGGCTCACTCGAGTTCCAGCAGAGATCGAGGCCTCCAATCGCCCGCTGCCTATCGGCTTCTGGAAGGGTTCAGGCCTGGCCTTGATGCTCGATCTTCTCGCCGCGATGTTGTCCGGAGGCAAGGCCACCCATCAGATTACCGCCGATCCGAATCGCGAGAATGGCCAGTCGCAAGTCTTCCTCGCATTCGACGTTGCCTCCCTGAATGGAACGGACAGAGTCTCCCGGATCGTGGAACAGGTCGTCGAGTATTTCCAACTCCCGCCGAATTCTCTCGGAGAACGCATACGCTACCCCGGCTACAGGGTCCTGATCACGCGAAAGGACAACCTGGCCAACGGCATCCCCGTCGAACCTTCTGTCTGGCAGCAGTTAGATACCCTCTAGGTTAGCGTCTACTTCCGTTGAGTCTGGCTGAAATCACACTTCAATTTTTATGGTTTGACAGCTACAACTCGATTTCTATACTGGAAACGATTTTGATATTGGATCGACTCAGAATGATCGATTTTACTGCTCGATTGGCAGTCGTGCTGCTCCGCCAGTGTAACAACGGAAGCTGGTTCGAATCGCAATCTCACATGCATCTAGGGACGACTAGGGACGCGCTCCACTCGCCGTATTCTTTGCAAGGGAGTTTCTAATGGCCACGCAGGTGGACGACGGGAGTGATCAGATAATCTTTCGTAAGACGCACGCCCATACCGGGCGGCACGTCTCCATCACTCCTGGAAATAGTTCCATGAAGCATCTGGCCTACGGACGCATTATCCTGAATGCGGCGAAGCCCGAGGAATCTTTTTCGACCGGGGAACGCGAAACCGGATTGATTGTCCTCTCGGGCAGCGCCACGGTAACGACAGAGGCCAAAGAGGTTTCCCTGGGACAGTACGACGCGATCTATATCCCGCGCGATTCTACCGTGAAGATTTCTACCGCGTCCAGCGTGGATATCGCCGAGTTTTCGGCGGAAGTCTCCAGGCACTATCCGTTTCAGGTTGTGCGTTTTTCCCAGGTCGAGAACGATCCTGGGCTAAAATTCACCACCGGCGGAACGGGATCGTCCCGCAAGCTGCACATGCTGCTGGCAAAAAACATCGAGGCGGGAAGGCTGGTCGCGGGTTTCACCATCTCCGAACCGGGCAACTGGACAAGCTGGCCTCCCCACGAGCACGCCAAGATGCTGGAAGAGATGTACGTGTATTTCGATATGCCCGATCCGGCATTCGGCATTCAACTTGTGTATAACCGTACTGACTACCCCGAGATCGTCACCGTTGTACGCGATGGCGACGCCGTGCTGATGCCCAGCGGGTATCATCCAAATGTGTCGGTTCCGGGTCATCGCATTTGCTTCCTCTGGGCCATGGCCGCCCACCGTGAAGGCGAAGACCGGCAGTTTGGCGTGGTCAACGTGCAGCGCGGATTCGATCAGGGATCTTCCGGACTCGAAGCCGGCCGTAAAAAGTAAACGTTACAATCCCAACCATGGACCGAACCGCTAGCTCCGCGAACCGGGCGCCTTCAGCGGATTCAGCAGCGGTTGGGCCTGAGACCTCGCCCCGGGCCGGCTATTTCCGCTGGGTCATCTGTGCCCTCCTGTTGTTTGGAACCACAAAAAACTACATGGACCGCCAGGTCCTGGGAATTCTCAAAGGCACCCTGCAACACGATCTGGGATGGAACGACATCGACTTCGGCAACCTGGTTCTTGCCTTCCAGGGTTTCTATGCCATCGGCATGGTGGTGGTTGGGCGGATCATCGATCGCCTGGGTACGCGGCTGGGATACGCCCTGTCCATGGTCTTCTGGAGCCTGGCTTCCATGGGGCACGCCTTCGCCAGTTCCTTCACCGGCTTTATTGTTGCCAGGTCGGCATTGGGCTTAGGAGAGGCAGGCGTTTTTCCCGCCAGCATTAAAACTGTCGCGGAATGGTTCCCGAAAAAAGAGCGGGCGCTGGCGACCGGAATTTTCAATGCCGGGACAAACATCGGCGCCATCGTCACCCCTTTCGTCGTAGCCTTTATCACCGGTAGATGGGGATGGCGCTGGGCGTTTTTGATCACCGGCGCCTCGGGGTTTGTCTGGCTTGTCTTCTGGCTGCTGCTTTATCGCCGGCCCGAGGAACATCCCCGTGTTTCTAAGGCGGAACTGGCCTATATCCGCAGCGACCCTCAACCCCCAACGGCCAAAATCGCATGGGCCCGCCTCATTCCCCACCGTCAGACCTGGGCCTTCGTAGTGGGCAAATTCATGACCGACCCGATCTGGTGGTTTTATCTTTTTTGGATACCGGATTTTCTGCAGCGCAAGCATGGATTGGACCTCATGAATATTCGCTTGCCCATCGTGGTGATCTATGTGATCGCCGACGTGGGCAGCGTCGCCGGTGGCTGGTTCTCCTCCTGGCTGATTCATCGCGGCCGGACCGTAAATGTGGCCCGAAAGAGCGCGCTGCTGGTTTGCGCGCTGTGCGTTGTTCCCGTCGTCTTCGCCTATAACATGCAGAGCCTGTGGGGAGCGGTCCTGTTGATCGGTCTCGCAGCCGCGGCCCACCAGGGATTCTCCGCCAATCTGTTTACCCTGACCTCTGACACCTTCCCGGCCCAGGCCGTGGGCTCGGTGGTGGGAATGGGCGGAATGGCGGGCGCAATCGGAGGCATGCTGATCGCCACCATCGTCGGCCACACGCTGCAGTGGACGGGCAGTTACATGATCCCGTTCCTGATGGCGGGCTCCGCGTACGTGCTGGCCCTGGCCGCGATTCAGTTATTGGTGCCCAAGCTGGAACCCGCCGACATCCACTGAGAGCAGCGATGATTCTTGAAAGTTTCGAACTCAAAGGCAAAAACGCGCTGGTAACCGGTTCGAGCCGCGGTCTGGGCGCGGCAATCGCCATTGCGCTGGCACAGGCCGGGGCCAACGTCGGCTGTCATGGGCGAGCCGCAGAGGGCAACGCCACGAGCGAAACCATCGCGCAGATGGGAAGGAACTCTTTCTATCTGGCCGGAGATATGACCGATCCCAAGTTCTATCCCGCCTTGATCGGAAAGACAGTTGAGGAATTTGGCTCCATCGACATCCTGGTCAACAACGCCGGCACCATTCGGCGAGCGCCGGCGGCTGAATATGCGCAAGCTGATTGGGACGAACTGATTGCGGTCAACCTGACCGCGGTATTCCGGCTTTCGCAGCTTGCCGGCCAGGACATGCTGAAGCGCGGCGCCAGGGGCAAGGTCCTCAACATCGCTTCCCTGCTTTCGTTTCAGGGAGGGATTCTGGTTCCGGCATACGCCGCGGCCAAGGGCGGCGTGGCGCAACTCACCAAGGCGCTCGCCAACGAGTGGGCCTCGAAGGGCATCAACGTGAATGCGATTGCGCCCGGCTACATGGCGACTGACAACACTATGGCCCTGCGGCAAGACCCCCAGCGCAGTCGACAAATCCTGGAGCGGATTCCCGCCGGCCGTTGGGGAGAGCCCGGCGACATCGCCGGCGCCGCGGTATTCCTCTGCTCCTCCGCCAGCGACTACATTCATGGACACGTGCTGGCTGTGGATGGCGGCTGGTTGGGTCGCTGACCAGCTCCATCATCATCAGGCCGTCAACATCGTCCGCAGCGATTCCGCAATCGACACCGTCAGCTTGCGCGGATAGTCCGTTTGCACCATCGCCAGCGCCAGACTCCGCGTTATAGGATGTCCATCGACCCGGAAGGTTTGGAAGAATCCCGTTCGTCGCCGCAGCGCATGTTCGGGAAGAATCGAATAACCGAACCCGGATTCCACCAGGCGCTTGATGGCCTCGGTATCTTCCGCCTCCATGACGACCCTCGGATTTACGCCAATATCCTTGAAGAAGCGATCGATGAGCACTCGCAGCACCGTTCCTCGGGGATAGAGCAGGAACGGGACCCGGGTCAGCTCCGCCACCCGCACCGATCCCGTCTGATGACCTCGGACTTTGTTACTCGAAGGCCGCACAATCATGAGCTCTTCGTCAAAAAGCGGAATAATCTTCAGATTCTCTTCGGGAACCGGGAGGGAAATGAGGCCGAGATCGAAGCGGCGATCATGCAGCCCGGCAACGGTTTCCTCGGTGACATTTACCGAGACCCGAATCTCCGCCTTCGGATACTGCTTCCGCAACTGTCGCAAGGGCTTTCCCAGCTGATAGATCAGCGTGGTCACACCGGTGGCAAAGTGGAAGGGCCGGATATCCGTCGCCAGATCATTTTCAAACTCCTGCTTGATCTGACCCATCCGCTTGATCAGGTCTTTCGCATGTTCCGCCAGGCGCAGGGCGGCGGGTGTAGGAATCAGCCGCTTCCCGCTGCGTACAAACAGCTCGGTATGAAGTTCGTCGGCGAGATTATGCAGTTGCAGGCTGACCGCTCCCGGAGACAGGAAAACCTTCTCCGCCGCGCGAGTCATGCTTGGAGACTCCATCACGGCCAGGAATAACTCGAGCTGGTGAATATCCATATTCCCCACTCCAATCGGGCCGAACCTTCGGACGAGCGTGTCCCCTCATCCAAAAACGACAGCCTGAATAACCGGCGGTCTTTTTAGTCGTGCTGAAACGCCCCTTTAGCTTTTCCAATTTGACAGCGCTGGCGCCCCTGCCTATCGTTTTAATGCGGGCAGGGTTACTTTAGCAAATCTAAAGGATCGAGGTGTCAACCGGCGGATTTTTGAGGTTTTCGCCCCTCGGTTGAGACATCTCGACGCCAACACCCTGGCGCTCCAGGTGGCGGAAAGTCTGTTTGGTTTGGGACCACGACCACACCCGAATCGTCCACGGTCGCGCTGAGGAGGCAGGAATTTGGCGAAGAAACTCTGGTTGCTCTGTCCCATTGCGATTCTCCTGCTGTCTGCGGCCGCACAAGAGAGAGATCCCGCGGGATTCGAACTTTGGACTCCGGCGTCTTTGAAGCATTTCGAAAGCAAGATGCATGCCGATGCCTCCACCGATCCTCACCATTTTGCCGTCGAACTCCTCGCCGACTTTCCCAACGACAGCGCGATGCTGGTTCACCGGGAGTCCGACGGCCCGCCCGAATGGCATGAGACTCAGGTTGACGTCTTCCTGGTGCAATCCGGCTCGGCGACCCTGCTGATAGGCGGCACTTTGGTGAACGGAGAAACCGTCGGGCCTCACGAAAAGCGCAACGGCACCATTCAGGGAGGCGTCCGGCGGAAGCTTTCCGCCGGAGATGTTGTCCGTATCCCTCCACGCGTGCCACACCAGGTCTTGCTTGACGGCGCGCCCGAATTCAATTATTTCGTAATCAAGGTAAAAGGATATTGAAGCCGTCGGGTGGGAAACATTAGACAGTCGTTATGATGGAGGAATAGTTTTGACAGCCATCGTCCACGTCCTTAGAAGTTCGCTTGCGACACTCGCCATTGCCGCGGTCCTTCCGCTCTCCCAGGTTCATGCCCAGAACCCGAATTTCCATAACGCTCCGGCATCGGCCAGGGAACTGAAGAACCCTTACGAAGGGCAGCAGCCGCCCAATGCCAGGGCGCTATTCCATCTTCGCTGCGCCCGCTGCCATGGAGAAAATGGCGAAGGCTCGGGGAATATTCCTCCTCTGAAAGAGGAAAGAATCAAGGCAGTGACACCCGGCGAGATTTTCTGGTTCATCACCAAGGGTGACGTGTCCAACGGCATGCCCTCCTGGGCAACTCTGCCCCGGCAACAACGCTGGCAGATCGTCAGCTACGTGCAAGCGCTCGGTCAACCTCAAAGCGCGCAGGCTGGCAGCCAAAATGCCGAGTCGCCTGTTCCCCAGAAATTGAACGCTCCGCCTCCAACGCCGCCGTTCACCGACTTTCGCTACGAAAAACCGGGCGAGATTCGCAAGATTACATTGAAGGACCTCCCGGCCCCCTTTGCGACTTCGTCGGCGGGCAATGGTCCCAAGGTTGTGGCCCGTCCGGAAGGCGTATGGCCGCAGGTTCCCGAAGGCTTCAAGGTGGAGCAATACGCCGCCGGACTCGACAATCCGAGGATCATCCGCACCGCGCCCAATGGCGACATTTTCGTGGCTGAGACCCGGGCCGGTGACATCAGAATCTTCCGCGGCATCACCGGCAACGGCAAGCCCGCGCAGATGGCGCTCTTTGCCAGCGGCCTGAATCGGCCCTTCGGCATCAACTTTTATCCTCCGGGCCCAAATCCGCAGTGGGTCTATGTGGGAAACACCGACGCGGTCGTACGCTTCCCCTATCAGAACGGCGACCTGCAGGCCCGTGGCCCGGCCGAACACCTTGCCGACCTGCCGGCCAACGGAGGCCATTCCACGCGCGATATTCAATTCTCGCTCGATGGCAAGAAGATGTTCGTCTCGGTAGGCTCCGCCTCGAATGTGGACGACCCGGATACCACGCCGGCAGAAAAAAACCGCGCCGACGTTTTGCAATTCAACCCTGACGGCACCGGGATGCAGATCTACGCCTACGGCATTCGCAACTGTGTAGGACTTGCCGTCAATTCCAAAACCGGCGAGCTGTGGTGTTCCGTGAACGAACGCGACGGACTCGGTGACAATCTCGTTCCGGACTACATCACCCACGTGCAGGAAGGCGGCTTCTACGGCTGGCCCTGGTGGTACATGGGCGGCCATCAGGATCCCCGGCATAATGGCACCCGCCCCGAACTCAAGGACAAAGTCATTACTCCCGACGTCATCCTGAACCCGCACAATGCCTCGCTCGGACTTACCTTCTACGACGGCAAACAATTTCCAGCGGAATATGAAGGGGACATTTTCGCATCCGAGCATGGCTCCTGGAACCGGGCGGTTCGCGTGGGCTACGAGCTGATCCGCGTGCCTTTGCATCAGACCGGACACGCCAGCGGCGAGTATGAAGATTTCATGACCGGTTTCGTGATTGACAACGACCATGTCTGGGGACGCCCGGTCGCAGTCACTGTCGCCCCCGACGGCTCACTGTTGGTTACCGACGACGGCTCGAATTCCATCTGGAGGATTAGTTACTCGGCAAAGTAGCTACGATTGGGGAGACCTGAAGCGGCAGCGCATCCTCACTACGACTCCCCAGACCATCACGACGGCCCAGAGTGTCACCAGGAAAAGAATAGCGAAGATTCGCCTACCGTCTTCTATAAAGCGGATTTCTGTTTTTCCCTCTGTTTTTTCTATAGATCAAGTAGATCAATTCCGGGGCAATGCCAGTAGATGTAGACTCGAACCAGGGGACCCTTGCTGGTTGCGTGGTTCAGCCCCCGAGTTAGTTCGGCAGAACGAAGGATTGAGGTTCGTTTATGAACAGACGCTACTTGAGGCTTATGCCACTTCTCGTAAGCTGCGTTCTCGCGGCCCCGTGGCTTACGGCCCAGCTGTCGCCCGCCAGCGGAACTGCAGTACACATGGTGGTAACGGCAGAAGCTCGTCATGGCGCCGACGTGCCCGTCATCCAAAAAGAAGATGTGATGGTTTATCAGGGTCGCGATCGTGTCAAGGCCACCGACTGGGTTCCCTTGCGCGGGGATCATGCGGAACTCGAGCTGTTCATCTTGCTTGACGATGGCGCAGGCTCCAGTCTCGGTTCTCAACTCGAGGACCTTCGGCGATTCATCAATTCCCAGCCAGCCACCACAAGGATCGCGATCGGCTATATGCGCAATGGCACGGTTGACATCGTACAAAATCTTACGGACGACCATAACAAAGCCGCCGCCAGTCTACGGCTGCCGTTCGGAGATCCTGGCATAAATGCCAGCCCTTATTTTTCGGTTTCTGACCTGATCAAGCGCTGGCCTGATTCTCCGGTGCGTCGGGAGATCTTGATGGTTTCCGACGGAATCGATCGTTATGGCTCCGGCGGCGCAGATGACCCTTTCGTAGACCAGGCGGTGGAGCAAGCGCAGCGAGCGGGCATCGTCATCTTCTCGATCTACAGCCCAGGCGCGGGCCACTTTGGCCACAGTTTCTGGCGGATCAACTGGGGCCAGAACTTTCTCTCCCAACTTTCCGACGAAACCGGAGGAGAAGCTTTTTATCTTGGCTCGGGGCCTCCGGTATCGTTGTCCCCGTACCTGGATGACTTGGCCCGCCGATTGCTCCACCAGTACCTCTTGACATTTTTGGCCCAGCCGACCAGGAAGGCTGGGATGGAGAGAGTGAAGCTTCGCACCGAAGTTCCGAATGCCGAACTTGTGGCCGCCGACAGCGTTTACGTTCCCGCGTCGGAATGAGAAGACAGATTTAGCCGGCTCCTTTCCCGGGCATCGGGGACTGGAAAGGTGACTAACACATCAAAATAGACTTGCCGCGCCATCAATGACAATCTCGCTCGCGCCCTGAAAGGAAACCGTGAGCCTGTTCGCTTGCTGGTCGTACCGGTATTCGCTGCCTTCATGCAGTTTCACACCGTTTCGCGTCACTGCTTTCACTTTCTGGCAATACACTTCAATCGTTCCCGGCGTTCCCAGATCTCCAAACTCAATTCGCAGGCCGTCACCTGCAGGCTCGGCTACGATCCTCTGCACTCCACTTCCGGTGTAGTAGTCAAACTGGCTTTTGTGCTTGCCCGAGGGAAACACTTCCAGGCGCAGCTTTGGACTCCAGTTCGCCTCCCAATTATTGTTCAGCTTAATGATATCGCCTCGCGGAATGATGGCTCCCTCGCGAACGTATAGCGGGTATAGTTCCCAAAGGCGCGGCCGCCTGAATCGTGCTACCCCCGGCATACACGGTTTGCTTGTCGTTGTAGTTCATCCATCGCCCGGCGGGAAGATACACCGTGCGCTCCTTGGCCTGCGCTGTAGTGACGGGAGCTACCAGGAGGGCGTTGCCGTAGAGGTACTCGTCCCACATGTCACTGAAGCGATCGTCATCGGGATAGGCCAGCACCAACGCTCGCATGATGGGCATGCCATCCTGCGTGGCCTGATACATCGCGGAACGCGTGTACGGGATCAGGTCGTGATGAGCGGCGACATATTTTTGCGCGATGCCGACCACCTCAGGGCTGTAGTCGTCCCACAGCGTGCGCTGGGGTCCGAGTATCACCTCCATGATGGGACTGAAGGCGCTGAACTCCAGCCAGCGGGCCAGCAACTCGTTGTCAGGTGACGGCGGAGCGAAGTACCCGCCGGTATCGGACCCCCACATGGGAAAGTTAATGGTTCCGGAGCGCAGCCCGTTCTTTACCGTAACCTGCAGCCCCTCGAACGTGGACCAGGAGTCGCCATTCCAGAGCGCGGAATACTTGCGCGTGGTGTCGTTGGCGTTGCGCGAGAAGATGAAGTAGTCGTTGCCATACGCCGCGCTTAGCCCTTCGGCGGACAACTTGGGAAAGAGCACCGCAAACTGGTTCTCGAGCTGCTCCGGCATCTCGCCTTCTTCGCCGCGATCAATCTTGTAGCCCTTTATGCCCATGCGCACGTAGGCGTCGAGCTTTTGCTTGAACCAGTCATAGACTTCCGGACGCCGAATATCGGCCGCCGGCCATTTCAGCGGGAAGAGATAACCCTTGGCCGATCCTTCTTTAAATAAATCTCCCGAACAGCGGTTGGCCGTCCACAGCAGAAGATTCATGCCGCGATCGTTCAAGTCATGGATCATCTTCGCGGGATCGGGAAACGAGGAGTCGAAATCCATGGCGCCCCATCCCAGTTCCCCGGAGGCATAAGGACGGTCCAGCCACATGGCTCCTGCCGGCAGATGCAGGGCGCGCAGGCGGTCCGCGTCCTGCATCACTTTTTCCTGCGCGTTCGTGACCCCGCGCAAATCGGCATGGTGGTCATCCCGCCACCAGATGCTGCCAAAAGCCCACAGCGGCGGCATGAAGGCGGGACCGGCAAGGGCGTTGTACCGGTTCAGGATGTCGGCATACGAAGGTCCGTAAATAATGTCGTACGTAAGGTGTGAGTCTTTAAATGAAAAAGTCGTCTTGCCCGCCTGCGCCACCGCATAGTGGGCTTGCGCCAGACTCTCGACATAAATCCCATACTTGTTCGAAGTCATGTAGAAGGGCGCTCGCGCGCTGGCGTGATGGACGTAGCGTTCGTTGCCCATGCCGAGAAACTCATGGTCGGCCCCGCGGTTGTCCAGGCTGCCGCCAAAGGGCTGCTCCCAGATTCCGTAATAGTGCTCGCCCTGATCGTTGAACTCCTCGGAGATTTCACTGGGACTCGCATCCTTGTAGGTTATGGAGACCTGCAAGACCTCTGGCTTAAGGAAGCTGAAGCTGACCTGGGCTTGGGCAGGCGTTCCAGTAGGCATGCCTTCCCGGCCTGCGAGTTGCAGCAGAAGTTCGGCCTGCAGACGGTTCGACGTCTTGCTTATATTTGCCGCTTCGGACGCAGGATACAGCTCCGGCCCAAATGTGATCCCGGTACTGCTCTGCGACAACAGCACCTTCCCGCTTGAGCGCTCGATTACGCGATAAAAATACGGCGCGGTGTTCAGTTCAAGCCGCAACGCCGGAGACTCCAGCGTTTCGGTGGCGGCGAAGATTTTGGAATTCAAAAGCAGGAAAGAAACTGCAAGCAGAAACAGCGACCCCTGGTTCCTGAAGCCTTTCAGCATGAAACCCTCTCGATCAGGAATTGGATCCCGGATATCGGCATCGATATCATCAGTTCGCACACCTCCGCCGAAGTTTTGAACTTTGAAGCCGGACACGCTGGCTCAGTGCCCGCGTGTCCGGCGGTTGTTGGGTGCGCGATCTTCCTCAAATCTAGAAATACAGCTTCAACGCCAGTTGACCAATGCGCGGATCCGACGCTTGCTGAATTGCGCCGAAGGCGCTCGCGCTCACCTTCTGGAAGTTGGTTAGAGAAGCGGTGTCATCCATGAAGTTGGCGCGGTTGAAGACGTTGAAGAACTCGGCGCGGAACTCCAGTCTCCAACGCTCGTTGAAAGCGAAGTTCTTGGTGGTGTTCATGTCCCAGGTATAAGCGCCCGGCAAGCGGAATCCATTCTTGCCGGAGGTGCCGAAGGTCCCAAGCGCTTGCGCTTTGGTTTCAAAGGAAGCTTTGTTCAACCAATCCACGCACGGCTTGGGGTTGGTTCCGGTACTGATCCCGGCGGCCGCGCAGGCTCCGGGAGCGTAGGGATCAGCGCCCGGGATCAGCGTCGCCCGGTCCTGGCCTATGCCGGTGCCGGAAATTTCAGATCCTTGCAGCAAGGTGAACGCGCGTCCGGTTTGAGCTGAAACCACTCCTCCCAGCTGCCATCCGCCCAGGACGGTCCGCACAAACCCGTTGCCCCTCGCAGGCGTGGGCAGCACCCACACGTACGAGGCAACGAAGCGATGCGTGTGATCAAAGTCGGACGGCCCGTAGTCAAACTGGTGTCGCAGCGGATCGTCCCATGGGCGGGTGGAGAAGGTATCGAAACCCGTCACTCCAGCCCCTGCTGGAAGATCGTCCAGGCTCTTGGAGTAGGTGTAACTCCCTAGAATCGTCAATCCACGCGACGCCCGCTTCTCGATCGACGCCTGGAACGAATGGTAGATGGAATTGATGTCCTGCATGTCTTGCTGGACCTGGGAGAACGGCGGGACGGTAAATCCCTGGGTGGCCGCGATGGCATTCAGCCGCAGCGTACCTACCACGCCAGTGGCCGAGGGGAACGACGGGTTCAGGTTCAGGGTCTCCGTAAGATGGTTGCTGCGAGAACCAACGTAGGCGGCGCGCACCAGCAGCTCCCACGGCAATTGATGTTCGAGCGCCAGGTTCCAGTTGTAAATCGTGGGAACCTGGTACTTGTGATTGGGGTCCCAACTCAAATAGAGTGCGCCTCCGGGAAAGGTTGAGTCCTTCGGCGGCGGGAAAGGAGCGGGAAATATATTGGCCTGTGAAGTGCAACCGAGAGCGGTTTGAGTGGCGGCCTCAGTGCACAGCGGATCGCTGATGCTACCCGGCTTGACTGCGCTGGTGCTGAAAATGAGTTGCGGACTGAAAGGCGCCTGGTCCACAAACCGGTTGTTGATGATCCCGGTGATGCGGGTGTCATAGAAAATCCCGGCGCCGCCCCGCAGGCTGGTCTTGCCATCGCCGAAAACGTCGTAGGCAAAACCCACGCGCGGCGCAAAATTGTTCAGACTGGCATTCACGCCATTAGGTGGGACGCCAGGGTCGCCCGGGAAGTACGCGCCCGGAGGTGCGTTCGGGAATTGGGTGGAACGGGTCCCGGCGATTAGACCGTCGATGCGGAATTGCTGCACCCGTCCTTTCAACTCGCGCCAGGGCAAAGCGGGCTCATAGCGCAATCCCAGGTTCACCGTCAAGCGGCGGGTCACCCGGAGGTTGTCCTGGGCATACACTCCGGCAAAAGTGTTGCGGTTGTTTTTGAATTCTCCTGCCCCCTGGCGGAAGGCAAGGTTGCCGCTGTAGTCCCCCAGGGCGCCCGACAGGAAAGCATTGACCCCATTAAAGCTGAACTCCCCCGGCTGGAAGAACAGGTTGTTGAGATCCACACGGCTGCGTTCGACGATTCCGCCAAAGCGGAAGTCATGCCTGCCTTTCACCCAGCTGACGTCATCGCTCCAGGAGAAATTGTTCCGGATGAAGGTGGCGTTCGGATTGTCGCCGAAGTTAAAGAACCCGTTGACCCGGATTTGTTGAATTGCGTTGGTGGGCGGTTGGAACGGAATATTCGAGCCCAGGCTGGCCACGCTGGGCGCATCCGCCGCCGGGCCCCGGCTGGCCGCTTCCCGCGCGTAACTGAAACGAAAGTCATTCAACAACGTCGGCCTGAAAATATGATTCTCGTGGATCAGATAGTTCTGATTGGTAATCTTGGCCCCATCGGCGTAGGCCAGAAAATTCGAGGGATCGAATACCGCGCCCCGCTGAAATTGGTTGTAACTGTAGCGTACGGAGAGCCGGTCGTTTTGCGTAAACGAATGGTCAACCCGGCCCAGATATTCTTTGTAATTCTCATTGTCCGGTTTCAAAAACGTCACTGCCCGATTCGTGCTCAGCGGCAGGCCGCCCAGAATATTCAAAGATACCGGGTCAATCGTGCCGGGTGTGCCGCCCGGTCCGCCGGTGTTCAGGTAGTTTTCGATATCGCAGGTGGGACACGAAGAGGTCACCGGACCGGTTGCCGGAATCGTAGTCAATGCCGTGGTCGGCACGGTCGAACTCGTCGGTGTTCCCACGTTGCGGAAGCGGGTGAACTGAACTCCGAAGAAGAAAAACGTGCGATCGTGAATGATCGGACCGCCGAAGGTCCCGCCAAACTGGTTGCGCTTGATTTGGTCGCGTCCATCGTCTTTGGTCGGCGTAAGAACTCCATTGACTGGAAGCGCGGAAGGCGCAAAATAGTTCCGGGCGTTGAACACCGAGTTGCGCAGAAATTCAAACGCGTTGCCGTGAAAGTTGTTGGTGCCGGATTTGGTAATGACGTTGACCACCGCGCCTGCGTTTTGTCCGTACTCCGCGGTGTAGTTGCTGGTCTGCACGCTGAATTCCTGCAGCGCGTCAGGAAAGGGGAAGGGCTGGTTGACGTTGGTGTACTCGTCCACATAGTTGCCGCCGTCGAGCTGGTAGCTCACCATGTTCTGGCGCGCGCCGTTGGCCGAAATGGTAACTGCGCCGGGAAAGGTCTTGGTAAATCCCTGGTCGGCGCCGCCGTTGGGCGAGTTGACCGACCCGGGCGTCAGCAGCGTAAGTTGGGCGGCATTGCGCCCGTTCAAAGGCAGCTCGGTAATGCGGGCCTGTTCGACTACCTGCCTCAGGGTCGAGGTCATGGTGTCGACCTGGGGCGCGTTGCCTTCGACTTCGATGATTTCGTTTCCCGATCCAACCCTCAGCGTCAGGTTCACGGTAAGAGTCTGGTCGGCCAGCAAGGTAACGCTTTGCCTGGCGTCGCTGAACCCTTTGGCCCGGATGGTTACGGTGTAGTCAGCGGGACGAAGCGAAGGCACGACGTAGTACCCCCCAGCGTCGCTTGCCGCCTCGCGCGCCAACCCGGTGCCGATTTGCGTGACCGTGATCTGCGCTGAAACGATGGCAGCGCCGGTCGGATCCGTAATCGTCCCCGCTATGCTCCCCAATCCTTGTCCGTGCGCCAAAGTCGACGACAAGGTCGAAAAGACAATCAGGCTCAGAAGCGCTGGAACAATATTCCTTTTCATTTTGTGCCTTTCCAGGAGCGCGCTGCAGCAGATGGTGGCTCCGTTCCCCAACCAGCCGGTGCTAATTTGTAACGCCCCAAGCAACCCGTATCTCACACCCGGGGAATCAAGCCAACAAGTACTCGGATACAAACGCGGTCTGTTGGTTTTGATACAGTGACCCATGGCGGCGGAAGATAGGCCAGAATCGTTTTGACTGTCAATACCAGAAAAATTCAAGACGCGATTTAGGAACACTCAAAGAGCAGCGAGGCCGAGGGGAAATGGACATTCACCAGTTGAAACTGTTTCTTGCAGTGATGGAATCTTCCAGCATGACGCATGCGGCGCAGCAGTTTCACTTGTCTCCCGGCGCCGTCAGCCTGCAACTCCACAGCCTCGCCGAGGAATTGCACGCCGAGCTGTTTGTGCGTTCGGGCAAGCGGCTGGTCGCCACCCCGGCAGCTTCACGCCTGGCGGAACGCGCCAAAGATGTAGTGCGTACCATGAGCCAGATCCAGCAGGAATTTGCCGACGACGTTTCGAAGGACGTGCGCCCATTCCAGTTCGCCACCGGGGTGACTACCTTGATTCACCAACTGGGCGGACCGCTGCGCGAAGTACGAAAACGATTTCCCAACGCCGATATCGGAGTCACCGTGGGCGTGACCGAGGAAATTGTCGCCGGCCTGCTGGAACGCCGCTTCGATCTGGGTCTGATTTCCCTTCCCGTGTTCGAGCAGAACCTTGAAATCATGCCGCTGTTCGAGGAAGAACTGCTGGTGTTGCGGCCATCGCCGAGCAGCGTCCGCAGCACTCGCACCGGAGTGATCCAGGCCGCCGATCTGGCTCAGGTTCCATTTCTTCTCTATCCCAAGCCCAGCAATATCCGGCACATCATTGATCAATTTTTTCAGGAGATCAACATCACGCCACGGGTCGTGATGGAGGCCGAGGATAGCGAAGCCATCAAGGGACTGGTCGAGTCGGGATTCGGCTATTCCATACTGCCCCAGCACGCACTGCGAGGCCGGAACCGCTTTTTCCAGACCTACCGGGTGGCCGGGCATCGTCTGAGCCGAAGCCTGGCGCTGGCCATGGTCCGCACCGACTATCCCCGCAAGCTGACCGAATCCATCGCCGAGTTTCTACAGAAGATTCTGACCAGCCAGTGACTGTGGTCTGTGCCTGCCCCTGCACGCGTGGGACGCCCGTGCTCCATGGTTATGCCAGGTTGACGAAAGTTTCGAAATTCCCGCGGAACAGCCGGTTCACATCGCGCTGGATGTTTTGCCGCGTGACCCCGCGCCCATCGCGGGCCAGCAGTTTGTAGCTGTTGCCGAGCACCTGCGCCATGGTGGCGCGGGTGTTCCGCCATTTGTACAGGACCTGCTCCAGCACCCGGGCATCGGAATGCTGTGGAATGAAACTCGTGCCCAGCAACTCAATGCGCTCCCGCGTGATCTCTTCCACGATGGAAGGATTGTTCAGGAACCACCAGCATCCGAAGGGCATGAGGTTGCTGAACTTGCGCGCGTACACGCAGAGTTCATGCTGGTTTTCGCGGCTCAGAACACTGCCAGAAAGCGGTTCTCGGGATAGTCGCGGCAAATATTTTCCAGGCAGCGCAGGTCCGCCCTGCCCACCGCGTCGCCCGCCAGCCGGATTCGCGGATTCACCTGGCGGCGCACTCCGATCATGAGCGACAGCGGCAGGTCAAACTCCCGGCACGAAGGCAGGACCGCGTCACTCAACAGTTTGCCCTGAATGCTGTCCTCCGGAAATTGGAAGGCGTCGGTGAGCGACACCGCCATGTACACCGGGTTCATGCGCTCACACCAGTCGGCAAGAAATCTGCGCACCTCGGCCGCCGATTTGCCGCTCGCCTGGGCGTCCACCGCGTAGCCTTGCTCCGCCAGGCGCTGCCAGTGGGCAGACCAGCCCCATAGAATTCTATCCAGCCGCAACACCGCCAGAAAATCCGTGCGTGAGGGCGCCGCCATTCATCCAGATTTTCTGTTCTTCGGGATGGAGCGGATCGTTGGTCATCACCACCGAGCTCACGCCCGCCATCTGCAGGACTTTCGAGACATGCGATTCAATCTTTTGGGCGCGGAAAAATGCCCGCGCTTCTTCAAGGTCGGGACTCTCGGTCGGCAGATCGAATGCGTCGAGAACGGCAATGACGCCGCGGGTCGCTTCTGAGATCGGACTGTTCTCCACGAACAGCGCCTGCCAGATGGCATCGGCCTGCTCGCGTTTCGGCATCTCCCAGTAGCGCTCAGGAGAAATACTCGACGAGCGGAACAGTTCCGCTTCGAGATAGTGATAGGTCAGCAGCTCGTCGATGCCCCACAAACCCAGGCCGCCAAATTCGGGGGAAAACAGGTGAGTGTGAATGTCGATAAACTGCGTGGTCGCGAGTACTTCCTCCACGGTCGCCTGGAATCTGGTCTGCGGTCAGCAGATCGTCGCCAAGCTGTTGTCGGGTCGGTGTAGTCATTCCTTCCTGCACTTTCGTTCTGACGCTTGCGGTTAACGCTTAACCAGCGATCAAGCCAGGCATCCATCTTAGCCCGGAAAGTCGGTTTGATTCGAGCCGAATCATGGAAGGCTTTTTTACTTGTCCGGATGCGCGCTGTCAAATCAAGAGAGTTAAACGAGGCTTTTAGAAACACTCAATGCGAACCGGAACTCGGCCGGGACGTGTGGTCGCGGGCGACTCGCCCGCGCCCACACAACGCTCAGTCCGCATGGCCCCGAAGAAAGGCACGCCTTCAGTCGAAGCACCCAGCCGGTCGTCGGAATGCAAAAACAATATGAGTCTTGCTGAAATCAAACGTTAAAATTTCTCGTTTGACATTATTTTGCGATTGCTTCAGTCTCCTGTGCGCCGCCTCATCAAGCATTGGACCATCAAACCCACGGAGGAATCATGTTCGCCAAGCCCACCGAGAGAAGAGACTTCCTGAAGCTGACAGGAGCCGGGATCGCCGGCTCTGCGTTGGGAGCAGCCACCACCGTTCAGCCGGCCGTTGCGAAGTCAAAGACAGCCTCCGCCGCTCGCGGCACCCTCGACGTACGGGCCTTCGGCGCCACCGGCGACGGCAAAACTCTGGACACGCCGGCCATCAACAAGGCCATCGACGCGGCAGCCGCGGCTGGCGGCGGCATCGTGCGCTTCCCTGCTGGAAACTATCTCTGCTACTCCATCCACCTGAAAAGCCACATCACTTTATTTCTCGACGCGGGCGCTACCATCGTGGCTGCCGACGCGCCCGCCGCGGGCGCCGGCAGCGGCTATGATCCGCCCGAGCCCAATGCCTGGGACAAATTTCAGGATTTTGGTCATAGCCACTGGCACAACAGCCTGATCTGGGGCGAAGACTTGCAGAATATTTCCATCGAGGGCCAGGGGCTGATTTGGGGAAAGGGCCTGAGCCGCGGAGACCACGACCTCGTACTCGCCGCCGGCGTGGGCAATAAATCCATCAGCCTGAAGAATTGTCACAACGTCACCCTGCGCGACATCTCGATTCTCCACGGCGGGCATTTTGCGATCCTTGCCACCGGCGTAGACAACCTCACCATCGACAATCTGAAGATCGACACCAACCGCGACGCCATCGACATCGATTGCTGCCGCAACGTGCGCGTCTCCAATTGCAGCGTCAACTCGCCGTGGGATGACGGCATCTGCCTGAAAGACTCCTACGGCCTGGGCTTCGCGCGCTCCACCGACCACGTCACCATCACCAACTGCTACGTCACCGGCGGCTACGAAGAAGGCACGATGCTCGATGCCACCTACAAGCGCTTCGCCCCGGATTTCAAGGTCCCGCGCAACGGACGCATCAAGTTCGGCACCGAAAGCAACGGCGGCTTCCGCAACATCACCGTCTCCAACTGCGTGATCGAAGATTGCAAGGGCATTGCGCTCGAGTCGGTGGATGGCGCGATCCTGGAAGACGTCGCCATCACCAACATCACCATGCGCGACATCGTCGATGTTCCCTTCTTCCTTCGCCTGGGCAGCCGGATGCGCGGCCCTGAGGGAACGCCGGTGGGAGAAATACGGCGCGTGCTCATCAGCAACGTGGTCGTATCGAACTGCGCTTCCCGGCAGGCCACTCTCATCACCGGAATTCCCGGTCACACCATCGAAGACGTGAAGCTGAGCAATATTCTGGTGCTGCATCGCGGCGGCGGCAGCAAGGCCGACGCCGCCATTCAACCTCCGGAACTGGAAAACGGCTATCCCGAGCCAGGCCGCTTCGGGCCCATGCCGGCGCACGGCTTTTACATCCGTCATGTGAAGCGAATCGAGATCAAAGACGTCGAGATCCGGCCAATGCAGCTAGACATGCGGCCCGGGTTCGTCCTCGAGGATGTCAGCGGCGCCGAACTCATCCACGTCAAGCTGCCGCAAACTCCCGAGGTCCCGTCGGTGGTACTCAAGAACGTAAAAGATTTCAGCGTGACGCAGAGCAAGCCGCTGCCAGACGCACAAGTGGAAAGCACAGAACAGAAGACGCTCTGATGTAGGGCGGGCGCCCTCGCCCGCCGCTTTTGACTTTGACTTTGGCCTTAGATGCATTTGCGGCGAAAGGCCTTACGTAACCGGCCCGGGATTGAACAGCGCCAGTGCATTGTGCAGCCCCCAGTGGTCCGCCCAGGTCTGCTTGCGCCCGCTGGCCACATCGAGGATGAAGCGAAAGATTTCCCAGCCCACTTCTTCGATGGTTGCGCTGCCGGTTGCGATCCGGCCCGCGTCAATGTCAATGAGATCGGGCCAGCGCTCCGCCAACGCGGTTCGTGAAGAAACCTTGACCACCGGAACCAAAGCGAGCCCATAAGGGCTTCCCTCTCCGGTGGTAAACACATGCAGGTTCATGGACGCAAGCTGCTGCGTGCCGCAGACGAAATCGCTCGCCGGCGTCGCGGCAAACACCAGGCCTTTGGCTCGTGACCTTTTCGCCTTGTGCCGCAACTGCCATGAGCGCCGAACTCCCCGCCTTCGCGATCGATCCGAGGGCCTTCTCCACAACATTCGACAGTCCTCCGCGCTTGTTGCCCGGCGTAGGGTTCGCGCTGCGATCGGCTGAGCCGCGCGCCAGATAATCGTCGTACCACTGCATCTCGCGAATCAGGGCGCGGGCTACGTCCTCATTGATCGCGCGCGGGGTCAGAAGGTGGACCGCGTCGCGCACTTCCGTGACTTCGGAAAACATCACCGTGGCCCCGGCGCGCGCCAGCAGATCGGCCGCATATCCCACCGCCGGATTGCAGGTCACGCCCGAGAGGCCGTCGCTGCCTGCCGCACTGCAGGCCCACCACGAGCTCCGCTGCCGGCACCGTCGTCCGCTGTCGCCGGTTGAGCTGCTCCAGTCGCTTCTCCGCGGCGCGCATGATCGCGCTCACCACCTCGCCGAAGCCGTGCTCATCCTGCATGCGAATCAAATACGGGTCGCTTTCGAGGACCGGCAATTTCCCAAACTCCTGCTCCGGAAAAAGCCGCTCCGGCTGCAACTTCTCGCAGCCCAGGCTTACCACCAGCGGAGTGCCACCCAGGTTGGGATGAGTACTGATGTGCCGGATGGTCCGAATCGGAATCTCGGCGCCAGGCGCGTCCATGGCGATGCCACACCCGTAAGTGTGCGTGATGGCAACCACGTCGTTCACCGCGGGAAACCGCGGCAGGATTTCGTCCCGGATTCGCCGCACGGCATACTCCACCGTGGGAGCAACGCATTGCACCGTAGTTGTAATGCCCAGGATATTCTTGGTTCCCACACCGCCATCGGCATTGCGGAAGCCGTCAAATGTATAACCCGTCAGGGCTGGCTGAGGCACAGGAGTGGCGGTCGCCAGTGGCAATTCGTCAAGGGCGGGTGGTTGGGGCAATTGGATGGCGTCTTCGTGCACCCACGAACCCACGGCGATCGGACGCGCCGCGAGCCCAATAATCTGGCCGTAGCGTCTGACCGGATCTCCGCGCTGCAGGTCCCGCAGAGCTACTTTGTGAGCTTGTGGGATGCGCTCCTTGAGCGTCAGCCCATCGGAAAATTGTGTGGCGGGCGGCAGTCCGTCAGGGTTGACGATGATCGCAACGTTGTCGCTCGGGTGAACTTTAATGTAGAGAGGTTTCACGTCGCATGCCATCACTGCCGAAACAATTGTCGCTGTAAGTTATCACATCGAAGAAACCCGGACGGCCCGGCTCAAGACGCGCCCGCGACCGCCCGCGTAGATTCCCCGGACCGGGTATTGACCCCTGCGGTCAGATCACGAATACCGAAGCCGACCCCAGTTTTCTTGAGAGAGTCGTACCCGAGGCGTACCCCGGTCACAAACCAGACATAGTGATTGGGAAATTCCTGCGGCGGACCGTTGGCTACTTTTGCTTGGCTATTCCACGCGCCCGCTGCCGCTTTTCGCGCAGCGCGAAGTCAAAAGCCCCCAAGAAACAGGGCAGGTTCGCTGAGCCGCCTGGCTCGCCGATCAATCCCGATCGCTGAGCATCGGCGAATAAAATGAGTTGTGGATCGGTGTCACGGTTGCCCTCGCCTGCTGGTATGGCGATGGCACGACGGGCTTAACCCGGGCTCGCACCGTGAGTGGAAAATGTGCGTCCCGATCGCGAAGCCGAGAGCCGATCCTACAAACATGTCGGAAGACCAGTGATCTTGGGCCAGGAAGCGGCTTGCCGTCACGGTCAACGCTGTTCCATAGGCCAATGCTCTGACCCAGGGCTTCGGGTATTCGCGAGCGAGAACTGTGGCCATGCTCCAGGTAAACATGGCGTGTCCGCCCGGGAATGATGTGTTCAATGCGTGATGATTCAAGAAGTCGCCATTTCCGTTCCCTTCTCCCGGACGTTGCCTGCCCGCAATGAATTGCATGGGTGCGTAAATCAGAAAGCTGTTGACCGCGGTTTCTATTTCCAGGTTTCCCGTTTCTCTGGCGTGCGGGTCCTGTGCCTTCATCCCATAAATCGACAAACCAGCCAGAGAGGCCGCCAATCCTGCTAGACCGATATTGGAGGTGTTCTGATAGGTCTGGAAATGGCCGTCCGGCAGTTGCTTTGCGATCCGTTTGTCGGTGGCGATGAATGCTCCTGTCCCAGCCAGCACTAAGGCGTCCCACTTGAGATTGGAGCGCTTGAAAGGGGCGGCATAGAGTTCCTTCTGATCCTCCAGCCCCCGCCTCCACATGCGCCCGACAAAACCATGGGGCGGGTTCGAATCGTGCGGCGCCGCCGAGCCGCCGCCATCTTCGCTGGAAATCTCCATCCGAAGTGCGCTTACCGCAAAACCGGGCGCTGTGGTTTCTTCCCCTGGAAGTCTGGATGCGAACGGCGCGATTTGGCCGAGAGCAGTGACGGACATTGCAACGGCGGCAAACCCCGCTCGACATGTCTTGTTCATATCCGTCAGCGCCCTTTCCTGCAGGAGGCGGCCGTAAGGCGACACTCGAAGTTCATCGGCGCGATTGACCTCTTACTACAGTAAGACTACACTTTGAAAGTCAAAGCTGTCGGGCGGCAGGATGCGACGAATCGGCCTAAAGGATTGCCCGTACTGTGGATCTTCCCGGATCTATGCTTCGTCGGGCACCCTCTGGCAAAAGGTTTCCGTCCTGTTCTTACTCCGTCTGGTACGGTGTCAGGCCTGTATGCGCCGCCACTTCCGGCCATTTTTTCTACCCGCCACGAAACGTCCGCTCACCCACGGGGTTCCTGCGACAGCCGCTGAAAATGCCTCCTCGGGGAAATCTCTGAAACCCTAAGCGTGAGGCCAGCGGCGAAACTCGCGTCCAGCCGCCATTTTTAATTCTTAATCGCTTAAGACCTGCTCTGTCAAGCAGGAAACGGTGCGCTAGGCCGGGCAGCGGCGTTCAGAAATTACCTATTGATCTGATCTTGGGCTCGTCGGGTTGATCGAACGTTGACTGAGGATATCCTTCCACTCGGCGTTCCTGGACGGTGGTGGCGGTTGCTCTGGTGGTTTCGAGTGAAGTCGGACTGCGTTTCGGATACCGTCCCGCCAGCGTGGCGGCGAACTCGAACCCCATCGATGCCCTTCACTTCAAGTGATGTCAATCGTCCTTCGCCTTCGTCGATGAGGTTGCGGAGGCTCGCGAATCGGATTGTTGCTCGTCGTGAATTAAGCTGTTAAGCTCCGGATGAAGGATGGGCATCTGCCTTGAAGCGTGGACTCGCACCCATTAGTCTGCCTTCACAACAAGAGTAAGGACACGTTTTGCCGAAACCGAAACCGATACCGACCGCGGCGGAGTTCCGCTTGCTCGAAATTCTCTGGCGCCTGGGAGAAGGCACCATTGAGGATTTCTTGCGAGCTTCGGAAGACGATAATCCGTTGAACTACAAGACCGTTCAAACTGTTTTGCGGATTATGGAAAACAAGCGATTTGTCAGTCACTCCGTGCGCGGGCGCGCCTTCGTGTATCGCCCTCGAGTGCAGCGGAGCGAGGTGAGCCGCAGCTCTTTGCGCTCTTTGCTGCACAGATATTTTCGGGGCTCCCGCTCTGAGCTTCTGGTCAACCTGCTGGAGAATGAACGCATCGACACCACTGAGTTGCAGGAACTCGAACGTCTGATTCGCAGTTATCGCAAAGCCAGCAGTTCCGGGCGGCAAAATAATCGGTGAAGGTCGGGACAATATGTGGTTTGATGGCTCCCTGGCGGGTTTGAGCATTTGGATCACATATTGTGTACAGGTCGTCGTGGCTTATCTAGCGACCTTGTGCATTTGCAGTTTTATCCATAATCCTCGCACTCGCGTACGAATGTGGGGCAGCTTCTTGTTCCTGACGATTGCGGCCTGGCTGCTTTTGTGGGCGCCCTCCAGGGCAGCCAGCCCGGTCCATCTCGTTCTCGGCTCAACCTCGTTATCGCCAGCGTCGAATCTTCACCTGGCGCTGCCGGTGAAAACGGTGTGGACTTCCTACGTTGCCAAACTTGCGCCAGCCGCTGGGCGAGTCTATGTCGTTCTGTTTCTGGCATCGCTACTGCATTTGCTGCTCAATTCCCTGCAGCTTAGATCGGTTCTGCGGCGCGCTCAACCGCCTTCACCCCAATTGCAGCTGTTTTTTCGAAGGCTTTGCCTCCAGCTGGGGATTCGCCACAGTGAACTGGGTCTGGTATCGAAGCTGCGTTCTCCCGCCACGTGCTATTGGCTGCGAAGCCACGTCCTGCTGCCCACGGAACTGGTTCCCCATCTCGACAGCAATCAACTGGCGGACATTTTGCGGCACGAGTTGAACCACGTTAGGCAGCATGATTATCTGTGGGATCGGCTGGCGGCGTTGGGCTGCCGGCTGGTTTTCTTTCATCCCCTGGTGTGGCTGGCCTACCGCCGTCTGCGATGGGAGCGAGAGCTGGCCTGCGACCACGCAGTCGTAAAGCAGAGCGCCGAAGCCCGCTTGACCTATGCCGAATGCCTCACCAAGCTGGCGCGCTGGTCTGTGCAGGAGCGTAGCCGTTCAGAGGGAATTGGTTTTTCCTCCTCTGAGTCGTTGCTGGCAATCAGGGTTCATGCATTGTTGAGGGAGCCGTCATCATATTCAAACTTTGAAAGAGCGGCTCGGGTCGCGCTTGTCGCGATCACGGCAACCGCAACATTATTCCTGGTCCCTAGTTTGGGTCTGATTCTATATTCGCCGGCTCCACTTGCTGCCTCTTTGCATCGATCTCGCAACCTTCACGCCGATTCCACAGGCAAGAAAGCACCGGGATGGAAAGCGCGGCACCCTTCGTTGGACAAGGCATTGACCGCGCAAGCTGCCCCCATGCTGCCTCAATCTGAACTTCCGCGGCCCGTCGATTTGTTCCTGGAGTCTAAATCGACATCCATGCCACTTCTGAAAGACACGTCCGCTACCGCCGGGAGTCCTGCCGAGACGGGTCCCCTGGATCCCGAAAATATTAATCACGACGCCCGGTTACGTGCTTCCGGTAGTGTCTGGGACGAGGGTCCTATGCCGCTGGCGCACTCCCCGAAGTGGCGGCCCCTTGTCGTCGGTGCCATCACGAGTGGGGTCGCGGTTGCGGCCGGCGGCATTGATGTAGACGACGTAGACGCCCCCCGCCGGCGCGGCCGCTAGTTGAAATCTGCAATCCCTTCATTTCTTTAAGGTTGTTTGGTGGAGCGCAACCCTGAAAAGGCTGCGGTAACTCCGTCCTTGACCACCATGTTTTCCAACCTTACCCACCTGCGAAAAGCGGAGATCGCGAACCGGAAATCCAGTTCTGAAATCGAGTTGGTTCGTCTTTGGCGTCTCTACCATCATTTGCCTCCCGAGCCGTTCGATACCGCAGTAGATCGAAGGTGCTGGCGGTACTATTTCTTCCGTGCCATCGAGGCCTCTTCCACACTGGCATGCTTGTTCCACCCGTGGAAACGCGAGAAGTCACCCGCATTCCATGCCTCACGGAGTCCCGGGGTACTCAGATCCCAATCTGGGCGGATTTCGCGCGTCACGGCGCGCAGATCGTGCCAAAGATCGATGACCGACGGACGCCCCCAGAACCAGTAGCCGTTATAAATGCTGTAGATCACCAGGCCCGGCTTGAGCACGAGCGTATGCGGGATCATCGGATTATGCTCGGGATCGGTGTACTCCTGGATGTCGAGATCCTTCTGAATCGTTCGGTCGGGGTCCGAAAGGAAGGTCCACCCGGCTCCCACTGACGAACGGAATTCCTGCAAAGTGTGGTGATCGTCGGTGGAGATCGTGGCGATCTGAGTGTACGCCACCGCGATCTTCGGGTAGAACGCGGCCAGTTCCAGATGCTGCTGGTGCTCCTTTGGGCAATAGTGGCCGCGCGCAAGTGTGAGGATTAGCGGATCCTCGCCCTGTAGCTCGCTGAGCTTGCGCAGTTCGCCCGTGTGATCGGTCAGTTCGTAGTCCGGGAAGATGCCTCCGGGCTTAATATCAGAACGCATGGTTGGATTCCTCCGATGAGTCCGTGGGACTGCTCATGTTGGCAGAGCCGCGCCTTCCTGTTCCGTGGTCGTGAACCAGGCGTACCAGCTCCGGCCATGGTTTCTCTCAAAGATCCAGAGTGACACCCTCATTTGGCTGTGAACAGCATACAAGCACGTTCCCCGGACCCGGCCTCTCCAGCGGCTCGGGGTTGTAAAGAATCGATCCGCCAATCAGACCCGTCATACAGGTATGACAGACTCCAGTCCGGCACGACCATCTCACCGGAACGTCGCACGCTTCCGCCAGTTCAAGCAAACTCGCAAACTTGCGATCCCATGCGACGGCAATCCCGCTGCGCGCGAATGCGATTGAGGGGCCAGATCCGGGCGGCCCTGGTGGCAGATGAGGAGTGTGATCGGCCCGCGCCATACCAGGTGTAATACTCTCAAGAGCACCGAAGACTTCCGTGTGTACACTCTCGGCGACCACACCCCAGCTTCGCAGCCCATCGCGCATATTCTGCAAGAATGAAGAGGGACCACACAGATAGAAGTCGCTATTCCGTGACACTCCGATTTTCTCCAGCAAAGCTGCGTCGATGTGCCCGGGAGCATCGAAGTCTGCGCCGACTTGGTCGATTGCAACGGGCCTGCTGTACACGATGTATCCTCG
Source organism: Terriglobia bacterium (assembly GCA_963816025.1). Lineage (GTDB taxonomy): Bacteria > Acidobacteriota > Terriglobia > Terriglobales > Acidobacteriaceae > JAIQFF01. The sequence goes on from CAWFJA010000029.1 coordinate 79,664, forward strand.
TCCGCGAGAGAGCTGTTTCAGTAACGAACGCGATTCTTCTGCGAATGGATGGTCGACGCGATTGCGCGCTCCATAGATCCACCAGACCTCTCGTTGCGATCCTTGGGCAGCGAGTGCGTGCAGCATCGACATCACGGGCGTTGCGCCCACGCCGGCGCTCAGCAGGACCACAGGACTCTGGCTGGGACGAAGAGTAAAGCTTCCGCGCGGCGCACTAACATCCAATACGTCGCCTTCCCGCGCACGGTTGCACAGAAATGAACTTCCAATCCCGTTCAATTCGCTCTTGACGCTGATGCGGAAATGGTCGGCTGCCGGCAGATCAGACAACGAATAGCTGCGAAGAACCGGCGGTTTGCCCGGATCGACGATCAACCGCAAGACCACAAACTGACCCGCCTGGAAGACAGGAAGGGGTTGCCCATCGATCGGTGCCAGAACGAAGGAAGTTACGCTATCGCTTTCCTTATGAATATTCGCGACTCGCATCTGTCGAAATCCGGGCCACGCTGGGGCTTGTTCCTCATTTGCGAGTCCTCGATTTCCCTCGACGGCTTTCGTGCTCGACTCTTGCTTGAGAATCGCTTGAAAAGAAGACTGCCAACCTTGGCTAAGCGCGGGAATCCGTAGCGCTCGTTCCAGTTGTTCTCGAGAATGCCCTGGCAAGTACAAGAGACCATCAATGTCGGCAACCGTGATCCGTTCTGGACCATCGCCAATTTTCGCAATTTCGTCGCCCGCCCCAACTTCTCCTTCCTGCAACACTCGAAAGTAGAATCCTGGTCTGTGCTGTGCTACGAGCAGGGCTGCCATCCGAGGTTCATTCATGCGAATACCGATGCGGTAGCACGTTACCCGCGGCTGTGACACTTCGAATATCGCATCACCAATGCGGTAACGATCGCCGATACGGACCTCGTTATCAAGAAGTCCGTCGACAGTGAAGTTTTCTCCGAACTGGCCGAAGATGAAGTCATTCCGTCCGAGAACGCGTTCCCAGTAGTGATAGGAGTCCATCTGATAAACAAAAACGGCGCGCTGCTCCCCACCATGACCGGCGAGATCGCCTTGCGCATCGCCAACAATATTGAGCTTGCGCACCATTCTTCGGCCTACCACGGGAGTTTTCCAGATCGCCGTACGGACAGTCTTACCGCTCCATGTCAGGTCGCGCGGAAGGCCGACATTTACTGAAAGCAATCGGGGCATTCGTACCTCGTCGAACTCCAGGTCTGGTTCAGGATTCTGCCCAATTTCCGTGCATCGGGACAGTTTCTGCGTAGCCAACGTTCAAGAGGCCGGCATCGATTTGCTTCAGTGAGCCAAACAATGTGTTCGTAGCGCCATTCTTCTATAGATTAGTGTGACCTTGCACCACCCCGCAAATAACTGGCAGGCCCGCGGAGGGAACGATATTGATTTTTCTTGCGGCTACCAACGACGAGCGGGAGTGGCACCATCCACGTGGAGGATCTCTCCGCTCGCATGACCTGCCTGTGTCAGGTAAAGAACGGTCAACAATATCCTATCCCCTGCTTCTCGTAATCGAAGAACCAGTCCTCACCAGGCTCAAAGCTGGTTATGATCGGATGCCCGGTTGCCACCGCATGCTTTGATGCATGCTGGCTCGGAGAACTGTCGCAGCAACCGACGTGCCACACCGCGCACACCGGCGGAGATGACAGGGTGTGGAGTTGCTTCCGCCGCATTCGCATCCAAAACATCAGCCCGCTCCTGGACCGGCAGGAAGGGTGCCAGCCAACTGGGAATCGCTGCCAAACTAGCTGCCCGTTATGGGTAGCGAGCGGATGAAACGCTTCCTTTACACGAAGGCGTTTCCGGCCGCATCCTAATTTATCGACAACAGGAGGCGCCGCATGAATCTACCTGACGCGCCGCTTGCACACGAAGGCTTCTTCGCAACTCACTTCTTCACCGTGAGCGACCAAGAGAAATCGAAGGACTTCTATGTCCGAATTCTTGGCGGGACAGTGATCAAGCCAGACAATCCCTGCTACATCAAGCTGGCTAATACTTGGATCATTCTCAATTCCGGCGGTGGCCCGACTCCCGACAAGCCCGAGGTCCTTCTTGAAACCCCGTCGGACCTGAACCGAGTAAATAGCTTCCTTAAATTCTCCGTCGAGGAGCATGAAGCGGACGGGGTTCATGGAGACTGAATTCTACATGCCCGACACATTCCCCACGCAAGAGTCCGCGATTGAGGCAGGAATTCAGGCCAGGCGGCAGAAGATCGACGCGGATTTCGAGCGGGGATCAGCAGTCGTGAACGGCTGAGCTTGAGGTCGAAAGAGAAACGGGCGCCCTTCACCGGACTTGCGTAAAACTATGCGTAAAGAATTCTTGAAATTTTGGCTGGGAAGTTGGGTTTAGAGTCACCGGGCTCAACCCCTCGAAACCAAATGAAGAATTTGGTTGCGGGGGGTGGATTTGAACCACCGACCTTTGGGTTATGAGCCCAGGCGGTCAATCTAACTTGTTGTTGATTCGACGACTCTTGTACCCCTCAACGCCTGTTTTTGACCCTATTCCGGGTCGATTCTTTGCCCAAGTTTTGCCCAAGTTTTCCAGTACAGCCCCGATCACCATGGACGTCCACACGCTGGCGGCGACGCCGGCGGAAGAAGAAGAAGAAGAAGACACAAAAGCTAAGGTGGTAGCGATGCTGCCAAGCTGTCTGTGATTTCCGTACCTTACCCGGATTAGGTAAGAGTTGCCCGTCAGAACGAAGCCGCTGGCGCGGCGGACGCTGCCGCGTAGGTGATGTCGGCAGTCCTGATTTTCGGCTTCAGATAATTGTGGGTCACAAGGAGGTGTCCCTGTGACCCATCTACGCAAAATGATGCTGGAAGAACTCCAGCGTCGTCATTACTCTGAGGCTACCACACAGCGTTACATTCGCTTCATCGAGCGCTTCGCTCAGCACTTCCACCGCTCGCCCGATCGCCTGGGACCGCAGCACATCCGCGAGTACCAAGCGCAGCTCTTCACCCTGCACAAACTGACTCCCGGTTCGGTGACCAACCATCTCTGCGCTCTGCGCTTCTTCTACATCCAGACGCTCAAGAGGCCCTGGAGCATTGCCGACACTCCCTATCCCAAGAAGCGCTATCGCCTGCCCACCATTCTCAGTCAGGAAGAAGTAGCACAGCTCATCGAGGCTGCGCCGACTCCCTTCTATCGCACCATTTTGATGACCCTCTACGGCACTGGCGTGCGCCGCACCGAGCTCACGCGCCTGAAGGTCAGCGACATCGATAGCCGACGCATGGTCGTGCACATTCAGGACGGCAAGGGCCACCAAGACCGCGACGTCATGCTCAGCCCCGTCCTGCTCGAGGAACTGCGCGCTCACTGGCGACGTCTGCGCAAGAAGTCCGTCTGGTTATTTCCCGGCAACCGCTGGCACAGCGCTGATCACCCCATGGATGACAAGACGCCCTACCACGCTTGCGTCGAGGCCGCCCGCCGCGCCGGGATTAAGAAACGTATCTATCCCCACGTGCTCCGCCATTGCTTCGCCACCCACTTGCTCGAAGGCGGCGCCGACCTGCACACCATCCAGATCCTGTTAGGCCATCACGATCTGAAAGAAACTGCTCGCTATCTCCACCTCTCGCAACGGCACTTGCATGCCACGCCCAGTCCGCTGGATGCGCTGGTGCTGAAGAAAGGCAGGTCGTTCGAGGAGGAGTAAATGAGTCGGCCACAGTTAGAGGTGGCCGACATCATTCGCAGCGCAGGTGCAGACTTCATCGAGCGCAACCGTTCGTGGCTCCGCTGGACCCACCTCAAAGTCCTGCTGGCCATCGCGCGCTGTCGCACCGCTGCCCTCGGCGGGCATATCGATGAGTGCACCAGCTGCGGACATCGTGCCACCATCTCCTACAACAGTTGCCGCAATCGGCACTGCCCGAAGTGTCAGACCGGTGCGCGCGAACGCTGGATCGCGGCGCGTCGTCGTGAGCTGCTGCCCACGCCCTACGTCCACGTCGTCTTCACGCTGCCGCCGCAACTGGCTTCGTTAGCACTCCAGAACAAGAAGGTCATCTACGGTTTGCTGCTCCGGGCCAGCGCCGAAACCCTGCTGGAGGTCGCGCGCAATCCCGCCCATCTCGGAGCCGAGATCGGCTTCTTCAGCGTGCTTCACACCTGGAACCAGAAACTCCAACTTCATCCCCATGTCCACTGTGTCGTTCCCGCCGGCGGACTCTCCCGCGATCACGCCCGCTGGATTCGATCCCATCCACGCTTCTTCCTTCCCATTGCTGTACTGCGGCGCGTGTTTCGTGGCAAGTTCGTCGCCGGCCTGAAGTCTGCCTTCGAACGCCGTCAACTGCACCTGGCCGGAGAACTCGCACCGCTCACCCATCCCAAGTTCTTCGCTGCCTGGCTGCGTCCGCTCTTCCGCAAAGATTGGATCGTCTACTCCAAACCACCCTTCGGCGGACCCGAGTACGTCCTGCAGTATCTCGGCCGCTATACCCACCGCGTCGCCATCTCCAACCATCGCTTGGTTGCCTTGGCGGACGGCCAAGTCACCTTCCGCTGGCGCGACTCCGCCGACCACAATCAGCAGAAACTGATGACCGTCTCGCGCGATGAGTTTCTCCGGCGCTTCCTACTTCACCTGCTCCCCAAGGGCTTCGTCCGCATCCGCCACTTCGGCTTCCTCGCCAACCGAAGGCGCGCCGCCCTGCTGCCACGGTGCTTCGCCGCTCTCCACGCCACTCCACCGAAAAACGAATCGGAAACTTCGACCGCTCCTACAGCGCACCCGCTGTGGCGTTGTCCTAAGTGCGGCGGACCGATGGCCGTCGTCGAACGATTCACAGCCGCACAACTCCAACTCCGTTCTCCCCCGCTCCTGGCCACGGCTGCATGAAATCACTCGCCCACATACCGCACTGTCGGCGCGCTTCAGAGCGTCTCGCCGAAGTGTGTCTCCGCTTACACCCAGACATCTTCTTCCTGTCCCCGCCTAGGCTCACTTCGGCCATCGACTCGTCTTTGCACAGGTGCGCCGGCTCCTCCTCCAGCGGCCTTGACCACTCCCGCGAACTTCTACACCCCTCCCTCGCTCCATTCAATTTGCATAAGTCCCGCGTCCGCCGCGCCAGCGGCTTCCTTCTGACGGCTTTTTCGAACGCGACGCCTCACACTTCTTTCAGCCTTGAGCACTCATCCCGGCGTCGCGTCCGAAAAAGCACTAGCGTCACTCGGGAGTTAAATTAGCGCCGCTCATTCGAAACTGCTAACCGTTCGGTCGTGCAAAGAGGAACTGCCATGAACTGTCGAGGCACACCCAGCGCTGCGCGCCGAACCAGCCGGTGCGAGTTTCAGGAATATGAAGTAGGATGTGGCCACGCTCACACAGCAGTTCGGTGCCGTTCCAATCAAGGAAGGTTCGCGATGGCTGACCAACCTGAACTGGATGCGCCATACGTCTCAAGCAATAGGGGCATCGCTGCTGCTGGTCTCGAAATGCCCAATTCAGGCCCAAAAGGCAAAGCACAACGGCAGAAGCAGCCTGTATATTGCCAGACAAAAGCGAAAACGGTTGCACGAACAAGCAAGCCAGATCAATGGATGCGAAATAAGCAATGGCGACGATGGCAGAGATCTTGGCAATCAGAAACGCCCAAAACAGGCTTCTTCTGGCCAAAGGAGGCTTGTGTGAACGACTGCTGTAATCGCCTATCGAAGCGTGGGTAACGAAAGGCAGCACTAAGAACGCCAGCAAGATTCCGAGTATAGAACATGCCCAGCGCCCATCATCGAAGTACCCAGTTGGGCTCAGATGAGCCACGACAAATTCCGCACTTGCGCCTGCGATTTGGGGACCGGAACCCAAGAGCCATGCGTTCGCCCTTCCGGGAAGGCCCGAGGAACCGCCGACTGCGACTCCTGCAACTATGGCGTCAACCGAGCCAACATGCAATCTAGTCCCGGCTACGTTTGGGTTACTCGCAAACTCCCGCGTCCATGTCGCACGACTCAGCACAATCTGTGGCAACCTGTCCGGAGCGCTTCTAACATGCCCCATTGAACTCATTGGAAGATGGAGCACGGTGAAGAAATCGGATCTGGCGTGCGCTACCTTCCACTCGGTTCCCCGCATGGCCTCGCCCCAGACCGTCTCCTGTGCGATTTGGTAATGCGAGAAGCCGTCGAACCATAACCGCGCTGTTTGCAACGACCTTACCTCGTTTGTTGCGTCGAGCGCGCAATCGCAGGGTTGCGCAGAAGTATCGGATACCTGCCGTGGGTAAACCTCGATCCCCGACATGCCCGCGGCGACGTTAGACGAGATGCGAGCGACTCCCCACACTAAGAAACAGATTGCACTCAATAGAAGAAGACACGCAAAAGCGGAACGGCAAATTCCCGCGAGTGGCTGTTCCTTTTGCCACGACCGCTGCCTGAGCCAAATTGCATCCTGGTAGGCTCCCAAGCAGAATGCAGTCGCTTCTATGACGGATCTAAAAGTGGGGCTCAGGCTCGTTGCGGAGGAGCATTCCCGCTGCACGTACCACAATTCCGTCCGCCATTCCCGCGACCATTCCGAACGTTTGCTGCCAGGGACCAGCAAGGAGGCGCCCCATAGCAGACCGAGATGCATGCGACTCACGGCACTCTCCAGGTGCGCAGTCATCACGCCCTCGCTCCGCCGGTCGGGACCAGCCGCTGTAGCAATGGATAACGTTTCAGCGAGGTTTCCAAGGCCGTTTTGCCGGTACTCGTAAGCTGGTAGTACTTTCGGGGTGGCCGTTGCTCCCGATCCGCGATTTCCTGCCGCTCCCAACGAGAGCGTATCAGGTGGTCTTCCTCCATGCGCCGCATGGCCGGATATACGGTTCCGCTTGGAAGACCGGTCATTTCCATGATGGAGAAGCCGTAGACAAATCCGGAGTCAACTGCCTGCAAGATCAGAGCGGTGATGTGCGTGAGCCGTGGCTCTCTCGCCATGGCTCATTCTACCTATGTAGAGATCTACTTGACAAAGAAGCTGGAAGGCGCTATACAGACATCTACATAGGTACGACTGCTATAGGCACCCATTCCTCAGGCGCCAGGTGGAATATGAAGCGCACAAGATTTGCGTTGTTGTTTCCGCTTTGCGCCATTCTTGCTACGGCTGCTCTGTGGCACCGAGCCCGTTCGGAGTTTTCGTCCGCAAGCATCGATGTTCCCATGCCACTGCAAGTCGCAGGCATGCTGAATGGTCCCATCGCCGTGCTTGCCTCTCCCTGCTACCCATTTTCACATGGAGATGTGACCGCCTGGCGTCTTGCAGTTTTGCTGCTGGCTGTTGCTTTTCAATGGGCTTACATCGGTCGTCGAATCGATCGGCTTCACGAAGCATCGCGCCTCGCTGGTCCCCGCGGCTATGCAATAGGGGCGCTTGGAATTCTGTTCGCGCTCGGGCCGTTGATCGCCGGGTTTACCACCAACGTTGGTCTCATCTACAAAGCAGTTGCGCTCGCCTGGTCTTTGCTGATGGTTTACCACTTCACAGGCTTCTTCCGAAACGCACGAGCGGCGGCATAGTTCCAGAGCGCGCGGTGAGTGGATGTATTTAGATGGTTCAACAACAAAGCAACAAACGGTCTACCACAAGAGAGGTCCTGATGGCAGCAAAAGTAGATGTTGAGCGACTGATTGGCACTGCATTTCTCGTCCTGGGTTTCGCAACTACTAGCGCCGGGGTACTAGTGTTGCGTGAGTGGTCGGCGGTAGGGACGGCGCTCGCAATTCTAGGTTTGCTCTGGACGCTCGATGGCTTTGCGATGGTCGCGTCAGCTGTGTGGCTGATTCTTCTCCCGCCTCTGGCAGGAAAACGACTCCCCCTTTCCGTTGGTGGGGGCGGAAGCATCCTATCGGGAGCCCTCATCGTGGCTGGGTTTTTAACGCACGTCATCCCGTGTAGCAGCCCAGCGTGAGCGCGCATCTACCCGGCCTCCGGCGGAGGTCTGATCCTGCTGGGAATTCTCTCGCTTTCAATAGGCATCCGGAAGCCACGATTACCTAATGCGGTGTAATGACCGGCGAGAAAAGAGAAAAGTCGTGACTTGCACTAATCTTGCGGCTCAAATTCGTGCCGAGTTTCTATCTTTGTGCCTACCTGTCCAGGTTTCGCATGCTTGAGCTTCGGCGGATTTCAAAGCTGTTTGCGGGAATTCCGGCGGTCAATGATGTCAGCTTTTCCGCCCTGCCTGGCGGGGTTACGGGATACCTCGGGCCAAACGGGTCTGGCAAGTCCACCACCATGAAGATGATCGCTGGGCTGCTTGAGCCAACAGTGGGGGAAATTCTGTTCGATGGACGGCCGCTTCGGGAAGACGTGATTGGGTATAAGCGGCGCATGGGATATGTGCCGGAGGAACCGTTTCTCTACAACCACCTCTCGGGCCTGGAATATCTCACGATGGTGGCGCAACTGCGCGGCTTGTCCCCGCGACAATCGGCCGAGCGCATCGACGGGCTGCTCGAACTACTCACATTGCATAATGATCGGCATGCTTCGATCGCGGGTTATTCAAAGGGTATGCGTCAGAAGCTGCTGATCGCGGCAGCTCTGCTTCACAATCCTGACTTAGTCCTGTTGGACGAGCCCTTTTCCGGCCTTGACGTGGGTTCATCCTTGGTGCTCAGAAGCTTGATCCAGGAATTGGCGGCGCGCGGAAAAGTCGTGCTCTTCAGCTCCCACGAATTGGACACAGTGGAACGGGTATCGTCGCACGTCGTGATCCTGCATAAGGGAAAAGTCGTTGCAGACGACTTGATTGATCGGCTGCGCTCGCTGCTAAAACTGCCATCCCTGGAGGCGATTTTTTCTCAGCTCACAGTGCAGCAGGACCCTGCATCGACGGCGCGGCAGATTGCGGATCTGATTTATGCGTGACGCAGTACGCCGTCTCATCGAGCGGCTCCCGCTCCAGTTCCGGCTGCTTTACCGGCAATTCCTGCTCCGGGTGATCGACCTCGAGTCGCTATCGATCGAAGCAGACATCCCCAGGGTTCTCGGGCAATTCGCGGCCGTACTGATCACGATCAGCGTGTTTCAAACGTTTGTTTTCGTGGTCGTGACCGGGGGCGGATCCGATCTGCCAAGCCTTTTTCGCATGGGATTGCACACCGTGCAGAGCCTCCTGGCCGGTACGATGCTAATCGCAGGGCTCACCGCTGTCGCCACCTGGGACAACATCTTTCCCGATCTGCGCGACACCATGGTACTCGGGCCGCTCCCGGTGCGTCCGCGCACCATTCTGGCGGCAAAACTGGCGTCCTCTGCTTCGCTACTCGCCATCGGCCTTCTCTCGCTGAACTGCGGAATCGGCATAGTTCTGCCGCTCGTGGCAGGAGGACTCTTGCACTTTCCTCTGATCCTGGCGGCGTACTGGTTCACAGTCTCAGCAGCGGCCATTTTTGTCTTCGGCGCAGTCCTGACGATACAGGGTCTGCTTGCTGCAATCTTGCGGCGACGATGGTTCCTGCGGCTTTCGTCGATACTACAGCTCGCCAGTTTTGCGCTGTTCCTATCGGTGTGGCTATTTCAACCGAGCTTTGGTAGTGCCGCAGACTTTGCCTTGGCCCAGCAACAGGGAATCCTGGCGCATTGGCCGATGTTTTGGTTCTTCGGCATGTTCTGCCAGACAAGCGGCATCTTCCCGATTGCGCTCGGCAGGTTCGCCCTCTTTGCCTGGCTCGGACTGGTTGTTGTGGGCGCCGGCGCGGTGACTTCGCTTTTGCTGTGTTACCTGCGCACGATGAAGAAGACGGTGGAGGAGCCGGATCTGCTGCAAGGGCGCTCGCGATGGCCTGTCCCGCTGGGCGACAGTCTCCAGACGGCGGTTGTGCGTTTCAGCATGCGATCGCTGGCTCGGAGTCGCCAACATCGAGTGGTGTATGCCTTCTTTCTGGCCATCGCTTTCGCAATCGCGGTATCAACCCTGACACAGGTGTCTAACGCTCACCATACGCAGCCCGTAACACCCGAGTTCCTCGTGAACACTCTCATGATGATGTGCTTGGCCATAGCGGGCCTGCGCAGCATCTTCTCGCTCCCTGTATCGCTGAAGGCGAACTGGGTTCTACAGGTAGCGCAGCTCAGTCCGCCAGAACGTTACATCGCTGCAACACGGCGCGCAATGCTGCTGATGGCGACGATTCCCGTCTGGGCAACCGCGGCGGGACTGTCGCTATGCTATCGACCGTGGCACCAGGTTGCGGAGCACCTTCTGGTTTTGGCGTTTGCCGGGTCGATCATGACCGATGTCACACTGATCGGCCTGTCGAAGATTCCATTCGCGTGTTCGTACCTGCCCGGCAAGTCAAACGTGCAATTTATGTTTTGGGCCTTCGTAATAGTGTTCATTCCTCTGGCAATGATGTTTTCGCACTACGAACAAAGCGTTTTCGATCACCCTCTTGCGTATGCACTGCTCGTCGCGAGCCTACTCATTGCGGCATTGATTTTATGGCTCTTCAACCGGCTCCGGGCAAAGTCGGCCGTGCTCTATTACGAGGAATCGGAGGCCGAAGTAATCACAACTATCGGGGTTGGTTCTTGGCAGCCGATTAACCAAAAAGTTTCGGCGCAGAATCACTGAGGATAGACCTAAACGTGACACAAACATGAGCAAAACGGAGTCCAAAGGTGCTCATCGTGGGAGGCTACTTTTCCGGGGATTCCTGGTTTCTAGTTCTCGCGGCCATCAGTTGGAAACGCATAGCCCGCGAGATTAAGCGCTAGCGTCCGCGTCGTCGGCCACCCGGAGGTTGGAACTCTGACTCAGACGCAGGCCATACAGATTCGACCTGCCTCCACAGGGAATGACACGGTCGAACATCAATGTTCCGGCCCCTCCATGGCGCTTTTCAAGCAATGACTGAGCCGTGATCCGTTTGTGATCCGTTAGCACTGCTTACCACTGTCTTCCACTGCTTTTACGGTGCCCGCCGTGCGCTCTATGTTGTTGAAACTACGTTTGCCCCAAAATTCGAATCCTATAGCGCCCACCATCCCTTCAATCAGTTACAACCGATGAAATCGCTCTGTAATCAGTCAAAGCGAAAACCAGAACTCGCGATCCCATCGGAACGGATGGACCTGCAATCGATTTTGCTCCGCCCGATCGTCATGAACTGTGTGGGCCAAGATCAACCTTCTACGCAGCGCGCGGTCTTCTACCTCGCAATTTCTTGCACGTTGACAGCCTCCTCCCACTGGGATAGCATCTCCGCCCATTAGCCTGCGCATCCCCCCCTTCGCGGGCTGGAGCTCCGTCGTTCAATCACAGTTGAGAAGTGCATTTTGCCATTGTCGAGGAGGCTTCCGATGCGCCGTCATGCCATCGCGTCCGCTATCTTCACCATACTGACTCTGATCTTTGCAACCGTCGTCTCAACCACTGCGTTCGGTCAGTTCAGCGTGCTCTACAACCTGGGGAGCGCCAGCGGAGACCCTCGCAACCCCACCTTTTCCGGAATCATCGCCCAAGGTCGTGATGGCAACCTTTACACGACAGCACCTTCCGGCGGAAGCACCGGCAATGGCGCGGTCCTCCAGATCACGCCCGCCGGGACTTTTGCCGTACTGTACAGCTTCAAAGGCACCGATGGCAGCCAGCCCGCAGGCGGACTGACACTCGGTACGGACGGCAACTTCTACGGCACCACTGCCGCGGGCGGAGCGCACTCCTCTGGAACCATATTCAAGATCACCTCGACGGGCACCCCCACCGTGCTGTACAGCTTCAACAGCAGCACCGACGGTTCCAATCCTGTTGCGCCGCCGATTCAAGGAACCGATGGAAATTGGTATGGCACGACCAGTCTCAGCGGCCCTCATGGCGTCGGAACCGTCTACCGGCTCACTTCCACCGGCACCTTCACTACTCTCTACTCATTTGACACCACACATGGCTCGGAGCCGAGCGCTCCGCTGGTTCAGGGATCCGACGGCAACTTTTACGGCACCACCACGTTTGGCGGTACCAGCAGTGGCGGAGTCGTTTTCAGAATTACGCCGGCGGGCGCCCTTACGGTCCTCTTCAATTTCGATACCACTCACGGACGCTTACCTCGCAGCCCACTCGTTCAAGGTTTGGACGGCAATTTCTACGGGACCACTCAGAGCGGCGGAACTTCAGCTTCAGGTGTAACGTTCAAAATCACGTCGTCCGGCGCACTCACTGTGCTCCACAACATGAACGGTTCCAGCGACGGTGGCTCTCCGTACGCGGGCCTGGTCCAGGCAAGTGACGGCAATTTCTATGGCGCCAACGACAACGCCGGCGGCAGCGCCGCCGGGACGCTGTTCAAGATGTCCAGCGCGGGCGCACTTACCGTGCAGCACAACTTTGACACGACCGGGGGTTCGGCTCCCCAAGTGACTCTGTTTCAGCACACGAATGGCGTTTTGTACGGAGACACCAACTCCGGCGGCACCGGCAATGTCAGTCCGTGCGCCACCGGAAAATGCGGCGTCTTTTATGACATGAATAACACCCTCCCGGAGTTCATCACTCCGCTGCCTTATTCCGGCAAGGTGGGATCGGCGATCGGAATCCTTGGCCAGGGATTCAGCAGCGCCTCGGTAGTCAAGTTCAATGGCGTGATCGCCACCAGTATCACGCTCACCGGAACCACATACATTCAGGCAACCATTCCTGCGGGTGCCTCGACCGGCTCCGTTACCGTGACCACCGGCGCTACGACACTCAAGAGCCTGCGGACCTTCATCGTGCACAACTCGTGGGGATCCGGGAAGTCCATTCCGACTCCGATCAACTATCCGGCGGGCAGCGGCGCGATCGGCAGCAAGATCTATGTCGTGGGCGGAGGAACCGCCAGCGGGAACATTACTACGAACCAGGTGTACAACGCCGCGAACAATACCTGGAGCACGGCAGCGCCATTACCGGCCTCAACCGCAGGTGGCTCGGCGGCGGTGGTGAAAAACATTTTGTACATCTTCGGCGGATACAGCGGAAGCACAAGCGGAACCGCCGTAAATGCGGTGTGGGCCTATAACCCGGCCACGAACAGTTGGACTGCGAAGTCGGCCATGCCCACGCCGCGGGGAAGCACGACCGCAGTCGTGAATGGAACCAAGGTCTACGTGATCGGCGGGAATGGGAGCGTAGCGCGACTCAATACGGTCGAAGCATACGACACGGCCGCCGACTCCTGGACGACAGAATCGCCCCTACTGGTAGGAAAGTCGGAGCCGGCATCAGGCTTGCTGTCGACCACGATTGTCTCCGCCGACGGAACGACTACGTCTGGACCTTCCGGTGACAATGAGGCATACAACATCTCAACCAACAAGTGGAGCGCGCTCGCGGCGGATGCGACCGCACGCAATGCAGCCTGCTATGGAGCTATCTCGGGACAACTTTATGTGGCAGGCGGTCACACTACCGCCGGCGCCGTGGGGTTGTCGGAATCGTACAGCCTCACTACCAACAAGTGGGCGCCGCACGCCTCTCTGCCGCAGACCACCATTGCTCCCGGCTCCGCGGTTGTGGGAGGGCAACTGTACTGCATCAGCGGCAGTTCCAGCGACCTGATCGGTCAGGGCACGCTCCACCCGAACGTACAGATCTATCAGCCGTAGCCCACGTGGGCCACGAATCTGGCGAGGTGACGCTGATAACCGGCTGGACCGGCACTGGGCTCGTGGCCTCCATCGCTGTCCTCGTCCTGTGTGGCATCGCGTGGGTCTCGTTCGAACTCGGCGGTGATGACAGCAAGGGTGACACCGGGTAGTGGCGGCGTCCGCCGCAGAAATAATTTCAATGCAGAACTTAAACCTGCGCGGGCCGCGGGGGACATCTTGCGTGCGAGCGGAGCCGGTGCCGTTGCGCAACCACGGTCCTCAACGGTTCTGACTTCCCCGCCCTGAAGAGGGTTATGAGCGAAATGGCCTTCCATGAGAAGGCCGGTCGGAGTCAAGGCCATTCTTGGTTTTCGTTGGACAAGTTTTCTTCTCCCGCCGAAGTCGCCACTGTCGCCACCCTTCCATCCGCACTCTTTGATGAGCGATTTTGTTTCGTTCGGTGCCAGTTGGGTGTTCTCGTTTCAGCCGGTGCCCGCCGATAGGGTGAATCTCCCTCGCGTGCTCTCCCCTCACGAGAAGGCTACGAAGAGCTGAGAGCGGCGTTCAACCCCAGTGATGGAATGGAATGTCGCCACCATCGAACCCGAGCGCATTCCGACGAGCTACCACGACGACGGTGCACCCGCCGGTTCGCGACAATCAACCCAGATAACCTCAGTCCGTGCGCAGCGCCTTCAGTGGATCCGTCGAAGCAGCTCGATGTGCCGGGAGAATACTGGCGGCCGCGGAGCAAGCCCCAAGCGCAAGAATTGAAAACCCGAACACACGCGGATCCCAGCTGCGTATCTCGAATAGCTGCGCGGCCATGAGGCGTCCCGCGCCGATGGCCAGAGGAATTCCAATCAATAAACCGATAGCCACTAGCAGAAATGCTCCCCGCAGGACCAGTCGCACAATGTTCAGCCGGTCGGCTCCGAGCGCCATGCGGACTCCGATCTCGCCGGTTCGGCAGGCGACCATGTAGGCCGTCAGCCCATAGAGGCCGATGGCCGCCAGCAGCATGGCGATGACGCCGAATGTGCCGGCCAACTGCGCCACCATGCGCTGCTGGTCAAAATTTGAGGCCACCTGCTCGTTCATGCTTTGCACGGAGATGATAGTAAGGTTGGGATCGATATCGGCGAGAGCCTTACGAAGCTGCGGCTCGAGGTTGAGCGCAAGGCCGCGTAGCAGCAGTTGGATACTGCTTACGAAATGCGTTTGTATTTCATTGCCCTGTATAGCAGCGTCGGAATAATGGACCCTCTGCTCCAGTGGTAGGAAAAACATGGGCCCTGCGGGCTGGTCTGGATCGTTGTACTTGGCGTTACGCGCCACGCCGACGATCTCAAACGTGCCCGAATATCGGGAGTTGTCCATGCCAAAGTGTTTGCCGATGGGATCTTCGGTGGGGAAGTATTTCCTGACCAGCGATTCATTCACAATCGCCACTGGGCGCGAGGTGCCGGAATCGCTCTCCGCGAAATCACGCCCGCGCACGATGCGCTGTCCGACGGTCGAAAAATACTGACGGCTCACCCGGTCCCACGAGACAACTTCCCCCTGCGTAGCCTTTGGATCGCCCTTCCCTTCTACCGCAATCAATTCACCCCAGTTATTGCCGCTGAGCGGACTCCAGGCCGCCAGGCTTGCGTTCTGCACATTCGGCAACCGCACCAGTCCATCTTCGATTGCGCGATAAAGCGCGTCGAGGTGTTCGGGTGTGTAATTGTCCAGAGGCGGATTAATCTGAATACTAATGCGATTTTGGAGGTCGAAACCAAAGTCCTGACTCTCCAGATTCCGCAAGCTCACCGTCAGCAATCCGGCGCAGGCCAGCAGAACCAGGGAAAGCGCCGCCTGGCTGACCACCAGTATCTTTTGCGGCAACGATGCCCCGGCGCGAGTGCCGCGGCCGGCTCCGTGCAGGGCCTCTGCCGGATCGGAACGCGAAGCCAGCCACGCCGGCACCACGCCAAACAGCACACCGGTCAGGAGTGAAAGCCCAAACGCAAATCCGAGTACCGGCAGCGAAGGCGCGGCACTGATGGGCGTAAAGGTCGCGCTGTGAAATGCCAGGGCCAGCATCAGACGCGCTCCCACGTATGCCACCCCTAATCCTGCGATGCCGCCTAGCACCGACAGCAGCACCGCCTCCGTCAACTGCTGGCGAATCAGTCTTGCTCGCGCAGCCCCCAGAGCCAGGCATACCGCAGTCTGGGCGCGGCGGGCGGCTCCGCGCGCCAGCAGAAGATTGGCGAGGTTGGCGCACGCGATCAGAAGTAGTGTTCCACAAACCATCAGGAGAATACGCAGACTCGCACCGTAGTTTTCCCTTAGGGAGGTGACACCCCCTGCAGCCGGAGCCAACCGGATAGATTTCTGCGGAATCGTAGGTTCAACCTGCGGTTTGAATTCGGCGGGCATCTCATCTTCGTCACGGAGCCACCGTTGGAGCACCGGCGTTAGCCGGGCGGGAAGTGCTTGCACGCTCGCACCCGGCTTCAACCTGCCAATGGCATACAGCCACTGAGGATGATTCGTTCTCATGTGCGCATTCTGGCCGTCGAACAAAATCTCCTGTTGCAGGGGCAGCCAAAAGTCCGGCGGATCGCTCCGGAGTGTCTCGCCAAAAAATCCCGGAGGCGTAATCCCAATCAACGTGACCGGCTGTCCTTGCACGAAGAATGTGGACCCGACAATCCCTGGGTCTGAGCCATAAGCCTGCTGCCAGGTGCGGTAGCTGATCATGGCCACCGGCGGGGCCGACTGTTGATCGTCCGAGTTGTTGATAACCCGTCCGGCAAAAGCCCCGAGGCCAAAAACATGGAAGTAATTCCCGCTCACGTACTCGGCCCGCAACGGACGTGCCTCGCGGTCTCTAGCCTCCTGCCGAATGCTGTAGATCCCAGGCGCGGCCTGAAAAGCGGTGGTTTCCTCGAACTCGGGTGCGGCCGCCGCGAGACGCTCGTAGAGCTGATAAGAGAACAGGCTCCAGTCATCGTCCTCCCAACCCTCGACACAGCACTCCCCGGTATCACCGATGCGATACAACTGGGCAGGATCGGCGACCGGCAACGACTTCAGCATGATGGCCTGCGTCAGGGTGAAGATCGCGGTGGTCGCGCCGATGCCGATCGCCAGGGTAAGCAATGCAGTCAACGTAAACGCAGGAGCATGGCGCAGCTGCCGGAGAGCGTAGCGGATGTCTTGCAGAAGGGTTTGCACGCGGGTATCCTCCGGCGGATTATACGTCGACCCAAAAGCGCTGGTTCCACGAAGTAAACTTACCTGATGGCCGAGGCGGGAGCTCTTGCGCTCCAGCTCTCCCGCGCCCGGCCACAAGCGGCCGAGGCAGCGTGGAATAAGAGAGTTGATATACCCTTGATGACATGCCGGGCAACGGGTGCCGGCCACTACCACGGAGTTGATCTCTTATGCGCAAGATCATTTCGATATCATCCGTTTCCCTCCTTTTACTCGCGCCTGTCGCTTGGCCGCAGGCCACCAAAACGCCAGTCAGCCCGCGGGGGCCGAGTGTCGCCGCCGGCAACCAGGGCGTGGTTGTTTCCGGTAGGCCCGCCGCCACTGCGGCTGGCATCAAGATTCTGGAACAAGGCGGAAACGCCGCCGATGCAGGCGCCGCCACCCTGCTGGCACTGTCCGTAACCTATGTAGGCGCGTTCTGCGTGGGAGGAGAGGTTCCCATTCTGGTGTACAGCGCCGACCAGAGAAACGTGAAGCTGCTGGAGGGACAAGGGGAAGCCCCTCGCGATCCCAAAGCCATCGCCTGGTACATGCAACACGGAATCCCGGACGGTGACGTCAAGGCAGCCGCCGTGCCTGGCACCATCGATGCGATCGTCACCCTCCTGGAACTTTACGGAACCAAAAGCTTCGAGGAGGTCGTCCAGCCGACGCTGGCCATTCTGGATGCCGGAGGCCCTACTTGGTATATCGATACTGGCAGCGGGCAGAGGATCGATACCGGTGTGAACTGGCAGGCGGACATGGCAGTAACCTTTCGCAAATTGGTCGAGTCCGAAAAGGCCGCGAAAGGTACGCGGCAGCAGAAATTGCAGGCTGTCTCGGACCGTTTCTATCGCGGCGACATCGCCGCCGCCCTGGAAGCCTGGTATATCGAAAAGGGAGGTTTCCTTCGCAAGGCGGATTTGGCCGCACACAAAACTCCCGTGGCGGATCCGCTCAAGACCACGTACCGGGGCTACACGGTATATAAGGCTGGTCCGTTGACGCAGGGTCCTTATCTCTTACAGACGCTGCGCCTGCTGGAAGGCTTCGACCTGAAGAAGATGGGCTTCAATTCGGCGGACTACATCCACACGGTGATTGAAGCGGAGAAACTGGCGCTGGCCGATCGCGACGAGTATTACGGCGATCCGAACTTTGTGAAGGTGCCGATGCAGCGGTTGCTTTCCGATCAGTACACCGAAATGCGGCGCAAGCTGATCGATCCGAAAAAGGCATCTCTCGAGCTCCGGCCAGGCGACCCCTACACTATGAAACCGACCAAGCCGCCCACCATCACCGGACCCTGGCATGGCGGAACCACCGTCATGTGTGTGACGGATAAGTTTGGGAACGTCATCGCGGCCACTCCCAGCGGCCTGTCAAGCACAGCCGGCGTGGCCGGACGCACGGGCATTATTCACGGAGCCCGGCTCAGCAGCCTGAACACATATGCGGGAACTCCGAACGTTATCCAGCCCGGCAAGCGGCCGCGAATTACGCTGAGCCCCACCCTGCTTTTCCGTGGCAATGCCAACGACCACCAACCCGTGATGGCGATCTCGGTAGCGGGAGGCGACCAGCAGGATCAGGCAGCCATCCAGCTCATTCTCAATTATGTCGAGTTCGGCATGAGCGCCGAGGAGGCGTTTAAGGCGCCGCGCTTCTCCACCGAGCATTTCATCAGCTCCTTCGGTCAGGACCGTGCCAGCCTGGGCAGCCTCTCTGTGCCCAACACCCTCCCCGAAGCAGTGCAGGCCGACTTGAGGGCTCGCGGCCACGTGGTTACCGCCAGCCGCGGCGGAGTGGGGGGAGTGGGGCTGATCGGCATTGACCCCAAGACCAAGCAGGCCACCGGCGTGGGTCCGGCCGCTGGCAAAATGGAATAGACCCGGGTACCACGATCGGGGCAAAAGATTATCGATAAATCGCCACGGGCGCTCGGTCAGGGCGCGGGCTTGACCTCGTCGTCGTCCATGTGGTCGACGTAGCAGGCGAGGTGGGCTTTTTCGCCGTTGGGTAGGCCCTTGTACGGCCACTGCTCCTGTGTGATCGGCTGCTTACAAATGGCGCAAATCGGTGGCTGAGTCTCTTCCCGCACAGAAGGACTCCTGACCGCTGTTTAGGACTTCACGGGTTGTGGACACCTTACCACGTTTGCGGCGGCGGGGAGGTTGCGTCCTGATGAATATCGACGGCGATCTCGATCCACTGAGCTGGCGGATGGCCAGGGCTACGAGGGCTTCGTTGGAAAGTAATTTCAACGCAGAACTTAAGCCTGCGCGGGCGGGGGCGCCCGCGCCACGCAGGACTGGCGGCTCTCGCCACGTGGCTGTTGCAATCGCAGGGTTTCGGGGCGGTGGCTGGGCGTGGTAGCCTATCGACTGCGGGGCGGGAAACGGGCTCGGGGCCCGGGCGCCACCCTGGCGGCTACTTCCTGATTGTATGGCGCGCGAGCCAAAACCTTCGCAGGCCGAGCTAACTCCCTCATCCGCAGGGACTTCTGCGGCCTCTTCCGATCTGCACGAGACGCAACTTTCCGGCGCCAACGGGGTTGAGACTAGTGTGAGCACAGCCGCACTCGATCGAGGCATGCTGATGGCTGCGCCGACGCCGCAGGCGTCCGCTGCTTACTCGCTGGCCGTGGTCGGCGGAGAGGCGCCGTCCGACGCCGAGATCATGCTGCGGGCGAAGGCGGGGGATCAATCGGCCTTCGATTACCTGGTTCAGAAGTACCGCCGTCCGATGGTGGGTTTCATGTACCGGATGGCGCGGAACGCGGCGGTGGCCGAGGATCTGGCGCAGGAAGTTTTTCTGCGAGTGTACCGCTCGCGGGAGAGCTATGAGGCCAGTGCGAAATTTACGACCTGGCTGTATCGCATCGCGACCAACCTGGCGGTCAATCATGCGCGCGATACGCGCCACGAGCGTCCGGAGGTTCAGGTCAGCCTGGACGAACCGAATGAGGAAAGCGGCAGCACGCTCGAACTGCCTGACGGAACGCTGAATGCCGAGCAGGAGATGGTGCGGCGGGAGCGGATGCTGGCGATCCGCCGCAAGGTGGAGGCGCTGCCCGAGCAACAGAAGCTGGCAGTGCTCATGCACAAGTACCAGCAGATGGACTACAAGCAGATTGCCGAAGTGTTGAAGAAGAGCGAGTCGGCAACCAAGTCGTTGCTGTTCCGCGCGTATGAGACTTTGCGGGAACAGTTAAAAGAGTTCGTTTAGCCAGAAGGATTGGTTTTTTGTGAGCGACAGTGGCGAAGAGAGTGAAGGGGAAGCGGTTATGAAATGCGATGAAATTCGTGAACGGATGCCCGATGTGGCGGCTGGATTCAGCGAGCCCACGGCGGACGAAAACAAGCACTTGGAGAGTTGTGGCGCTTGTGCGGAACAATTGAAAGCGATGCGGGCCACCATGGCGCTGCTCGATGAATGGCAGGCTCCGGAGCCGTCGCCGTATTTTGACGTGCGCCTGCAGGCGCGGTTGCGCGAAGAAATGGCCAAACCGCAAGCGGGCTGGTTGCAGTGGTTCCGCCGGCCCGTGCTGGCGGCGGCGTTGACCGTGATATTGGGAGTTGGCGTGGGCCTGTTCTTCACGCGGAACAGCGGGATCATCAATCACGGAGTACAAGCTACTGAACACGGATCCAGCTGCAGTGGCACCGCGGTGAGCGATCTGCAAACCTTAGACAAGAATCACGACCTGTATGCTGATTTCGAGTTGCTCGACGATTTGGATCTGCAGCAGGATGTCGCAGCGAATCCGTAGAAGGTTCGCAAGGTGTTTCCCAAGGCTGACTTGAACGGCGAAGAGCAACACGAGTGGGGAAAATGAGGCGGGGAAAATACAGGACGGGTTGGCTGGCGGCCGCCTTGGCCATCGCGATGTCGGTTCCCTGTCTGGCGTATCGAACCGCTGTCCACCCGCCCCAGCAAAGACATCCCGCCCCGGCGGCTCCGCCCCAACGGCAACCAGCGCCTCGACCGCCGCAGGGACATCCGCAACCGCCAGGCCATGCGGGGGACTGGCTGCGGCGCTACAAAGACTTGCCCCCGGCCGAACAGGAACGCGAGCTGCAGAAAGATCCCGCGTTCCAGCGCCTGCCTCCGGGCCAGCAGCAACAGTTGCGGCAGCGACTGCAACATTTCTCGACCCTGCCGCCGCAACAGCAATTGCGCATGCTGAACCGCATGGAGACCTGGGAGCATCTGACGCCCGAGCAGAAACAACAGGCGCGGCAGATCTACGGCCAGATGCGGCAGCTTCCTCCGGATCGCCAGCGGATGGTGCGCACTGCCGTTCGCGACCTGGCGGGCCATGCCGCCCGAGCAACGTGAACAGAGTCATCAACTCCGAGCGCTTCAAAGGGATGTTCTCCGACCAGGAACGCGAGATGATGCGCGGGGCCACCCGCTTGCCTCTGGCTCCCGCGGAAGGTGGCGAGGCCGGGCCGCAGGAGTAGGGGAACAGTTCTCAGTTTTAAGCTTTCAGCTCCCAGCTATCAGGGTTCACAAGAACAAAAGGGTGGCATCCCCTCTGTCCTCGCGCATGCGATTCTTGCCACCGCATCAATTTCGAACAGGAACACTCAAATCAAAAATATCGGACATAGGAATCCCCGGGGAGAGAACCTGCATCATCAAGTCGTACTGAGTACTGAGTACTGAGTACTGAGTACTGAGTACTGAGTACTCAGTACTGCCCTACGATCGCAGCATGTTTCGCGCGATGAAGAAGACATTCGCCGGACGCTCCCCCAGCCTCCGCATGAAGTAGGGATACCACTCCGTGCCGAAGGGGACGTACACGCGCATGCCCCAGCCATCCCGCACCAGGCGCTGCTGCAGGTCGCGCCGGATGCCGTGGAGCATCTGGAACTCAAAGGAGTCGCGCGCAATTTTTTCCCGGGTGGCGAAGGCTTGCGCTTCGCGGATGATGTTCTCGTCGTGGGTCGCCATGCCGTGATAGATGCCGCTCTTCATCAGGATCTTCATCAGCTTGATGTAGTTGGCATCCACGTCGGCCTTGCTTTCAAAAGCGATGCTGGCAGGTTCCTTGTAGGCTCCCTTGCACAGGCGGATTCGAATCCCTTCCGCCAGCAGCTTTTCAATATCGCTCTCGGAGCGCTTCAGGTAGGCCTGAATCACGGTGCCGACACTGTTCTGATTCCCCGGCATGCGGTGCAGTTCGTGAACAAAGTCCAGGGTGCGCTGGGTGTAGGGTGAGCCTTCCATATCGACCCGCACAAAGCCGGGCGGGTTCATGGATGCCGCTTTGGTCACCAGGCCAGCGACGATGTCGCGAGCCAGTTACTCATCGACGTCCAGACCCATGTGGGTCAGCTTCAGGCTGATGTTGGCGTTGAGGTGATTGGCCGCGATGGCATCGAGAATCTGGTGATAGAGTTGCGCGCTGTGGCGGGCCTCGTCGGGATTGGTGACGTTTTCGCCAAGGTTGTCGATGCTGACGCTCATGCCGGCGCGGTTGACCGCCTGGGTGACGCGGACAGCGTCGGCAATTTCTGTGCCGGCAACGAAGCGGCCGGAAACGCGGCGGCCGATGGCGGAGCGCTCGGCAAAATTGCGCAGAGAACGATTTTCAGAAAGATGGACGAAGAACGCCCTTAGCATGAAGTACCTGCCGGGTCGAGAAGGATATGAAAAGGAAAGCCGATCCCTTGTAGGAAGACCACAGAAATTTGTATCACAAGTGCGGATTTGAGGGTGTGAGGGGGCATACAAGCAGTAGTGCAGTTGGCGGAGAACGATTCGTATCAGGGCATGCCTTCAGGCATGCCTCATCGGCCGGCAATTGACATTCGGCTTTAGCCGCTGAGCAAGCGAAAAACCGGCGGCTAAAGCCGTTATCCTCTCACATGCTTAATCGGCATCGCTAAAGCAATGCCCTGATACGGATCGTTACACCTAACCGCACTACCAGCGTACAACTGGCTCTTACCAAGTGTAGTGCGCGGTATAGGTGATTACTCGCTCGCCGTCGGGCTGGATGGTTACCGGAAATTCGATAGTCTGGCTGTCTTTTTTCTGGTAGTCGTCGGATTTCAGAACGATCTCCCAGTTCTTGCCGCGATACAGGTGCTCGACAACACGCACTTCCACGGCTTCCTTCTTGTGGTTGCGGACTTTGATCTGGAACGTCTCGGTGGCCGAACTTTTGCCTGGTTCGACGGTGTAGTTCGTGCGGTGCCGCTCTCCCGTGAGGTCGAACGAGTTGCCGGTGTAAATGCGGATGGTTTCATCCTTGGGCGTGTGGTCGATCGTGTTTTCCCCAGTGAATTCAACCTGGCCATCGTCATTGCGGCGATAGAAGCGTACCCGGCCTTTCGGTAACGGCATGCCGAGATGATTCGCCTGCGAGTTGGCGAACTCGCGCATCACCCAGATCTTGGGATTGGATTCGGTGCCGTAGGAGTGGTCGTTGCGGATGTTTTCCCAGTTCCAGCCGTTGTAGCGGTTGGGATCGATCTTGGCGCCGTCGTAGATATAAACCTGCTTCGTGGCGACGCCAGCCGCATGAATGAACTCCACCTGCTTGGTCTCGCGGTCGCGCAGAGTGGTGCTGCGTTCGAGGGTGTAGAGGTGGTATTCATCGAAAGCCTTCTCGGTAACTGGGGGTCCCGCCAGGTATCCGGCAGCATTCACCGCCTCCCGCATGGCGACCCCGCCGGCTGCTCCCGGCTGAATCTTGTTCACGTCCCCAGCCATCAGCTTGATGCGGGCGTTTTCGAAGGTGCGGCCGGTCTGGTTATCCATGGTGATCCAGCCGACGATGTCGACGAGGTCTCCCTTCTCGGGCGCGACGATGTTGTAGTCGGCCTGCCAACTCATGCCGCCCGTAACGTAAGAGAACTCCGCAGGAAACTTGCCCCCTTTGTCGGTGGCCAGCACCCACTCCAGGCGCGGCTTCAGAATGGTGTCGTCGGTCAGGCTGGGGAAGATGGGCGTGCCGGGAAGACTGAAGCGCAACTGGCCGTTGACCTCGATGATCGGCTGCCCGGTGGCGCTGGCCCGGCCATCTGCGCCTGGTAGTAGTTCTGCCCGTAGCGGTTCATCGCAAAATCACTGTGGGGCGTGTATCCGCTGCGGATGACTTTGCCTTTGATGATCTGCATGGTCGAGCCTGTGCCGACTTCAAAGTCAATCGTCTTGCCTTCGTAGAGCGAGAGCAGCAGCGATTCCGAGATGGGGTCGGCGCGGTAGTTCTGCTCCAGCACGTGGAGGCTATGCTTGCCGGCAGGATCCCGCAGGATCACCGAGTCGGGCTCGAGGTGCATGGTGATGTCGCTCACGTTGATCAGGTTTTCGCCGGACTTCAGATCGAGAGGCAGTTCCTGCCGCACGACGGCGAAATCCGCGTTATAAATCGTGAGCGACGGTTGCGAAGCCTGCTGGGCGAACAGGCTGCCGCAGAAGACCAGAAAACAGACGAAGCGAGCGTTCATGAATGATCCCCCGATGAGAGCCTGAGAAATTCCGCCAGCGCAGAAGCCGACTGAAACAGCGCGGATTCCTAATTCAACTCAGGCTAGCAAGGTTAGAACGGCATGAGGAGTGACTCTTGCGGGGACGAGCGCCGACGCTTTGGTAACCAGACGAAGGTTACTCGGGGGAGAATCGTGCGCAGCGGCCTCCCATCTCCAGCGGCGTACCGGCGTTCGCAGCAGCTTGCGCCAGAGCGGGGTCACGGAATCATAAAGATGTTTTGGCTAGGCCTTCGGAAACTCTACTTGCCGTGTCCTTCCAGGAACTTTTCCACTTCGATCGCGGCCATGCAACCCGTGCCTGCGGCAGTGATGGCCTGACGGTAGCGGCGGTCCTGCACGTCACCGCACGCATAGACGCCATGCACCTTGGTGAACACGTAGTTGTGGGTCTTGAGGTAGCCATCGGCGTCGGTGTCGAGTTGTCCGGCAAACATCTTCGCATTGGGCTCATGGCCGATCCCCAGAAACAACGCGCTGGTGGGAAAATCCCAGACCTTGCCGGTTTTTACATCGCGCAATTTGAGGCCGGTAACTTCCTTGTGGTTGACGTCGTAAACGTCTTCCACCACGGTGTTGAGCAGGAACTGAATCTTCTGGTGGTGCTGCGCGCGCTCAAGCATGATCTTCGAGGCGCGGAAGGCGTCGCGACGATGAATGATGGTCACCTTGGTCGCGAAGCGGGTCAGAAAGAGCGCTTCCTCCATGGCGGAGTCGCCGCCGCCAACCACAACGATCTCTTTGCCCGAGAAAAAGAAGCCGTCGCACGTCGCACAGGACGATACGCCGTGTCCGATGAGCTGCTGCTCATGCGGCAAGCCCAACCACCGGGCCGAAGCGCCGCTGGCAATAATCAGAGTCTGGGCATGCACCTGATGAACGCCGATATGCAGCAAAAACGGCCGCTGGCTGAGATCGGCGCTGGTGAGATGCGCCATCCGGTACTCGGCGCCGAAGCGCTCGGCTTGCTTGCGCATGTTCTCGACCAACTGCGGGCCCATGATGCCCTCGGGAAATCCGGGGAAATTCTCGACCAGCGTGGTCATGGAGAGTTGACCGCCGGGCTCGTGGCCTTCGATGACCAGCGGCTTCAGGTTGGCGCGCGCCGTGTAAAGAGCGGCAGTGTGGCCGGAGCATCCGGATCCGATGATGACAACGTCTCGAGTTTCGCTCATGGATTATGTCGCTGCAGATTAGATGGCTGAGTTCTGATTTTGATGCACACGCAGTCGCACGGCCTTTACCACGAAGGACACGAAGGTTCACGAAGGAAACCGCCTGGGGGAAAAACCCTTCGTGGTACTTCGTGGTTCATGATTCTTCTCTCGGGCCAATGCAGCTCATTTCTTTTCTTCTATGGGCCGTTTCATTTTGGAGGTTGGCGCGGGCTTCGGTTTCGACTCTCCGCTGATTTTCGCCAACTCCTCCGGCACCGTCTTTTTCACACCCAGCAGCCCGCGGTAGTTCGCCAGCACTTCCGAGGCGCGCGTGAAACAGGGGCTCATAGGCGCTCTGGTCGGGCGCGGGGCCGCCTTCAGTGGCCAGGCAACGAGCCAGCGCGACCGAGGATTTGCCAAAGCGTTCCAGCCGCACCCGGCTGGCCGGAGTGTTCGAGCCCAGCATAGCCTGGGAACTGGTGACCGACGAGGCGCTGTCTTCCAGCGAGACCAGCATCAGGTCCTTGGGATCGCGCACGTGCAGCACCAGCGTCTCCACCATGGTCTGCCCGTCGTTGCTGAAGGAGTACTGGACGCTGGAGAAAAGCGCCTGCACCGAAAACTCGCGGCGAATGCGGACGTAACTGGCCACCGACGGCTCTCCGGCGACATGGCCACCCTGCCCCGGCTGCAGGAAGTTGGGCACGTCGGTCAGGGTCGAGCGCCCGCGCGAGACTTCGAAATCGGCGTCGAACAACGGCTGTTTCGGGATGCGGGCCAGCGCCGCGGCGATTTCTTTCTGCTCCTCGGCCGACGGCGTGCACACATTCAGCATGTTGACCTTCACCTGCGGCTGGGCCGTCTGCGGGTTCGCAGGCGCCTCCTGCGCGGAAACCCCCTGCCCCAGGGCTAAGGCGAAAAGACCACTCCAGAGTGTGGAAAGCGGAATTCTAAGCACTGGGGAATTCTAAACGAGAACGCCCGGAATCCTAAATCCCAAAAGATGGTTAGTTAACGCGAGAGAAAGCTCAACCACGAAGGCCACGAACTATCACGAAGAACTTCATTTTTGGGTTTCCTTCGTGTGACTTCGTGCCCTTCGTGGTAAAGACTTGGAATTCGCGGTAGCCGCCGGGAACGTCGTAAAATCAATCTATGGCGAATCTGACATTGGTTTATGGCATGAGGTTGCTGCCCTCCGAGGACGTGGCCGAGGTGGGGCAGGCCCCCGTAAAACTGACGAATGGCCGGGAGGCGCACGTCACCATGCACGTGCTCGAGGGCAGCAAGGAAGATATCGAAAAGCAGTTGCGCACGAGCCTGGAAGCGTTCTTCGACCTCTATCCCGAAATCTGAACGGCGAATCCCGGGTGAGATCGACCTTTCGTCGCCGTATAATCCTAATCTTCGGCGGACTGCCCAACGAACACTATGCAATGGTCCTATCCACAATTACGCTACCGGTTGATCCAGGCCGGATTGTGGCCGGAGGGCCGCATGGCGCGCCTGACCTGTTATCTGGCGGCCATGGCCGGATTGCTGTATGCCTTGCAGAAACTGCTGGGCCTGTTCGCGAAGTCCTGGGGAGAACACCTGGGCGGGTGGGTCGGATTTCTGACGTTCCTCGCCGCCGTGCTGTTTTCCATCCTCGCCTTCCGCTGGCTGAAGCGGAGGATCCTGTGGCGGCTGCGCAACCGGCTGATCGTCACCTACATGTTCATCGGTGTGATTCCCGCGGTGCTGCTGGTCGCAATGGCGGTGATCACCCTCTACGGCCTGGCCGGACAGTTCGCCGTTTTCGTGGTGACCTCCGAGATCCACTCCCAGTTGAGAAGCCTGGAGGCGGCCAACGCGGCAGTGAGCAATGAACTGGCGGCACGTTTGGAGCGCGGCGATACTCCAGCGGCGGAATCGCTGGCGGGATTGCGCAAACGCGACCCCGCCTGGAGCCGGCGCCAGGTTTGCGCGTGGTATGGGGAAAAACAGCTGGCGCTCTGCAACGAGTTCAAAGGAACGTCGCTCGCGTTTCCCGGATTCGTGAAGGGCAGGTTTCGCGACATCGTCCGGGAGCGAGACGAACTGCACTTGCGCGTCTGTTCCTCGCTGCCGGTCGGGTCCAGCCGGCTGACCGTAGTCACCAGCGAACCGTTTGACAAGGAACTGGTCGGAAACATCGCATCCGACCTGGGTGAAATTACCCTTTACGCTTCCGGACTGATGCTGGACGAGAGTCCAACGAAGCGAGAAGAGAATCCCAGTCCCACCGACTCCAGTGGGCGTGCCGCTGTTTCCATTTCTGCCCCAAAAAACCCGGGCAGAATCGTCATCAGTTCCAGCAAGCAAGGTGCTGCTCTTCAAGCCGACCAACCGGCGCTGCGCCCCACCTTCACGGTGGGCGTTCTGCCCGGCGCGACCAGCACCTTCGATCGCGAGATCACTTTCGGTACGCCCCTTGCGGTGGTGGATTGGAAAACAGGTGAGCAGGCCTCGGTCGGCGCGGTGCTGCAAGTGACCACGCGGCCTACGGTTCTGTACGGCCACTTGTTCGCGGCCCTCGGAGAGTTCGTTCGTGGAGTGGCGTACATCCTGCTGGGCGTGGGAATTTTCTTCGCCATCATCGAACTGATTGCGCTCCTCATCGGCACGCGCATGACCCGCACCGTGACCGCCGCGGTGGCGCAACTGCACGAAGCCACGAAACATGTGGATCGCGGAGACTTCAGCCATCGCATCCCGGTGAAATCGAGCGACCAGCTGTCGGATCTGGCACGCTCGTTCAACTCGATGACGGCCTCCATCGAGAAATTGATTCAGGAACAGAAGGAAAAGCAGCGGCTGGAGAATGAACTGGCCATCGCGCAGGAAGTGCAGGCGCAATTGTTCCCGCGCCAGGTTTCAGAACTGGAATCGCTCGAGGTCCATGGATTTTGCCGTCCCGCGCGCACCGTCAGCGGGGACTACTACGACTTTCTGACGGCCAGTTCTCACAAGCTGATTCTGGCGGTGGGCGACATCAGCGGCAAAGGAATTTCCGCGGCGCTGTTGATGGCGACCATCCACTCGGCGGTTCGTGCCTACAGCGTGGAAAATCTGCCCCAGATGCGGGAACCGGTGGCTGTAGGCGCCGTCGCCGGCGCGGGCCGGATCATGGCGGCGTGGCCCGAGGGCGTCGAGGTTTCGCCTGGAGCATTGCTCAGTCTGCTCAATCACCAGCTCTACGAAAGCACTCCGCCGGAGAAGTATGCCACGCTCTTCCTGGGAATCTACGATGGCCGCTCGCACCACCTGACTTACAGCAACGGCGGGCACCTGCCTCCCATTTTGATCGGGAAAGACGGCACCGTGCGCAGGCTGGAAGCCGGAGGCACGGTGGTGGGCTTGTTCGATAACATGAACTACGATGAAGGCGCCGTCGAGATGCATCCCGGCGAAATCTTTTTGGCGTACAGCGACGGCGTGACCGAACCGGAAAATGATTTTGGCGAGTTCGGCGAGCAGCGGCTGATCGACCTCGTCCGTGAAAATCGGGACCTGCCTTTGCCCCAGATCAGCCAGATCGTAACCCTGGCGGTGGACAACTGGATCGGCGACAAGGAACAGCCCGATGACGTGACCCTGGTTCTGGCGCGGGCGCGATGAAAATCATAGGCTTCGACCACAAAGGACACGAAGTCTCACGAAGACCTACCTCCGTTGCTTTCCTTCGTGGACCTTTGTGCCCTTTGTAGTCGAAGCCTTTGCACTTCACGCACCGATCCGGGATCCTCTTTGGGTTGACAGAAAAAGCAGCATGCAATACCTTGGTGCCTCGGTGTTCAGAATTTCGTACGCGGGAGTAGCATAACCACGGCAATGCGCCGGGGCTCCATCCCGGAGATGACGGTTCGAAACCGTTCCTCCCGCCCCAGTTTTTCCCTCCAGCGAGGCGTCCGGCCTCAGATTTTCTGCCTTTTCCAGCGTCCCTGCTTGAACAGGATTGCGCTCGCGCCGGCAATGGCCGCCTCTGCAACCACAATCGCCCAATACACGCCCTTGGATTGCATGTGCAGGTGAATCGCCAGCCCATAGGCCAGGGGAATCTCCAGGAGCCAGAAGCCGAAGAAATTCACGATGGTGGGAGTGATGGTATCTCCCGCGCCATTGAAGGCCTGCAGCATCACCATGCCGTAGGCATATCCGATATTGCCGCAGCTTACGATGCGCAGGCAGGCCGCCGCCAATGGCACCACCGCGGAGTCCTGCGTGAATAGACGCACCACCGGCTCCGCGAACAGAACGAACAGGACTCCCACCGTTCCCAGGAAGAGCATGTTGTAGAGACCGGTGCGCCAGACCGCGGTTTCGGCCCGCTCCGGCTTGCCCGCGCCCAGATTCTGTCCCACCAGCGTAGCGGCCGCATTGCTCAAGCCCCACGAAGGCAGGATTACGAAGATGACGATGCGAATCGCGATGGTGTATCCCGCCAGCGCCGCCGCGCCGAAGATGCTCACGATGCGCACCAGGCCAATCCAACTGGTGTGCGCGATGGCAAACTGCAGGATTCCGGTCAGCGATACCCGGACCAGCCGCCACAGCACGTCGAAGCGCAGGCGCAGCTGCCGCGTCAGGATGCGAATCCTCTCCGTCCCTTTCAGCAGCCGGTAGAACTGGTAGATCACGCCGATCGAGCGCCCGATGAGCGTCGCCAGGGCCGCGCCCGTCACGCCCAGCCGCGGAAACGGTCCCCAGCCAAAGATGAGGCAGGGATCAAGCACCAGGTTGATGATGTTCGAAACCCACAGCAGGCGCATGGCGATGGCTGCATCTCCCGCGCCGCGAAAAATGGCATTGTTCAGAAATAGCAGCAGCACCGCACAACTGCCGCCCAGGCAGATTCTGGTATAGCCGCTGCCCACCGAGACGATCTCGGCAGAGGCGCCCATCAACTGCAGAAGGCGCGGCGCCAGCAGCAGGCACGGCAACCCGATGGCGAGTGAAACCACCAGCCCCAGCACGATGGCCTGCACGGCGGCGACCGCCGCGCCTTCCGGATCCTTTTCTCCTATGCGGCGCGCCACCATGGCGGTGGTGGACAGGCTAAGCCCCATGCCCACGGCGAAGACCAGGCTCAGCATGGACTCCGTCAGTCCGACCGTGGCCACGGCGTTCGCTCCCAGGCGTCCCACCCAGAACACGTCCACCACGGCAAACAAGGACTCGAGCACCATCTCCAGGATCATGGGCACGGCCAGCAGGAGAATGGCGCGATTCAGGCTGCCGGCGGTGTAATCCCGATGCGACCCGCGCACCGCCTCTACCAGCGAGGCCCACAGGGAACTCTGTGGTTCCACGGCAATCGACATTGCTTCCATGACAACCTTTAGCTTTCTGCATCCCCGTCCGCGAGCATCTGCGCGGAAACGGTGCATTTGGAACAATCAAGAAAATCAAATCAGGGAGCCCACGGGCAGCGGGCCAAACAGGATGGCGAGTTAGCGAGGGTTGGACATAGCGTTCCTCGGCGTGGATCGGGTCGAACGACGGGTCCCCACAGGAGCCGAACTTCTATCGCGGGATTTTACCCCAAGCTGCCGGCCTCTGCCAACAAAAACTGAAACGGCGGATGGTCGGAGATCCATCCGCCGCTTCCTCAGGAGGTATGAGTTGATGTTCGCTACAAGGCCATGCTACCCCCGCAGCGTCGTGGAGAGTGAGATAACGAAGGTGCTTTCCGAGGCCATCTGCGCACAGGCAGTTCCATTGTGGGAACAGTCCCAATACGGATCCCGAGCCCAACCCGGTTCTTCCCTATCTTCATCACCTACTTCTTCGGCAGGGCTAATACCCGCGCTGAAATCGCGCCATTCTTCAGCATGCCGCCGAGAATCAACGGCCCCAGCGGCGTCGCCAGCACGCCGCGGCTGTCGGTGCGCACGTCAAAGGTATCCTCCGTGATCGTTTCCCACCGGCTGCCATGCACTTCAAAAGCAAATGTTACCGGGGAAATTTCGGTGGCCTTACCGTCGGAATCCAGGCCTTTGAGGTTATGCGGAGTTGTGGTCCCTCCCGAGAACAGAATCCTGTGGTCTCTTTCTCCCGCACCCGCCACGATGCCGAACCGCCCGGGACCGGGATGAGCCGGCAGTTTGCTCCACTCGATTTTGTTGGGATCCTTGTGGTCGATCTTGCCCATCCAACACTCGTCGGAAGCGACGTAGCGGTTGCCGCCCGACGTGTCTTTTTTGGCGCCATCGACGTAGACAATGGCATCGTCAGCCAGGGCCCCGGCATGGCCGAAAACCGGAGTCCCAGGAAACGGCGTGGCCTGGCTCCAGATATTCTTCTCGGCGTCGTAGACTTGCACGTTATTGACCGGGCCGTTCTTCGATCTGCCGCCGACAAGATAGATGTAGCGGTCGTGATTGATCCCGAGGACAGCGCTGTCCACCGGAACCGGGATGTCTGCCGCGCGGTACCAGCGATGGTCTTCGGGCACGTAGGAGTTCACGTCACCCACCGTGATCTCGGTACCCTGCCCGTCCACCACATACCCGCCGAAAAGAAAAATCTGGCCCCTGGCGCCGGCCGCGGACGCGCCCAGGCGGCCCGCAACCCCCGGCACCGGGCGGCCCTCGATCCACTTCCCCGATGTGAGGCGCAGGACGTACACCTTGTTGGTGATGTCGTCCCAGGTTTTCTTGGGGCCGACTCCCATCAGGGAGTAGACTTCAATCCCATTCCTGAGCGACGCGACCGCATTGTTGGATACGGCGCCGGGCATCGGTGGAATCTTCGATTGGTCAGCCGCCAGCAGGAAAACGGCGCACAGCACCGGGACGAAGAAGACAGGCAGTTTTCTCATCGCTGAGATATTACGTCTTCCCACGGGGCGGCGGCAAAGGTAGATGCTTCCGGTCGTGACGCGGTTTGAGAGGAAGGTTTGTATTTGGCTTGTATCCGGCTTTATCCGGTTCGTATTCCGGTTCGTATCAGGGTATGCCTTCAGGTGTTCAGTCTCATGACATCCTTTACACCTTCAGGCATGCCACACCGTCACGCAGCATGTTCCCGGCTTTAGCCGCTGCGGCCCATGTCGGGACAAATCCCAGCGGCTGAAGCCCTTAGACTCTGACCCTTGCGCGGCATCGCTTAAAAGCGATGCCCTGATACGAATGCGGTCTTCCCCGACTGCATCACTAAACTAACCACCACAACCGCACCACCACCTGCTTCCCTAGAACCACGTCTTGCGCCGGTATTCCCGGTATGCATCCCCGAACGCCGCTTCGAGGACACGCGCTTCCCGGCGAGCGCGGATGGTCTGCCCGATCACGACGATCACGAGGGCGGTCCAAAAAACCGGCCTCTGCAGCACCAGAGTCAACCCGATGAGCATCACCACGCCGAACACGTAAATCGGATTGCGAAATTTCGAGTAGAGTCCCGGTGGTCACCAGTTGATGAGCCTCCGGCTTGACGGAAAACGACTCACCGAGTTGATATCGAGCGACCGCAACGAAGCCAATTCCCAACGCGGCCAGCACGGTCCCGACGTAGCGCTGCGCATTCCACGGGTGGTCCAGGTGACGAGGAGCCAGAACAGTACCCCGACGGCCACAATGAAGAGCCCGTTCAAGATGTAGAGCCGTCGTCCCTCCATGATGATTCTCTCTCGCGGTCTAGCCTTTTTGCCCGCTTACTTAACCAGGCCCTGGCGCACTCCGTGAATGAAGTCGGTGTAGGCGGGAGTCTGCCCGTTGGCGCGCATGTGGCTGGCAATTTGCCCGCGATGATATGCGGAATGGATAATGACATGAGTCAAGACGTCCACAATCGTACTCGTCCACTGCTCGCCCTTGCTGTTCCTGTAAGAGATGGACTGAGAAACGTCCCCGGCGGTGATCAGATCGAGAAACTCCAGCCACAGCCCGCCCAGTTCGGCCGCCTCCGCCTCACACTGCGCCAGGTCGGGCTCCGGCCATACCGGGACGCTTTGCGGTTGCCCCTTCAACCGCTCCAGCCAGACCCTCTCGGCGGCAAGAATATGGGACATCAGCTGCAGGGAGCGCTGGTTGGTCTCGCCAGCGGCTCGTATCGCGGTCAACACTTCCCGGTTCGCCCATTCGTCGTAGGCGAACTGGCGACGCAGATAGTCGGCGAGATTCACGAAACTGCCCTCCGTCGCGTGGCTTCCTGCGACTCAACCAATGTAATCGGTGGCGGCGCCGCAGGCAAAGTTGTAATGATCCTTTCACAATTCAGGACTAGACTGCAGGGTTGAGTTGCGCCCGGGGTACCGGACGCGCTTACGACACGAGTCTCAAATCCCCACGTCTCGCAAAGGACGCGAGCCATGGGGCACCGCATCTCTGATGCCACGCAAAGCGCCAGCGTCTCGCAATCCCAGTACCCGGGAAGTGGAGGAAAAGGCCCGTCCGCGTCCCGCCAAGGCCGGAGCGGAGCCGAAACTCGGCGGACCGGACGATCTGGCCCGCCTTGCCCTGAAGGCCTGCCTGATCGCCCGCGATGCCGCCTTTAACGTCCGCGACCTGCTCACCAATTCGTCCCGCATGGCCTTTCTCGCCATCAAGGATTGCGAAAAAGAACTCGACCTGATCGAACGGCAGATCGACGAGCGCTTGCCCGCTGCCATCACCCGGGTGAATGAAGCGCGGGCCCGCCAGTTGCTTTCCAGCCTGAAGTCCATCACCGACCTGGAGCGCATCGGGGACCTGGTGATGAGCGTGGCCATGCGGGTGCAGTCCAGAACCTCGAAGATGGCCGCCTCGGATGTGCGCCAGTTGGTGGAAATGTCGTCGGTGCTGCGCGACATGCTCGACCTGAGCCACACGGGCTTCTCCACGCTGGATCTGGAGTGCGCCCGCAAGGTGCTGCAGATGGATAAAGAGATCGACCGCGTCTGTCATGCCCTGTTCCAGAAGCATCTGGCAGTAACCGTGGCGCAGGGCGATACCACAGGTTTCGACGTACTTCTCATGGCGCAGGCTCTGGAACGCGCCGGAGACCACACCACGAACCTGGCCGAAGAACTCTACAGCCTGATCGAAGGCCGCAGCCTGCGGCATGCTCCTAAGAAGAAGGCGGCGAATTAGGCAGTACTCAGTACTCAGTACTCAGTACTCAGTTACTCAGCACTCAGATATCAGTCTCAAAATCGGCGATCCCCCGGGGTCAAGTGGAACATCGCACCGCGCCTCACGAAAGCCGGCCCGTACCCAAATCGACTGAGTACTGAGTACCGGGAACTGAGTACTTCCTTCACAAATTCATCGTTCGTTAACACAAGGGAAACATTCGCGCAACATTCCCCCAATAGAGTCTTGATGCGTAGCCCTGTGACTCCGCCGGGTACCCTGCTAGACGCACCATGCATCTGCCAGCCGAATTCCACGAACCCGCAGAAAATAGGAGCAGCCCCGCCTCGCCCCGTCCGCTCATCTTTGTCGTAGAAGATGACGAGGATATCGCCCGCCTCATCTCCCACAATCTGCGGGCCGCGGGGTTCGAAGTGCAGGGTTTTGTCAGCGGGGCTTCGGTGCTCTCCGAAGCGGTGCGGGAAATGCCGGCGCTGTTCCTGCTCGATGTGATGCTGCCCGGCACCGACGGCTTCGAACTCTGCCGCCACATCCGCCAGACTCCAGCCCTGTCCGCGATTCCGATCATCTTTCTCACCGCGAAGACGGCTGAGGCCGACCGCGTTAAGGGACTGGAACTGGGCGGCGACGACTACATCACCAAGCCTTTCAGCCCGCGCGAAGTGGTCGCCCGTATACGCAGTGTGCTGCGCGGCTTGGGCCAGGCACCCACGGCTGGCGAGGTGCTGCGACTGGGCGACCTGGAAATTGACGTCTCCTCCATGACCGTGCAAGTGCAGGGCCGCAATGTCCTCACCACCGTGCGCGAATTCCGCCTCCTGGAGTATCTGGCAACCCATCGCGGCCGCGTCATGACGCGAGATCAACTGCTCGACGCGGTGTGGAAAGAGACCCCCTTCGTCACGCCGCGATCCATCGACGTTTACATCCGCCGCCTCCGGGAGAAGATTGAACTCGACCCCCGCCATCCCCAATACCTGAAGACCCTGCGCGGCATCGGCTACCGCTTCGAAGTTCCTAAATAAGCGCCAAGAAAAGATCGGCCGCGGATCTCACGGATTCACCCGAGATCCATGCCACCATCGCTCTGGGTTATCCGTCCGCAATCCGTGGCCCAGGACGTCGAGTATTCAGGCTGACGCCGACCCCATGCTATTCTACTCTTTTCGTCCACCGCCCCAGCCGCGTCGTTTATTCTGTCCTACATCCTTCTCTCATGGCATCGAACAAGCCCAAGCCGCTGTGGAAAGCCGACGACCAGCAGGCGCGCCTGGCCGAACTCACGGCGCACTCGGACGATCCCGCCAAGGATCATCCCCTGCGCCGCGACGTTCGCTCTCTGGGGGCGATCCTGGGACAAGTGCTGGTCGAGCAGTCCGGTCAAAGCCTGTTCGAGTCGGTCGAAGAACTGCGGCGACTGCTGATCGAGCATCGCGAAACCGTGCGTCGCAGTCCGGAGCCGTCCTCCTCTTCCGAACTGATGCTCAAGGCGCAAGAGATTGTTGCTGGGATGGACTTGCCCCGCGCCTACCAGGTCACCAAGGCCTTCGCGACCTATTTCGAACTCACCAATCTCGCCGAGACCAACCACCGCAAGCGCCGGCGCCGCGCGGGCAAATTGGACCGCGAACATCCTCCGCTTCCCGGTTCGTTTCGCGGAACGCTCGTGCGCATGAAAGAGGCGGGAATTGCCGCAGAGCAAGCCGCCGCCGCGCTCCGCCAGATCGCGATCACCCCAGTCTTCACGGCACATCCCACCGAGGTCGCGCGCCAGACCGTTCTGCTGAAGCGCCGCCGCATCGCGCAACAACTGGAACGCCTCGACCGCCTTCCGCTCACGGCCGAAGCCGCGGAAGACTGCGAAAACAATATCCGCGCGGAAGTCACCTCCCTGTGGCAGACCGACGAAGTCCGCCTGGCGAAGCCGACGGTGGACGACGAAATCCGCATGGGCCTGCGCTACTTCCGCCTCTCGCTGTTCGACGCGCTTCCGAAAATCTATGCCGAGGTCGCGGAATCCTTCCGCGAAGTGTACGGCGTCGACCTCGACGAAAACTCCTTGCCCAATCTGGTGCAGTTCGGCTCCTGGATTGGCGGAGACCGCGACGGCAACCCGCTGGTCACAACCGGATTGCATTCGCGGCGCGCTGGAGATGGCCCGCGGCTTGATCCTGCGGGAGTATCTCCATGACGTTGAAGCGCTCAGCGATCGCCTCAGTTCTTCGCGCCGGCAAGTGGGCGTTTCAGACGAACTGCTTGCCCGCCAGAAGCACTACGAACGCACCATTCCGGGCGTGCACCTGGCCTGGGGGCCGCACAACACCTCCGAGAGCTATCGCCGCTTCCTTTCTTACATGTTTCACAAGCTGCAGCAAACCCGCGAGGCCGTGGACGCCCCTGCAGCCTACCGCAACGCCGCTGAGTTTGAGGACGATCTGCTGCTGGTGCAGGGCAGCCTGCGAGTCCAATCGCGGAGAACGCCTCGCGCGAACCTATGTCGGTTCGCTGCTGCGGAAAGTGCGCACCTTCGGCTTTCACCTGCACACGCTCGACATCCGGCAGCACGCCCGCGTGCATGCGCGTGCCCTCGAGGAACTTGGACCTACGCCCGACCGCAGTACCAACTCCGCCGAGAGTCGCGAGCTTCTCGATACCTTTCGCGCCATCGCCAAACTGAAACGGACTTACCCCGCCCAGTCCATTCGCCACTACATCATCAGCGGCGCGGAATCTGAGGATGACGTGCTGGCCGTGGTTCGTCTCGCGAAGACGGCCGGAGTTCAGGTGGCGGGATCCGCCATGATGAATCCGATCCCGGCTTAATGCCGGTGCCTCTGTTCGAATCCATCGAGTCGCTCCGCGCCGCCGGCGCCGTCATGCGCCGCCTGTGGAGCGATCCTGAGTATCAACCTCTGCTCGATTCCTGGGGACGCTGGCAGGAGGTCATGCTCGGCTACTCCGACTCCAATAAAGACGGCGGCATGCTCACCAGCACCTGGGAGCTCTACAAGGCGCATCGCGAGTTGCATCAGGCGGCCCAGGAATATGGAGTGAAGCTTCGCCTGTTCCATGGCCGCGGCGGGACGGTGGGCCGCGGCGGCGGCCCCACTCACGCCGCCATCCTGGCGCAGCCCCCGGGATGCTTTTCCGGCCACATTCGCATCACCGAACAAGGTGAGGTTCTCAACTGGAAATATGCCGACCCGGTCCTCGCCGAATGGAATCTGGAACTGATGATCGCCGCGAGTCTGGAGACGCTAACGCTGAATGGAGCACGAGCAACCCCAGCGTCCCCTCCGCTGGGAAGAAGCCATTGAGGAAATGTCGCAAGAGGCCTACCGCGTCTACCGTCGCGGAGATCGCCGACAGTCCCGACGTGCTGGAATATTTTGAGCAGGCAACTCCGGTCAACGAGTTGGACACGGCGCGCATCGGATCGCGCCCCTCCCGCCGCACCCAGGGCAGACGGCTCGAAGATCTGCGCGCCATCCCATGGGTCTTCGGCTGGATGCAGAGCCGTCATGCCGTGCCCGCGTGGTTCGGCGTGGGCCACGCCCTGGAGCAATTCGCGAAAAATGGTCCCGGACACGAACAACTTCTGCGCCAGATCGCGCGCGGCTTCCCCGTGTTCTCGGAACTCCTGCGGAACGTGGAACTGGGCATGGCCAAAGCGGATCTCGGCATCGCGCGGGATTATTCCGGGCTGGTCAGGAACGCGACCCTGCGTAAGCGGGTTTTCTCCATGCTGGAAGAGGAATTCCTGCGCTCTCGCCGCATGATTCTCCGCGTAACCGGGCAGCGGGAATTGCTGGGCGCGCAACCGCGTGCTGTCCCGGTCCATCCGCCTGCGCAACCCCTACGTCGATCCCATGAGCCTGATCCAGGTGGAACTCCTGCGGCGCAAACAGCAGGGACAACAAAGCGCAGACCTGGAGTATCCCCTGGGCGCAACCATCAACGGCATTGCCGCCGGCCTGCACAACACCGGCTAGAACATCTAGCAAGAACCGCCGCCTTCATTTGTGTGCAGGCGGCTATTCTTTTGTCGCGTCGTTGGTAACGGCCGAACTCGAGACTTCGCGGGGCGGCGCCTTCTTCTTAGGCGGTTGCCTGGCCGCTTCAGCCCGTTTCCGCTCCTGGTAGCGACGGTCGTGAGATTGTTGGTCGGACGCTTGTTTCTTCATATCTCCATCATGTCACAGATCGCGCTGCCCGTATCCCTGCTCATGTGGCGACGGCTCCTGTGGCGACGGCCGTCCTCGGCCGTCCAAGCGAGGGCGCAGCCGAGCACCCCCATTAGAACCACCACCGGTTGATATCCTCCTTAGCCTGCAGCCGCTTCGCTAGCCCTTCCAGTGCCGTTCTTGTTGGCATCAGGAGCCCCAGTCATCGAGAGCTTGATTTCCTTCACCGCATTGTCAAAATCTCCCTGCGCACTGTAGACCCGCGCCATGCCCAGATGCGAAGTCCAGAAGTCTGGGAACTTCTTGGCGTTCGAGCGGAAGATCACGATAGCTTCATCCTGTTTCTTTTCTCCCTGCAGCCCCCGCGCATACACGTAGAGTTGCAGCGCGTTGGCCATACCGAGCGCCTTATTGCGAGCCACTTCGGCATCCTGCTTGCGTCCCATGGCTTCCAGAATGCGCGACTTGTTCATCACGTTGTCATAGCGCTCTTCGGCTTGAATCGACAGCTCTTCATCCTTCAGCGCTTCATCAAGATCAATCTTATTGGCCAGGAAATAGCCGGCGGCATCATCCCATCCTTCCCAGTAGTACTGGTTGAGCCCGTGCATTTGCCGGTGGATGCTGGCAGTGACCAGATCGTTCACCTTGACCTCGACTTTGAACGGGACAGCAACCTTATCCCACCGCATGGTAACGATCGCGGAATCCGGCTTGACCTCGTCAAAATCGTAGGCCAGCGCATCATGGGCTTCGGCCGTTTGCGGCTTCACGTTGACGCGCAGGGCATCTTCTTCCTGCTTGTAGGTGAAGCTTCCCCATGAAGTAGCGTTCTTCGAGAAGATCACCGTCCACTGGTTCTCCCCCGGGATCATGTGCAGCCCATAGGTTCCCTTGTCGAGCGCCTGACCTTCAATCGTGACCGGATCGGTGAACGTGATGGTCGTATTTTCGTTTGCGCCCGGCGCGCCACACTTGCCCGTAAGGCACGAGTTTGCCCCAGATCTGCCGGCCGTTGGCCAGCGGCCGGTGATAGTTCACGGTGATGTCGGTGATACCGATGCGCTGCGTCACCAGCGCATGCTGGCTCTGCCGGGGCAGGTCGAGCATCAGGGTTTCGCCCGTGGCGGTTTGCGCGTGGCTAAGACTTGCAACCAACAAAACACTGGAGAACAAAGCAAGCAGACGAACTCTGCGCATAAGGAAGCTCCTTCTTCGCTGCCAGCAATCAGCGGCAACTGCCTTCAGAACCTGGATTGGAAATCGCGAATCGGGCACAGGTGTATCGCGATGCTGTTGGGCTTAGACGGATGGAGCAAGGGGACGTGAGCAGGTAGGAGCGGGTTAGGTGAGAAGGACGCACGGTTGGTGAATACTGTTTCTCAACCGTCACCACACCCACCGGGTTCTGAGCGCTGGAAGTGCGCGATGCGGATTGATCGCAGGGTGAGGAAAGTGGCGCAGTCCGACGACTCTGTGGGGTTGAGAGATCTGCGCCACCCAAAAAGAGGAAATTTCAAGACGAGCAATTTCCCCATGGCGAGGCACTTATTCCTTACAGCTCAACATAAGGCGCGGACTCATGGGAACTGTCACAATTGACAGGTGGCGGGGACGACACGAGCCGGTCAAATCCTCGCAGACCGGTCCCACATCCTTGGAGTCGGTTGGGAACTCGCTACCCGAACCCGTCAGTCCCGGCTACTCTCCGACCGGCTGTGGAGTTTGCGCCGTGCTCTTCGGCAGTTCCGGTGCTTTGATGTAGCTCGCCGGGATCTGTCCCGTCAGCGAGTCCATCCAGGCTTCAATCGACTTGACCTGGGCGTCGGTGAGCGTTACTCCACGCTGGTGAACCGCCATGTTGCGGATCGCCTGATCCAGCGTCGCAACCGAGCCGTCATGAAAGTACGGTCCAGTCCTTTTGATGTTCCGCAGCGAGGGAACCTTGAAGACCATCTTGTCCACGTCGTCCTTGGTCAACTGGTAGACTCCCTGATCGGTTTGGTTGGGCCACGGCTTCACCACGCCGAGCTTCTGATAGGCTCGCTCCACCGACATACGGACCGGCGTGGCACCATTGACAGCCGGTTGCGGCAAAGGTGTTGAAGCCCGATTTCTGCGCGTCGGTCAGGGCCGACTGGTCGCCTTGGATGAACGCATCCCAAGCCGAGGGAGTCACGAGTCCGCGCTCGAACGCTCCAATCGCCAGCGCCATGTTGTTGTAGGTAATCGGGTCCTTGTCTTTGGGAAAGGCTGTCTGGAAAAGCGCAACATACTCCGGCATGGACTTGATCACTTCCACGGCCGCGGCGTTGGAGGGCATCGCCATCTCAACCGGGTTGGTGATCGGACCTTTCGCCTGCTCCTCAACGGTCGGAGCCCGGCCATCCCAGAACTGCACAAAGTGCCCTGCGGCGTTGTACACGGTAGGCGCGTTGCGCTTCCCCTGCTGATTCTTGAGGCCGGTCGACACGCTCTTGGATTCCGCGCCATAAGCATCGAGCGGATGGCAGGTATTGCAGGAAATCTTCTGGTTGGCCGAAAGGCGAGGATCGTAGTACAGGATTCTCCCCAACGTTACTTTCGCGTCCGTCACCGGATTGTCGGGCGAGCTCATCACCGCGGGAAGCGGTGCAAAGAGCTGTAATGCCTCGGCGTTCACCTGCACCTTGCCGGATGCCGAGAGAAGGTAGGTGACGGAGAGCAGGACGAGCATGAGTAGCAGAGCGAACCATCTAATGCGACGTGAGCTGAGATTTGTCATAAACGCTCCCGGGGATGCCAGACGGCTGATGGACAGAGTGCCGGGCACTTTCTCATATAGATCGGGAGTAGCAAATCCTCAAGGACATCAATCACATGGGGTTGTGAACACGGTCACGACCGTCGTAAGAGAGGAAATCTTGGGACCTGCATTGATTCACGCGGCACAAAGCCCAATTTTCGATGGAAGTGGTTAGCGCCTGATTCTTTTGCGGCATCGCTGAAGCGAAGCCCTGATACGAATCGATCTTCTCACTGCACCACTACCCTTCTGCCCCTTGACAATCCGCCCCCGCTGGAGCAGAATCTTTTTAGGCGAATAAAAAGCGAAATAACGCCCATCGCCTCCGCGGCTCCAGCCCCGGCGTTCCCTGAAATCTTCCGAGGAATCTTAATGTCTTCCGCAGTGGTTTCCACTTCGGCGGCCCTGGGCCGCCCTTTTGTCTTTGACGACAAAGCAGTTCCGGAAGTGTCCTCCGCCTACCGCAGAGCGCACCGAGGGCCGTCCACCGCAGCCCGAGCGCCGTCCCAGGCCTGTCTGGCGACCTAACAACCGCCGACCCCGACTGGCGCACGTAACCCCAGCCTCGCAGCTTGGATATTCGTCCGGCGCCGGAGATGGTTTCGAGCGGCATCCCCGCCATCGATGCCCTGACCGGCGGCCTGCCGCGCGGATGCCTGACCGAAATCTGCGGCCCCGCCTCCTCCGGACGCACCACCTTACTTCTGGCCGCTCTGGCCGCCGCCACTCGCCGCGGAGAATTCTGCGCTGTGGTCGATGCCAGTGACGCGCTCGATCCCCGACTCTGCAGCTAGCCGCCGGTGTGGAACTGGACCGACTGCTGTGGGTGCGCTGCGGCAGACAGATGCTCCCCAAGGATCGACGCGAACGCCAGAAAGGGTGCCCCATTTCTCGCGCGTCTTTTGCGCGAGAAGTGGGGAGTTCCTCGCAGGCCACTTTCGAATTCGATCACACGAATCCGGCAGTCTGAGCACCGTCTCGAGCAAGTCCTGCGCGCCACCGATTTGCTTCTCGAAAGCGGAGGCTTCGGCATGATCATCCTCGATCTCGGCGACTGCCCCAACAGGCCGCCCGCCGCATCCCGCTGACCACATGGTTCCGTTTCCGCCGCGCTGTAGAAAACAAACCCACAATCCTGCTGGCGATCGAGCAGCACCCCATCGCCGGAAGCTGCTCTTCCCTGCTCGCTGCAGCTGGGCGCGAGCAACTCGGAACATGATGGAATCGAATCAGCCGCGAAGCGGCGTAAGAATGCAGCCCACGGCGCAAGCCGTGGGTAAGCTGTGGAGGAGGAGGAAGCCCCGGAGGGGCGAAAGAGAATTGCAACTTGCCCGCTCAACCCGAACTTGATCTTTCCATACCCCCCGCACGCCCAACTGTTCACCGGACTCAATATCACCGCCGAACTCATTCGCTCGCGTCTGGACCGCAAACCCGCACGCTCCGTCATATTCGAAACCAAAACCGCCTGGGCCGGATGAAAAATCAATGACTCAATGGATCAATGACTCAATCACTCAATCACTGAATGGTCAATGTTCGCCATGCCGTTCGCCTGCATCTACGTTCCGAATTTTCCCGTGGCGGCCGCCCTGCGCGCCGAGCCGGAACTGCAGGCCCGCGCCGTCGCCATTCTCGAAGGCAAACCTCCGCTGGAAAAAATCATCGCGGTCAATGAAAAGGCCGCCCGCATGGGCATCGCACCGGGCATGACCAAGGCCCAAGCCGAACTGTGCTCGGAACTCGCCTTGCGCCCTCGCTCTGCGCTGCAGGAATCCGCCGCGCACGCCGCCTTGCTCGATTGCGCCCAGTCGTTCTCTCCGTGCGTGGAAGACACCGCCTGCGACACTGCCCTGCTCGATCTCGCCGGCATGGAATCTCTTCTCGGACCGCTGCCGGAAATTTCCCGCGCCATCTACCACCGCGCAGCCACGCTCGGACTCGCCGCCAATGTTGCCGTAGCTTCCAATCCCGATGCGGCCGTGCTCGCCGCTCGTGGATTTTCCGGCGTCACCGTAATTCCCGCAGGCAAAGAAGCCGAGCAATTGGGCCCGTTGCCCGTGGAAGTGTTGTTCGCCGACCAGTCTGGAAGGAGATCACAAAAAAGCCGCCGCCCGCCTGCTCGAAACCCTCGACCGCTGGGGCATCCGCAACCTGCGCGGGCTGGCCGCGCTGCCGGAAGTTTCGCTCAGCGAACGTCTCGGACAAGAAGGTCTGCGCCTGCAGCAATTGGCGCGCGGCACGGCTTCGCGCACGCTGGTCCCCGTGGAAGCGCCGCCAGTATTTGAAGAAGCAGTCGAACTGGAACACCCGATCGTCCTGCTCGAACCTCTGGCCTTCCTGCTGAATCGTCTGCTTGAGCAAATCTGCGCACGGTTAGGTTCGCGCGCGCTGGCCACGCAAGAACTGCGTCTCACGCTGGAACTCGAAAATCTCACGTCTTCCCATCAGCCATCAGCAATCAATCAATCAACAATTTGTCCGCACCCTGCGCCTTCCTCTTCCCATGCTCGACTCCAAAGTTTTTCTGAAATTGCTGCAACTGGATTTAAACGCACATCCCCCAGGAGCGCCCATCATGAAAATTACGTCTGGCCGCAGAACCCGCACGCCCACGTTCGCCCAGGGCGGCCTGTTCCTGCCTCCCTCGCCGGAACCGGAAAAACTGGAACTCACCCTCGCCCGCATCGCCGGGATGGTCGGCGAAAACAAGGTGGGAGCGCTGGAGATGCTCGACACGCATCATCCCGACGGATTTCGCATGCGCCGCTTTGTGGCTGAGGTCGCGCGCAAAACTCCGCAGAAGAAAACTCCGGACTCGGCAGCAGCCACCGCCGCCGTCACCGCCCTGCGCCGCTTCCGTCCGCCCTTGCGCGTGAATGTGACCTTGGAAAACGGCCAGCCGGTGCGCGTGGCGTGCGCCAAGAAAAAAGAAGTGCAGGGCGACGTGCTCTGGAAGGCCGGCCCCTGGCGCGCCTCCGGCGACTGGTGGGAGCGCGAAGCCTGGTCGCGCGACGAGTGGGACCTAGCCCTGCGAAATGGCGACACCGTCTCTTTCTACCGCCTGGTGCACGATCTGCTAGGAGGCGGCTGGTTCGTGGAAGGAACGTATGACTGAAAAAGAAAGTACTCAGTACCCGGTACTCAGTACTCAGTCAATACCTTGCCTTGATTGAGTACCGAGTACTGGGTACTGAGTACTTGTACATCGAACTTCACGCCCGCTCTGCTTTCAGCTTTCTCGAAGGCGCGTCCCTGCCCGAGGAATTGGCCGCAGTCTGCTCTCAGCTCAAACTACCCGCCATGGCGTTGCTCGACACCGACGGCGTGTACGGCGCGCCGCGCTTTCACCTGGCCGCAAAGAAAATGGA
This sequence comes from Terriglobia bacterium, assembly GCA_963816025.1. Classification (GTDB taxonomy): domain Bacteria; phylum Acidobacteriota; class Terriglobia; order Terriglobales; family Acidobacteriaceae; genus JAIQFF01. Next base: position 124,637 of record CAWFJA010000029.1, read on the forward strand.
GATCAAGGCGCACATCGGCGCGGAAGTCTCTGCGAACTTATTTTCACCACAGAGACGCATGGTCACAGAGAAAGACATTAGCCACAGATCTTCACGGATTCTCACGGATTCAATTAACAATCAAAAATCACCAATCAAGAATTCCTCTGTGTCTTTGTCCCTCCGTGGTGAATTCCGCCTTCCCCTCCTCGTCTCCTCCCGCGCCGGCTACCAGAATCTCTGCCGCCTGATCACCAAAATGAAGTTGCGTGCCAAAAAAGGCGAAGGCGCAGTTACCGAAGACGAATTACAAGAGCACGCCTCCGGCCTCATCTGTCTCACCGGCGGCGCGGAAGGCCCGCTGGCCGCAGCCTTGCAACACGGCGGCATTGACGAAGCTCTCCGCCAAGTCGATCAACTAGTCGGAATCTTCGGCCCCGGCAACGTCTACGTCGAACTGCAACGCCATTTCCAGCGCGAAGAAGAATCCCGCAACCGCGCCGCTATCGACATCGCCCGCTCGCTGAATCTTCCTCTGCTCGCCACCAACGGAGTCTGCTATGCCACCCCCAAAGCTCGCGAACTGTGCGACGCATTCACCGCCATCCGCAACCACCGCACGCTCTCCACCGCCGGACGCCTGCTCTCCCGCAACTCCGAGCGCTTTCTGAAATCCGCGCAGGAAATGCAGCAGCTCTTCGCCGACCTGCCGGAAGCGATCGCCAACACGCTGGAACTTTCCTCGCGCCTGGAATTCACGCTCAACGATCTCGGCTACGAGTTCCCGCGCTATCCCGTGCCCGAAGGCGAGACCATGAATTCCTTCCTGCGCGAACGCGCCTGGGAAGGTTTCCGCCAGCGCTACGGCCGCGCCACGCCCGACATGCAAACCCGCGCCCGCCGCCAGATCGAGACGCGAACTGACGCTCATCGAAAAACTCAAACTCGCCGGCTACTTCCTCATCGTCTGGGACATGGTCCGCTTCTGCCGCGAGCAAAACATTCTGGTGCAGGGACGCGGATCCGCCGCCAACAGCGCCGTCTGCTACTCGCTCGGCATCACCGCGGTCGATGCCGTCAGCATGGAACTTGCTCTTCGAGCGTTTTCTTTCCGAAGAGCGCGGCGAGTGGCCCGACATCGATCTCGACCTGCCCAGCGGCGACGAGCGCGAAAAAGTCATCCAGTACGTCTACCAGCGTTACGGCGAGCGCGGCGCCGCCATGACCGCCAACGTCATCACCTATCGCAACCGCATGGCCGCGCGCGAAATGGGCAAGGCGCTGGGCTTCGATCCGGAAACGCTGCAGAAAATTTCCGCCGCCGTCGCCACCTGGGAATTCCGCGATGAGAACGACGCCCTCGACCGCCGCTTCCGCGACGCCGGACTCGACCTCAACCATCCCCGCCTGCGCAAATATTACGAACTCTGCCTCGCCGTGCAGGACATGCCGCGCCATCTCGGCCAGCACTCCGGCGGCATGGTCATCTGCCAGGGACAACTCGATTCCGTCGTTCCGCTCGAACCCGCCTCCATGCCCGGCCGCGTCGTCGTGCAGTGGGACAAAGAAGATTGCGCCGACATGGGCATCATCAAAGTCGATCTGCTCGGCCTCGGCATGATGGCCGTGCTCAAGGATTCCATCGAACTCATTCGCGATCACTATCACGAAGAGGTGGACCTCGCGCATCTTCCGCAGGACGATCCGCAGGTATACTCCGCGCTGCAGCAGGCCGACACCATCGGCATGTTCCAGGTCGAAAGCCGCGCGCAAATGTCGTGCCTGCCGCGCCTGCGCCCAAAACGTTTTACGACATCGTGGTGCAGGTCGCGATCATCCGTCCCGGGCCCGATCGTCGGCCAGATGGTGAATCCGTTTCTGCAGCGCCGCCAGGGACGCGAAGACGTCACCTATCCGCACCCATCGCTCGAACCCGTGCTCAAGCGCACGCTCGGCGTCCCGCTCTTTCAGGAACAACTGCTGCGCATGGCGATGATCGCCGCCAACTTCACCGGAGGCGAGGCGGAAGAACTGCGCCGCGCCATGGGCTTCAAGCGCTCGCAGGCGCGCATGCGCGAAATCGAAGCCAAGCTGCGCTCCGGCATGACGCACAACGGCATCCCGCCGAAAGCGCAGGAAGAAATCATTCTCTCCATCACTTCCTTCGCGCTCTACGGATTTCCCGAATCGCACGCCGCCAGCTTCGCGCTCATCGCCTATGCCAGCGCCTATCTGAAGTGCCACTACCTGGCCGCCTTCACCGCCGCGTTGCTCAACAATCAGCCGATGGGATTTTATTCGCCCGCGACGATCGTCAAAGACGCGCAGCGTCACGGCCTGAAGCTGCTGCCCGTGGATGTGACGAAGTCGGAGTGGAATTGCACGCTGGAAACAGTACTCAGTACTCAGTACTCGGTTCTCAGTGAAGACCGAGCCGCGGAGCGGCGGCAGAATGCAGCCCACGGCGCAAGCCGTGGGACGGCTGCAATAGAAAATCGAACAAGCCCCGGAGGGGCGAAAGAATATCGCGCTCCGTATGGGTTTGCGCTACGTCCGCGGCCTGCGAGAAGAAGCCGCTCAGGCGCTGGTGCGCGAACGCCTGCGTGCTCCCTTCGCTTCCATCCACGACCTCACCCGCCGCGTCCCCGAACTGCGCAAAGACGAACTCACCACGCTTGCCGAAATCGGCGCGCTGAATGCAATCGGAAAAATTGTCGACGTCTGCGCTCCTCAGGGGCTGAAACCCAAATCATTTGGGCCCCTAACGGCACGGCTAAAGCCGTGCCCTTCCCAAAACCTATTCACGAAAGCAACGAGGAGGAGCAATCTCGAAACTCGAGACTCACAACTCGAAACTCGAAACTCCGCTTCCACCGCCGCGATGCGCTCTGGCAAGTCGAGCGCGCCGTCCGCGGCTCCGGCCCGCTGCTCGAACAACAACCCGAGCCCGACTCGCCCTCGCCGCTCGCAGCCCATGAACCACGAAGAGCGCCTGGTCGCCGACTTCCACGGCACCGGACTCACCGTCGGCCCGCATCCCATGGCCTACCGCCGCGACTGGCTCAATGCCATGGGCATTCGCCGCGCCAGCGAACTGCGCGACATTCCCAACGGCAAGCGTCTCCGCATCGGAGGCTGCGTCATCACCCGCCAGCGCCCGGGCACCGCCAAGGGATTTGTATTTTTCAGCCTGGAAGATGAAACCGGAGTGGCCAACGCCATCATCACGCCCGACCTGTTCCATCAGAATCGCCTGCTGCTGGCCAGCGAGCGCTTCCTCGCCATCGAAGGCATCCTGCAGAATCAGGACAACGTCATCTCCGTCAAAGCCGAACGCGTGCTGCCGCTGTTCGTCACCAAAGCCGAAACCGTTTCGCACGACTTCCACTAAAACGATTCACCGTGTAGCGCCGGACATCTTGCCAGGACTGTCGCGAGGGCACCTTGCCCTCGCAGGTTTGAGGGGAACGCCCCACGATAGCCGCCGAGATCGGCGGCGCTAGCACTTCACTTCCCCGTGTAGCTGACTCTCCAGATCGAGTTCGACCCATCATCGCTCACCAGCAACGAACCGTCCGGCGCTACCGTGATTCCCACCGGACGCCCCCACACATGCCCGTCCGGCAGCACGAATCCAGTCAGGAAATCCTGATACTCGCCCGTAGCGTGCCCCGTCTGATGCAGCGGCACGCGAATCACTTCATAGCCCACGCGCACCGCCTTATTCCACGATCCGTGCTCCGAAGCAAAAATGTCTCCCTTATACTCCGCCGGAAACTCGTCTGCCCCATAGAACGTCAATTCCAGCGAGGCATTGTGGGGCTGCAGCAGCACGTCGGGAACGATCACTTTATCCTTCAATTCGGGATGTTTCCCCGCCTGCCGCGGATCCTGATGCGCCCCGATATACCACCAGGGCCAGCCGTAGAATCCGCCTTCTTCCACGTGCGTGATGTAGTCGGGCACAAGATTGTCGCCGAGCGCGTCGCGTTCGTTGACCGAGCACCACAACTCGCCCGTCTGCGGATTCACCGCAATCCCGCCTCCAGGATTGCGAATCCCATAGGCATACACCTTCAATTGGCAATTCGCCGGATCACAGACCAGAATGTCGGCGCGGTCTTTCTCTCCCGGATGCGTATCGACATCGTCGTCATTCGACGCCGAGCCCACCGCCACAAACATCTTTTTGCCATCCGAAGAAAAGTCGACAGCCCGCGTCCAGTGCCCGCCGTTCGACGGCAGGTCAGCGATGTGCTGCGACTCGCCGCTCGCCTTCAAGTCCCCATTGTGATACGGAAAGCGAATCACTTCATTCGTGTTGCCCACATAAATCCACTGCGGATCCGGCCCCGGCGGATAAAACGCAATCCCATACGGCTTCTTCAAACCGCTCGCGAAAACCTGCATCTGTTCCGGCTTGCCATCGTCGGTCATTCCCCGGAAAACCCGAACCCGTCCGGCGTCGCTCTCCGCCAGAAAGATGTCGCCATTGGGAGCGGTCCGCAACCAGCGCGGATTGTCGAGGCCCGCCGCGTAGAGTTGCACCTTGAACCCGGCCGGCGCCACCGGCCACGCGCTCTCCGGACGCGCCACCAACTCCGCGCCATTGCTCGCCGAATCGGTCGCATAGGGCTGCGGCAGATCTTTCACCGTAATCTTGCGACTCGTCCCTGGCTTCTCGTAGCGGAAATCCGTAAATGGCGCGTTCGGGGCAGCCGCACTTCACCTTCGCGGTGTTGGCTTCCGGTGCGGGAGCCGGGGATGCCGCGGCCACCTTCCCCGAAGCCATCGCCTCCACATACGTCACCACTTGCCAGCGTTTCTCCTCGGGCAGAAACGCCCACGACGGCATCCCGTTATCTTTGTCTCCTTTGGTGACAAACCAGAACACCTCGCCCGAAGTCACCCCCTTCAACTTGCCATCCACCAGAGAAGGTACGTTGCCCGTACCCTTGCCGGCCTTTCCGTGACAAGCCAGGCAGTTGCGCGCGTAGACCTGCTTCCCTGCATCCGTCGCTGCCTGCTGTCCTTCGAACGGATTCTTCTGGGCTTTTGCCGATGCCGGCGCGTCATGAAAAGGATTATCGACCGCTTGCACGGTCGCGATAGGGAGAAGAGACCAAAGCACTGCCAAGACGATGCGGATGTTGCCCAGACGCATAAGGATCCTCACGGGTGAATTTTTCCATTTTAGATTAAAGGCTGGCTTAAAGGATGCGAATCTGAGGGCGTTTTATGGCGCGACCATGGCCGGCGCCCTTGCCGGGCCGGAGCGGCCACGACGAGTCGGGGGGAAGCTTTTTGACAACGACTTAACTCACAGCTTCCATCTCGACGGTTCCCTCCCTGGCAAACCGCCCAGGGTAAACGCGTTCATAAGGTTTTTTCTCCCGGTACGATCGCGCCAGTTCCAGGTAGATTCCGATGTCGCGGTCGAGATCCGAGTGCTGGCCGTCAAAATAGAAATTGCGAATCGGGATGCCGCCATAATCGCGGCTGAGCTTGGGATAGATCGCTTCGCTCACGACTCCATTCATGCAGGCGAATGGGCTGATGTCCACGATCCCGTCCGCTCCGTGCATGGCCAGATAGGCATTCCTGCCTACGTTCATGACCATCTCCCCTTCCGCCCCGGGAAAGGGCAGATACGGCCGCGCCAGCGTCAGCACTTCCTCGATGCCGGGTTCCTCATATCCGGTAAACTCCTCCCCGAACAAGCAACGCAGCGCGTGTTCGTCCGCATGCTGAATTCGGGAGCGCAGTTTCGACTTGATCATTTTCCAGGAGTAGGCCCGGCCGGCGAGCCGCAGATTGCGCACTTCTTCCATGTTGGTGTAGGCGATCCACTCGGCGATATCCGCCATCCAGCACTCCGCGCCCATCGCCTCCAAGCGGCGCACCAGGTCCTGGTTGCTGAAGTTGTTGAGGCGGCAGAAAATTTCGCCGACGACGCCGATCAGGGGACGGCTGCCATCGAAGCGCGCCGGTACAGTGCGAAAGCGCGCTCTCGCCCGCAACATCGACGCTCTCAGCGAACGCATCTGGCACGCCGAATCGGAGCAACTCTGTTCGACTGTCTTACAGAAATCATCGAGGGACTCGCGAAACGCCCGGTCGGCCTCTCCCGGCAGCGTTTCGTAAGGCCGCGTCTGCAGCAACAGCTTGCGCAGAATGTCCGCCGAGACAATGGCCCGCCATGCCGTCCGCACAAACGCTGTGTCGAAATCCTGAAAGTCACTGTAGCCGTACTCTCCGTGGGTGGACAGAACCTGCACGTCCCCATGGCCCTGCTCGCGCAGAACCTTCCGCAGGAACGGGGCATACTGCCCAAAGCGGCAGGGCCCATCCGTGGTGACCATCAGGAACACCGTGCGCTTCGCATCGAAGCCCGGTTGCCCAACGATTTTCAGGAAATCCCCGGTCGTAATCTTGGCGGGAAAACATTCGTCGCCGCTGGTGTGCTTGCCGCCCAACTCGATCGTGCATGCATCCGAAGCCGGCGTGGGACGCGCCTCAACCCCCATCCAGCGCAGTGCGGCACACAGCGCAGGCACATTCCCCTCGGCCATGGCCGGAATATAAACAGTCTTCCCGGCCAACGGATGGCCGGCTCCAACCTTGCGCGTTACGCAGCGATGTCTGAGGAGTTGCATCGCAAAAATCCCTTGCTATCGAGATACGCTTCACACCGCGTGATGTAGCCGGCATCGTTGGAATGCCCGTCAAACTGCAGCACCAGGCTGGGCTTGCCGCAGGCGTCCTCGAGAAAAGACTTCAGATAAGAATCCGGCCCGCACTTGAAATTCGAAATGTAGATCAGGTGCAGGCCCGGCATGCGCCGGGTGAACTGCGCCGCGGCCAGGATTTGACGGCCGGAATGCCAGTACATGTTGTCATTGATGGGAGAAACATCTTCCTCATCAAGTGGAAGAAAGTCCAGTGGCAGCACATTGACGCCGTACTGCGTTCGCAGCTTGCGGGGAATGTCACAGCACACGGCACGGTCGTAGATGTTGTAGGGCCTGCCCAGCAGCACGATTGCAGGCTCGCCCGTTGCGCTCAGTGCTTGCAGCGCAGCCTCTCCTGCGCTTCGCACCAGCGCCCCGAAGGTCTTTTGCGCTCGATAAGCATTCTCTGCAGCCGCATCGCTGGCCGTTTTGCTCCGTCCTAATCGGCTCGCCAGAAGCCGTAACTCCTGGCGCACATGCTCGGGCCCTTGGCGGAAGTGGATGGTCGGGCACAGCAGCTTGCCCTCCAGGCCGTTTCCAAATTTCTCGACCGCGCGCACCACGAACGGCAGCGTCTGGTTCCACGGGCACAGCTTCGACTCCGTTTCCATGAACGGGGTCTCCGCATTCACGATGTTGGGCAGCAGAATATAGTCCACGCCTTGCTGCAACAGCGCCTGCACATGCCCGTGCGCCACCTGGATGGGGAAACAGGGCTGCGCAATCGCCAGTTCTTCTCCGTTGGCCGCGATGCGCCCGTCGGTCGGAGGCGAAACCGCCACGTTGTATCCCAGTTCCTGCAGGTACGTACACCAGAAGGGGAAGCGATCGTAATAAAACATGGCGCGCGGAATGCCCACCGTTTTCCGTTCCGCTCGGGGTGGTTCAAGTGCCGCCTCCAGGAACTGATCCCGGCCGCACACCAGATCGTCAATCACCGGCTCGCGGTCGGTCCGCGAACGCTTGCGAAACTTGTCGGAGCACTGGTCGCCCCAGTAGCTCTTCTCGCCATCGATGAGAAACTCCTTCATCTCACAGTAGTTGGAACAGGCGCGGCATACGAAGTCGCGACTGGTGAACTTCACCCGCTGCAGGTCAAAGCCGCGGAACCGGCTCGGTTCCCTGCTCGCCCGCATGCGATCGCGCGCAATCAGTGCCATACCAATCGCGCCAATCACTCCGTTGTGCGGGGGAACCACGATCGGCTTCTTAAGAATGACGGAAAATGCGGCCGCCACCGCATCGTTATACGCCGTGCCGCCCTGGAAATAGATCACGTCCCCCAGGCTCCGCCCGCGCACCACGCGGTTCAGATAATTGAGGGCCACCGAGTACGCCAACCCGGCGCACAGATCGCCGACCGCTGCACCCTTCAGCATCAAGCTGCTTACATCCCGCGCCATAAAAACCGTGCAGCGTTCCCCCAGCCGGATCGGGTTTCGGGACGACAGGGCCAGCTGCGCGAATTCTCCCTTGATCGCCACTCCCAACTTCTCGGCTTGCTCTTCCAGAAACGAACCAGTCCCCGCGGCGCAAGCTTCATTCATGGTGAAGTCCACCACGATACCGTCGCGGATACGGATGAATTTCGAATCCTGCCCGCCAATTTCGAAGATCGTGTCCACCAGCGCAGTCCCCATTTGCCGGCACACGTGCATGGCGCCGGTTTTGTGCGCCGTGATCTCGTCATTCACGGTGTCGGCGCCGGTGAGCTCGCCAATCAGTTCTCTCCCCGATCCCGTCGTGCCCACACCGCGAACGCTGATTCGCGAGCCCAACTCCTCTGCGATCTCGCGCAGCCCCGCGCCCACTACTTCGATGGGACGACCGGCGGTGGGAACGTAAATCTCTTTCAGCAGATTGCCGCCCGGGTCAATCACCACCAGGTTCGTGCTCACCGAGCCCACATCAATGCCGATGTAGGCCTCCACTCGGCGCCCCGCTCTCCAAAGGTTGGAGCGACGGCACTCGGTCGCGCAGGAACGTCACCTGGTCGAGCGAGAGGGGCTCGGTCGTGGGAAGCTTCTCGGCGCCGGCACTCTCGCCTTGCAAGCGGCGGAAGGTTTTGCTGGCGCCGTTGCCATTTCCCTGGTGATTCTCTTCCGCCGCGAGCAGGCTGGCCCCCAACGCGGTCATCCAGCATTGCTGGTCCGGAATCAGGAAGTCCGATTCCTGCAGCTTGAACGCCTCCCGGATCGCCTCCCGCACTCCCGCATTCAGCGCCACGCCTCCCACAAACGCCACCGGAGGAACGACCTGCCGGCCCTTCACGATGCCGGACTTGAAGTTTCGTGCCACCGCATCGCACAGCCCGCGCAGGATCTGGTCCGCGCCGTATCCCTTCTGCTGGGCGTGGATCATGTCCGTCTTGGCGAACACCGAGCAGCGCCCCGCCACCCGGGCGGCACAACTGGCGCCGCGCGCGGCCGCGCCTACATCCTCCACCTCATACAGCAGCCGCGAAGCCTGCTGATCAATAAACGATCCCGTCCCCGCAGCGCATTCCGTGCTGCACTGGTAGTCCAAGATGCCGAGATGGTCCGCGCCCGCGCTGGCGCTCAGCAAGATGTATTTCGAGGTCTCCCCACCCATTTCAAAAACCGTGCGCACTTGCGGATACAGAGCATGCATGCTGCGGGCCAGCGCGCGAAACTCGTTTTCAAATCCCGCGGCGAAGGCGCGCGCCACGGTTCGTCCACCCGACCCGGTAACGCGAATCCCCGCGATTGCTGCTTCCGGCACCACCTGGCAAAACTCCCGCAGCAACTCCGAGGCAGCTTGCACCGGATTGCCCTGGAGTCGCCGGTACGTGGAAAAAAGCACGGGGCGCTCCGCCAACCCGTTGATTCTGGGCAGTTCGGGGAAGAAAAACGCAGAGGAGACCTCGGCCAGACGAGCCAGCGCGGTAGAGTCTTCGGGCGCACCCAAAGCCGCCAGCTTCACACTCACTGCGCCTACGTCGATGCCAAGGCTGATGCCCAAACGAGCCTCTCTTTTAGGACATTTAGAGCGTCGTCAGGTCTGGGCTCAGGGGTGAGCCCGCGCAACACCCACTCACTCTAGGACATGGTGCAGTGACGGGATGTGACGGAAATCACAATCGGCTGGCACACCGGTTACAGATCTTGCAGGCCGGCCTGACCGCACCTTGCCATACGGGCGGAGCGCCGGAGAGTGACCATCATCACAGCCAGCGCCCGCGAAGTGATCTAGCGTGGAACCGACTGACGGACGGACCTTCTTCGGATGGTGTTGGTGACCGTTTCCGCCGCTCCCGTAGAGGGGGATTATGAAACGCACCGCGGTTCTCGCTTCGATTCTCTGCTCGTGTCTTGCGGTGCTGGCATGGGCGCAGGCCACAATTTCAGTCCCTTTGAAAGACAAGTACCACGTTGTTGAAGTCGAGAAGTTCAGCGTCCAGGAAGGTCTGCAATTCCCACCGGAGTACGTCCAGTCTCTGCAGAACGAAATTGTGAAGCAGTTCGGGTCCGCGAAGATATTCGCGCAAATCCTCCTTCCCGGCCAGAGCCCGACGGATGCCTCCGCTTCCACGCTTCGCTTGACCGGCACCGTCACCTACTTCGATCCCGGCAACCGCGGCAAGCGTTACATTGGCTTCGGCCTCGGTGCCGGGCAGATCGTCGTCCAGGTCGCGTATCGAGACCCTTCCTCCGGCGCAACTCTGATTTCGGACCAGATCACCGCGACGCTTTCCGGAGGCGTCTTTGGCGGCGACGCCGCCGGGATAAACCGCGAATTCGCAAAAAGCCTGGCTACCACCACAAAGTTACTCCTGGAAAAACCAGCGCCTGCCCCCGGCGAATCGTCCACGCCAGAGACCACTACTTTTCCGGCACCTTCCGCGGACCACAAGATGGTGACTATCGCGGGCGGAAAATTCGATCAAGCCCAGGTTGACTTGAACGCGGTATCAGCCGCAGGATATCGGCTCGTCGCATTCAACCCCAAAGGAACGAAGACTGCTGACGCCACCATGGAACCCTCCACCACGCCTCCTCAGGTGTACCAGTACCGTGTGCTGCATGTGCAGTGGTTGACACATCTGCAGAAGGACATGAACCAAGCTGCCCTCGACGGATACCGCTATTGTCCTCAGACCCTGGCGCAGTTCGGCGGAGCCGTGGCCTTCGCCATTGTCGAGAAGCCTCCCGTTCCGAGGACTCGTTATGAGTACCGCATGCATGCCGCCATGCAGCTGTCCAACGCACAAAAAGATATTGCAAAGGACCAGCGCGACAACTTTGTTCTAGTGGACACGCTCGACCTCGGCGGCCTGCACGTCGTGTTGACCGAGAAGGCGATGAACCAGGCCAGCGAGTGATCATCGCCGCGAGGCGGCCAGGCAAGCTAACTCCAACGTGTAGGGGCGAAACAGACTGGGGTTGGTAGCGCCGTCCTCATGGTCCCCACGACTCCGACATCCACCAGCCCCGCGATATTTGACAAAGCACATCCTGCGCACCACACTTGCGTTTCAATGGGGTAGTTGGCATTGGTATGACAATGGGAGGCGGAAAATGCCAGGAACACAGCTTCGATACGTGATCAAGTTCGTGGCCGACATGGGCAAAGCCGTGACCTTCTACCGAGACGTGCTCGGTCTCCAACTCAAGTTCGAGTCGCCGGGCTGGAGTGAGTTTGCCACGGGAGCAACCACTCTCGCGTTGCATCCAGCTTCGGAAAAGAACCCCGCTGGAAAGGTCGAATTGGGCTTTACCGTTGGCGATGTCGAAGCCTTCTACCGGGACATGAGCGCTAAAGGTGTGCTCTTCAGCATGCCTCCCAAGAAGCAGGACTTCGGCGGAGTACTGGCCCAGTTCATCGATTCCGAAGGCGCCCATTGCAGCGTGGGCGCAGAGGCGGCGTAGAACCCGGCAGACCAGGTGTAGGCACAAGCACTTCAGCGAGCCAGGATGCGCCTGGGAAAACAGCTTAGGAAAAGCTGGGTGGCGCTACCATGGCAACATAGTATTACCCGCATAATCCAGTCGTGGGGCAGCCCCGGAGAATCTCGTTCCGGCAGACGGGTTCCACGAACGGAAGCGCACGACAACAAGCAAACAGCAGGAAATGTAAACCCAAACCACTTACGGCACTATGCGAACATCAACCGGCTTTTGGTCATTGCAGCGGGTGGTGCCATAAGAATCCGTCGTGTAGCCATTCGGACAGGCAATCGCCATTTGATCTTCGTACACCCGCTGCACCGAGGCGCACATCGCGGTGTTACCGCGCTCACATTCTGCAGCGGCAACGCAATCGAGATGCGCTCCCAAGTGCTTCTCCCGTGGATACTCTTGCTCGCATCGAGCCTCATCCGCCTGATTCTGTTTCTTGGCAGCTTGCGCTTGTGCTTCCATCTCTTTCTTCTGTATCGCGTCCCGCTTTTCCGCGTCATCAGACATTTCGTAGTTTGACGCTTTGAACGCCAGCCCCTGTATTGCGTCGTCGGTATCTGTATTAGTTTCCCGCAAAATGATCGTGCCGGAATGATCGGCAAGATTCTCCGGCGTTTTGACATACCACGCATTGTTGTCACTAGAGGGCTTCAGATTGAAGGTCTGATTGGGCTTGATTTCACCGAGGAACGACTCATCCTCTGCCCACAGAGCGGTGCGATACACTTTGCCAGTGTCGATGTTTTTCAGTGTCACTTCTCTACGAGAAACCTGCCAGTTGGAATGAGGGTGATGGACAACAGGACTCATCGCTACGGCAACCCAACGACTCTCGGCGGCGTCCACAGGCAGTTTATCCTCTTTGCTGCAAGCCACCATTGCAGACACCGCTAACGCCAGAACCGTGACTATAAGAAACCTTTTCATTTTCAGCTCCTCTTGCGGCAACCCCGATGCACCACCCTGTATCCGTGACCTAATCCTGCGGCAGGGTTTTGCTCTTCATGGACAGGCAGTACAACTCATTGAACCAAAAGAGCGTCACCCTGGACCCGTCTTCTCGCTGGTGCCAAGTCAGGAAGGCGATACCGTTTTTGCGTTCGATCCTGGGCGCTCCCAGCAGTGCGGACAAGGCGCTTTTTAGGGCACGATAGTTCGTGCGCTCCGGGTCTTTCGAGGCATCTTCCAGCGAGAGTAGACGTCCGTCATCCCCAAAATTCGCTGTAAACAGACCGCTGTCATTAGCAGTGTGGCATGTCGTTGCGATGGACTTGTCGCGATTGGGCGAGCAGCCCAGCGGCGGGTAATGCGCAATCTTCAGAGCTTCGTTGACCTGCGCGAGATCGTTGCCGATGGCGACCATACCCGCCCATTGGAAGATCGGCTGCTGGGCAAGCAGGGCTGGGCTGAAAAGCAGAAGCAACGCGAACAACAGGCTGAGTTTTTGTTTCATCTGGATTGGCTCTTTCTTGGGGGGTAAATCGACGATATGCCATGTACGCGTTGAGTCTGAACGAAAAAGCGCGGACGTGGTCACCAAGGTCACCCCCGGTTTTCGGGCAAGGACACTCATCAGTGCTCACGAAATCGTACTGCCGGTTCGGGTTCTTATGCAGGAGTTGAGCAGCACCGCCGTTCCGACAATGATAGTTCTGCGGGATCGAAATCCCGCAATGTCGTTCAACTGTAGTTCAACGGGCGAGAGAGAGTTCAGGAAAGCATTACGAATCAGCAGGATCGGGAAAAGTTGGTAGCGCTACCGGGAATCGAACCCGGGTTTGAAGATTGAGAATCTTCCGTCCTAACCCCTAGACGATAGCGCCCCGGAGACAAGCCCAAATTATAACAAAGCCTCTCCTTCTTTTTCGGCGCGCGCCCTCACCTCCCTTGCTCTACGCATGCCGCAACGCTCGTTTTCTTTTTGGGAATTCTGCACCGCCCCATCGCATTTTTCTATGCAACTTGTTCCCTTCCACAGGCTGGCAACATCTATAGTAGATGTATCTCCGCAACCCGAAACCTTATCGTAACGCGAATGCGCAGGGGCAAAGTGTATGTTGTTCATTCATCAACAAATCCAATCATTCCTGAATTTAGGAGCATGCAAGGAGTATCCCATTATGGCGAGACCGAAGTTCCCCAAGAAAAACAACGGCGCGCAAGACCTAGTCTCCACCACCAGCCCGCAGCCCTCCAATACCAACATCGCGCCAGCGGAAGCGGCCGTCCCCGTGCCTGAAACGAAAATGGCGGCGCCCCGAACGCCGCCAGCCCGAAAGACCGCGAGGATGCCGGAGATCGTCAAGACCGAGCCCCGCGCCAATCTTGTTCCCATCAATCTGGAAGATGAAATTCGCCGCCTCGCTTACCTGCTCTCCGAGCGTCGCGGTTTTCAACCAGGCCACGAAGCGGAAGACTGGCTGGCGGCGGAGCACGAGGTTCGCCAGCGCTACCACCAGCAGAGCGCCTAAGAGCCCGCTCTCTCAGACCGCCTGGCGGCCGAGCCCCGGCCGCCGCTCTTCGGCGGAAATGTGTCCTCTCCTGCTCCCTCCTTGATTCCCCAATTCGTCCGAGATCGCGTTCAGTTTTTTGGACTCTCCATCTCGGCCCCAACCTCCGCCCCTCCTTGTCCGATCTGCCAATGTCCTCCCGGTACCGCGTTTCTTCTTAGTTGCGGTTGCCTGTCCCACCGCTTTCTGAAAAAATACGTTGGGGTTCTCCCACATGGCACTCATTGGTAGTTTTGCTTTGCTCATCGCTTTGGTGCTGAGCGTCTATTCGTTCGGAGCCGGCCTTCTGGCGCTGTTTTTTCAAGATGACCCCTTGTGGGAGCGCATGGGCGAAACCGCTCGCCGCGCCGGCGTCGTAGTTTTTGGATTCGTTGTTCTCGCCGCCGTCGCCCTCGTGGTCTCCGCCTTTCGCGACGATTTCACCATCGCTTACATCTTTCACCACAGCAACCGCGACCTTCCCGGTCCTTACAAGTTCGCTACCCTGTGGTCCGGCCAGGAAGGTTCACTGCTGTTCTGGTCCCTGCTGCTCGCGGGATACGGCTTCGTTCTGCGCCTGCGCTACAAGACCGATCCCCGCCTGTTCGCCTACGCATCGGTCGTGCTCGCCGGCGTGCAGATCTTTTTTCTCGCGCTGGTCAACTTCGCCGCCAACCCTTTCGGCTTGCTCGAAGGCCCGCTCCGCGCCGACGGCAGCGGCCTGAATCCTCTTCTGCAATATCCCGAGATGGTCATCCACCCGCCCATGCTCTACCTGGGCTACGTCGGATTCACCGTCCCCTTCGCCTTCGCGCTGGGCGCGCTCATCATGAAGTATCCCGGCGAGAAATGGATTCACATCACCCGCCGCTGGACCATGGTCACCTGGGGATTCCTCACCTGCGGCATCTTCCTCGGCGCGCACTGGGCCTACTCCGTGCTCGGCTGGGGCGGCTACTGGGGATGGGATCCCGTCGAAAACGCCTCGCTGATGCCCTGGCTCGTCGGCACCGCCTTCCTGCACTCGGTCATGATGCAGGAAAAACGCGGCATGCTGAAGGTCTGGAACATGTGGCTGGTGTTCTTCACGTTCTGGCTGGCGATTCTGGGAACATTCCTCACGCGCAGCGGCATGATCAGTTCCGTCCACGCCTTCGCGCAATCCTCGATCGGCAGCTGGTTCGCTTACTTCCTCGCCATCAGTTTCGCGGTTTTCGTTTTCTTCTTCTTAAAGAACAAGGAGCACCTGCGCAGCGAGCACAAACTCGAGTCGCTCATCTCCCGCGAGTCCAGCTTCCTGTTCAACAACCTTCTCTTCGTGTTGCTCTGCTTCACCGTGGCGTGGGGAACGTGGTTCCCAAAAATTTCCGAACTCGTGCAAGGCAACAAAGTCACCGTGGGCGCGCCTTTTTATAACCGGGTCGCGATCCCGGTCGCCTTGCTGCTCCTCATCCTGACCGCCGTCGGCCCGCTCCTCGCCTGGCGCAAGACATCGTTCGAAAGTCTCAAGCGGAATTTCATGTGGCCCACCATCGGCGCGGTTGCCGTGATGGCTTTCCTCATGATCACGCCTCCGTCCTGGGGATCTCCTTTCGGCATGCGCCCCTGGCTGGACATCTCTTATTTCTATTCGCTGATGGCCATCGGACTCTCCGTCCTGGTCACGCTCACCATTGCCAGCGAGTACTACCGCGGCAGCAAAGTCATTTCCTCGCACACCGGTCAGGGCATGTTCGCCTCCATGGTCCAACTCACCCACCGCAACACCCGCCGCTACGGCGGCTACATCGTCCACTTCGGCGTGGTGGTCGTCATCATCGGATTCGCCGGCTCCGCCTTCAACCAGGACAAAGAATCGGAAAACGGCCTGGCCTACGGCGACAAAATGACCATCGGAAGCTACGAACTGGTCTGCCGTTCCTACACTCAGGACGACGGCCCTAACTATGCCAGCGAGTGGGCGATCATGGACATCTACCAGAACGGCGCCAAGGTCGACACGCTCACCCCGCAACGCCTGTTCTACAAGGCCAGCCGGCAGGCCTCCACTAAGCCCAGCATTCGCTCCACCTTTAAAGAAGACCTGTACCTGGTTTACGAAGGCCAGAACGATAAGGGCCAGCCCATCATCAAGGCGCATCTCAACCCGCTGGTCATGTGGATCTGGCTGGGCGTTTGGATCATCCTCGGCGGCACCGTGCTCGCCCTGGTCCCCAACGCGCCCGCCCCAGTCCGCGTTCCAGCCACACGGCTCATCGAGCACGCCGCTCCAGCCGTCACCGGAGATTAGATCTTTGCCTGTGAAGATTTTTAAATGTAAGGATCAACGATGTAGAGACCGAGAATGCAGAAATCGAGAATGTAGGGACAGCCGCCCTCGGCTGTCCACCGGGCGCAGCCCGGTTGGTTTTTGCATTGAGAATGCGAACGCATTCGCGTACCAGCTGATCCGCCAAGGCTAAGCCCAGAGGCGGCGAGGGACGGCACCAGTGCACGTGAACCGGAATAACCAATGATGACGAGACCACCCCAAACCGTCCGCCGCCTGCTGCACTGCGGCCTGCTCAGTCTCGCCGTCTTCGCCCTCGCCGGCGCCGGCGATCCCGCCACCCGCTTCAACGAACTCGGCCACCAGTTGATGTGCATCTGCGGCTGCAACCAGATTCTTCTCGAATGCAATCACGTCGGCTGTCCCGACTCCGACGGCATGCGCAACGAACTGATGGCCGGGATCACCCGCGGCGACAGCGACAGCCTGGTCGAGCAGTCCTTCGTGCAGAAATACGGGCCCACCGTGCTCGCCGCCCCCACCACCACCGGTTTCGATCGCACCGCATGGATTGTGCCTTTCGTCGCGCTGGCGCTGGGACTCGGCATCGTGGTCCTGGTGATTCGCGCCTGGAAGAATCGCCCCGCGCCCGCCCTGGCCGACGGCCTGCGCCCCGTCCGCGGCGCCGAACTCGAACAATTCCGCGAAAAGGCTCGCGAGGAGACCGACTTATGAGCTTCGAACTGGCCTGCTGTCTTCTGGCCACCGCCGCCGCGCTTTTTTACATCTTCTTCCCCAGCGCCTTCTATCTCGGCCCGGAGAAGACGCGCGCCTCTTACCTGCGCGAGCGCAAAGACGCCGTCTACGAAAACCTCCGCGACCTCAACTTCGAATTCCAGGCCGGCAAAATGCCCGAGGTCGACTACCAGTCCCTCAAGGCCTCTCTGCAGGACGAGGCCGCCACGCTCCTGGCAGAAATCGCGCGCCTCGATGCCAAAGCCGCCTCAGCCCCAAGAAAAGCGAGACCATGAAAACAACCCAATCCCCTGTCATCCTGAATATCCATGTAGGGACAGCCGCCCTCGGCTGTCCAGTCGAGCGCAGCTCGACGGCACTTTCTCCATGCAGGCAACTGCCGGGCTTTGCCCGGCCCGACCACCGAGGGCGGCTGTCGCCACATGATTCTCTTGGATCTCTTGCGGGTATATCGATTGCTCCTCGCCCTCCTGCTCGCTTCCCTGGCCTCCGCCCAAACCCTGACCGGCACGGTAAAAAACTCCACCACCGGCAAGCCCGCCGGAGGCGACGAAATCGTCCTGCTGAGTCTGGGCCAGGGCATGGAAGAAGCCGGCCGCACCAAGGCCGATGCCAAAGGCAATTTCAGCTTCAAACTCGACAACGCGCAGGGCCCCCACCTGGTCCGCGCCATTCACGAGGGCGTCACTTATCACCGCATGGCCCCTCCAGGAACCACTTCCGTTGAGGTCGAAGTCTACGACGTAGCCAAGAAAATCGATGGTATCGAAGTCGTCGCCGACATCATGCGGGTTCAGGTCGAGCAGGGACAGCTGGAAGTCATGCGTGCCTTCGCCGTCCAGAACACGTCCAAGCCGCCGCGCACCCAGATGAACGAACGCAACCTGGAGTTCTATGTCCCTGAGGGCGCGCAGATCGTCGAAAGCTCGGCCATGACTGCCAACGGCCAGCCCATAAACTCCGCGCCCGTGCCCGAAGACGACAAGAAGACGCGCTACGCATTTCTGTTCCCGCTTCGTCCGGGCACCACGCAGTTCCAGGTCGCCTATCAACTGCCTTACACCGGCACCGCCAACATCGATCCTAAAAGCATTTATCCGCTGCAGCATTTCGTCGCCATCGTGCCTAAGGCCATGCAGTTCTCCGCCGCTCCCGGCACCAACTACCAGCCCATGAACGATCCCCAGCAACCTGACGCCAATGTGCAAGTGGCCTCGGGTGCGCAGGCGGGCCAGTCGCTCGCCTTCAAGATTTCCGGGGAAGGCACCCTGCAAGCCCGCGTAGAAGGCGCGGGCGCACCCAGCGAAGGCGGCTCGGCGCAAAATGACAACCGCCCCGGTGGCGGCCTCGGACCGCCCATCGACGCCCCTGATCCTCTGCAGAAATATCGCTGGTACATCCTCGGCGGCTTCGCCCTGGTACTGGTCGCCGGTGGTGTCTACGTAGCCTCGCGGCAGCAAGCTTCCAACCGCGCCGCGCGCTCCAAGGGGAAGGCTCTTCCCTCCCTCGAAGACGACGAGATCTATGAAGCCGCGGAAGTTCCTGCCGCCCGCGAGGTCCGCGTCAGCGAACCCCGTCCCCAGCCTGCCGCGCCGCGCAACTCCTCGACTTCCATGCTCCTCGAAGGCTTGAAAGAAGAGATCTTCCAGCTCGAAGTCGAACACAAACAAGGCCGCATCTCGCAGCAGGAATACGAAAAGACCAAGTCGGCTCTGGACCAAACCCTGCAGCGCGCCCTGAAACGAGAAGCCCAAAAAGCATAGGCCTCAAGACAGTGGCACTCGCCGGCTGTCCTGAGAGCCTGCCCTGAGCGTGTCGAAAGCGGGTCTCGCCCTCGGTGCCAATGATCCACCTTGCTGAAAATCCGGTTTTGGCTAGCCGCGCGATGCTGGGCGTCCAGAAGCGAACAGTGATTTACACAAGCGGACAGCGGCCGGCCTGAGCCCAAACGCAGCCCCTGCAGCTATTTCAATGCTGGGAGCTACTTGCGAGGCTCGCAGCAGGCCAGACTTTTGGCAGGGGAATTGCGAGTTGCTGAGCCCAAAGAACGACTCACGGAGGCTTATCATGGCGCATTTTGAACGGATTCGCGATGTCATTTCCGGGCCGTTTAGTCCCGAGGTCATGAAGCAGCGCACGGCGGCGGGATGGCAATTGGTTTCGCTCGAATGGCGGCGCGAGTTGCCCGAGTCCGAAGCTCCCAGCCAAGGCGCATTCAGCGAGGACATTCCCTATGGATTGCGCATCTCCGACGATTGCCAGCGCCTGGAGATCGATCCCGTCGAGAATCGGACGCTCCTGCTCATGATGGAGTTGCTGGTCCAGGACTTCCCTTATTCCAGCATCGTCAGCGACCTGAATGAAAAGGGCCTGCGCATGCGGGACGGCAAGCCCTGGACCCGCGTGGCGGTCTTCAATATGACCCCGCGCCTCATCGAGGTGGGGCCGCGCCTGTTCTCCACCGACGAGTGGAACCGCGCGCGACAGAGATTTTCTCCGTCCCGAGAGCAAGACGTCCCTGAATAGCGTCCGGTCCCGTAGCGGCTGGCATCGAAACGCCGGGAGCGCCCACGCCCTTACACCAGTTGCAAAGTTCCGGGCAGGGTCAATGCGTGTAACCGCGATTTTTCGCCAATAGTCGAAAGAAAGTGGCGAGCGCGGTTTATGATGAACGCCACCGCAATGTCAGTGCGGGCTTGCACAGTAATGCACACGCGAGATCGTCTCACTGATACCGCTGTAAGGTATCGCCACAGGATCACTTGGCAAATCATTTGCTTTGTCGTTCCGATTTGGTTATTGCTCGCTTTTGAGTGGGTGGGCGGTTCGCGTTATGGCAAGAACCCCATACAACTCGGGGTTTGGCACCCGCTGATTGGCATCGCTTTGGCCCTGGTCTTCGCCGCTCCGGCGTTCGTCGCTGTCGGTTTTATCGTCGCATTTGGGAAACGGAATACCCTACGAATGCGCAAAGGCTTGTGGACAGCGTTGCTGCTTCTGCTGACTTTTTCCTTTCTTGCTAGCATGGTTAGCCTTATTGCGACGTTCGGAGGGCATCCGGTCTGGGTACAGGGCTACAGGTAGCCCATCATGGACGCGCCCAAAGAGTTGCTAACTGTCAAGAACAGCGATTACACATTTCGGCCGCTGGCCATTGCCTGTAACCGCGATTTTTCGACAGTTGCCCCCCGCCATCGCATCCAAAATTTCCGGCTTGCCGACACGAGATGTGCCCCCCGAGTCACTGACAATGAGGTCCAACCGTGCGAGGATTCGGCCCGCACAGTCACCGAAGACGACTCTGCCGACACTTGGAGCCGCAGCGCAGTGTGAGCGTTAGTGACCAGACACTTAAATCACAACTTAGTAATCTGGCACGTAGTTCCGTACTGACTCTGCAATCGGCTGACGTGGAGAGGCGGCGCTAGGTAAGAGATCTGAGGCCGTAAGTATGAAGAAGCTCCTATTACTGGCCGCCATGCTGAGCTTGGCGAGCCTGTGCTGGGCAGGGTCAGAACGCCAGGATGCCATCGACCGGCTGAATAATGCGGCCAAAGTGCTGGACGAGATCATGGCCGCGCCGGACCAGCGAATTCCCGACGAGATTATGAAGCGGGCAAAGTGCGTGGCGGTCATACCCCATCTGATAAAAGGGGGATTCGTTTTCGGAGCGGAGCACGGCAAAGGTGTCGCCACTTGCCGCACCGCAGCGGGTTGGAGTGCGCCCGCGTTCATAAAGATTGCAGGCGGAAGCTGGGGAACGCAGATCGGTGCAGAAGCCGTAGACCTGGTAATGGTCATCAAGAGCGAAAAAGGGATGCAGAAACTGCTCTCCAGCAAATTCGAAATCGGAAGGGATGCATCGCTAGCCGTGGGACCCGTAGGACGGCACTCTTCGGAGAGCACGGACTTGAAGCTTGATGTCCTAATCCTGACCTACTCTCGCGCCAAGGGTGCTTTCGTTGGATTTACCTTCAAGGGCGCATGGGTCCGCGCGGATGACCATTCCAGGCGCGCCTTCTACGGGCCCAGGGTCACCACTCGGGCCACGCTGCTGGGTCGGGTGGCGGCGCCTGCTGCGGCAGGACCGTTCCTTGACGCAGTCAGAGGAGCAAAAGCCCAAGCGATTGCACAGGCACAAAAGTGAGATGTGTCGGAAATCGCACCCCGGCGTATTCCGACAGATAGCGAAACAGTCCCTTTGGCCTGCTAGACAACCAAACCCGCCGATAACCGAACGCCAAAAAGCCGCACAGCGATTGGCTTATGGGCTGGTTTGTTTCTTTGCCATTCCAGCCTTTTCCGACAGAAAAAACAACATCCTGCGCGCATAGCCCATTTGTACCTCTCGAGCAGCCGCGGTCAGTTTTGGATTCGCGCAATAATCAATGAGGGAGATGGGGGAGTTTCAACCACTACTCACGGGCGCAGCAAGCCAAGCCGAACGAGTATGAAGAAAAGCAAGCCCAAGAGGCTTGGCGCCAGCACTATCGCCACGAATAGTTTTTCTGTTTACGCGCTGCTGGCCGCACCCACACAATCACGATCTCTCCCCCAACGCCCAATTGGAATTCCAGTAACCACTACCCTTTACCGTGATCAACATCACTGACATTGGGCCGCTGTAGTGTTAAAAGGGCTGCGTTAGCCTCTTCCCAACGAGCACGACTCCCATTGTCGCTGAGGGAGCTTTACCCGTACAGACAGGGGTACGCGTATGAGAAAGCCGCGCTCCGTTCTCCTTTTTTTCGGGCTTCTGGGCCTCGGTGTCTCTTTGATCCTTCCGGCAGAAGATGCGCCAGAAACGGCCTACGATGAGTCAGAGCCTCTGCCCTGCGAGGCGACGCCTCTTTTCGCCTTTGTGGCTCCTCGAGCCCTTGTGCCCTGGCCAGCCCTGCGAAGCCAGGCCGTTGTGAAATGCCGGGCTTCCCAAACCGGAGTTAGAACACGGCGCTCTGAGTACCGGCTTAACTCACTCCGTCTTACCCTCAGTCCCGCGATCACCACCTTGGATCATTCTTTTCGCTGTTAAACCCGCAGCAGCGCCGCTCATCCTCGAGCGCCCGACCCAGGGGGCGATCAACAAGATTTTTTCCGTTCTTCTTGCCTCACACTTGCAACCGGTTCGAACCACGCCCCGAGGCTTCTCTGATTCGCACCGGAAGGGCCCCGAACCCGCATTCGGCTCCTCGGCCCGAAGGCACCAGCAACCCGTCAGGAGGAGTTTATGTCGAGCCGGAATATATCGCTATGTGCGTGCCTGTTGCTGATCTGCTGCGTTCTTCCGATGTCGGCGCAGCGGCCGGCAGCGAGTACAACCAGCAGTCGCAACGTCGTGGTGCCGCCATTGATGAATTTCAGCAGCGTGTTGACCGACCTCAACGGCAGGCCTCAGACCAATATCAGCGGAGTGACGTTCCTTCTCTATAAGGAAGAGCAGGGCGGTGCGCCACTTTGGATGGAGACGCAGAACGTCCAGCCGGACAAGAATGGCCATTACGCGGTAATGCTTGGTTCCACCACCAGCACCGGGTTGCCGGCCGACATCTTTGTGGCTGGAGAAGCGCGCTGGCTGGGAGTGCAGGCCCAGGGACAACCCGAGCAGCCCCGCATCCTGCTGCTAAGTGTGCCCTATGCCTTGAAAGCGGCCGACGCGCAAACCGTGGGCGGACTGCCCGCGTCCGCGTTTGTGTTGGCGGCTCCGCCCAATGCCATCAGCGCCACCGTGCCAACCCCAGCCGTGGCGGAACAACCACCCTTGGCCCCGGGAACTACGCCGGTGACCACCGCCGGCGGCTCGGTCAACCGGTTGGCGAAGTTCGATGCCACCGCCGACATCACAAATTCGCTGATCTTCGACAATGGAACCAACGTCGGTATCGGCAATACTGCGCCGGGCGCCAAGCTGGACGTCGAGTGGGTCCGCAACTGTGCGCGGAACTGTGACCCTGCCCAGCGGGGGTAGCCAGCGACCACAACCGCGGGCAAGAACTCGCAACCCATCAAGCTGACGGCCTCGGCGTTTAACAGCGGGACCGGAACAGCGGCAGCGCAGAACTTCCAGTGGCAAGTCGAGCCTGTGGGCAACAACACGGCGAGCACGAGTGGGACGCTGAACCTGCTCTACGCGACCGGAACCAACAAACTTGCCGAAACCGGACTGAACATCGCCAGCAACGGCCGAATTACCTTTGCTGCCGGGCAAACCTTTCCCGGCACCACCACCGGCACAGTGACGAGCGTGGCTACCGGCCCGGGCCTCACTGGTGGACCGATTACGACCAGCGGCACTTTATCCATCGACACTTCGGTCGTACCTCAACTGGCAGCCAACAACGCATTCACCGGTAGCCAGAGCGTTGCCGGCAACATCAGCTCCGCTGGGACGGTTTCCGGGGCCTCGCTGGTGGGTTCATATGGCAGCATCACAAATAACCTCAATGTCGGCGGTACCATCAACGGGGGCCGCGGTGTCCTCATCACCCAACTGCCGGCGAACGTGTATATCAATTCTGGAACCCCCTCGGGGTATTATCTCTTCATCACCAACTACGTCCCGCCGGTAAACGCAACCGCATTCACCTTCAACCGGTGTGCGATCTCCGCTACCGCGGCTGGCCAGCAACTGTGGATGCGGTCGGCCATTCGAACCCCAACCGGCACCGGTGGGGCATGGAGGGTTGGCGATGCGTTCTACTTGCTCACGACAAGCGCTGGCACAGAGAGCCTGTTTAACGAGAACAATGACTACTTTCCGCTCACGGCCGGACAAAGCTACGACTTCGGTGTGAATTTCTCGACCACCCCTCCAGCCGGTACAGGGTACTGCTCGGCGGTCGTTCAGATTTTTACGAGGTAGACGGGGCTACCTGCCATCTATCTGCGTATTCTCGTGCGCGGAGTACGTGCCACTCGCCAGACCGTTCACGAGGCTTGACAGAATTCTGCAAACGTATCACCTAGGGCCGCGCCTCCATTGGGCGGCCTTTCTTTGCATCACGCGGAAGGGTTTTCCTAGCCATCCAGCTACCGTCGCGCTCGTAATGTCGCAAATCCACGTTGCCTGGTCTGAGCGACGATAGCAGGATGTGCCGAATCTATGGGACTACTGCACTCCACCTGAAAAAAGGATGAGATTGCCGTCGGGATCACGAACGATGAAGGTACGAGCGCCCCATGATTCTGTCTTGAGTGTCTGATGAAATTCCACACCTGCCGTTTGAAACTCGTGGAAGAGTGGCGTTGCATCATCGACGGAGATGGATGCTGAGAGCAGGTGTTCTCTGTCCCGAAGCGCCGGATTGATTGCGGGTTCGTCCAGATGTCGCAGATTCAACCTGGCTCCATCCCGGAACACCTGTCCGTAGAACGGCGGCTCGCCATAGAGGAAGGCAACGGTAAACCCTAGCTTTTTCGTATAGAACTCACACGAGGCTCCAACGTCGCCGACAAAAAGCTGAGGTTCGGCGGCAACAAGTGTTGGTTTGGACGGAGTCTCAGCGAGTGAAATCGCCTGCGTTGTCGTTCGTGTCATACGATAAGGTCCCCAGCATTTTACGCCAAAGCACGATGCGCCCACGTCCGCTTGTGCTGGTGATAAAGTTGGCCTCATGGCCGACCCCACAAATCCCGAGTGCTTCGAGGAGATTGTAGAGTGGGCCTACAGCACCCTGCCCCGAAAGATCCGGGACCTGCCGGATTTCCCCGGCATTCAAGTGGTTGACGAGCCTCCTAGCGACGTATCTGCAGGACATGTCGAACCGAAAGAAATGGCGCCGTGGCACGGAGTTATTGGGATTGTACAGCGGCACCTTTCGGACGAAACGGTCGCATACCCAGTTGAACTATGCCCCCGACCTGATCTTTGTTTTTCGTGGCCCCATCCTGCGCTGCTCCCAAGGAGATTTGCGGGCCGAAGTGAAACGGGTGGTCTGGCATGAGGTTGCACACTGGCTCGGCTACGAAACCGAGGAGCAAGTGCAGGCCTTGGGTTTATGAGCCACCACCTGCTCTTCACCTGCTACTGGTTTCTCGCCATGCACGAGCTACGGCTGTCAGCGCTCTCGCCCTGTTGCGCCCATTGACGTGCTACCCTTCTCCAACCGTTTGCTACTGCGGACGAGAACCAGAGGGTCCATGTGGACCTGAGCGGACGGATCCGCGTCGCGACGCATCCTCGTAATGGATGAAGTGGATTCCTTCCGCATGGCCGACGGCCCGGAAGTATTGTGAGGTCAAGGAGGGGGAAGCCGTGACCACTCGTCAATCCAAGCTTCACCAGCCCCGGGTTCACACTCAACTCGGACGAGCCGCAGTCCAGATCTTTGCCGCCAATGAGCGTATGAACCAGATTCTGATCGAACATCTTGACCCTGCCGCCTGGAAAGCGAAAACGACAGAGAAAACGACAGAGAAAACGCTCGGCAACGTCCGCACCATTGCGGCCATCTTCACCCACATGCACAATGCCCGCACCAAGTGGATCCGGCTTACCGCTCCGCACCTGAAAGTTCCGCCCCAGCTCAACCGCGTGCACTGCACGCCGCTGCAGGCCCGCGCGGGATTGGCCGAGAGCGCCGCTCGCTGCCTCGAGATGCTCGCCCAAGCGCTCGACGGTGGAGGCCGCGTCGAGAAGTTTCGCAGAGACGGCTGGGCTCGGCCGTGGCCGGCTGGCGTGGAAATGCTGTGCTACATGCTTTCTCACGAAGCCCACCATCGCGGGCAGGTGTGTATGCTCGCGCATCAGCTCGGATTCCCGTTGTCAATCCAGGTAACCTCCGGGCTCTGGAATTGGGAAAAGCTGTGGAAACAGTGCGGGGCGCCCGGCGGCCCCGGCTACGATTCTTAAGGTGAGGTTAGAGGTCCAATCCCCAGAGCGCCAAAGGACTCCCATGGCCGAGACCTCGAGCCCCTCCGCGCCTACTGTGCAATTTTGAACAGACGTTCGACCGCGGTGTTGCTACAGTACCGTCTCAATGGAAGCGCTGTTGAGGAACTATCGCGGTTACCCCAAGAACCCCCCGCGATCGTTTCCTTCGTTCCCCCCGTGGCGCAGCTTGTTCTCACCCCGCTGCGCCACCTCTACGTTGCGCCCTTCCGCACGCGCCTCCGGGGTCGATCATGGAGGCGATTCGTCGCTACCCGGCAGATTGGAAGGTTGCGCTGGTTTCGTTCCGCTACGGGTGCGAGTAGCCGCGAAGGCTGCTATACTTCTTGGTGAGGTTGTCGTCTTCTCCTCGTTCGGGTCCCCTGAACTAAGTCAGTTCACCTGAAGTTCTCCTCTCTTAGGCTCTCACGAAATCGGGTAGCCAATGTCTGCCACCACAATTCTGCACGAGGTTAAAAATCTCCACCGCGTGAGTACCCGTCTCTCTTCTCTGGCAGACGAATACCCCGTCGTTTCAGACGGTCTGCTCGCGATCTCGGCGAGCGTTCGCAACAGCGCCACCCTGTTGGAAGTCCTGATCGCGACGAAAATGCCGCCCCTCGAGGGATTGCAGTAGGGCGTGCAAATTCTGGCGTCCGGGTCGTTGCTGCTGGGGGTGGCCTTCGCGTTACGGCCGTAAGCCCCACTTCAGTTTTCCCGCGGCTTTCAACGCCTCCTCTCCGATATTCTTGAGAGGGCGGAGTCGTTCTCGCGTGCCGCCGTGCCGAGCTTTCACTCGTGCCGTTCGCGACGCTGAAAGCAACCGCACCGTTGGAGGGATTGTGCGCTATAGGACCGCTGCTATTTTGTCGGTGGTACTGATCGGCGGAATGTTTGGCCTGCCGGCCGCAGTGTGGGCCGCTTTTCTTCCGTCCTTAAAACAAGGCCTTCCCAATCCCATACCAGGTTATGAAAGAATTCTTCTCGGTATCGCGGTTTTCTGCATTAGCTTCCGCTGGATCCTCGCTCTTCCGGTGGTATCGCTGCTATTCACGATTGCAGCGTTCACTCATGCGAGAACCCCGGCCAGACCCCTAGGCGAGCCCGCCAGAAGAAGATGACTCCGTAGAAGTCTGCGTCATAATCCGATCGCGTCCCACCTGATTGTCCGGCCCTCCGAGAAAAAGTGACACCCCACAGTGAGGGCCCGCCGCCAACCGCACCTAACTCCTTTATCCGCAAGATTTTGCCCGTAACTCATTGAGCCCCATAGATTAATTTCCAATTTCGCGCTAACTCCATGATTCCAATAGACCGGGGGGGAGGGGGGTCCCCCCCGACAAAAGGCATTTTTTCCAAAATGGCCCCGGTGCATCCCCCCACTCGGCGTAACATCCAATCAGATAGTTCCACCAAATTTATGGGAAACATGTTTAAGACCGCGTTCCTGCTCACCGCGCTCACGCTGCTTCTGATGTTCTTCGGCCGTTATTTCGGCGGCCAGAACGGAATGTTCCTGGCGCTGGCCTTCGCCGCCGTCATGAACTTCGTCTCCTATTTCTTTTCCGACAAGATCGCGCTGGCCATGTATCGAGCCCAACCGGTCACGCGCGAGCAACTGCCGCGCGCCTACGCGGCCGTCGAACGCCTGACCCAGAAAATCGGCATCCCGATGCCGAAGATCTACGTGATCCCGACCGAGTCGCCCAACGCCTTCGCCACCGGACGCAATCCCAGCCATGCCTCGGTCGCCGTCACCCATGGGATTTTGGGTTTGCTGAATGACGAAGAACTGGAAGGCGTCCTCGCCCACGAACTCGGCCACGTCAACAACCGCGACATCCTGATCAGCTCGGTTGCCGCCACCATCGCCGGAGCCATCACCATGCTCGCCAGCATGGGACGTTGGGCCATGCTGTTCGGAGGTTATGGAGGCGGCGATCGCGACCGCCGCGGCGGCGGCGGCCTGGCCGCTCTGTTCATGCTGATCGTTGCCCCCATCGCGGCCACGCTGATTCAGCTGGCGGTCTCGCGCTCGCGCGAATACCAAGCCGACGCGACCGGCGCCCATTTCACCGGCAATCCCTACGCCCTGGCCAGTGCCCTGCAAAAGCTCGACACCTACTCGCGCCGCGTGCCCATGCAGGCTAGCCCGTCGACCGCGCACCTGTTCATCATTCAGCCCTTGCTGGGAATGAGCTTTGGCAATTTGTTCTCCACCCATCCCCCGATCGCCAAGCGCATCGAGCGCCTGACGGGAAGGCCCGCGGAGTTTATGCAGTAAGGAAGCTTCGAGCTGCTAGCTCCTAGCTTTTTCCGGCTCTCTTTCGACTGAGTGCTTCATCAGAAGAACGGAGGGTGCAAGTTTCTGAATGGACGAGCGTTCTTAGCTAGCAGCTAGAAGCTAGGAGCTAGAAGCTGCATGACGTAGGTAACTCCGCCCTCCCCATGCCGGATAGTAGAATCGAAACAATGTCGCCCGAGACCGCCATCGCCGTTTCTCACAAAGCTGCCGAACTTGAAAAGGCTCTCCGCCGCGTGATTCGCGGTAAGGATGACGTTGTTCGCCTCGCGCTGGTCAGCATTTTCGCACGCGGACACTTGCTCATTGAAGGCGTTCCCGGCGTCGGCAAGACCACGCTCGGACAGGCGCTCGCCCGCGCCATCGACTGCACCTTTCAGCGCGTGCAGTTCACCAGCGACATGCTGCCCTCCGATGTTCTGGGCATCTCGGTGTATTCGGCGGCCGAGCAGGAATTCGAATTCAAGCGCGGCCCCGTGTTCACCAACGTTCTGCTGGCCGACGAGATCAACCGCACTACACCCAAGACGCAGTCCGCTCTGCTGGAGGCCATGAACGAAGGTCAGGTCACCGTCGACGCGCATTCCTACGAGTTGCCGCAACCATTTCTGGTGATTGCGACGCAGAATCCAGTGGAGCATCATGGCACTTATCCTCTTCCCGAATCGCAACTGGATCGCTTCCTGATGCGCGTGCGCATGGGATATCCCGATGCGCAGGCTGAGCGCCAGATCCTGCGATCGGAAGCAGGCGCCGCCCACCTGGAGGATCTCCGCCCCGTTCTCACCGGTGCGGATGTGCTCGAGATGCAGCAGGCAGTGAAGCAGATTCGCGTGGACGAATCTCTGGTGACCTACGCCCTGGAAATCGTGCGCCGCACGCGCGAATCGGAATTTCTCTCGTTGGGCGTCTCGCCCCGCGGATCGCAAGCTCTCTACCGCGCCGCGCAAGCCATGGCCTTCCTCGAAGGCCGCACCTTCTGCACTCCCGAAGACATCAAGCCGCTGGTCGTTCCCGTGTTTGCTCACCGCGTGGTGGTCAACGGACTCTACGCCTCGACCCTGAAGAAATCCGAGCAGTCGGATCAGGTTTTGAAAGAGATCATCGAGAACGTAGCGGTTCCCGTGTAGGAGCTTCCAGTTCTCAGTTCTCAGTTCTCAGTTCTAGCAGTCTCTGTGTCCTCCGTGTCCTCTGTGGTTGCTTCTTTTGTTGTTCATGAGAGAATGCGGACTTCGGTGATAGCAGAAATCATCCCAGACGCCTACGATTCAACCGGAAGACAGGTCTCGCAGCCATTCCTGCGACGCAGAGGACCGCATCCCACATTTCCGATGGGTCGCTACGTCAGCCAGCCGCTCAGCGTGAAATGCAAGACCATCGATGATGTCCGGCAATTCCTGCGCGGCTGCGAATACATCTCTGACAAGGACCTGTTCGACAAGAACGACTATTGGCAACCGCCTGAAGAATTCGAACAACGCAAGAAGGGTGACTGTGAAGACTTTGCTCTGTGGACTTGGCGACAACTATTGGAGTTGGGATACGACGCGCGCTTCATCGGCGGGTCTTGCGGCCGCTACGGGGAAGGACATGCATGGGTGGAATATTTTCATGACGGAAAATGCTTTCTGGTGGAACCCTTGTTCAGCAAGGTCGGCGGCACAATGCCCCGGTTGAGCACCCTGAGATATGCACCGAAGCTTTCCGTGGCATGGGATGGCGAGACGCTCCGGTATTTTGCTCATAAAGAGCGCACATCCCAATCGAATTGGAGACTGCTTGCTCCGCTCATTTTGGAATACTTGCTGTTTTGGTCTACGTTTTGGCTAAGGAACTTCTACCGACTTCCGCTGATCCCCTGGCACATTCTGCGGCGTGGGCTCTTGAATCGCGCCCTCTGGCATAAGCGCAAGGGCGGCGACTAACTTTTGTTAGTTCTCGGTCAGACTATAATTCTCCCGTCATGTCCTTCCTTCGCTTCCTCATGCTGCTTTCCCTGATCGCCTGGATCGGTGGTCTGATCTTCTTCGCCTTTGTGCTTGCGCCTACGGCGTTTCAGGTTCTGCCCGACACGCATCTCGCCGGCAACGTCGTCGGTCGCGCGCTGGGCAAACTGCACTGGATCGCCATCGTTTCCGGATTCGTCTTTCTGGCCAGTTCCCTGCTCTACAGCCGCCTCACGGACGGCACCGCGCACGTCTTTGCCATGCGCCACGTGCTGATCTGCGGGATGCTTGGGCTCACGTTGCTCTCGCAATTCTGGATCATCCCGCGCATGGACACACTGCGCGCCTCGGTCGGAGATTTCGCGACAGTCACGCTGGATAATCCCGCCCGCGTGCAGTTCGACGCCCTGCACGTGTGGTCCACGCGCGTGGAAGGCGCGGTGCTCCTGCTGGGATTGGTGGCGATTTACCTGACGGCGAGCGCCTTTGCTGCCCCGCGCTGAAAGTTCAAGCAGAACTCACGTAGCCCCGGAAGCATTCGTCCGGGCTCCTCTGGAACACCGCCGACATCTTCAGTTCGTGAACACGGAACCACGCCCGCGAGGCGGACGAATGCGTCCGCCGCTACGTGATTTTCGCTTGATAACGGAAGCAATCTACGACGTGATCGTTCACCATGCCCACCGCCTGCATGAAGGCGTAGCAGATGGTCGAGCCCACGAAGTTGAACCCGCGCTTTTTAAGATCCTTGCTCATGGCATCGGATTCCGCGGTCCGCGCTGGAACCTGCTTCAGCGACTGGGGCGAGTTCACGCGCGGCTTGCCGCCGACGAACTGCCAGATGTAGCGATCGAAGCTGCCGAACTCTTTCTGCACCCGAAGAAGCGCCTTCGCGTTGGCAACGGCCGATGCGATCTTGAGTTTATTGCGCACGATACCGGGATCGCGCAACAAGCGCTCGATCTTGCGCCGGTCGTAGCGTGCCACGCGCTCGGGATCGAATCCCTCGAACGCGCTGCGGTAGTTTTCGCGCTTGTTCAGGATCGTGTTCCAGCTCAGACCTGCCTGCGCGCCTTCGAGAATCAGAAATTCAAAGAGCGTGCCGTCGTGGTGCGACGGCACGCCCCATTCTTCATCGTGATAGCGAATGGACAATTCGCCATTCGCCCACGAGCAGCGGACTGGAACACCTTGCACTACAGAAGTCACCGAGTCTCACCGAAATGACAGTTGCAAATCTACTCCAATGACTTCGGTTCCGATTTGTTTACCGGCGATTTGCGGTCAAGCAACGAAACCAGTTCATGGGCCGAGGGCGGTATGCCGACCTTGCCCCCACGAATGATTTCCTTGGCCGTCAATTTTCTTCCGTAGAGCTTTTCGTTGGCGCTGCCATCGGAACGCAGGGTCGAACCTTCCAGGGAGATTCCCGCAAACAGTCCCTTATTGCGCGAGTAGGAGAGAATCTCGGCGCTCATCACCACGTCGGTGGCGCCTTCGGCAGTGCGTCCCTTGGGACCGGCCGCGGCGGAAGCATCCGCCCCGAGTTTCACTTTGCTGTAGAGCAGCGTCTCCGCGCCTTTGGGGTTCATCACCAGCAGGACAAAGTCGGTGGCCTGGCCGCCTAATTGAAATCCGATGCTGATGCCTTCCAGCGCGTACAGCGCGGGAGCGCCCCACTTGCCCTTGTAGTGCTCGCCGCTGCGGCACACCATGACGCCGCGTCCGTAGCTGCCGCCGACTCCGAATGCTCCCTTTTTCACCGAGGGCAGAATGATCACGCATTCGGCTTTGTCGAGCAGGTCCTGCGGAATGTCGTCGGGAATATTCAGGATTTCCTTCAGAACAACTCCCGCATCCTTCACGCGCTCGGCTTCGTGCTCATTGTCGCTGGCGAAGGCTGCAACTGTCGACATCAGGGTTACGATTAAGCACACAATAAGTTTCTTCATGCACTCCTCCAAAAGTAGAGTTTAAGGAAAAAATGGTTGCGTTCGTGTCACTATGTTAAACCCCGAATCGGGTTGGCTAACCGAGTGTACCGGACCCGGCGCTCGCGATCGGGACCTAACTGCCAGAAAGTGCACGTTTTGTGCCATGACCAAACGTGTGCTCCTTTTGTAACTTGGCACTTTGCCGGTCCGGCTCCTAGAGTCAATCAGATAGCGGGATCCGGCGGGACGCGATTTCGGCATCCGGCGTGCATCCAATGGCTTGGGAGTGTCCCCGGACGCGGTTTAGAGTGAAAAAATTGGATTTTTTTGGCATGAAGTACACCCTTCGCCTAGTAACGATTTTGCTGGCAACCCTGAGCTGGGTTGGCCAGTCGCGGGCTCAATCGGCCTATGTCGGAGCCCCCAGCCTGAGCGCGTACAACGCGGGGCACGTTGCGACGGACAGCGCAGACGATCCGCAGAGCGCGCTGATCACCCTGCACGCCCGGGTGAATGAGGTGAACGTGCTGTTCATCGCGACGGACAAGCATGGCAAGTTCGTGCGCGACCTGAACCAGAACGATTTCAGCATTCTTGACGACCACAAACCGCCGCAGGCGATTCTCAACTTCCGCCGGGAAACCGATCTGCCTTTGCATCTTGGCCTGTTGGTCGACGTGAGCGGCTCGGTAGACGGCCGGTTTGATTTCGAGCAGAACGCGGCCACCAGTTTTCTGCAGCACACGCTGCGGGCCGGCTTCGACAAGGCCTTCATTGTCGGCTTCAACAGTCACAGCCAGGTGGCCCAGGATTTTACCGACAACGTGCAATTGCTGTCGGCCGGCGTGCACAAGCTGCACGATGGCGGCGGAACCGCTCTCTACGACGCTGTCTATCACGCCTGCAAAGAGAAATTCCTGAAGGATCGTCCTGACCATCCGGTGCGGAAAGCGATTGTGATCGTCAGCGACGGCGAGGACAATCAGAGTGAGTTTTCAAAAGCGCAGGCCATTGAGATGGCGCAGCGCTCCGAAGTGATTATCTACGCGATCTCGACCGACGACAGCGGCCTGGTAATGCGTGGCGACCGGGTGCTGGAGCAACTGGCCGAAGCCACCGGGGGACGCGCATTTTTCCCGTTCAAGATGAAAGACATCACGCACTCGTTCGCAGCGATTGAAGACGAGTTGCGCAGCCAGTACGTGGTTTCCTACAAGCCCGCCAACTTCGACGCGGATGGACGGTACCGCTCGATCGAAATCTCTTCCCTGAAGAAAGATCTGCAAGTACGAGCGCGCAAGGGGTATTTCGCGCCGCAGCAGTAGGGGGAACAGTTCTCAGTTCTCAGTTCTCGGTTCTCAGTTCTCAGTTCTCAGTTCTCGGACCCTCCGTTCTCAGCCCTCCTAGTATCCCCGTAAGGTTGTTATCGCAGAATGCAAATGCGCGCGCTCGTGTCGCGTTTGCCCGGGCGCTCCCAGTGTGTTAACGTCCCATTGATTTCCCGTTCATCCTTCAGATTTCAAAGCACTGAGGAGCCGCTCATGATACTCGCCTTCCTGGTAATTCTGGTGGTCATCGCTGTCGTGCTGATCAGCATGTACAACAGCCTGGTGCAGCTGCGGATCCGCTGCGATTCGGCCTGGTCCGACATTGATGTGCAACTGAAACGGCGGCACGACCTGATTCCCAACCTGGTGGAGACAGTGAAGGGATACGCCGCACACGAAAAAGGCACGTTTGAAAACATTGCCAAGTTCCGGTCGCAGGCCATGCAGGCGACCACGCCGGAGGGCAAGGCGGTCGCGGAGAACCAGCTGACGGGCGCGCTGAAGAGCTTATTCGCGGTGGCGGAAAATTACCCTGAACTCAAGGCGTCGGAGCAGTTCACCCAACTGCAGGGATCGCTGAGCCAGACGGAAGACGCGATTCAGAACGCGCGGCGCTATTACAACGCCGTGGTGCGCGACCTGAACACGAAGATTCAGTCGTTTCCGACAAACATTCTGGCCGGGATGTTTAACTTCACGGCGCGGCAGTTCTTTGAAACCACGGAAGCCGACCGCGAGCCGGTGCAGGTG
Source organism: Terriglobia bacterium (assembly GCA_963816025.1). Taxonomy (GTDB): domain Bacteria; phylum Acidobacteriota; class Terriglobia; order Terriglobales; family Acidobacteriaceae; genus JAIQFF01. The sequence continues at coordinate 158,906 of CAWFJA010000029.1, forward strand.
AAGTTCTAAGAATTGAGTCATTGTGAAATTGGGGAATTGTGTAATTTGAAAATCTCTCGGACGATTGCTTCTCTCCTGTTAGCGCTGCTGGCCTGCACGTTCCCCGGCGCTGCCCAGGCTAAGTCCTGGCGGGTCGCCGATTTTCAGGACAACATCACCGTTGAGCGGGATGGCAGCGCCGTGGTGGCCGAGCGCATCACGCTGGTCTTCGTGGGCGAGTGGCACGGAATTCATCGCACCATTCCGATTGAATATCCCGGTCCGAATGGGACGAATTACGAACTCTTTCTGGCGGTGACGAGCGTGACCGACGGCAACGGCGGCAAGCTCAAGTACGACTCGTCGACCGCCCACGGCTCCCGCGATCTGAAGATTTATATTCCCGACGCGGTGGATGCGACGCGGACGGTCGAGATTACCTACCGCGTGCGCAACGGCACGCGCTTTTTCGACAGCCACGACGAATTTTATTGGAACGTCACGGGAAATGACTGGCCGGTGCCGATTGATCATGCGGCGGCGACCGTGCGCTTTCCAGACTCGGCCGCCGGTTCCCTGCGGGCGCAGGCCTTTACCGGCGTCTATGGCTCAACCCAGCACGATGCGACGTCCAGCGTCGAAGGCGCCGAGACACGGTTCGAGACCAGCAATCCGCTGCCCATGCGCGGCGGGTTGACCATCGACGTCTATCTTCCGAAAGACATTCTGCAGGAACCGGGCGCATTGACGAAGTTTTTCTGGTTCGTTGGCGGCAACCCCATCGTTTTTCTGCCGCTGGTCACGCTCGCCGGAATGTTCACCCTGTGGTGGTACAAGGGACGCGATCCCGATCCCGGAGTTTCGGTGGCGCCCATGTACGAGCCGCCATTCGGGATTTCTCCGGCGGAAGCGGGCACGCTGCTCGACGACAACATTCACCCGCGCGACATTACATCGACCATCATCGATCTGGCGGTCAGGGGCTACATCAAAATCGAGGAAACGGCGGAGAAAGTCCTGATCTTCACCCACAAGGACTACGTATTCCATCTGCTGAAACCCCGCGAACAGTGGGGCGCGGATCTCGCTCCGCACGAGCGGGTGATGCTGGAGAACGTGTTCGCCGCGGGAACCGACACGCCGCCTCTCCAGCCTCAAGAACCGCTTCTACACGGCGGTTCCCGTGATCCGCCAGGACATCATGGCGGCATTGAAGAGGAAGGGAGTTTACCTGCTCGACCCGGAGTCGGCCAACGGATACAGCGTGGGCGCGGCGGTTGCGATTCTTGTGCCGTTTGCCGTTTTCCAGTTTCTGGGCTGGGCGAACTTTTTCAACTCTGCGCTGTTACTGGTGGTGTGCTTGCCGCTTTCAGCGGTGATCTGGTGGCTGTTTGCGCGCGTGATGACCGCCAAGACCTTGAAGGGATCGCGGACTCGCGTCGCGGTGCTCGGGTTTCAGGAGTTTATGAACCGCGTGGATGCGGAGCGGCTCAAGGTCATGCCTCCGACGACGTTCGAAAAGTTTCTGCCCTACGCGATGGCGCTGGGCGTGGAGCACCACTGGGCGCAGGCGTTTGCCGGGATCGTCAAAGATCCGCCGCAGTGGTATGTGGGGCCGGGCGGCTACGGTACCGGCTTCAATCCGATTTTCTTTTCGAGTTCCATGCACAGCATGGCAGGCGATATGCACCAGGTCTTCGTGTCAGCGCCGCGCGCAAGCTCGAGCGGCTCCGGCTTTGGTGGAGGAGGATCGGCGGAGGCGGAGGATTCTCCGGCGGCGGCTTTGGGGGCGGGGGCGGGGGCGCGTTTTGAGTTGCGGTCATCCTTGCGTAATCGATCCTTGCTTAATCGCAACTTGGCGCAACTGTCGCGTGCCGAATACTACATTCCAACTATTGACCTGGCTCCGCACCCACTTATAATCGGCGCACTTCTTTTCTGGGGTTCGCGTGAACACAAAGTCCAAGTCCGTCCGGAGAATCATTGTTACAGTCTGCGTGATCGCTGCGCTGTGGGTAATCGCATGCGGAGCGCTGTACGGCGTGATGCGACGGCCGCCGGAACGATTTGCCCGGGTGATGGCTAGAATTCCGGGACCTGTCCCTTTTCTGATATTTCCCTTCGAGACGCTCTGGCTGCATGCCCGTTCCGGCACCCTGCAGCCAGGCAGTCCCGCACCCGACTTCTCGCTGATGAAGCTCGACAAAACTGCGCAAGTACAACTGTCCTCTCTGACCGCGCAGCAACGGCCAGTCGTGCTGGTGTTTGGGAGCTATACCTGACCTCCCTTCCGGCGGGAGGTTCCTGCCCTCAACAAGCTCTACCAGCAATATGGGAATCAGGTGACGTTCCTGGTGGTCTACATCACCGAGGCGCACCCGAGCGATGTCTGGCAGATGGAGAGCAACCTGAAAGAGAAGGTGGTCTTCGCCAGTCCCCACAGTGAAGAGGAGCGCGCTTTCGTGGCCGGAGCGTGCGTGCGCAAACTGGGAATCGAGATCCCCGCAGTGCTCGATGAATTTGGCAATTCCACGGAGAGTGCCTACACGGCCTGGCCCGACCGCCTCTACCTGATTGATGCCGCAGGCCGGGTGGCCTATAAGAGCCGGCCCGGCCCGTTCGGCTTCAGCGCGGACGAACTCAAGGCGGCAATACAAAAGGCGATTCCCGCTCACTAAGTTTGCAATTCCAAAGCGAATTCTAACCTTCGAACGACGGTTGTAGGATCCGGGTCGATTCCGCCGCAGCCGGGCTTCGCCACGAGGGGGCCGAGGCGCCCGTCCCCCACGCGGGAATTGACGGCACCCCAAAAACAAAGGGCCGCGTTTGCATCGCGGCCCTTGCCTTCAACTGCGAAGGAACTCATTTTTCGCCGACGGAAACGTTGGTTCCCCACATCGCGTTGGTCCCCCACATGGCGTTAGTCCCCCACATCGCGTTGGTGCCCCACATGGCATTGGTACCCCACATGGCGTTAGTACCCCACATCGCATTGGTACCCCACATGGCATTGCTTCCCCACAGGGCGTTGCTGGCGGAGGTTCCGCTGCTGCCCGTCGACACAGAACCTTCCGAAGTACCGGTGTCGAACTGAGATGTTCCCCACACATTCGAGTAGGACCATGTAGCGGACGTGTTCCACACCGAGGACGGGTTGGCGTTGAGATTGACGCTGTTCGTACTCCCGTTAAAGGTGGCCACCGGAGACATTGCGGTCCCCTTCGCTACGTCGGTGCTGTTGAGGGCAGCTTCCACGTCGACGTAGCCGGCGCCGACGGTGAAGACATCGTACTGGTCGGTGTAGGTGATTCCCGATGCCGGATCGGTTGTGCTGCTGAAGGCAGGCAACGACTTCCAGGCCGTCTTCATCAGCCGGGCTTTCACCTGATCAGGCGTGAGGCCCGGACTCTTTTGCAGCAGGTCGGCGACGACACCGCTGACCACGCCGGCGGCCATGCTGGTGCCGCTCAGCGTGTAGTAACGGGAAGATGAGACGCTGCTTCCGCCGTTCACGTAGTAGCTGTAGGGCACCTGATTGCCGGGATATTCGCTATACAGTGTCGAACCCGGAGCTTCGAGTGACACGAGCAGGTTGCCCGGAGCGACAAGGTCTGGCTTGCTGACCGCATCGAGGGCGGTCGGCCCCTTGGAACTGTAGCTGGCGATCAAGTCGTCGACGCGACTGGGCGTTCCCATGGGCTTCATCGCGCCCACCGTAATCACGTAAGGATCGTTGCCGGGCGAGGTAATGGTCGCGTAGCCGTCGGTGGGCTGATAGCGCCCGTTGTTGCCCGCCGCCACCACCACGACGATCCCGTTCTTCCAGGCGGCCTCGACTGCCAGGCAGACCGGGTCGAGCGTGTAACTTTCGTAAACGGCGCGTCCCAGAGAAAGATTGAGCACGCGGATGTTGAAAAGAGGCTTCAGCGAAATGGCTGTGTTGATGGCCGAAATCACGGCACTGTCGGTGCCCATGCCGTTCTGGTCGAGAACGCGCAGGTTGATGACGTTGGCTTGCGGAGCGATGCCTTTGAACTGGCGGGAATATTGCCATCCCGTGGAACTGGCGCCATTACCCGCGATCAGGCCGGCGATGTGCGTGCCGTGGCCATATTGATCGGTCGCACTCAGGTTGCCCGGCAACGAAGCTCTGGCTCCAGACCACGCGCGACAATCCCAGAAAGCCACCGTTCAGGTCGGGATGGCTGCTGACTCCGCTGTCGACCACTGCTACTCCGACGCCTGCGCCAGTGTAGCCGGACTGCCACGCGGCGAACGCATTTACCGCCGGCGCAGCATTGCTAAGAGTGGGGGTCAACGTGCGATCCAGGCTGATGTACCTCACGTTGGCCTGGTTCGAGAGCGAAAGAATGTTTGACAACGGCAGGTCCGCGACGATGGCATTCACCAACGGCAGCGAGTTCAGAATCGAGCCCAGCGTCGAAAGGAGACCGAGATCCAGAAGACTGGGCGGGCTGTTGTACTGCACGATGACTCTGGCGGTTGGAGCCGTCACCTTCTGTAAGTCAGGCGACAGCTTCGTCTGGCCAGCGGCGCTGGCCACCGGCACCATCACGATCACCAAGATCAACACCATCGCGAGCACGAACTTCTTCATATTCCCCCACCTTATGCGCGCTTCACAGAGGCGCGTAACCCTCGCCCAGATGACCATTACTATGCAGGTGCGGGTCCAAAGTGGGACTGAGACATCGTTCTGTATCAACGAGTTAGCCGATCATGTTGCGAAACTCAACGGGCACTTTGTCCCATCGCCCGGGCGTGGGACAACTTGTCTCCGAGGGAAAGGCATTGTGCTGGTGCCGGCGGACACCGCCTTGCTGTAAGTGACTGATTCTTTACGAGAACACCATCGTAACCAGACGGATTCTTTTTGCAGGGACAGCGACCCGCAATTCGTTGAAAATTTAAGCACTTATCATGTCATGGGTCCGCTCCAATGGCGCACGTGCGTTCATCGCCGGCATGGCTCTGACAGGAGCCTTATGCTATGGGCTGGCGTTTTCTCACTGGCAATCGAACGATCCGGTCAAGTTCGTTTGTTACCTGATTGCGGCGCTGCTGGCATCCTCGCTCAAAGTCACACTCCCTGGCATTGAAGGAACGCTCTCGGTCAACTTCTTATTTACCCTGCTTGGGATTCTGGAACTGGGCTTACCCGAGACGCTGTTGATTGTCCTGGCCAGCACACTGGGCCAAGCTTATTTGGGGCGAAAGCACCAGGTGAAGCTGGTGCAGTTTGTCTTCAACTGGTCGCAGCTGACGGTGTCAGGCACAATCGCCTATGGCGCGTACGTTCTGGTGGTGGCGCGCGTGCTGCACACGCCTGGACCGCTGGCGCTTCTCGTGGCCGCAATCACCCAATTCGGATGCAACACGGCGGCCATGTCGACCATTATTGGGCTGACGGAAGACAAGCCCATTACGAAGGTCTGGAATGACAGTTATCTCTGGTCGTTCCCCTACTACATGGTTGGAGCCGCGGTCGCGGGGTTGGTCCACTTCTTGAACGGACATATCGGATGGCAGTCGTCGCTACTGATTCTGCCGCCGATCTACCTGATGTACCGCTCGTATCGTCTCTATTTCGGAAAGCTGGAGACCGAGAAGCGGCACGCCGAGCAGGTATCGAATTTGCACCTGCGGACGATCGAAGCGCTCGCGCTGGCCATCGAGGCTAAGGACGAGACTACGGGCGAACACCTGCAGCGGGTGCGGGTGTACGCCATGGAACTGGCAAAGGAACTGGGCTTGAGCGAGGACGAAACCGAGGCGCTGCGGGCGGCGTCGGTGCTGCACGACATCGGAAAGCTGGCGGTGCCTGAGCACATCATTTCGAAGCCGGGAAAACTGACGCCGGAAGAATTCGAGAAGATGAAGATTCATCCTATTGTCGGCGCGGAAATCCTGGAGCAGGTGGATTTTCCATATCCCGTGGTGCCGATCGTGCGCGCTCACCACGAGAAATGGGATGGGAGCGGCTATCCCCACGGGTTGGCTGGGGAGGCAATTCCGATCGGGGCCCGCATTCTTGCCGCGGTGGATTGCCTCGACGCTCTGGCCTCGGACCGGCAATACCGCAAGGCGCTGCCTCTGGACGAGGCCATGGCGAAAGTCGTGGCGGACGCGGGCAAGAGCTTCGATCCCAACGTGGTTGCGATTCTGCGGCGCCGCTACGTCGAGTTGGAGAAGATGGCGAACGAGCAACCGCTGCAGGCTCCGCCGAAATTGTCGACGGATATCAAGGTGGCGCGAGGCGCAGCGCCGGCGGCGGGATTCGCGGAGTCCGCCGAAGTCGATGCGAACGCGCCTGGACGAAGCGGAAATGTGTCCGCGCTCATTTCGGCGGCCCGGCAGCAAGGTCAGGAGATCCTCGAACTCAACCAACAGCCGGGCGCTTCTTTGCGTACCGAGGACATTCTTTCTCTGCTTGCCGTGCGCCTGAAACGCCTGGTTCCCCACGACTCGATGGCCGTGTACTTGCCGAACAACGGCACGCTGGCCGCGGAATTTGTGAGCGGGGACAACTTCCGGCTGTTCTCTTCCCTGAGGATTCCCGATGGAGAAGGGCTCTCGGGCTGGGTCGCGCAAAACCACAAAGCGATTTTGAACGGCAATCCGTCGGTCGAACCGGGTTATCTGAACGATCCCACGAAGTACAGCACGCTGCGTTCGGCGCTGGCCGTGCCGCTGGAAGGAAAATCGGGAGTGGCTGCGGTGCTGGCCCTGTATCGCGCCAGGCAGGATGGTTTCACGCCGGACGACCTTCGCGTGGTGGAGGCGATTGGGGCGGGACTAGGAATGGTTATCGAGAGAACGGGTAAACCCAAGGCTTCGGCGAGCGGCGCGGGAGCAAAGTAGTCGTGGGATCACCTCACCAAGCGGTAACTTAAGAATTACTTTCAAGTTGCCGATCATCGGGGAACAACCGGCCAGCCGCGAACACGCACCCCTCCATTTGTGCACTTCATTCGTAGCGCAGCGCGACCAAGGGATCCACTCGAGCGGCACGGCGAGCGGGAACCCAGCAAGCTAGAAATCCGATGATCATCAGCACAATGGGTACACAGATCAGTGTCCATGGATCGTACGCCGACACTCCCCAGAGCTGGGTCGCGAGAATTCGCCCCAACGCAAGGCTGACGATCAAACCCGCGCCGACCCCGATGGCCACAAGCTTCAGACCCATGCGAATGACCATTCTGAGCACATCGGAACCTTGTGCACCGAGCGCCATGCGAATGCCGATTTCCTGAGTGCGTCGCGCGGTGGTGTAGGAGAGCACGCTGTAAACCCCGATGGTCACGAGGATCAGCCCGATTGAGCCAAAAATGATCATCAGCATGAAACTGAACCGCGGCCCGGCGTAAGAGAATTGACTGATGTAGCCTTCGAGCGTGCCCGTAAGCGTCAGGGCGACATTTGCGTCCGTGGCCCAGACTTCGTGGCGGACGGCCTTCAGCATGGCGAGGGGCTCTTGCGCGGTGCGAACCAGAATGCCGCGCAAGGCCGAGCCCGTGACGGTATAGGGTATCCAGATCTCCGGCCCGGCGGGATCCTGCAACCCATGGTTCCTGGCATCGGCGACCACGCCAATGATCTCGAAGGTGGGGTCCGAAACTTTATCCTCGAACTCAGCCAGCATTGTGATCCGAACCTGTCTGCCGATAGGATTTTCTCCGGGCAAATACTTTTTCGCAAAGGTCTGATTCACGACCGCGAGTTTGCGCGCGCCCGCAACCTCCGCCCGGTGAACCCTCTGCCATTGAGCAAGCTGGATTCTGAGAACCTGGAAGTATTCTTCGCTGCACAATTGAAAAATGGACTCCCATTTCTCTGAGTGGGACTTTCCGGAGACCTCGATCTCGCTGGGGATGCCGCCGTAGGGGGGAAGCGTGCTGGTCTCGGTGGCTGCGACCACACCCGGCAGGGCTTTCAGGCGTAGTAACAAGGGGCGGTAAAAAGCGGCGACCTGATCCGCCGTCTTATAGCGTTCCACCGGGAGCGGCAGCCTGGCCGCCAGGACGTGATCGGGTTGGAATCCAAGCCGCACTTCGCGGAGAGCCAAAAAACTCCGCATCAGAAGCCCGGCAGCTACCATCAGGCGTGAGGGAAAGAGCTACTTCGAGGACAACCACGGCATTGCGGAGTCTGCCGTGACGAAAGCCGCCGCTCACGCCCTTGCCGCTGTCGCGCAAGGGCTCGTTCAAGTCTTTTCGGGCCGCCTTGAAAGCGGGGACGAGTCCAAAAACCAGGGCCGTCATGATAGCCACGCCGAGAGTAAAGAGCAGCACCGGCGCATTCAGGCGGATCACGGCCTCAGCCGGAATAATGTCTTGCGGCATGAGAGCAACGATGAATTTCAGGCCACCCCAAGCCAGCAGAACTCCCAGGATTGCACCGCCCAGGGCCAGGATCAGACTCTCCACCAGAAGCTGGCGAATCAAACGGCTGCGGCTCGCGCCCAAAGCGGAGCGAATGGCAAATTCTTTCTCGCGGGTTGTGGCTCTGGCTAGAAGAAGATTGGCCACGTTTCCACAACCGATGAGCAGCAGGAGACCAACGGCGGCGAGCACAATATAAAGAGTAGTGCGAAAGCGCCCGACGACCAGTTCGGTGAGCGATTGAATCTCGACCGTGAAGTGCTTTGGGTAATACTTGGGGTAGACGGCTGCCAGCCGGTTCGCCACGACAGTTAAATCCGCGACGGCTTGCCGGAGAGATACGCCGGGTTTCAAATGTCCCATAAAGAACCAGTACTCGGCAAAAGTGCCAGCGATGGCGGCAGGGGCGGTGTGGCTCGGCTTTTCTGGAATCCATAAATCTGCGTCGCCCCATCCGAAGCGAGGCGGCATGATGCCGATCAACGTTCGCGCCGTGTCATTGAGGACGAACGTCTGGTTCAGGATTTTGGGATCGGCGCCAAATTCGTTGACCCAGGTCTTATAGCGCAACACGAAAACGGGAGGCGCACCCGGCTCGTAGTCCGCCGGCTGCATCACGCGGCCAAGCAGCGGAGGCATGCCGAGAAACTCAAAGGTCCCCGGCGTTACGTGATTTCCACTCAGCAGCTGCGTGCCTTGGCCGGAGCGGTAGAGCACGTCCAAGCTGTCATTGGCAATCACGCGGTCAAAAACGTGATTCTGGGCCACATAGTCCAGGAATTCGGGTCCGGTGAAGCCAGTGCGACCGCCCGGCTCATTGCGTTCCGTGTCGTGGATTTGGATGGACATGTAGCGGTCGGCGTCGGGGTAAGGAAAAGGCTCCATCAAAATGTTTTCGAGAATGCTGAAGATTGCCGTGGATGCCCCGATTCCCAACGCCAGCGTGAGCACTGCGACCACCGCGAAGCCGGGCGCCTTGCGCAGGTTCCTGAGCGCATACCGGATATCTTGACCGAGTGTTTCCATGGAGTCCTCGCTTGGCGCGGGTTCAGCGCCGTCTCCCGTCATTTAACTATTAACCATGCTTGCGCGCCCCGCCGCCGGCGCCGCTTCAACTCCTGCTTCGTGCCTCCTGATGTGGGTAAATCCCCACGAGCTTGCACTCGCCGAGATTAACAATCAAGTATTTTCTGCATGGAGTCCGCCTGTACGGGCAGCGCGGGCGGGGGCGCCCGCACCACATAATCCCTTCTTCATTACCTCTTCTTCATTTTCATTCCATCATCACTCCATCTCAAAGCTCACATACTGCAGGCCGCCCGCGCGCTCGACCTGCAGCACGACGGCGTCCCCGGTCTTCAGGGCGCTCACGGCGGCGCGGAGCGTGTCCATGGAATCGATGGGAGTGGTATTGAGTTGGTGGATGATGTCGCCGGCCTGCAGGCCAGTGTCGGGCAGGATCAGGTCGGCGGCCCGTCCCACCACGACGACGCCTGACGGAATGCGCAGCGAGCCCAACCGGGTTCGCAGGTCGGCGGTGAGATCGATGGCCAGAACACCTAAGCGGGGGATCAGGCTGTTTTCGGGATTGACCGCGTCCATGAGTTCGTCCATGTGATCGCGCTGCTCAATCGCCGGAACGTAGAGGGTCTTCTTTTCTGTGCCGCGGAGAATCTCCAGCTTCACCACCTGGTCGAGACGGTGCAGGTACAAGGCGGCGGAAAGCGAAGGCAGAGTTTCGATCCTCCGGTCGTCCGCGGTGAGAATAATGTCCTGAATCTTCAGTCCGGCTGCGGCGGCCGGGCCATCCGGGACCACGTCGTCCACCACCACGCCCCAACGCTGCGGCAAGTGCAGCCCCTCCGCCAAGGTAGGCGTGATCTCCTGAGCTCCCGCGCCAATTTCCACGCGATGGACGTGGCCGTGGTTGCGCAGGCTGTGGTAGACGAAATCGACGACCCGTGCCGGAATAGCGAAGCCCAGCCCTTCACTGCCTCCGCCTTGCGACAGAATGAAGGTGTTGATCCCCAGGACCGAGCCATTCATGTCGACCAGCGGGCCACCGCTGTTGCCGGGATTGATGGGGGCGTCGGTCTGCAGATAGGAAAGCGGCTTAGTGGGATCGGGCTGACGCGCCAGCGCACTGATTACGCCCATGGTAACGGAATTCTGCAGACCTTCCGGGCTACCGATGGCGAACACGAGTTGGCCTACGCGCGGCCGCGGACTGAGCAACGTAAGGGTGGGCAAGTCGGTCTCGTCGATTTTGAGGAGCGCCAAGTCGGTTTCCGCGTGCTGGCCGATGAGGCGCGCTTCCAGAATCCGGCGCTTCCCGATCGGAACCTGGCCGCTCGCGTCGCCCATGGGCAGGGGCAGGGCGACGCGAATGCGTTGCGCGCCCTCGACCACGTGGGCGTTGGTCATGATGTAGCCGTTGGCGTCTACGATCACACCCGAGCCCACCGCCTTTTGGCGGACAATGAACGCAGTCTGGGACTTATCTTCCTCGCGGAGGGGACCGTAGCCGGTGACCAGAATCTGAACTACGGCGGGGGAAACTCTGGCGGCCAGGCTTTCCAGCGCTCCGTTGAGCTGGGCGAGAACGCCGGGAGGCTCGGCAGGCTTGGCCTCGGGCGGGCCCGGGCTGGCTTTCTTTTGGGAAGGCGCCGGAGCCGCCGCCGGCCTCTGGCTGGTTTGTGCCAGACCCTGTCCCATAAGGGCTGCCAAGAGGATGCTGAAAACGAGAATTGGACGAGAGCGGGCGTTCACTTTCCCGCTGACGTGGAATAAATTGGCCATTTGAAGAATGCTCCTGATGACGTCAAAATGAAGTCCAACTGCCTGGTCAAAACACTACCACGCGTCAGTGGCTTCGGCGTAAAGGTCGGGCAACCGCGGGGAGTTAGGGTGACTTTCAAGGGTGTCCCGCCAGGGGGGGAACCTAGATGCTACCGTTAACTAACGGGTTATCAGGCTTTTACATGAGTGTCTTTCGTGATATAACCGCCCCTGAGCATAAAAGCGGGCCTGCGCCCGCCAGGAGCTTGGTTTGACGACGTTGGCCTCATTCGCAGACGAGCACCAGAAAACAGGCCAGTCTAGAGGAGGTACCGTGGGCGAAGAAGCACGGACCGGAAAAAGGTTTCCGCTGGAATTGCCGATCAAGATACACAAGGGCGAAACCGGCGGAGACGCCGAGGGAGTGACGGGGAACTTGAGCGCGGCGGGAGTGTACATCCGCGCCGATTCCTCGATGGAAATTGGTTCGCCCGTGGAATTTGAAATCACGTTGCCCCCGGAGATGACGGGCGGTCAGGAGAATGTGACCATCCAGTGCAAGGGACGGGTGGTGCGCGCCGACGAAACAGGAACCGGGGGAGAAGGCCGCGGCGTGGCTTGCGTGATCGACTCATACGAGTTCGTCAGGAACTCATAATCGTTTTGCAGCGGACTTTTTTGGAGCGTTGACAACATGCTCAAACTGATTCTGGCCGATAACCAGGCGATCTTCCGGGCGGGCATAGCCAAAGTGCTGGCCGTGGAAGATGAGATGCGCATTGTGGCCCAGGCCCAGACGCCTGAACAGATGTTCATGGCACTGGACAAGTTTCGCGCCGCGGTGCTGGTGGTGGCAGCGGGATTCCACAACGACTTTGCCGCCATTGTGGTGGCAGCGAACAAGGCCAAGACGCGCGTGATCGTGCTGGCCGATACGGGCGAGAGCGCGCAGCGGCACATGTCGAACGGCGCCCACGGCGTGGTCTACCGCAACGTGACCAGCGCGGCGCTCGTCGACTGCGTGCGCAAAGTGGCGCGCGGGGAAACCTGGGTGCAGGATGTCGCCGTGCCCAGCGAGCTCACCGAAAACGATATGGTCGGATTGCGGGTGCGCGACCGGCTGACCGCGAAAGAACTGCGCATCGTGGCGCTGATTGTGCAGGGCTACAAGAATAAAGAAATCGCCACGCAGCTGGGCACGACCGAGCAGGTCATCAAGAACTACCTGCGCAACGTGTACGACAAGATTGGAGTGTCGGACCGGCTGGAACTGGCGCTGTTCACCATCCACCACCGCATTCTGAATGAGGCTGCGGCCGCGACGACCACGGGGGCGGTGCCACAACCGCCGGCGGGAGTGGCTCAGTAGTTTCAGTTGAATGACATCAGGCCGCCTGCGGGCGGCCTTTTTTTGTAGCGCCGCCGGCGCTACGGTCTCGCTTCTCGATTCGTCCGAACGATGTGTCGGGGTCGTCGGACCATCCGGAATCATTCCTTCATTGCGCTGCATCTATGCCGTATATGGAATTCCGACAGCTTGGACGGTCTGGTTTGAAGGTGCCGGTGTTGAGTTTTGGTACGGGAACATTTGGCGGGGGAAATGAATTCTTCAAGGCTTGGGGTGCGAGCGATGTTGCGGAGGCAACTCGGCTGGTGGACATCTGCCTCGATGCCGGCGTGAATCTATTCGATACGGCGGATATTTATTCAGACGGACTTTCCGAGACCATTCTGGGGAAAGCGATCGCCGGACGGCGCGAGAAAGTCCTGATCTCTACGAAGGCGACTTTCCGCATGGGGCCGGGCCCGAACGATCTGGGATCGTCGCGGCATCATTTGATCCAGGCCTGCGAAGCCAGCCTGCGGCGGCTGGGAACCGATTACATCGACATCTATCACCTGCACGGCTTTGATGCGCTCACGCCGCTGGAAGAAGTTCTGAGCACGCTCGACCATCTGGTGACGAGCGGGAAGGTGCGATACATCGCCTGCTCGAATTTTTCCGGCTGGCACTTGATGAAGGCACTGGATGTTTCGGACCGATATGGGTGGGCGCGCTACGTTGGGCACCAGGTCTATTACTCACTGATCAGCCGGGAGTATGAATGGGAACTCATGCCGCTGGGCGCCGATCAGGGAGTGGGCGCGCTGATTTGGAGTCCGCTGGGATGGGGACGGCTCACGGGTAAAGTCCGCCGCGGGCAGCCCCTGCCGAAGGAAAGCCGGTTGCATAAGACGGGGGACATGGGCCCACAGGTTTCTGACCAGCATCTGTACCACGTGGTCGATGCGCTGGATGCAGTCGCCAAGGAGTGCGGTAAGAACGTGCCGCAAGTCGCGCTGAACTGGCTGCTGCAGCGGCCCACGGTGTCGACCGTGATCTTTGGCGCGCGCAATGAAGAGCAGTTGCGGCAGAACCTGGGGGCGGCGGGATGGAATCTGACGCCGGAGCAAGTCGCGAAACTCGATCGCGCCAGCGACGTAACGCCGGTTTATCCGTACTGGCATCAGCGGCAGTTTGTGGAGAGGAATCCGTTGCCGGTTGCTGCAGCGGCGAAATAATCGACCTCGCGGTACGACAGCAAACGAGGCCCTCAGGGGCTGAAGCCCGCTATTCTTGTGGCTTCCGGGCGGCACGGCTAAAAGCCGTGCCCTTCCCTATAGACCTCTCTAGCTGATCTTCTCTCCGACGGCCTTGGCTTGCGTGAACAGGTACAGATAGTCCGGGCCACCGGATTTCGAGTCGGTGCCCGACATGTTGAAGCCGCCGAAGGGATGCGCGCCCACCATCGCTCCGGTGCACTTGCGGTTGATATAGAGGTTGCCGACGTGGAACTCGCGGATGGCGCGGTCGATCTTGTCGCGCGACTTGGTGTAGATGGCGCCGGTCAGGCCGAACTCGGTGTCGTTGGCGATCTCGAGCGCGTGGTCGAAGCCGTGCGCTTTGATCACGGCAAGGACCGGGCCAAAGATCTCCTCCTGTTCCAACTTTGACTTTGCGGGGATGTCGGCAATCACTGTCGGCTTAATGAAGTAGCCCTCGCCGGGAGCGCGTTCGCCGCCGGTGATGATGCGTCCGTCCTTCTTGCCCTGCTCGATGTATGCGAGGATCGTCTTCATCGAACCTTCGTTGATGACCGCGCCCATGGCGGCGTTCTCGGCGACATCGCCAACCTGAATCTTCTCGACGCGGGCCTTGAGCTGCTCGAGGAACTTGTCGTAGACGCGTTCGTCGACGATGGCGCGGGAGCAGGCCGAGCACTTCTGTCCCTGGAAGCCGAATGCGGCTTGCGCCACGCCTTCAACAGCGGAGTCAATGTCGGCGTCGGCGTCGACGATGATCGCATCTTTGCCGCCCATCTCGAGAATGGTGCGCTTGATCCAGATCTGGCCGGGAGCCTGCGTTGCCGCGGTCTTGTTGATGTGCAGGCCAACTTCGCGCGATCCGGTGAAAGCGATGTAGCGCGTCTTGGGATGGGCGACGACGGCGTCGCCGAAACTGGCTCCGGCGCCGGGGCAGAAGTTCACCACGCCCTCGGGCATGCCGGCTTCCTCGAGCAGTTCGACGAACTTTGCGGCGATCGTCGGCGAATCGCTGGACGGCTTCAGGATGACCGTGTTGCCGCTGACGATGGAGGCCAGCGTCATTCCGGCCATGATGGCGCAGGGAAAATTCCATGGCGGAATCACGGCGCCCACGCCCAGTGGAATGTACATCAGCGTGTCGCGCTCGCCGGGAAGCTGGATGGGCGTTTGTGTCTTGGCGAAGCGCAGGGCCTCGCGCGCGTAGAACTCGCAGAAATCGATGGTCTCGGAAATGTCGGCGTCGGCCTCGGCCCAGTTCTTCGAGACTTCGAAGACCAGCCACGCCATGTATTCCATCTTGCGCTGGCGCAGCAGATCGCCGACGCGGAAGACCAGGCCGGCGCGCTCTTCGACCGTGGTGCGGCTCCAAGACTGGAAAGCTTCGAGCGCGGCCTTCATCGCGGGCTCCACGTGGTCTTTGCCGGCCTTCTGGTGGATGCCGACAACCTGCGAGGGCTGCGACGGGTTCAGCGACTTGATCTTGTCGGTGGTCTTGACGCGCTTGCCGCCGATGATGAGGTCATACTCGCGGCCCAGCTGGCCGCGAACTTTGGCGATGGCGGCGCGCATGCGGCGCGCGTTTTCTTCGTTGCGGAAATCGTAAAAAGGCTCGGTGACAAATGGTCCCTGATGCAGGCTCGTGCGCGGCCGGACGGGGGCTTCTAGCGTTGCCATGGGAGGAATCCTTTCGAAGCTGGGAGACCAGAAAGTAGGCTTACTCTTAACATTTTACACCCGGTAAGAGGGCGAGCGCGGCTTTGCGAAACCCACGCGGCGGAGCCAGCCTCCCATAGATTCCGGAAACGCGCCTATAATTCTCGGCGCTGGGGTGCGAAATGGTCCGAGTGAAACTGGTTGCGGCTATTCTGCTGACCTTGCTAGCGCGGGGCAGCATGGCGCAGGAGCATCAGCACGGGAATGGCGAGAAGTTAGGGACGGTGCACTTTGTTACCTCGTGCAACGAGGCGGCGCAGACGGAATTCAACCGGGCGGTGGCGCTGCTGCATTCGTTCCAGTTCAGCCGTGCGATCGAGGGATTTAACACGACGCTGGGGAAGGATGCGACGTGCGGAATCGCATATTGGGGAATCGCGCTTAGCGATTGGAGTAATCCTTTCGCGCCGGGAATGAAAGACAAGAGTCAGTTACAGGCCGGGTGGGAGAGTGCGGAACGCGGCAAGAACACCGGTGCAAAGACCGAGCGCGAACGGGCTTATGTCGCAGCTGTCGCCAAGTTGTACAGCGATTTCGAGAACACGCCGCAGCGAGCGCGGTTGATCGCCTATCGTGACGCCATGGGAGAAGTCGCGGCGAAATATCGCGAAGACCACGAGGCGCAAATCTTCTACGCATTGGCGATCGCGGCTTCGGAGGATCCCGCGGACAAGACGTACGCTGGCAGGCTCAAGGCGGGAGCGATTCTCGAGAAATTGTTCCAGCAGGAGCCGGAGCATCCCGGGCTGGCCCATTACATTATCCACACGTACGATGTGCCTGCGCTGGCGGGGCGGGCGCTGGTGGCGGCGCGGCGTTACTCGGAAATTGCGCCCGATGCGCCGCATGCGCTGCACATGCCATCGCATACCTTCACCCGCACGGGCTACTGGCAGGAGTCCATCGACAGCAACATCGCAGCGGCAGCAGCGGCGCGGCGCGAGGGTCAGACGGCAGAAGAGTTGCACGCCAGCGACTACGAAATATACGCCTACCTGCAGACCGGTCAGGACGAGGCGGCGCGGCGGATAGTGGATTCGTTGCCGGAGATCGCATCGCGCTTCGATCCGAAGGTGGTGATCAGCGGTGCTGGCCCTCCCTTGGCTGGATATTTTGCGCTGGCGGCAATCCCGGCACGGTATGCGCTGGAACGCCGGGACTGGAAGCAGGCCGCGCAACTCACGCTGCGGGAGACACCGTTTCCTTCCACGGATGCGATGACGTGGTTCGCCCGCGGATTGGGCGCGGCGCGGCAGGGGCACGCGCCGGCGGCGAATGAGTCAGCGGAAGCGCTGCGGCAGATCCGAGAGCGGCTCTCGAAGGCCAGCGAGAATTACTGGGCACTGCAGGTGCAGATCCAGGAGGTTGAGGTCCGGGCATGGACTGCGTTGGCGGAGGGGAAGAAAAAGGACGCCCTACGGCAGATGACGTGGGCAGCGGAACTGGAAGATGGAACGGAGAAAAGCGCGGTGACGCCCGGCCCGCTGGCCCCGGCACGCGAGTTGCTGGGCGAGATGTTGCTGGAGATGCATGAGCCAGCCCAGTCGCTGGAGCAATTCGAAGGTACGCTAACGAAGGAGCCCGGGCGCTTTCGCGCATTGTATGGAGCGGCACACGCAGCGCAACTCAGAGGAAGTCGCGACACGAGTCAGAGGTATTTTCGCGAGTTCTTGAAGGTGTGTGCTCGCGCCGACAAGCCGGGAAGACCTGAGATCGTGGAGGCGGAGCGGGCGATTTCGCGGAATTAGTCTGGACCAGCACCGCTCAACGCCGAATGTCCGCCGCAACTTTCACCGGCTCCAGGTGTGCGGTGAAGTGCCGGAGGAACGGCGCTTCGTAGGTCAGGCGCATGCCGGGGATTTTTTCGCGGTGCTTCCAGACTTCCAGAATTACTTCGACTACATAATCGATGTGGCTCTGGGTGTAGACGCGGCGCGGGATCGCCAGGCGGACCAAATCCATCTGCGCGGCGGCCGCGAACATCAGGGTGCCGATTTCTACGGAGCGGATTCCGCCTTCGAGATACAGTTCGGCGGCCAGCGCAACGCCGGGGAACTGATCTGCCGGGATGTGCGGGAGGAAGGCGCGGGCGTCGAGATAGATAGCGTGGCCTCCGGGCGGCTGGACGATGGGCACGCCTTGCGACGCGATGTGATTTCCGAGATAGGCGGTGGAGGCGATGCGGTAGCGGAGGTAGTCTTCTTCGAGGGCTTCCTGGACGCCGACGGCGATGGCCTCGAGGTCGCGCCCGGCGAGGCCGCCGTAGGTGGGATATCCCTCGGTGAGGATGAGCAGATCTTTTTCCTGCTGGGCGAGCAGATCGTCGTTGGTGCAGAGGAAGCCACCGATGTTGGCCATGCCGTCTTTCTTGGCCGACATGGTGCATCCGTCGCCGAGGCGGAACATTTCCTGCGCGATTTCTTTCGGAGTCTTATTCTCGTATCCCTGCTCGCGGAGCTTGATGAACCAGGCGTTCTCGGCGAAGCGGCAGGCGTCGAAGTAGAGCGGGATTTTGTGGCGCTTGCACACGGCGCTCACCTGGCGAACATTCTCCATGGAGACGGGCTGGCCTCCGCCGGAGTTGTTGGTGACGGTCAGCATGACGAGCGGAATATGTTCGCGACCCACGCGCTGAATGAGAGCTTCGAGCCCGGGCACGTCCATGTTGCCTTTGAAGGGATGCTGCAGCGCCGGGTGGTGGCCTTCTTCAATGACGAGGTCTACGGCTTCAGCGCCGACGAATTCGACGTTGGCGCGCGTGGTGTCGAAGTGCGTGTTATTGGGGACGACGTCGCCCTTCTTGCAGGCCACGCCGAACAGGATGCGTTCGGCGGCGCGCCCCTGATGGGTGGGAATGACGTGGCGGTAGCCGAAGATGTCCTGAACGGAATTCCTGAAGCGGTCGAAGCTGCGGCTGCCGGCATAGCTTTCGTCGCCTTCCATGATGGCGGCCCACTGGTGGGTGGACATGGCGCCGGTGCCGGAATCGGTGAGCAAGTCGATCAGGACGTCGTCTGCGGGGAGAAGGAACAGGTTGTAGAAGGCGGCCTCGAGGAGTTGCTCGCGCTGCTGCCGAGTGGTCCAGCGAAGTGGTTCGACGCTCTTGATGCGAAAGGGCTCGATGATGGTTTTGACGGGCATGGGCGGACCTGTGGGGGAGTTTCGAGAGTGACTGACTTTCTAGGCTACTGGCTGGCGTGCGGGAGGGGTGTGATTGGTCGCACGTGGAGGTGTGCGTTGCGTCGCTGCGCGGGTCGGAATTTGCGCGGAAGTCAAAGACCCCACCCGGTGGGATTTTCGGGCATAATCTTCTGCGGGGGCGTGCGATGGAGTGGTCTAAGCGAAGATTCGCTGGTGTGATGGCTGTATGCTGTCTCGCGGAGTGGGTGGGGGTGAGTGTGCTTGGCGGCAGTAGCGTGGTGGCGTACGCCGACGCGAAGCCGGGAGTGGAACGGATCCAGGTCAATTCCAATCAAGCTCCGGGCGGCGTGCTAGCCAATGGGGTTCTCACCATTGATCTGGAGGTTCGGGAGGGGGAATGGTTTCCCGAGGACGACCACGGTCCGAGCTTGAAGGTTTTTGCGCTGGCGGAGCGGGGGAAGCCGGCTCAGAATCCGGGGCCGCTGATTCGAGTGCCGGAGGGAACGACGATCCATGCGCGGATTCACAACCTGATTCCCACCGCAGTGGTGATGCATGGCATGCATGCACGTCCGGGGAAAGCGGACGATGTTTTGGAAATTCCAGTCGGCGAGACGCGCGAGGTCACATTTCAGGCGGGAGTGGCGGGTGCCTATTACTACTGGGCGACGGCAGGGGGAGACACGTTGCTGGGCCGTCCTTACAAGGAAGATGGTCAGCTGAACGGAGCGCTGATTGTGGATCCGGTGGGAACGGTCGCGCCGGACCGGATTTTCTTGATCAGCGTATGGCGGGACCGGCAACTGCCCCAGGAATCGCTCGACATCCCGGTCATCAATGGCAAGTCGTGGCCGTACACGGAGCGCCTGGAGTACACGGCGGGGACTGACGTGCGCTGGCGGTGGATCAACGCGAGCGCGCAGGTGCATCCGATGCACATGCACGGTTCTTATTTTCGGGTGGATGCAATCGGCGATGGCGAGACGGACACCGCGTTTCCGGCGGCGCAGCGCAAAATGGTGTCGACGCAACTGATGGCCATTGGCGGAACCATGACGACAGACTGGCAGCCGAGCGAGCCGGGCCGCTGGTTATTTCATTGCCACATCCTGACGCACATTTCGCCGGAAACGATGATGCTCCGCCGCGGCGTGAAGACGGAACATACAAACATGGCGCACGACCACCCGGGGCACGACATGGCGGGGCTGGTTATGGGGATCACGGTTCTGCCGCGACCGGGAGACCATGCTCCGGCCGCGCCGCCGAAGCCTCAGCGCACGCTCGATCTGGTGATCGGGGACCAGCCAGGCGGCACGAATCCGAGAGGGTATGCGGTGAGCGAGCAAGGGAAGGCGCCGATCGGAGTGAGTGCTCCAGGGCCTGCGCTGGTGCTGACGCGAGGGGAACCGGTCGCCATTCACGTCACGAATCATTTGAGCGAGTCGACCTCGATTCACTGGCATGGGATTGAGCTGCAGAGCTACTACGACGGGGTTCCCGGCTGGACCGGCTACAAGGAGCAGGTTACTCCGATGATTGAACCGGGAAAGTCGTTTGATGTTTATTTCAATCCGCCGCGCGCGGGGACGTTCATTTATCACACGCACATGAACGACCTGCCGCAGCTCAGTTCGGGACTGTATGGGCCGATCATCGTGCTTCCGCCGGGGGAGAAGTTCGATCCCGGGACGGACAAGGTGTTCCTGATGAGCCGGAACGGGATGCGCAAGGACGGCACGCTTCTGTTGAACGGCACGTCTAATCCGATCGCGCAGCAGTGGCGCGCGGGGCAGACCTACCGTCTGCGGTTCATCAATATCAACGCAAACAATACGGTGAGGATTACGCTGGCGCAGAAAGGCGCTCCGGTCGAGTGGAAGGCGATTGCCAAAGACGGAGCTGACTTACCCGCTGAGCAGGCTCTCGCCGGACCTGCTTCGTTTTTGATTGCGCCGGGAGAAACGTATGACTTCCAGGTTCGTCCGGAGCATGCGGGAGATATGGAACTGACGATGGATATTGCGTTGTTGAAGGAGAAGGTGACGCAGGCGATTCGACTTTCGGAATAAGGCTGAGGCCAAAGCGCCACCCTATCGACTCCGCTCAGGGCAGGCTCTGTCCCGCCAAAATGCGGCGGGACAAGAGTGGGGTATCCGCACAATAGTCAGCGCCAGTCGTCGCGATCGTGGCGGCGGTAGTAGTCGTCGCGGTCGCCATCGCGGCGGTTGTAGCCGTAGGCTTGGCGGTAGGCGCGTTCGTAGCCCTCGCGGTAGGCTTGCTTGTAACGGCCTTTGCTGCCCATCCAATGTTCGAAGCCGCGCGAGTCTTCCCAGTCATCGTTCTTGAAATTGAAGCGGCGTCCGCGTTCGAGGTCGGACTGGCCGAGGCGGAGGCCGTCGCGATACCCGTTCTTGTAGCCCTGTTCGCGGGCTTCGTCGTGGCGGTAGTGGTAGTCGTCATTATCCTGGCCCCAGGCCAGGCTGCCAAACGCCAGAGAAGCGGTTGCGGCGAGAGCCGCCACCCTGATCCAACGCCAGATCTTGTCACGAAACATAATCACCTCCGTCACCGAGGGACGCTTCGGTTCGTACATGAGTTCGGATGCCTGGTTCGCGGGGGTCCGATGCCTCGATCTCGGGTTTATAGTTTTCGTGAAAGGCGCAACTTTTGCGCAGAAGGCGGGTTCGTGCGGGACTCGAATTGTCCCCACAGGCGCCTGAAGGCGCGCTTCTTCTCCAACTCTTTTCGCGATGCCTAAAGGCATCGCCTGATACAAATTCAACTTTTTCGCGATGTCTAAAGGTATCGCCTGATACAAATCCAACTTTTTCGCGATGTCTAAAGGCATCGCCTGATACGAACCTTGCCAGGAACCTGCGGCCAAGGGGCGCAGCGATGGCCGGGTTCGATCGCTTCCGCTTACCAACCGAACCATCGGCGGTGTAGACTCATACGTTTTCATCGAGGCGGACTTTATGGAGATTCAAAAGGTGGGCGTGGTGGGTGCGGGGACCATGGGCAACGGGATTGCGCACGTGTTCGCGCGTGGTGGATTCGATGTGGTGCTGTGCGATGTGGAGCAGCGGTTTCTGGACCGGGCGCTGGGCACGATTGCGAAGAATCTGGAGCGCGAGGTTGCGAAGAACAAGATCAGCGCGGAGGCCAAGGCTGGCGCCCTGAGCCGTATTCAGCCCGTCACCGACCGCGGACAGTTGGCGCCGTGTGATTTTGTCATTGAGGCTGCGACCGAGAAATTCGAGATCAAGACGGAAATTTTTCGCGATCTCGATCGGGTGACGCGGCCGGAAATTATTCTGGCGTCGAATACATCTTCGATATCGATTACGAAGCTAGCTGCGTTGACCAGGCGGCCGGAGAAAGTGATTGGCATGCACTTCTTTAATCCCGTGCCGGTGATGAAGTTGGTGGAGGTGATCCGCGGGCTGGCGACTTCGCAGGAGACTTTCGCCAGCGTGCGCGACCTGTCGGTGAAGCTGGAAAAAACGCCGGTGGAAGTGAACGACGCGCCGGGCTTCGTCTCCAACCGCGTTCTGATGCCGCTGCTGAACGAGGCGATGTACGCGGTGATGGAGGGCGTGGCCACGCCCGAGGCGGTCGACGAGGTATTCAAGCTGGGGATGGCGCATCCCATGGGGCCGCTGACGCTGGCCGATTTCATCGGGCTCGATGTTTGCCTCGACATCATGCGCGTGCTGCAAAACGGGTTGGGCGATCCCAAGTACCGGCCGTGTCCGCTGCTGATCAAGATGGTGGACGCAGGGTGGCTGGGGCGGAAGAGCGGGCAGGGATTTTACACGTATTAACGGATTTGAGATTTGAGTTTTGAGTTTTGAGTTTTGAGTTTGATTGCTGATGGTTGAATGAAAACACGGAGCGAGGTTCCAGCACTGGAGGCGACGCGTGGTTCTACCTGCTGGCCGCGCTCTGCGGCATTGGGCACAGGATGGGCCGACGTCGCGATCAACGATCTGCTGTTCACCGCGCTGCTGGTGCTGTCGGCCTGCATCCTGCTCGGGCTGCTGCGGCCGCGCTGGCCGTGGCGCTGGGTAGTGACGGTTGGAGTCTTTATTCCGCTGACGGAACTGGCTGCCTACGTAGTGCTTACCGTCAAGCCGACGCGGGCGCAGGTTTATGGATCGTTTCTGGCATTTCTGCCCGGAATTGCGGGGGCGTACGGCGGCTCGTTCATGCGCGGGGTCATCGATAACCTGAGGCAGGGAAAATAACCGCAATTCGAGCCGGCAACTTCCTTGCGGACGGTTGCCGGACTCTCGAACACGCTGAGCGGCAGTATGCAACAGCTTGCACACTCAGCGACCAAGAACAACAATTTACATCTTCCTGACAAACCTGTGGACGACTCGGGGCATACTCGTGCCCGCGAAGACGCGCCGCGCGACCTCTGACAGTATCTTCCGGGTTGGAGCAAGATCGGGCTGGGTCTTTTGGGGGAGCAGCATTCCGCGGGGTGTGGTTTGTCGGGCGCGTCCAATCTAACAGGCCTGCAACTCTTGCTCAACAACGAGAAAATAAATTTCAAAAATGGAGATGACAGCGTGAAATTACAGACCAGCACAATTCTCAGTGTGTTTCGTTCCCGACCGGTGACCGCAGCCATCCTGGTGTGCGGCCTGCTGGGATCTTCCGGGTATCTGGCGCAGGCACAGGAACAAGCGGAGGTGACGCAGCCAGCGCCGACGGTAAAGCCTCCCAATGGGATCGTAAGCTCGATGCAGAATCCGCTGCAAATCGCGCTCTTGCACTGGTACAACGCGAACCAGACGGTGGCATTCACCACGGGGACCGGCCCCTATGGCATCGCGTTCGATGGCGCGAACCTGTGGATCAGCAACTTCAGCGCTAACAGTGTGGTTAAGATGCGGCCCAGCGACGGCACCATCCTCGGCACATTTCCGGTGGGAAACAACCCCATCGCGGTTGCGTATGACGGCGCCAACGTATGGGTGGCGAATATCAACAGCGGTAACGTCACCAAGCTGAACGGAGGCACCGGCGCGCTGATCGGCACATTCACCGTGGGAACGCAGCCCGACGCCCTGGCCTTTGATGGAACGAACATCTGGGTGACGAACGACGGCAGCAACAACGTGACCAAACTGAAAGCGAGCACAGGCGCAGTTCTAGGCACGTTCACGGCAGGGACCTTCCCAGCGGGCGTCGTCTTCGATGGAACCAACATTTGGGTAGCCAACAACGGCAGCAATAACGTGATGAAGATGTCGACCGCCGGCAAGGTGCTTGGCACCTTTGCGGTGGGAACCGAACCGACCGGCATCGCATTTGATGGAACCAACATTTGGATGGCCAATTTTGGCAGCAACAACGTCACCAAGCTGTCGTTGACCGGCACGGTGCTGGGCACCTTCGCCGCAGGGCTTGGTCCGAACGGCATCGCGTTTGACGGCACCAATATGTGGGTGACCGACTTCAACGCCACCACGGTAACCAAGCTGAAGGCAAGCACTGGCGCGACTCTCGGCACGTTTACCGTGGGACGAGAGCCGGCCGGTGTGGCCTTCGATGGCGCCAGCATCTGGGTAACGAATCTCGGGGGCTCGGCGGTTAACAAGCTGTAATCACGAGGCTGGTTTCCTTCCCCTGATCGTAGAGACATCGGCAAAGGCCCTGCGATCAGCTGTCGGCAAGCCTCCGAGAGAACTGGGGTCCGATGACCGAAGGTATCGGCTAACCAGAAAGTTACTCCCGATTCCACAGCATGAGCGCGTATGCTGCGATCATGGGAGTAAGTAGTGTCGATGCTGGCCTCGGGCAGCCGCGGCAATTGCGCGGTGGTGGCCAGTGCGCGCACCCGGATTCTGGTCGATGCCGGTATTTCCTGCCGTGAGACTTTCAAGCGCATGAAGGCGCTGGGCGAAGATCCGCACGCGCTCTCCGCCATCCTCATTACCCACGAACATTCCGATCACGTCTACGGACTGGCAACGCTGGCCAAGAAGTTGTGCATCCCAGTGTTCATGACCGGCGGGACGCACCAGGCGTGGGCCCGGGCGATGCGCAATGAAAAAGGCGAGCGGCCCAAGCTGGAACGGTACGAGGCGTTCGAGTCTGGCCATCGCTTTCAAGTGGGCGACATTGAGGTGAAGCCGTTCACCATTCCGCACGATGCCGCCGACCCCGTAGGATTTACGTTCCACGCCGAGGGCATCAAGGTTGGGGTCGCCACCGATCTGGGATATTTGCCGGTCAGCGTGCGCGACCACCTGCGGGGCTGCGACGTGCTGGTGATGGAATCGAACCACGATCTGGAGATGCTGCGGGTGGGACCGTACCCGTGGTCGGTGAAGCAGCGGGTGATGAGCCGCGTCGGGCATCTTTCGAATGTGGCCCTCGCGGATTTCTTCACCAACGACTATGATAATAATGCGACGTTTGTCGTGCTGGCGCATCTGTCAGAGCAGAACAATCATCCGGAAATAGCCCGGAGAGAGGCAGAGAAGGCGCTGGCCACGCGGGGAGGCCTGTTCCAAAACCGCGTGCTTCTGGCATCGCAGACCGAGGCGCTGGAGCCAATCCGGCTGTAATTGGGCCCGATGGGTGCTCGGCGCGTTAGTTAGCCCATGAGTCAGCAATGCACTGATCCAATCGTAGGCAAAATTCTGGCGGGCTGGCGGTATGACATTTCCGGCCTGGCGCCGGAGATGTGCGGCGATTACGAAAGCCACTTCGCGGAATGTGAACACTGCCGCAGCCGCCAACAGATTCATCGCATGATCGATGTGGGGCTGATCGCACTGGCCTCGATATCCGCGGCAGTGTTTCTGCTGGCCTTTGGAGTGATCTGGCACCTGGGGCCGCGGCATGCGTTCTGGCTGGAAATCGCCGCGCTTGCGGGATTCGGTCTATCTGCCCTGATCTGGCTGGGCGTGGCCGTGGCGACTCCGGCTCCGGTGACGGTTCTCGACGCCGCCAAAGAGGGCGCACGGCGCGTCCATGACCGCCTGCCCGAGGAGATCCGACAACGGCTGCCCGAAGAACTCCGCATTCGAATTACCGGAACTTAAACGGCATGGACAGACGCTGGCGCATGGTCGCAATGCTGCTTGTGGTCGCAACGGCCACTGCGTTGCACGGGGCGCAGGCTCTTCCCTTGCCTGCGGCGCATCCGAGCCATCCGGCAGGATGTCACCGGCATGTTCCGGCGGCTCCGTCGCCTGCGCCCACCAGCTACCAGTGTTGTGTGAACGGTCATCACGCAGCCATTCCCAACGCATCGTTTTCTCCTCGTAGCATGGCTGCTCAGGTTTGCCCCCTCGATGCGAGCGACGGCTCTGTCTTGCGCTTCGATTCCTGCCGCCATGCGATGATGTTCGCGGTCGCTTCCAATAGTCCGCCCGGCGCTTCTCCGCTGCGAATCTAGAGTGTCTGCGTTCCCATACTTGCCTGTCCCGGACTATGCCTGCGCACGCCCGGGAATTTGCCAACTCTAGAACGTTCGCATCGAAGAAGGTGCCCGTGAGAAGGACGCTGTTTCCTGTCATATTTCTGGCGGTATCGCTGGCGGTGGTGTCGGCCCAGGAGGCGAATCCCGCTCCGCCGCAAGCGCATGCCGAAAATCAGGCATCGCAGGGGCAAGACACATCCATGGCGGGAATGCACATGCCGGTGGAGGAGAAAAGTGGATATCAGCTGCCCTCGCCCCATGAAGGGTCCGGGACCGGGTGGCAACCAGGCTCGGTGCCGGCGCATGAGTGGATGTGGATGGACGGCGGCTGGGAGTTCATGGCGCACGGCGTCATCTTTGTGGACTACAACCAGCAAGGCGGCCCGCGGGGCGCGGGCAAAGCTGAGTCGGTCAATTGGGGCATGCTGATGGAACAGCACAAGCTGGGCGCGGGCACGCTGCTGTTCCGGCAGATGTTTTCCGCCGAGTCGCTCACCTCGCCGCATCCGGGCTTTCCTGAACTTTTTCAGACTGGGGAGACCTACCATGGTGAACAACTGGTCGATCACCAGCACCCGCACAACGTATTTGCGGAACTCTCGGTGCTCTACACCCTGCCTCTGACGGAAAAAATTTCGTGGGAATTCTATGGCGGGCCGTCGGCCGAGCCGGCGCTGGGGCCGGTAACTTATCTGCACCGCGCTTCGGCTTCCGAGCTGCCGCTGGCGCCGCTTGGCCATCATTTGCAGGATTCCACTCACACCAGCTTCGGCGTCGTTACTACCGGATTCGTGATCGACCGCGTCAGGCTGGAGGCATCGGCCTTCAATGGGCGCGAGCCGAATGAGCAGCGCTGGAGCATCCAGTTGGGGGCGCTCGACTCCTGGTCGGCACGGGCCAGCGTTGCGCCTACCTCGAACTGGACGGCGCAATACAGCGTCGGGCGACTGGAGCATCCTGAGGCGCTGGAACCGGGCAGCCAGTGGCGGCAGACTGCGTCGGCGGAGTACAACCGGCCCCTGGCAGAGGGGAACTGGGCGACGTCGCTGATTTGGGGGCGGGTCCACAAAATCGCGACCGATACTACGCTGAACAGCTATCTGCTGGAATCCACGGTGAATTTCCAGCGGCGAAACTATGCTTTCTCGCGGCTGGAACTGGTCGACAAGGACGAACTTTTTCCCCAGGAGCCTGTTCATCCCGTCTACCGGATCGGGGCTTACACGTTTGGCGGTGAACGGGATTTGATCCAGAACCGGGCTTGGCAACTGGGGCTGGGTGCGGACGTGACGTTCTACTCGAAGCCCGCTGCGCTCGATGCGTCCTACGGCAACCATCCCGTCTCGTTCCAGATCTTCCTGCGGATGCGGCCGGGACAGAGCGACATGCACCATTTCCACTGATTGAGAAAACAGTATGGCGCAGACGGATTCCGCGTAAAATGGTTTCTGGATTTTCCCCATTCGTGCGAGCGTCCCTTCGATGATCAGGGCTTTGAAGACACTGCGGGCGGTGCAGTGGGCAATGCTGGCCAGCATTCTCCTTTACGGAGTCGTGGGAGAAGCTGCGGGGCCAGTTGTGCACCCGGTCGACCCGGCCGTGAGCTATCTGTTCGCTACGCTGGGCGTGGCGATCGTCGGAGTGATCTTTGTGGTACGGCGCACGCTGGTTTTGCGGGCCGCGGAGAGCCTGGCGACCCAACCCGACGACAGCCTCAGTCTCAATCACTGGAAAACCGGTTACATTGCGACCTATGCCTTGTGTGAGGCGCTGGCTTTGTTCGGACTGGTGCTGCGCTTTCTGGGCGCCAGCCTGCAGCAGAGCATGCCCTACTACCTGGGCGGATTCGTTTTGCTCTTCTTCTTCCGGCCGCGACAGCCTGAAACTGCCTCTGTCGTCCCCATTACTTGATGTGACAACTGGCGAGGCCGCGCTTCTCCAGATACTGCTGGTGGTAGTCTTCTGCCGGATAGAAGGTCACGGCGGGAACAATCTGGGTCGCGATGGGCTTGGAGTAGCGATGCGCCTTCTCCAGTTCCTGTTTGAAGCGCTCGGCCTGCGCATGCTGTTCGGGGGAATGAAAGAAAATCGCGGTGCGGTACTGCGAGCCCCAATCGGGGCCCTGGCGGTTCACCTGGGTCGGATCGTGGTTTTCAAAGAACACTTTGAGCAGTTGCGCATATTGTAGTTTGGCGGGGTCAAACTCGACTTCCACGGCTTCGGCGTGACCGGTGCCGTCGGTGCAGACTTCATGATAGGTCGGGTTCTCGGTATGCCCGCCGGTGTAGCCCACGCGAGTTGCGATCACGCCCGGCATCTGCCGGAAGGTCGCTTCCACTCCCCAAAAACATCCCGCTGCAAACGTAGCCTTCTCCATTGCGATTCGCTCCCTATGAACGATGGCGTTCGGTTTTGTATTGTCCTTTATTAGATGATCAAACGCCAGGAAAGTCACAAGCCTGTAAGTGGTGCAGTCTCGGAGGAGGGTTCGTGTCAGGGTATGCCTTCGGGCATGCCATTGGTCACGCAGCGCGCGCGGTCTTAGCCGCTCTGCCCCCTGGGGGCAAAACCATAAGTGTAGCCTAACTTAGAATTAGTTCCGGTTTGCCCGTCACCCGGGAAGTTGAAAAGATTCGATGAGTGGCGGTGTTCGTGCAATGTGCAGCTTGAGTACTACTGGGCGCTACTCTCTGCGCTGGCCAGCAGTGCGTCGAGCCGTGCGCGGTACGCGTGCAGGTCTCGCGGGCAAGGAGTAGCATTTCTGCCATGAAGAGCGTCGAACGCCGTAATTTCCTAAAGGTAGCGGTGGCGCTGCCGTTTGCCCAGCCGTTGAGATCGTTCGCTGAAGTTGCAAGCCCGTTGGGAAAGCCAGTGTTTGTCGCCGCGGGCGCGGACGCGACCGGGACAGAGCATCATGGACCGCGCGCAGGCACGCACCTAGATTTCAAGGTCCTTACCAAAGACACCCAGGCCGGTTTCTTTCTGATAGAGCATCGCAACGTTCCGCAAGGCGGGCCGGTGCGCCATCTGCATTATGCACAAGAAGAATGGTTCTACCTCATTGAGGGCAACAAGGTGGTGATCGAGGTAGGCGACGAGCGCTTCACGCTTCGTCCCGGCGATTCCATACTCGCGCCACGGAATGTGCCCCATGTGTGGGCCTACGTCGGTGAGAAGCCGGGACGGATGCTGATGGGGTTCACACCGGCTGGCCAGATGGAAGATTTCTTTACCCTCTCTAGCAAGCATCCCGTGGATGCGAAAATCGCAGAGGCACACGGCATGAAGTGGCTAGGGCCACCTCTCGAGATATCGAAGCTCGTTGGATGACTTCCGTATCGCCCCTGACTCGGGCGCAATGCAGAAGAACGGAGGGGCAGCCGACCAAAGCGATCCATCAGACTAATCCGTATCCCTCTGGCAAGTTGGTGTAGAGTTTCCCCCAAGGTTTCCGCGCGCCCGAAAAGGATTACGCATGACGAAAAGCCATCATAGGGGTGAGATCACGCGACGAGGGTTCTTCGAACGCACTGCTGGAGGCCTCGCAACTGCAGGAATACTCGCTGGTGGTCTCGACGCAACTGAAGCGGGGCCTGAGCCGGGCAGGAAGTTGGATCCGGCAACACCCGATCCGACGCCAAAGTGCGTGAAAATCGGGCTCGAAGAACACTTCGCACTCCCTGGAACCATCCCCGACAGTTACACCTCGCTACCGACGCCCGAATCCCGACTCCAGATCCAAGACTTGGGCAGTGGTCGCATCGCGGAAATGGATCGAGGTGGTCTGGAGCTCTGTATCCTCTCTGACTCCGGACCCGCCAGCGTCCAGACCGTTCTCAAGACGTCGGAAGCGGTAGACAGGTCGCGGCGATCGAACGATTATCTCGCCGAGCACATCGCAAAATATCCCAAACGTCTGAAGGGGTTCGCGGCGTTACCGATGCAGGATCCTCAGGCTGCCGCTCAGGAACTGACACGTTGCGTTAAAGAACTGGGCTTCTGCGGCGCGTTGGTCAATGGATTCACACAGATCAACGAAGCGGATTCGGCAGTCTTCTATGACTTGCCACAATATCGGCCTTTCTGGGCGACAGTTCAGCAGCTTGATGTGCCCTTCTATCTTCATCCCCGCTTCCCCTTGGCCACGCGGCAGCAGGGTTATGAAGGACACGCTTGGATTGCCGGTTCGGCTTGGGGGTTCGCGGTTGAGACCTCGATTCATGCACTGCGTTTGATGGGCAGCGGCTTGTTCGATGAATATCCCAAGCTCAAAGTGATCCTCGGCCACCTCGGCGAAGGACTGCCATTCGGCATTTGGCGCGTCGATAATCGCATATCGCGAACAAGTGTCCGGCCGAAAGCGAAGTTACCGATAGCACACTATCTGCGAGAGAACTTTTACATCACTACGAGCGGCGCCTTTCGCACACAGGCTTTGATCGACGTGATAATGGAAGTCGGTGCTGACCGCGTTCTGTACTCGGTGGACTATCCGTATGAGGATATGGGTGAAGCGGCTGAGTGGTTCGACAACGCGCCCATCAGCGAACCTGATCGCATCAAAATTGCCTGTGGCAACGCGCGGCAATTATTCCACCTTTAATCACCGTTACTAGCCAAAAAACATTGCGATTGGAATCGATAGACTGAATCTTGGAGGTATGGTCGGCAAAGCGGACAATGGCTCGTTCAGTCTGGTGGCCCAATTCCGATTTTGTCGTTTACGGCATCTTGAATCCGCTGTTTGCAACCGAGGTATCGTTCCGTTGTCTGAATCGAAACGTGACCGAGCAGAAATTGGATTTGCTCCAGTTCGCCTCCGGCGGCGTAGCAAAGCCGTGCACACGTTCTGCGGAGATCGTGCGGCGATAATTTGTCGATTCCAGCCTTCGTGGCGTACTCCCGAACCACGTGCCAGACCGCCTTTTCTGTTAGCCTCTCTCCCCAGGTTTTCCCCATCTTGTGCACCCGACGAAACAACTTGCCCGATGTAATGTTCGCTGCCTGGATGCAGTGGTCGACGACATCCTTCACCCATCCCGGCATCGGGATCGTGCGGGTGTGGCCTGCCTTTCCCTTCATGTCGACAATGGCCCAGTGTTCCTCCCGCCGCTGAATGTGGCCGAAATTTAGCTCAACTGCCTCATGTCGCCGTAGGCCACAGGCAAGTAAGACGGCCAGAAGTGCTCGATCACGCTTTTTCTTCAAGCGCTCCCCGCCGGGAACCTGCCATAGTTTCTGCGACTGTTCAGCGGTGAGCCAGTTTCCTAGCCTTACGCCAATCTTCTTAAGGCCCTTCACTCGTCGGATGCCTGCAGCTAGGTCGGGGCTTAGGAGGCCACAATCAGCGGCCTCATAGGCGAAGCGGCGGACCGCTCCTAAGCGAAGATTGATTGTCCCCGGAGCGAGATTTCGGGATTCGAGATGGATTCGATAGCGGAGCACAACGGTCCTGCTGAACGAGAGCCTCGGCTCCGAGCAGTACCACTCCACGAATTCTTCAATGGCATGCCGGTAACCGCGCTGCGCGTCTGCAGAGGTCAGGCTGTTCAGAACGGCAGATTTTGCCTGATCCAAATCGGGTAGGCGAAGAACTGCTTTGGGCTTGGGGCGAGTTCGTTTCGAGGCAGGCTTCCGAGACATCGTTCGCGGTCCTCCTTAACCGCGCTACGATGGTCTGCCTACCTCAGCCACTGTACGGATTGCCCGTGATTCAGACGTATTGCGATCACTCTCAACAAGCCAATTCTCTCCTCCCTCTCACCGGATTACTTCAGGGGTACACTTGTCAAGAGAAATTAGTTTTCACGGGCCGCAGCCACAATGGCCCTATAATGAGCCGATCATCGCGCCGATGGAAAGCCAACGCCCTCCAACGCCCGCTCTTCAGCAGACCACAACCGGCACCCAGAATTCGCCTAAGACTTCATCACTCAAAAGGCTCTTCATCGGTTTGAATGGAGTGCGGTCGGGGTGGAGAGTGCTGCTGTTTTACTGTCTACTCGCTTCCCTTATCTTCGCTTTGGTACTAGCGATTCGGGCGATCCGTGCGCTGTTAAGGTTGCCGCATCCCGTCACGAACGTCTTGACGCCTGGTCGTGGGTTATTGAACGAAAGCGTCTTCCTGTTTGGAGTGCTGGTTACCAGCGCCATCTTTGCGCGATTCGAGAAACGCAGCTTTGCTCATTACGGACTTCCCCTCCGAGGCGCATTCGCCGCGCGATTCTTGGAAGGACTACTCTGGGGCTTCACTCTCATGACCGGCATGCTGCTGGTGCTGAGGGCGAGCGGCAATTTCCATTTTGGTTCGCTTGGCCTTACGCCAGAAAGGATTCCGGCATTCGCGGTACTGTGGGCAGTGCTTTTCGCAATGGTCGGCGTCGCCGAGGGGTTTGCCTTTAACGGATACGCTCTCTTTGCGCTGACGCGGGGGCTTGGCTTCTGGCCGGCGGCGGCGCTTTTGGCTTTGCTCTTTGGGGGTATTCACCTTGCCGTCAATGCTGGAGAGAACTGGTTGGGTTCGGTGAATCTCGTCATAGTGGGTCTTCTGCTGGCTTTTACGCTACGACGGACCGGCAATTTGTGGTTCGCCATTGGCATACACGCGGCGTGGGATTGGGCTCAGAGCTTCCTGTACGGAGTCTCTGACTCCGGCGTCACGGTTGCCGGGCACTTGCTGAACCCATCGTTCCAAGGTTCCAAATGGATGACTGGTGGAACCGCGGGACCAGAGGGCAGTGTCGTCACACTGCTCGGATATGTATTTGTGTTCGCGTTGATCAATTTTCGATTTCCTGAAGCACGCTCTGAGGTGAGCAGTACGAGCGCTGCTGATGGCGGTGGACGTTCATCAGGTCGTCGCTTCTCGGACAATATACTGTGATCACTGGCAAGTGGGTTCTCCGGCGTAAGACGACTCTGGCCAAGTTGTCGGCTAACCGGAAGCTATCCCACTCGCAGAGAGCGTTGTCCCCAGCCCGAGCTGCTGAATTTGGCGCTTATGGGGGCAACCCCCAGTGTCTAAGAGCAATCTGACGCCCTTTTGCGGCGTCGCTTCAAGCGATGCTCTGATACGAATCGTTCTTTTCAAACCGCACCATTCCCACAGGCCTGTAAAATTTGGCACCTCCCCCGCCTGGGCAATTGACGCTCCCGCGGAATCACGATAAAGTCCGGGGGCAGGGTCTCCTAGCAGGGTCACCCAGGGGTTAGTCCGTGGTTTTCTCGACCAGCCGTATTCAAGCCGGACCAAGAAGGGTGCAGAAACTTGCGCTGCTGGTTTTGCTTGCCTTGACCAGCGCGGAAGCGGCGCTGGCCGTCTCGGGATTCACTCCGCCGAGACGACTCGGTTATCACATTGGGGATCAGTGGGAGCCGGCCATCGCCGCCGACGGCCGCGGGCATATTTACGTTCTCTATCCGCAGTACGGCGCCGTTCCCGGATGTCCTACGTGCACGGCCCCTACGATCGCGCTGCTGGTCAGTAGCGACAACGGGCTTTCCTGGCAACCCTCGAAGGCGCTGCTCCCCTTTTCCACCGGCCAGTTTGATCCGCAGATCGCGGTCGATCCGGTGGACCGGCAGACGGTGTACGCCTCGTGGATGCAGAACAACAAGCGCGACATTATCGTGGCCCGGTCGCTCGACTTCGGACGGACCTGGTCGTTCTCGTGGGCGGCGCGTGGCCGGGGCGAAGCCGACAAGCCGGTGCTGACAGTTCGCGGAACGGACGTTTACGTTGGGTTCAACCGCGAGGAACAATTCTTTGTGGCCGCCTCGCACGATGCCGGCCAGACCTTCAGCACGGTGCAAGTCAATTCCAACGCCGCACCTGGATCCTCGCTGGCGGGCGGCGCCACCATTGATCCAGCGGGCAACGTTTATTTCGGCTGGACCGCTTATGCCCGCCACGAAATGCCCACACGCCCGGTCAGCGTTTTCGTGAGCCGCTCCTCCGATGGTGGACGCGCCTGGAGCACGGTGTTGCTGGATGTTTCCAGCGCGCCTCCCGAGTGTGAGGCGCAAAGCTGCGGAACCGGTTATCTGGGAGCGCAGATCGCGCTGGCATCAGACGCTGCCGGCGCGCTCTACGCGCTGTGGAACGCGGGCGCCGCGAATGGCGGGCCCGAGCGCATCTACTTCTCTTCCTCGACTACGGGAGGAGCAAGCTGGTCCGAGCGCGCGAATGTGTCCCATGCGGCCGCCGGGGTCGAGCATTCCTTTCCCGCGATCGTGGCGGGCGCGGCGGGAGACGTTCGCATTGCCTGGATGGATGCGAGGACAGCGGAACCGGGCCACCCCAACCGGCTTCTGTGGAACACGTTCTACCGCAGTTCGACCAACGGCGGCGCCACCTGGAACGTTGAAACCCGGCTCTCCGGGGCAGCGCGCGGCTACGACTACATTCTGCCG
The DNA here is from genome assembly GCA_963816025.1 of Terriglobia bacterium. Lineage (GTDB taxonomy): Bacteria > Acidobacteriota > Terriglobia > Terriglobales > Acidobacteriaceae > JAIQFF01. Next base: position 193,367 of record CAWFJA010000029.1, read on the forward strand.
GACGGCTTCCGCTTCCCTTTCGGAGATTACTTCAGCCTGGCCATCGACAGTGAGGGTACGACTCATGCGGTCTGGGGCGAAGGCCGGGATTTCAAGTCTCCCGGTTCCATCTGGTACGCCCAGGGGCGGTAGCCTCAATCCTTGAGTGCGCGCTGTTCAGCCGGCAGCCCTGCGAACTTTACCTGAGGATCGAGACGTAGCAAGCTACGTTTCTACGACGGGATCATTCCAAAAGCATACCGCCGGTAAAATCGGCGAGTCTGGCGACTTCGTGTTCACTGCACCATTGCTGCAGTTCCTCAACGATTTTTTCGGTGGCGCAGGGATCCCAATAGCTGGCCGTGCCGATCTGCACGGCAGTGGCGCCGGCCAGCATGAACTCGACGACGTCAGCCGCGGTGGAGATTCCGCCCATGCCAATCACCGGAATCTTGACGGCGTGAGCGGCGTCATACACCATGCGCACCGCGATAGGCTTGATGGCGGGACCGGAGAGTCCGGCCGTTACGTTGGCAATGCGCGGGCTTGCGCGTTTCGGGATCAATGGCCATGGCCACAAAGGTATTCACGAGCGACAGCGCGTCGGCGCCCGCTTCCTGCGCCACATAGGCCATTTGCGCGATGCTGGTCACGTTGGGCGAGAGTTTGACGATCAGCGGCCGCCGCGCCACGCGCTTGGCGGTCGTCACGACCTCATCGAGCGAGCGCGGATCACTGCCAAACTGCATGCCTCCGTGCGCGGTGTTGGGACAGGAAACATTCAGCTCGTAGGCCGCGATGCCCTCGCCATCGTTGAGGATCTCGATGGTCCGTTCGTAGTCCTCGCGGGTGTAGCCGAAAACATTCGCCATCACCACGATATTCTTGATCTGTCGCAGGTGAGGCAGCTTCTCGTCGAGAAACGCCTGCGCCCCGATGTTTTGCAGGCCGATGGCATTCAGCATGCCGGCCGCAGTCTCCCACAGGCGAGGCGGCGGATTGCCGGTCATCGGCTCCTTCGACAGGCCCTTCACCACAAACCCGCCCAGCTTGCTCAGGTGGACGACATCCTCAAACTCGACGCCATAGCCGAACGTGCCGCTGGCGGCAATGACAGGATTCTTGAGCGGAATGCCGGCGAAGCTGACGCTGAGGTCGGGAGTGGTGCGTCCGGAATGGGTGGAGGAAGCGGTCATGGCTGGCCTTCTCCCGTGGTCGGGCTGCGGTGCGCGGGCGCGAGCGCCTCGGTCAGCACCCGTCCGATGGAGTGGGTCGGGAGCGTTGATCCCCAGCAGCGATGCCAGGGTGGCTGCCAGGTCGACGGGTTCGGCATGCGTCCGGTAGGTTCCCGCCTGAAAAGGCAGGCCGTAAAAAGCCAGGGGCACGTGCGTATCGTAATTGTACGGCGAAGCATGGTCGGTGCCCTTGCTCGACCCTACGGTGTAGAAATCGGGAACACCCATCACGTACCATCTTCCTTCCGGCGAATAGCTGTTCAGGAATTTTCGTCCCAGCGCAGTGTTGGGAACTTCGCCCGCGGCCAGTTGCGACTTGGTGTAGTAGTCGCGCAATCCGGCCTGCTTCATGGCCTCTCCGACCGCGGCTTCCGCATCGTGCTCGCGCACGTGGGCGGCGGCGAAAGCATCCTGATCGAGCCAGGCCAGCGGGTAGTCCAGCTTGACATACTCCGCGGGATGGCCGGGAGAGAATTTTGCCGTGATCGCACCGTTGATCTGGGCCAGGAGTTTTGTGCGTCGAGGTTCGCCGCCGGGATGCGCAGCTTCTTCACAGCATCGGGCAGCGAGGAGACGCCGTGGTCGGCCGATAGCGCAATCCACACGTTGGCCAGCCCGATCTGATGTCCGAGGAAGTTGATGAAGTCGGCCAGCTCGCGATCGAGATCGAGCGCCATCTGCTGCATTTCCGGAGAATCCGGTCCCACCTGGTGGCCAAGAATGTCGTTGGGCGAGAGGCTGATCGAAAGCAAGTCGGTGGCCGGACCGCGGCCCACGTTCTCGTACACCATCAATTCCTTGGCGAACTCGAATTCGTATTCGTTGGCGAAGGCGGTGGAGCCAACCACTTCGTAGAAGCCGGCTCGGAGCCGTCTTTCGCCTTGCGATGAGCCGTCGAGCGCAGCACGGTCCCCTGCGCGTCCTTCCATTCCCGGTCCCAATATTTGTCGGGGCGAGGCTGGAGTTGAAATCCTGCACCCACTTCGGCAGATCGTCGCGGTAGTAGGTGGACGTGACCCAGGCGCCGCTCTTCGGTTCGATCCAGTAGGCCGCATCTCCGGCAAAGCCGGCGGGAAGGACGGCGGCGCGGTCTTTCAACGAGACCCCGAAGACGCGCGCTTGCCCTTGCGTCGCCAGCTTGAGTTCATCGCCCAGCGTGTCGGCCAGCAGGTTGTGGGGCGAGGCGCCGGCTCTGTCTCCGGCGACGCCGACCAGTTTCGTGCCGTCGTCTTCGACGGAGGTCACCATGCGTTTCTTCTTCGGGTCCCACCATTCGTTGGCGGCAATGCCGTGGCCGTTGCTATAGGCGCCGGTGAACAGCGTGGAGTGTCCCGGAGCGGTGCGGGTGTTGGCATAGTCGTAGTTACAGTTCGGGAAATAGGCGCCATGGTCGAGAAGGAAGCGGAAGCCGCCGTCGCCGAACTGATCGCGGTAGCGTTCCAGGTAGTCGCCCCGGAACTGGTCAATCACGATCACGACCACCAGCTTGGGATGGCCGTTGTAGGCCGAGGCGGCACTGGGAACGGAGCAGACCGCGACGGCTGCCAGCACGGCCAGCGCGGTGAAGCAAGTGCGGCCAGATCTGGGGGAAGATCTCATCGCGAAGGTAGTTTACACAGGCAGAGGAGAATCCGCCAAACACTACTGCGGTGCTCGCGATTGGTGGCGTACCGAACCCCATAACACAAAGGACACGAAGGTACACGAAGGAGATTCTTGGGGTTTACTTCGTGTGACTTCGCGTCCTCAGTGGTTTGAGGTCTTGCCTCTGCCGGGGCGCAGCGGCGTGCATTCCCTGCCTCTTTTCCGATAAAGTAGTGAGTTCCCAATGCTAGATCTGAATTTCGTCCGCGACAACCTGCCGCTGGTCGAGGAAAAGCTGCGCCAGCGCGGCATGGATCCGGCTGAAGTGCTGAAGGACTTTCGCGAGGTCGACACGCAGCGCCGCCAGGCCATCACCGAGGCCGAGACCAGCAAGGCTCAGCGCAACAGGGCGTCCGAAGAAATCGCGAAACTGAAGAAGAGCGGCCAGGACGCCACGGCTGCGATGGCCCAGACCAAGGACCTGCGCGAGAAGATCCAGGCGCTGGAAAAGACTGCCGCCGACCTCGAAGCCCGCCTGCGCGATATTCTCGCGGGCATTCCCAACCTGCCGCATGCCAGCGTGCCGGTCGGTCACAGCGCCGAAGAGAATGTCGAAGTCCGGCGCTGGGGCACGCCGCCTAAGTTCGACTTCACTCCCAAGCCGCACTGGGACTTGGGCGCCGAGCTTGGCATCCTCGATCTGGAACGCGCGGTAAAGCTCACGGGCGCGCGTTTCGCCGTCTACTGGGATCTGGGCGCGAAGCTGGAGCGGGCGCTGATGAACTTCATGCTCGACCTGCACACGCGCGAGCACGGATACACCGAGGTGCTGCCGCCCTACCTGGTGAATTCCGATTCGATGTACGGCACCGGGCAACTGCCCAAGTTTGCCGCCGATCTGTTCCGCGTGCCGCATGGCGACAAAGATCTCTGGCTGATCCCGACAGCCGAAGTGCCGGTCACGAATCTCTATCGCGACGAAGTGCTCGACCAGGCGCGGCTGCCGGTCTCGCTGACGGCCTACACGCCCTGCTTTCGCAGCGAGGCGGGATCGTACGGGAAAGATGTGCGCGGCATCATCCGGCAGCACCAGTTTCAGAAAGTGGAACTGGTGAAGTTCACGCGGCCGGAGAACTCCTACGACGAACACGAGAAGCTGACCCACAATGCCGAGGAAGTGCTGCAGAAACTCGGCCTGCACTACCGCGTGGTCACGCTGTGCACTGGCGACATGGGATCTTCTTCGGCGAAAACCTACGACATTGAAGTCTGGCTGCCGGGGCAGCAGACTGTTCCGCGAGATTTCGTCGTGCTCGAATTTCGAGTCGTTCCAGGCGCGGCGGGCGAATATCCGCTACCGTCCGGAAGGCAAGAACAAGACCGAGTTCGTGCACACGCTGAACGGCAGCGGACTGGCCGTGGGCCGCACCTGGGTGGCGATCGTGGAGAACTATCAGCAGGCCGACGGGAGCGTGGTGATTCCCGAGGCGCTGCGGCCTTATATTGGCGCGGAACGGATCACGCCGAAGAGCTTCTAGCCATTAGCGTCTAGCTCCTAGCTTCTAGCTGAAACCCGGAACGTAACAGGGGTTGGCTAGGAGCTAGAAGCCAGGAGCTAGTAGACTTGCAGAGAGCAGAACTGACGACCACCGCGCCCAGCGCGCCCCTGCCCATGAACGCCATCTGGCGAACAATTCGCGGCTACATTTTGTGGCAATACGAGCGGGGCACGCTCCACTATGACATCATGGTCACGCTGATCATCCTGTTTGTGCTGTTCTCGCCGCGGGTAATCAACTTCAACGACAAACCCATCGCCCGGAATGCGCATCCCACAGAGGTCGTGGTGACGACGGATGCGGAGGGCCATCTCTACTACCAGGTCGCGGCCAGCGCTATTTCGCCGGGCGATGACCAGTCGGTGCGGGAGCAGTTGCTGCACATTATCGAGCCGATTTCAGGTGCGGTTTCGATTGTGAGTTATGAAACCGTTTTCGATGGCAAGGGAAAAGCCCAGAGCTACAAAGTGCTGGCTAAGCGGGACTAATCCGCAAGGCAGAGGACTCGAGGTTTGAAAATCCAAATGAAGCGTTTCTGGCTCGTCCTTACCAGCGCGGTGATCTGCAGCCTGCTCGCCTTGGCAGCCACGCCGCCGCCCAAGCCTGCCGACGGCAGCTTGGAGGCAGTCCTGAAGAAAATGGACACTGCCGCGGCCAGCTTTCGCACCACCCAGGCCGAGTTTGAGTGGGACACCTACGAAAAAGTCATCGATGAAGTCGACGAGGTTCAAACTGGCACCATCTACTACCGCCGCGCCGGCAACGAAATCGAGATGATGGCCAACGTCAAGCTGGCCGGCGGCGATCCCGCCAAGCTAAAACCCGAGCCCAAGTATGTCCTCTTCAGCAAGGGCAAAGTCCGCATGTATCAGCCCAAGCCGGACCAAGTGACGGAATTCGATCTCGGCAAAAATCGGGCCGATCTCGAGAGCTACCTGGTCCTCGGTTTTGGCGGCAGCGGGCAGGATCTGGTCAAGACTTTCGAGGTCACTTATGTGGGGCCGGAGACCATCAACGGCATCGCAACCGCGAAACTGCAACTCGTCCCCAAGTCAGAGAAGGTCCGCAACACCTACAAGCAGATTCTTCTTTGGATCGATCTCGACCAGGGGATTTCGGTGCAGCAGCAATTCTTTACGCCGCAGGGGGACTACCGGCTGGCCAAGTACTCTTCCATTCGCATCAATGAGAAGATCAACGACGACGTTTTCAAGCTAAAGACCACAGGCAAGACAACGACGATTTTACCTCGCGGTTAAGTTGTTGAATCTAAAAGCCAAGAAGATGTGCTGAGAATTGCACTCGGGGAGCTATACTGGCCCCACCTTCAGTTGGGTTCATTCATGGCCAAGGTTTTTACGATTACAGTCCCTCCTAAGCTGGGAAACAAGCGCCGGGAGCGTACCTCAGATCCGCGCTACGTGGATGGGCAACGCCTGCTGGTCGAGGCCATGAAGTATCTGGCCCAGGCCGACCCGGTGCAGAACCGTCCCGCGATCGAGCTCATCTCCGAGCACGTCCGCACCCGGTTTCGCATGAGCGACTCGCCGCTGGGGTAGCGCAAGTCCGTTCGGTAGGTTGCCTCCGCAGAATCCAATCCATCAATAAAAAAGGGACGGCTTTCGCCGTCCCTCGGTTGAGACCCCTGCCACCTAGAACGCGAATCGCAGGGAGAACTGCATGACGCGCGGGCTGGTCAGCATTTGATTGAACTTGCCGAAGCCGGTGATGTCGACCAGGTCCTGGTTGATGAGGGATCCGGCGGCATCGAAACGCACCGAGTTCGTCACGTTGAACACTTCCCACGCGAACCGGACCATCTTGGTTTCGCTGAAGTTCCAGCTCTTGGAAAGTCCGGCATCGATTCCGAAGTAGCCGGGGCCGCGGAAGATGTTGCGCTGGCCAGACTCTCCGGGCATGGTGGCACGGAAGTTCGCGCCAGCAAGCTGGCCCGGTCCGCACGCGCAGACAAGATTGGTTGGATTCTTGAACACGGTGGGGTCGCCGCTGGCATCCCGGAATACGCCGGTCTTGGGCTTCGCGCCAATCACGACTGAGGAGCCCTCCAACTCGAAGTTGGTCGCCCAGCCAGCTCCGGCTCCCACAGTAAACGGGAAGCCGCTGGTCCAGCGCCACAGGCCGTTGAGGCCCCATCCGCCGAAGATGGCGTTGACGATGCTGTTCGAGTTGCTGCCGAAGTAGCGGCCCTTGCCAAAGGGAAGGTCCCAGACCCAGTTCGCGTTGAACTGGTTCGTGGTATCGAAGTCCGACACTGCGCGCCAGAGATTCGGCGAGAAGGCATTGATCACCTGGCTGTTGAAGGCGAGGCCGCCGGACTCAAAACCGTTGACCCGTTCAGCGTTCGATCCGACGTCAATGGATTTCGAGTAGGTATAGTTCATGTCGAACTGCAGCCCCGCCGACATGGCGTGCCGCAGGCTGACCTGCAGGCCGTTGTAGTTGCTGTTGCCGCGCGTCTGCCAGCCATACAGCGAGGAGAATTGCGGCTGGTAGAACTGAGAATGGAGTGCCCAGGGGGCCGACAAAGCCGCCGATGTTGTTGGAACCTGTGCCGGCACAAGCCGGGAAGCAAAATGCATCCAAGATCCTCTAGCGCCAGAGTCTCGTTGCCCAGTTCGCAGTAGTACAGGTCGTAAATGTTCTGGGTCGCCGTCGGTGTTGAGCGGGGCGTTGGGCGCACATCCTGCAACGCCACCGGCACCGGCGGCCTGCGGAAACAGATGCTCCCAATACGGGATGCTGGTAACACTGGGGTCGGTCTCAGGTAGACCAGCATAGGCAGCTTTTGAAAGCATCTGCGCCGCCGCGAAATAGTCCGTCTTGCTTGCTGGATCGACCAGGTCTAGAGGTTGGGACAAGATCAATTTCCTGAAGCAGGTGACGCGCGAATCGTCCGGTGTAGGTGGCTTCCAGTACAAAGTTGTGGGCGAATTCACGAGTGAAGGAGAAGTCCACAACGTGGGAGTAGGGAGTCTTCAGATTGTCATCGATTCCCCAGGCAATCGCCAGTCCGTACGTGTTTTGGTCTCCAGAAGGTGTATAGGGGAAGCCGTGGGGACTGGGCACTCCTGGACTTGGCGGAAGATTCGAAGTACCTAGCAATCCGGTATACCGGGGTGCGGTATCTACTCCCAGCACACCCGCCGGGTTGCTGATGGTGGTGGTTAGGCCCCAGGAACCCTGCCGGTCGAAGGTGTTCACGACACCTTCTCCGAAGTGGTCGAAGTAGAGGCCGTAGCCTGCGCGAATGGAACTCTTACCAGCATCGCCAAAGAGCTTGTGCATGAGTCCGCTGGCCGCGTGCGGCGAATAGGCGACCGCGAAACGGGGCGCAAAATTGCTGATAGTCCCATGCCCAATACGGCTTTTTGCCGTTGGCTTGTCCGGAAAGATCGAAGTTCAAGTTCGGGCTGGACGACGTTTCCCTGATACATCTGCTGCCAGCGATTCGTGAACCACTGGTGCATGTTGACCGTAGGCGAGACCTGGTTGCCGCTGCTTTCGTAGGGTGGCTGCAGGAGCGAATAGCGCAGCCCGTAGGTGAGGACCAGGTTGGGTGTGACACTCCACTTGTCCTGCACGTACATTTCGCCTTCGAAGTTCCGGAAATGCCGTGGGACCAGGGCGCCGCTGGGGATGGCGTTTGCGTTCTTATCCTGGTTGGTGACGGTGTACACCTGGCTCATGATGCCCATCAATTGTACCGCGGCGAAATCGTACGAGGTGCCGAACGAGCGGATCGACAGCGGGGAAACTAGGATCCAGCGCAGGATCCAGGCTGCGCGCCGGTGCCCGGAAATAAACGACGGGCTCATCCAGTACAGGTTGGCGTAGCCTTCGGATAGGTTCTGTGCATTGGATTGGCGGTTGTTGTGAATCAGCCGCCAGTTGGTGCCGAATTGAAGCGTGTGGTGCCCTTTGATCCAGGAGACATCGTCGATGAAGTTGTTGACGGGAACGTTGGTAAGGATCGTGGAAGTCAATCCCACGGAGTCGTCCAAGCCGCGCAAGCGGTTAAAGGGCTGAGTATTCAGTCCGGCATTTCCAATGCCCTGGCGGATGTACGCGTAACGGAAATTATTGATCAGGGTGGGCCGGATGATCCAGGTATAGCCGCCCGCGATTCCCTTGCTGTTGTTGGTGATGACGCTGTTCGGAGGCCGGCCGGGAAACTGAGGCGGATTGGAGTCTTTGTCGTTCTGCAGGTTGCCGCGAATAAACAACGAGTGGTTGCCGTCGGCCGAAATCTTGTAGTCCAGTTTAAAGATGTAGGTCTTCAGCGTGGTTGGATTGTTTCCGGGGAATGTGTAGGCGGCGGAATTGAAGCCGTCGCCGCCGCCGCTGGTTGAGTTTGGCGCGGGATATCCTGCAAACAGAGCACTCGGATTGGCGCCACCGAGGTTGGCGATGTTGCCGTTCGGTCCAGGCCCAACCGGATTCCCCGGCGTCGGAGGACATGCGTTATTCGCGGCACAGCCCTGATCCAGTGAGGTAATCTGGGCCGGGTTGATCGTCGCCAGATTGAATTGCGAGTAGAATACCATCGACGACGCTGGCAACATTCGGATTACCCGTGTAGCAGTTCGGGTCGACTGACTTGTCGAATTGCAGAGGTACTGCAAATTGCCCGCGGCCATGCTCGGCGTGGGAATAATGCGGGTGGTTTGCAACTGATCGGCAGTGTGTTGGCCTTCATAGGCCGCGAAGAAGAACACACGATCTTTCTTGAGAGGCCCGCCGAGGGTGCCGCCGTAGGTGTTGCGAAGAACGAATCCAGGGACATTGGGCAATCCGGCGTTCAGTTCGGCTTGCTTGTTGAACCAGTCGTTGGCCACGGTGAAGTTGGGCCGGTAGTACTCGTAACCCGATCCATGGAATGAGTTGGTGCCGGCCTTGGTCACAAGATTGACCTGCGCGCCAGAAGAGCGGCCCGGCGGACGCGTCGTAGTTGCTGGTGGTGACGCGGAATTCCTGCAGGGAATCCAGGGTGGCGCGCATCGCGCCGGTGAAGGCATATCCGTTGAGCTGATCGTTGTCGTCGAGACCATCGAGGGTGACGTTGGTCTGGTCGCTGCGGGCTCCGTTCACCGCGCCTCCGCGGCTGTCGTCGTTCTGGTTCACGTTCTTGCCGATGTAGACAACGCCGGGCTGCAAGCTCAAAATCGAAACCGGATCGCGGCCCTCCGTGGGCAGATCGGTGAGCTGCCGCGCATTGAAGTTGTTGCCCAACGTCGCGTCCTGGGTGTTGACGACCGGCGCTTCGCCCGTGACATCTACGACAACAGACGTCCACCTTGTACCTGCAACGACATGTTAATAGTGGCCGGGCTGCTAACCTGCAACACGACGTTTTCGCGCTTGGTGGTGGCAAAGCCCGAGGCGGTGACGGTCATGACGTAGGTGGAGGGAGGCACTTCCAGGAACTGGTATGACCCTTGGTCATCCGTTTTGACGATTCTCGAAAACCCGGTCGCCGGATTGTTGATCGTCACCGTGGCGCCTGCCACCACCAGTCCTTTTGCGTCTGTGATGGTGCCGTGGAGAGACGTTGTCGCAGATTGCGCGGCGGCGAACGTGCCGAGCGCAAGGACCAAGAGGATGACTGGAACCACCAGCCATGAGCCAGAACGCATAGAAAGCTCCCTTCACCCGAGAGGGCATGGAATTCTGATTACGTCTTGCCCAGGAACTTTGAGACCGCGATGAGACCCTGGGGACCTGATGGGGCGCTAATTGTGCAACTTCGCCGCCACAACATTCAAGCTGAATTTGCAGTATTTAACAGCTTCTGAAACGTTTGAATACGCCATGCCAGATATGCGCCTTCCAGATTTGGAAGTTTATGCACGCCGCTGAAACAGGGCTGAGGCCAGAACTATGACCGCGGGATAGCATTCCAGCGTGTAGCGGGGCTCGGGATTTTCCAGGCTTCCGAGAAATGCGGAACGCAGCACCAGAAATAAAACCAATAGCCCAATGCCAAAAAATTCGCGGACGCGCACCAGTCCGGCGGCGGCCAGGGCGACGTACACCAGATTCAGCAGGCCGAACCCGAGGCTGACCGCGAGCCAGCGGCCGTCGTCGTTGAACTCCCACCAGCGCGGGTCCGAGGGAAACAGTTCGGTTCGCGGGCGCAGCCACATATCCGCGATGCGCACGGCCGGGAGCCACACATAGTAGCGGAGTGGGCGCGGCCCGCACGCGCTCCGCCGCCAGGGCCGCAAAGCGGGCATCGAGTTCCGGAGTCATGTCGTGGTCGCGGTTATAGTCGGCGAACAGCTCGCTGGTTCGTTGCCGCTGCTGCTCGGAATCGAAGGCACGCCGCGGCAGACGCGTAACGTCAATGTCCGTGCCGGGGACGTTCCAGTAAATCTCCTGCACCGAGACGTAATCCGCAGTCCAGGTTTTGACCCAGCGATTGAAGCCATTCATGACCAGTTCGTCGGAGTCGTTGGCATAGCGTGGCGCCAGAGGCTCGAAACGATGCAGGGTGTGCAGATTGCGCAGCGTCCAGGGAACCAGCGGCGCGGTGGCGCCGATCGGCTACCAGGACGCCCGCCCAGAAGATCGGCGCGCGGGCGCGGCTCCGCGCCCGTCCGCAGGCTGCGCAGCAGCAGCCAGAGCAGGTATCCACCGATCGCTGCCAGCAGAATCCCTCCGTCGGGGCGCAACAGGATCGCCGCCCCAACCGCGAGCCCGCACCCGAGCCAGACCAAGACTGGGCCAGACCAGGCTTGAATAAGCGCGTGGGGCAACGGATGACGCAGCCGTCTCGCCCACTCCCAGCCCGCAGAAAGCCAGGTCCAGAGCCAGCGCAGTGAAGAAGATCTCCAGCGTCTCGGTGAGAGCCGTCGCCGCATAGTTGGCCAGGAATGGGCAGAGCGCTGCCAGAAGGAACGCCGCCTGCGCGGCGCGCCCGCAGAACAGGCGCCTGGCCAGGTCGGCAATCAGAAAGCAAGTGGCCAGATCGAACAGCACCTGCACCAGCAGGACGGCGCGGAAATTCTCGTCGCCGAACAGAGCGAAGATCGCGGCCAGAAACGCGGGATATCCCGGCAGGCGGGAAAGCGTCGGCATGATCACGCCGGAATTCGTCACGCCGTAGACGCCGTGCAGCAGCCAGTTCTCGGCGATGTTGGCGTAAAGCCGGGAATCGTCGACCACCCCCGGAAAACGCAGACCAACAGCCATCGCAGGCCCAGGGCCGCCAGGCTCGCCGCGAACAAAGAACCGCGCCCTCTTCAGTCATCAAACCGCGCCCCAAGTTCCCGCACGCGCGAATCATAGCGCGTTTGCGGCAACCCGGAGCCAGGAAAGTGCATCTTAAGGATCCAGAGCAGCCAACTCACCCTGCCCTTCGAGAATTGACCCTGTGCCGTCCGCAGCATACGATGAACAGTTGCTCACCCCATGGCTCAACCAGTCTTTTATGATCCGCAACGCGCCCGGTGGAAACGCCTGCGGCGCCTGTTCGACGTTTCGGCCGTCGTGGTTTCCGCTCTGATCATCTTTTTCGTATTCACCGCCTTGCGCGATGAGCCGCTGCCGGAACTCTTGTTCTCCGCCGCAGAAGCGCGCCTTTCAAGGCTTTCAAGGAAAGCGAAAAGGAGAAAGCCCGCGACCGCCAAAAGAAGCTGGCGGCCCGCTCGCACCGCAAGTCTAAACTGGCGGCTTCGCAGGTCACGCTGAATCAGGGAGAAGGGATTCGCGCGGCTTTCTATGTGCCCTGGGATGCGGCCAGTTTCTCGTCGCTGCGCTCCTACGCCCGCCAGATCGACATCCTGTATCCCGACTGGCTGCACGTACTCACGGCCGACGGCCGACTGCAGGGCGTCGACGATCAGACCAACAAGTTCTTCGATGTCGTGCAGGGGAGCACGGTTCTCCCGGTCGACGACCGGGTGATGCCGTTCCTGAAGACGGAAGACCCCAGCATGGAAGTCTTCCCCATGGTGAACAACTTCGACGGCGCTGAACTGGGTGGGAGACATCGTAGGGTTCCTGAACAATCCCGATGCGCGGGGGCTTTTCCGGCGGCAAGCGGCGCAGTTTCTCTCATCGGGCCGCTACCGTGGCCTGATGGTCGATTTTGAGGCCTTTCCTCCCAGCGGCCAGCCTGGCTATGTCGCGCTGTTAAAAGAATTGTCGGGCGATCTGCACGCGCGCGGAATGAAGCTTTACGTCGCATGTGCCGCCGCACAACAGTGAATACGATTATCCCGCGATCGCGGCGGCGGCGGACGGCGTGGTGCTCATGAACTACGACGAGCATTATCCCGGCGCTGCCTCCGGTCCCGTGGCCTCGCAGGACTGGTTCGTTCAGAACCTGACTTTCGCCAAGACCGTCATCCCGCAGGAAAAGATCATCTGCGCCATCGCCAACTACGGGTACGACTGGGTGCTGAAGCCCAAGAAAGGCAGCCTGCCACCAGAGGTGCACGACCACACCGTCAGCGCGCAGGATGCGTGGCTGGCCGCGCGCGATTCCGAGGAAGACGTCAACTTTGATGATGACGCCATGAACCCGCACTTCAGCTACCTCGATGAGCACAGTTTGCGGCACGACATCTGGTTCCTCGATGCGGTGACGGCGCTGAATCACATGCGATCCGCGCAGATGATTGGCATCCAGACGTTCGCGCTGTGGCGGTTGGGGAGCGAAGACCGCTCGCTCTGGAGAGTCTGGGACATGCCCGGCGATGCCGGCGCCACCGAAAAACTTCGCGACGTACCACCCGGCGCCGAAGTGGACATGGAAGGCCAGGGCGAGATTCTGCGCATCGAAGACAAGCCCGCTCATGGCACTCGCGACTTGACCGTCGATGCCAACAGCCACCTGATTACCGACGAGGTTTTCCAGAACCCTGCCGGAACCCTACCGCGTCGGACGCTACGGCTATAGCCCGAACAAGGTTGCGCTCACCTTTGACGACGGCCCCGACCCGGAGTGGACTCCGAAGATTCTCGACGTTCTCAAGGATAAGAATGCTCCCGCCACTTTTTTCCTGATTGGCATCCAGACCGACAAGTTTTCCGGCATCGCGAAACGCATTTATAACGAAGGCCACACCATCGGGAACCACACCTTCACCCATCCCGACGTCAGCAACATTTCCACCGCCTACATGAAGGTGGAACTGAATCTCACCGAGCGCCTGTTCGCCAGCCTGGTGGGAGTCCGTGCCACCCTGATGCGGCCGCCCTACGCGATTGACGAGGAGCCCGACACTTCCGACCAGGTACGTCCGCTGGAGATTCCGCAGGAAATGGGCTATATCACCGTCGGCAACCGGATCGATCCGAATGACTGGAGCGAAAATCCTCGCCGCTCCGCCGAGCAGATTGCGTCCTATGTGCTGTCGCACCTGCCGCCTTGTCGCCAGGAGAATCTGCGTTGCGGCAACATCGTGCTGCTGCACGATGGCGGCGGCGATCGCTCGGAAACCGTGCGGGCGCTGCCCCTGATCATCGACGGCATCCGGGCGCGTGGCTACGAAATTGCGCCGGTTTATGACCTGCTGGGCAAGACGCGGGCGGACGTGATGTCCCCGTTGCCGGCCGGAGAGCTTTGGGCCGCCCGCTTTGACCGGCTGGGCTTCTGGCTGTTCGACGCTGGGATCATCGGCATCACCTGGATATTCCTGGTCGGCGACCTGCTCATGACCGGACGCCTCATCTTCATTGGAACGGCGGCGGTCTACGACCGGGTGCACGAAAAGATTTTTGGCAAGCCCGCGGAAGTCGCGTCCTACAAGCCCAAGGTTGCGGTGCTGATTCCGGCCTACAACGAAGAGAAAGTCATTGAACGCACGGTACGGGCGGCGCTCAACTCCAACTATCCCAATCTGCGCGTCATTGTGATTGACGATGGATCCAAGGATCGCACACTGGAAGTTGCGCGCCGGGCCTTCGCGGCCGAGGCCGCGGCCGGAAAAGTTCTGATCCTCGGAAAGCCGAACTCCGGCAAGGCCGAGGCCCTGAATTACGGCATCGAGCACATTGGCGATGCGGAACTTTTTGTGGGCATCGACGCCGACACCATCATCGCTCCCGATGCGATCTCACGACTGGTGCCGCACTTCATCCGCCCAGAAGTCGGCGCGATCGCGGGCAATGCCAAAGTGGGTAACCGGGTCAATCTCTGGACGCGCTGGCAGGCCCTGGAATACATCACCAGCCAGAATTTCGAGCGGCGCGCGCTCGATGTTCTGGGCGCCGTCAGCGTGGTGCCCGGCGCGATCGGAGCATGGCGGGTCTCGGCCGTGCGCGAGGCGGGCGGCTATCACATTGACACCGTCGCCGAAGACGCCGATCTCACCATGGCCCTGCTGCGCCGCGGCTATCGCGTCGAGTATGAAGACATGGCCCTGGCCTACACCGAAGCTCCCACCAACGCAAATGCCTTGATGCGCCAGCGTTTCCGCTGGTCCTTCGGGATTCTGCAGGCCGTCTATAAGCACCGGGGCGTGTTCGCCCGCAAGGGCGCGCTGGGATGGGTGGCGCTGCCCAACATCGTGATCTTCCAGATCCTGTTGCCGCTGGTTTCGCCTCTCATCGACATCATGTTCGTGGTGGGAACGATCTGGTATTACATCCAGAAACATTTCCACCCGGACTCCACCGATCCCGCCGGCTTCCACAAGCTGGTGCTGTTCTTCTTTGCTTTCCTGGTGATCGACTTTATCGCGTCGGCGATTGCCTTCGCCCTCGAACGCCGCCGCCCCGACGATAAGGAAGACGCCTGGCTGCTGAGCCAGGTGTGGCTGCAGCGTTTCGCCTACCGCCAGTTATTTTCAATTGTGCTCTTCAAGACGCTGAAGCGCGCGCTGGAGGGCCGCAAATTCGCCTGGGACAAACTGGAACGAACCGCCGCGGTGAACTACGTGCCGGCGGAGACTCGGGAGAAGGTCAACGTGCCGTAGCGCCGGCGTCCCGCCGGCTGTCTCGGACCAACCTCCCGGAATCCTGTCATCGGGCTCCCTCACGGCTGAGGCCTCCAGATGTGCGCTTGTCCACTGGGTAGACAATGGCCAGCCCCCGGCAAAAAGAATGAGGCCTTCGATCCAGTGACCCCCGAGCATGAGCATCGAGATGGCGCCCAATTCCTGAGCCTATTGCCGTTTTCGGACACAGATCCTTCCTTAAGATGGTTCGACGTGTATCAACTCTCGAAGTGCAGTCAGTCTCGGCGGAATTCTCACCTCGGTCTCATTCTGCGGCTCGAATTCTAGTTTCGGACCTCGTACCCACCGGTTCACATGTGGACTATCGCATGGCCATGCCTCGCCTGTTCGCTTTCTATCTGCCGCGCGTTCTGGTACCCGACCGCCGCAAAATAGAGGATGCAGTCAAAAAAGCGATCCAATGAGTGAAGCAAGTCCATGCCGCCAAACATGTCAACTGGTTCTACGAATAGTCCTTCCGCCTGCATGAATTCCCACAGATGCTTTTTGGTTGCGCTTACAGCCCAGAGAAAATCAGAGTAGGGTACGCCCTGCTGCGCTCTCTTCATGCCCAGCCCGATGTAGCGCTCTTCGATCTCCGATTCTGTCTTGTTCCGCAGCCAATCATTGAGGTTGCGATATATCTCGTGGGATCGACTTCTGAGTTCATCCGAAGGTACTCGTCGCAACAGCTCGACGCACCTGTCATCTTTCTTTATCCTGCGCATGAGGCCTTCAGACAAGGGTTCCGCGCGGGTTTCGATGAGTTGGATCAATTTGAAGGCGTACATAAAGTTCCTCCTGACGGCAATGTATTCCGAGGGGCAGGCTGCATGTATCGCCAGCCCGCGCCCGCCAAGCTCCGATCGCATCGTGTGCTTCTCAGCCGGGAAGCGTTTCCGGTCCCAGTTGCTCTTGTTCATCGCCCGGGGACAGCCACCTCAAAGCGGACGATGCGCTTAACTGCAACATCCTCAAAAATCGGCCAGGTTTCGAGTGGGGAGAGCCACTCGAACCGCGTTCGCTACTGCTGCCAAATCAATAATCTCCTGCAGGATGGCTCCCTCCAGCGGAGGCAGGTAGCCCAGCGCAGCGGCGATCATACCCAGCACGCTGGCCGCCATTCCTCCCACGGCACTCTGCAGTGCGATCGATCTCATCCGGTGACTGACATGAATCAACTCATCTACCTTGCCCAGCGAAGCAGTCAAAATCACTGCATCAGCGGCCTCGGAAGTAATGTCGCTGTTAGCCCCAAAGGCAACGCCGACAGTCGCCGTCATTAGTGCCGGGGCATCATTAATGCCATCCCCGATGAAGAGGGTTCGAGCTCTCTTGGTCTCCGCTTCAACAATCGCAACCTTCTGTTCTGGCGTCTGTCCGGCGTACACTTCGGTGATCCCGACTTCTTGCGCCAGGTAGCGAACCTCCGACTCGCGGTCTCCGGACACCAATAGCACACGGTTCACCTGATGACTTGGGTTTAGGTGGTGGACAAAGGGCTTGGTGTCCTGACGAGGCGCATCGTGGAAACGAAATGCCCCGGCATACTGCTCGTCTACAAAGACAACGCACTCCAAACCCGAAGCAAGGGGAGGCAGTGAGGACAGCAGTGTGGGATCTACTTTGCCGCGTCCGGTGATACGCACGCTTCTACCGGCAACCATACCGCGAAGGCCGTCTCCCGGTTTTTCCTGCATCTGGCTGACCTCTAGTAAAGCCAGCTTTGAGTCGTGCGCGGCCCGCACCACCGCGCCGGCCAGTGGGTGTTTGGAAAATTGCTCAAGGCTGGCGGCTGCCTGCAGGACTTCGTCTTTGGCAAACGCAGGACCGCACAACACATCGGTCATCTGAGGCTGGCCGTAGGTCAGAGTTCCCGTCTTGTCGAAAATGAGCGTGCGACAGGTTGTGATCTGCTCCAACGCTGCGGGATTCTTAATGATGATGCTGTGCCTCGCGGAGAGCGAGATGGCCCCAATCACCGCCACTGGGATCGCCAGGATGAGAGGACATGGAGTGGCGATGACGACCACAGCGAGAAAGCGAGTGGAGTCGCCGGTAAGCAGCCATGTTAGTCCGGCCACACCCATGGCCAATGGTGTATACCAAGCCCCAATTCGGTCTCCAATGCGGCGAAGCTGTGGGCGCTTGTCCTGGCTCTGCTCCATCACCTGCATAATCTTGGCGTATCGCGAATCGACCGCCAGTTTCTCGGCTTCGATCGTCAGAGCCATGTCGCCGTTGATCGCTCCGGACAGAACCTTCGAGCCCGGAGCTTTTGAGATCTCGAATGGCTCACCCGTCAGATAAGACTCGTCCATTACGCCGTGCCCCTCGACTACGACTCCGTCTACCGGACAAATCTCGTGGGGCAACACAATGACGTGATCGGCTATCTGAATTTGTTCCAGTTTGATGTCCTCGACCGACGTTCCACGCTGGCGGTGCGCAACCTGCGGCATGCGCTTCGCCAAGGCATCGAGGACAGAGGATGCTTTGCGCGTGGCGAACTGTTCTAGCGCCGTCCCGCCTGAGAGCATTAAGACGATGATTGATCCCACGAGGTACTCGCCCATCGCAACGGAAGCCACGATAGAGATTCCAGCCAGCAAGTCCGAGCCGAACTCTCGCTGCCAGAGTTTCTTGCCCAGGCTCAAAAGGATTGGAATTCCTCCGACTATCAGCGCAAGGAACAGCGGGGCCAGATAAATCGACGGTGGCAGGTGAGTCGAATAGCGGAGAATCAGGTGCGCGCCAATTGCGATCACGGTCACTACCGCGATGTAGGTCTCTCTCGCAGTCGAGATAGATGTCTTGGCGGAAGTTCCTATTCGAAGGGACATAAGGGCTAGGCCACCAGAGTGACGCCTGGAGTTGATCGAGCTAGCGGGACTCGCTTCCTCGTGATTTCAGACCCAGACCGTACATGTTCGACACTCAACCTTCTGATCCCTCCGGGGACCTTCGCCTCGATGACGTCCCCTTTTCTGCGACCGAGCAGCGCAATCCCTAGCGGTGCGAGAACGGAAACAAAGCTTCGCGAGATGTTTGCCTCCTCAGGAAAAACCAACGTATACAACCCCTTCCGTCGCGTATCAAAATCGCGGACGCGGACACGGGAATTCATCCTGACTACATCTTTGGGCACTCGACCCGGAGGCCTGACCTCGGCGCTCTCCAGTGCCTCATCGAGAAGTTCGAGCTGCCGTTGATCTCGAAAGAGAGAA
Source organism: Terriglobia bacterium (assembly GCA_963816025.1). Classification (GTDB taxonomy): domain Bacteria; phylum Acidobacteriota; class Terriglobia; order Terriglobales; family Acidobacteriaceae; genus JAIQFF01. The sequence continues at coordinate 211,915 of CAWFJA010000029.1, forward strand.
TACTTGAGAGCCCGGACCAAACGCCTGAGCCTGTCCGCGTCGTCATCGGTGACGATAATGCAACGATCTGTCATGACGAACTCCTTTGCGCTTTCGCATTGATTGAGGCTATGCAGCTTTCTTTTTGTCGCCCTTCGGTTCAACCGTGGTCTGGCTTTCCTTCGGCAACGTTTCCAAACCCGCGGACTGTGCCGTCTTGCTGGCTTCGTTTCGGCGAGAGTTCATTTCGAACCATACGAGAAGAGCTACAACGCCCGCGCACAGGACCAATACCAGAATCGTTGCTGGGTCCATAAACGACCTCCTGTACCTAGTCATTCTTTGTATTCCGTACGTCGCCGACGGTCACCACCGGACACGGGGCGAGAGATACAACCGTGTGCGCGATCGAGCCAAAATGACTTGCCGTCTGCGCGAACGCTCCCGCTCCCCGCACACCCATTACGATGATGTCGGCCGACAAATCGGCCGCAAGGGTCAAGATGTTTTCTGCTACGGCTCCGATTTCCACCACCACTTCCGGTCGGTAAGGAGTTCGGGTTCGGGAGGGATCAATTCGCGTAAGCGATTCTCGGTCTGTTGAATGGCAAGACGTGGAGAATCTCTGAGACTTCCTTCCATGACGTGTACCAGCGTGAGATGGGCTTCATATTCGTGCTGCCAGTGACATAGCGAATTCGTCCGCTCGCAGCGACGCGGGGGAGAAATCCGTGGCGCAAACAATGCTGTGGACTCCGGCCGAAGCCAGCGCCGTGACATGCGGTCCGACCGTGAGCACCGGGCAAGGCGCCTCTCGAATTATTTCCTCAGCAACCGAACCGAGCACCACTTTGCCCCATCCTGCGCGACTGATCGTACCTACAACAACCAGGTCAGCGCAGTATGTCCGCACCCATCCTTCGAGCACCTCCGCCACGTTTCCCTCTCCCAACAGCACGTCACAACGCAGGCCGCGACCTCGGAGCGAGCCGACGATCTGATCCAGCGTGTATCCCGCAAAGTCTCCAGCCTCCTTCAAGACGCGATCTATCGATTCGGGAGAAGCAAGGGCGTACACCTCCAGCGGTATGACGTGAGCGGCGTAGAGCTTTGCTTTATACCGGTTTGCCAACGCAACCGCAAATGGCAAAGCTCGGCTGGCCGACACCTCAAAATCAGTTGCAAACAGAATGTTCTTGAGCGCGATCTGCGGTTTCACTTCCAGCGCTTTCATTTCGCCCCTCCCGCTACTGCTGTCCTCGAGAAACCAACTTCCTCGGGAACCACTCGCTCTAGTCGTTTTCCACTCGCAGATTGTTCACGACCGAGAACACACCGGACACGCTATTCGCTTGCATTCCAGCGACTTGCTTCTCCATTTGGCGCGCTACGACACCTTCCAGCTTCACGTGGCCATTCTCCACAACGATATGAATCGGAGCAATGGCACGAAACTGATACTGCCAGAGCACGTCGTGTCCGAAGATCTTGCGATACGTCGCTCGCCGAATACGGTCATCGTTGGGCGACACGGGCAAAACTTTGATTTGGTTGTCCACCCGCTCGACACCTTCAATCTGCCTCACGGCCCTTTCGGCGTCTGACTTGAGCGTCGGCCGCATCACTTCACCGCGCAATGTCATGGTGCCATCCGGCGATACTTGGTACAGCAGGTTGTCGAAGACGCCATAGAACGGAAGCATGACCAATTCGTGGTGCGCTTCTTTGACGATGCGGTCAACTCCCTTCTGGCTCAAAGCCGTACTGCGAGTTGATTGGGAGCTATCGTTCGTCGATTCTTGCGAAGTGCGGTTGCCTGCGTAGGCTGCCACACTCAAGAACAAGACTGCCAGGATCAATCTGGTTGTCATTGCATCCTCCAAACTCATTCCGATTCAGACCTCGGTTACCTGTCTTAATCCAACTGCGTCCGTTCCCAGCGGAGCGACGCGTTCGTGCAATGTTCGTTCATACTTTGCCCAGTTACACGTTTCGCCTGTCGAATTCGCAGGATCTCAGCCATGCATGGGCCGGCTACATCTGGGTCTACGACTCCCGCCGTCAGGGCACTCTCCAGAAGTCCCATCGAGTTGTCCCCGCTCTCCACCAGGAGCGTGTGCGCAAGCACGCGGAGTGCCGGGTCTCTCGATTCGAGACCCTCTACCAGTTCCCACCCTGCTTCCGGATCGGCCGACTTCCGCCAGACGACGCCGCAGGCCAACATGTAATCGGCGTTCATGGTGAACCTCCTCCAAAGACTTTCTCAGTTCCTCACGGCTCGCATTCAGGCAGCCAGGATCGGCTTCCTATCGCACAGCAGACACTCCCTGACCATCTCGACGATCTGCCGAAAACAGTGTTTGCAGACAACGTCTTTTGCGCCCAAGGCCTCGAAGCGCGTAAAGTCGACAATCTCAGGTGCGCTCGGTTGCATGACGATGCAGGGAGTTTGTACTCCTCTTTTCCGCAGCGCCTTGAGCACCTCCTCGCATTCGGCATCCGGCAAGTATTCGTTCACCAGGACTAAATCGAAGGCGTGCGAATCAACCAACTTCAGCGCTTCCTTTGCAGTCCATACAGTGGTCGTATCGAAGCCCGCATCCTCAAGAAGCTTCTCAAGAAGGATGAGGACATCCTCGTGGCAATCCGCGATCGAGAATTCTTTTTCGACTCGGACTCATGGCGCACCTCTGGGCTGCAGGTTGGCCGGCACGTCCACGCTCGTCGATTCATGGAGGAGCAAGTCGGAGATTTTTCTCAACGGATTGCGGCCATGAGGACGTTTGAGCCTGCGGCCGACATAGGTCGTCGCCTTCTCGGCAACATCGTCAATTGCCGCGTAGACGGTTGAGGCATCACTCTCCACGACAATGGTCGACGAGCGGTCCAGCGATATTGCGAGCTTGCAGCATTTGTCAATTCCACCGCGGGGACCATTTAGATCGCCCAGCGTCACATGCACCTGCCTGATCCGCCTGCTGAAGCGGTCTAACGCAAAGCGAAGCCGCCGTTCGATGTAGTCTTGTAATGCTTGGCTGATGCTTAGGTCCCTGCCACGAATCTCAAATTGCATATGTCCCCCTAATCGAAGTAGTGTTCACGTCGCTTGAGAGTCGGCCGGTCGTCCTCGCTGCTGAGATCGTCCGCTTTCTCTGCTCGCCGTAAGCTGGGTTTCTTGCTCTCCTTGTCTTCGTCGGTGATTCTGCCCCGATTCTCGAGTACCGCGAGACGAGTTCTGACGTCGTCAAACTCCGAAGTAGTCACGACATAGTGAAGCTTCGATGGAAGCTTGGTGTCGGTCTGCCTCTGGATCTTGAACACCCGGCTCTCAAGCGGAGGGTGGGAAGCAAACACTTTGGACAGGGTGCCCGGCTTCTTCTTTTCTCTAGCCTGGATCTTCTCGAAGAATGTCAGAAATGATTGGGGATCGTATCCCGACTTGTACATGTATTGCAGCCCGAGATAATCCGCCTCTTCTTCAAACCCACGAGAGAACTTCATGAAGCTCATCGGCACTCCAATGCCCGCAGCGGAGCGAGCCGCATAACCGATGCCTCCCCCGACAAAGATCAACGGGATCGACGCGATGTTTGCGAGGTTACCTCTTGTCATTTGTCGCATAGCATGGCGGGCCGCCACGTGGGCAACCTCGTGGGCCATGACCCCCGCCAATTCAGCCTCTTCGTCGGCGACCAGAAGTAGTCCGGAATTCACATAGAAGAATCCGCCGGGAAGAGCAAAAGCGTTCACCTCATCAGAGTCAATCACCTTGATGGTGAACGGCACTTTCGCATCAGAATTTCGCACGATATTTTGACCAATCCGGTTGACGTATTCCGTAATGACCGGGTCCTTCACCAATTTCACGGTGGTGTCGATCATCTGGGCATATTCCCTGCCCATTCGGATCTCCGTTTCCAGCGAATACCAATTCCCCAGCCCCCGGCCACCTCCGATGTCCCGCGTTCCGATGGCATCGATGTCGTCCTTGCTGCCTGGTTTCAGCTTGGGTTCCTGTTGTGCAGAACGCCCCGACTCGTCGTTCAGGGCTCCGTCCTCGGGCCACGCAAGAAGAGGTTGCGCAAGACTCAACCAGAGAGTCAGGGCGCTTGCCAGTGCCAGGTTGGTGTGTTTCATCGCCCCCCTCCCTCGATTTTGTGCGTCACAGGCGACTAGATGTGGCTCTATCAGACGTCTCATCTGGAGACAGTATTCCTTCTCGCACCTCGTCCCCCCTCAACGAGGCTCCAGTGCATGTTGAGTGCCGGGCGCACGAAGAAGAGGACGGTTACGAATCTTTACTCGCCAGCGGTTTCAATCGACAGAAGGAAATGCCAAGCGACAGAGAACAAAGGCAACAGGCCGTTCGGAGTCTGTCTCTCGTCCCCATCCACTCGTTCATAGAAGGAGACCTGAAGCGTCATGACGTCCGATACTTCGGACATTCCCGGTCCGATTCCTTTGACGCGTGCGGGCTTAGGTGAGGCCAGTGGTGTCCTTGGTGTGTGTTTTGTGTAACTTGGCGCCTGTCAATGCCTGGCACACGCCGTGCCCTAGGTCAAGGTTCTCCCTGTGTTCGGAGTTTCGAGGACGCTGCCGGAGCATGAAACTCACGAGCGCACGAGAAGAGCAATGACGACAGAAGGATTCTGTATCTCGGTTCACAGCGATCTCGCTCAACACGCCGGGGTGGTAGCGCGCAGAAACCGTGCGGCAATCGCGTCTGTGAGTTTGCTAAAGCCTAATCGGAAGCAGCTAGACAAATCATCAAAAGGAGAAAATCGAAATGAAATCTTCCCAGGTAGTCCCCTCTGCTGCCGATCAAAGCAGACCTCCAAAAGACGGACAGTGGCGGTGAATTGCAGAACCAAATTCGTGCGCGTGCCTATCAACTCTACGAGCAGCGTGGAAGAGATGAGGGACACGACCTGGACGATTGGTTGCAGGCTGAGGCTGAATTATCCCAAGTCCATAAGGCGGCCTAAGTAGTTCTTGCGAGCAGAGTGGAAGGAGGCGGGCCGGGACACCCCTCGAAGAGGTTCACGAACCGCTTCGTTTCACCCGCCTCATCGCGCACTGAGTGATTTGCTGCACAGCACGTATCCTCAATACCGAGCATCTCGACTGGACATTAGGCCTATGCAGGCCGTATACCGCCACGAGAAGGCCGGTACCGAGGATGCTGCGGCGGTCTTTCATGCGCACGGCATCAGCAAGATATACACCATGGGAGAGGTCGAGGTGCAGGCTCTGCGCGCCGTGACTCTCGACTTGTACGAAGGGGAGTTTGTTGTTCTTCTAGGGCCTTCCGGAAGCGGAAAATCAACCCTGTTGAACATTCTTGGAGCTCTCGACGTTCCCACCAGTGGCGAAGTGTACTACCGAGACCACATCCTCACTAAGGCTAACGACGCGGAGTTGACGCGCTTCCGCCGCGAGCATGTTGGCTTCGTCTTCCAGTTCTACAACCTGATCCCCAGCCTCACTGCGTTGGAAAATGTCGCGGTTGTGACCGAACTTTCTGACCACCCGTTACGCGCCGAAGAAGCTTTGCACATGGTGGGACTGACAGAGCGAGTGAATCATTTTCCTGCGCAGCTCAGTGGCGGGGAACAACAACGAGTGGCGATCGCCCGAGCCATTGTGAAGCATCCAGATGTCCTGCTTTGCGACGAGCCTACCGGCGCGCTTGACTTCAGTACCGGCAAATTGGTCCTGGAGGTGTTGGAAAGGGTCAACCGCGAGATGAGAACCACCACAGCGGTGATCACGCACAATGCTGCCATCGCCGATATGGCGGACCGGGTAGTTCGTCTGCGCAGTGGCGAGATTGTCGACATTCATGAGAACGCTACCAAGGCATCTCCTGCCGATCTGAGTTGGTGAGTCGCCATGAGACCTCTTGATCGCAAGATCTTTCGTGACCTCTTTCACCTGCGTGGGCAGTTTGTGGCAGTGGCTCTCGTCGTTGCCTGCGGAGTGGCTTCCTATGTCTCGATGGTAAGCACGTATCGTTCGCTTTTGCTTTCTCAATCGCAGTATTACTCGGCCTACCGTTTTGCCAACGTGTTTGCCCAATTGAAGCGCGCACCGGATTCCGTCGCCGGTCAGATCCGCGACATACCAGGGGTCTCGGCGGTACAGACCCGGGTGGTGCACGATGTCATCCTCGATATTCCTGGCCTGGCGGAGCCAGCGACAGGCCGTTTGGTCTCCATCCCCGATCGACAGGTTCCGGTTCTTAACGATTTGTTTCTGCGTCAAGGGCGCTACGTAGCTCTTGGCAGGTCGGAGGAAGTGATTGCCAGCGAAGCTTTTGCGCAAGCCAACCGCCTGAATCTTGGCGACTCGATCAGCGGGATTATTAACGGCCGTTGGAAGAAACTCGTGATCGTAGGGATCGCGCTCTCACCCGGAGTACGTCTATGAGGTCCGCAGTGGAGCAGAATTCGCGCCCGACAACCGCCGCTTTGGCGTGTTGTGGATGGGGTACGAAGCCCTTGCTTCCTCCTTCAATATGGAGGGGGCTTTCAACGATGTTTCGCTCACTCTTTCGCCGGGAACGTCCGAAGAAGACGTCACCATGCGGCTCGATCAAATATTGGCTCGCTTCGGTGGAACCGGTGCTTACGGCCGCGAGGAACAAGTTTCACACCGTTTTCTTTCAGACGAAATTTCCCAGAACCGTGTCACCGGCACATTTCTGCCGGCGATTTTTCTCGGAATCGCTGCTTTCCTGCTCTCGATGGTGCTCTCGCGCCTGATTAGCACACAGCGTCCCGAGATCGCGATCTTGAAGGCGTTCGGTTACAGCAATTCCCAGATCGGAAGTCACTACCTGAAACTAGCTCTGTTGCCAGTGCTCGTGAGTGTGGTGATCGGAATTGGTCTGGGGCTTTACCTGGGCTTGGCGCTTACAGGAATGTACGCCAACTTCTACCGGTTTCCGGTTTTGCGGTACGAAGTGGAACCACGGCTTATCGTGATGACCGTGTTCTTGAGCGTGGGTGCCGCGGCGGTGGGAGCATTAGCGGCTGTGCGGCAAGCGGTGAGATTGGCTCCGGCCGAGGCAATGCGCTCGGAACCACCGGCCAGGTACCGCTTGGGATGGACCGCCAAGATTGGATTGGACCGTATCTGCTCCCCGGCAGTACGAATGATCTTCCGCAGCCTGGAGCGTCGGCCGGTAAAGGCCTTCATGACTTCATTCGGTATGGCTCTGGCCGTGTCGATGCTGATCGTGGGCTTCTATTTTTTCGATGCCTTCAACTACGTTCTGAATTTCCAGTTCGAGAATGTGCAGCGCGAAGATCTGACGGTCGCTTTCAACGAGCCTCGCTCCTCCGAAGCCGCCTTCAACCTGGCCCAACTACCAGGCGTGCTGCGCTCCGAACCATTTCGCACCGTGCCCGCGCGACTTCGGTTCGAGCACCGTTCCAAGCGAACCGCCATCTTCGGCTTGACGGAGGGCGCCAGCCTGCGTCGCGTCTTGGACAAGAATCTAATCGCGCTCCGTATACCTCCCGAGGGCATGGTGCTGACTACCAAGTTGGCGGAGATCCTGAATGTGCGCCCCGGGCAAAGTGTGACCGTCGAAATGCTTGAGGGTGCAAGACCCGTTCGCAGCATTGCGGTGGTCGCTTTAGCCGATGAACTGATCGGGATCTCGGCATATATGAATGTGAACGCACTCAACCGCATGATGCACGAGGGAGGCACGGTTTCAGGCGGTTTTCTGGCAGTCGATCCCCTTCAACTTCCAGGCCTGTACTCCGATCTAAAGCGTATGCCGGCGGTGAGCGCCGTTGTACTGCGGGAAGCGGCATTGAAGAGCTTCAACGACATTCTTTACCAGAGCCTGGCAATCTTTACGACCGTGCTGGTGGCCTTTGCCTGCGTGATCGTTTCGGGCATGGTGTACAACGGCGCCCGCATCGCGTTATCGGAACGGGGCCGGGACCTGGCGAGTCTTCGTGTGCTGGGATTCACACAAGGCGAGATTGGCGTCATGCTGCTCGGCGAGCAGGCTATTTTGACCGCTGTGGCGATTCCCCTCGGATTTGCGATCGGATACGGCATCTGCGCTCTCATGCCGTTGTGGCTGAACACCGAGCTATACCGGATGCCGTTGGTGATCAACCGAAGCACATATGCGGTGGCGTTCATCGTGGTGGTAGCTTGCCGCTTTTGTCTCCGGACTCCTTGTCCGGTGGCGCATCCGGCATCTTGACTTGGTCGAGGTACTCAAGACACGGGAGTAGCGATGAAGAAACGCAAGCCGTTTTGTCGAGGTCTTCGTTGGAGCGATCGTGATCGCCTTGGTTGCTTGGGCCTTCGTACCTAAGCCAATCAAAGTGGAGAAAGGGCGTGTCGAGCGTGGCAGTCTACGCGTAACTGTGGACGAAGAGGCGGAAACCCGCGTCCACGACCGCTTCGAAATTGCTGCTCCTGTGACTGGACGCCTGCAACGGATCGAACTCCACGCGGCGGACCCGGTTGAGAAGGGGTCAAGTCCTGGCGGAGATCGAGCCCTTGCCTCTCGATCCCCGTGAGCGTGCGGAGTTGCTGGCCAGGGTCGAGTCTACCCAGGCAACCCAGCGCGAGGCGGAAGCTATCGTGGAACGCATCCGCACTGAATACGAGCAGGCCAGGAGGAATCGGGAACGTGCTTCTAAGCTGGCGGCCTCCGGCGTGATTTCCCACGAGGAACTGGAGTTTGCGGATACCGCGGCAACCAACAGTAGCAATGCGTTAGAAGCTGCCAAATTCAGAGCACGTGCAGCCGCCTACGAAGTCCAGGTTGCCAAAGCGGGACTTCTCGCCCTGGCCGTTGAACACGGAGACAGGCCACGCATCAGTCAGCCTGCGCTCGCCGATTCGCGGTCACGTGCTCCGATTGCTGCAGCAGAGCGAGCGCGTCGTCAGCGCTGGAACTCCGATTCTGCAAGTTGGCTATCCCTCCCAACTGGAGATTGTGTCCGATGTTCTGTCGACCGAGGCCGTGAAGGTGAAGGCCGGAGATCCCGTTCTGATCGAAAACTGGGGTGGGGACAGAGTTCTTCGCGCAAAGGTCCGGACCGTGGAATCCTCGGGTTTCACGAAGATCTCTGCACTAGGCGTGGAAGAGCAGCGCGTTAACGTTGTTATGGACTTCGTCGATTCTCCAACCCGGCTCGGTGACGGCTATCGAGTAGACGTTCGCATCATTGTCTGGGAAGGAAACGATGTGCTCAAAGTACCCGCCAGCGCGCTGTTTCGCCGTGGCCAGAGCTGGAGCGTCTTTGTGGTGGAGGATGGCAGGGCGCACGCCCGCACCGTTGAAGTAGGCCATCGGAACTCCCTGGAGGCAGAAGTTATGAATGGAGTGGACGAAGGGATAGAGGTCATCCTGCATCCCGGGAACCAAGTGTCGGAAGGCACTCGTGTCAGCCAGTGAGAGGTAAGGTTCAGAACGGATTCGGGAGTAGCGTATGAAAACACCAGCGCGCGTGAACGACAAGGTATCTCTCAGAAATGTTCTCTTCGCTACAGATTTCTCCGATGCGTCGATGAAAGCCCTGCCATACGTAACGTCTATCGCGAGGAGGTTCGATTCCAAAGTGTGCGTAGCTCATGTTGTCCCTCCCGAGGACTATCCCTCTGGTTTGAACTCATTAGACGAGGCAGCGCAAATAGCCCGTCGGTGAAGCAGAGCTCAAAATGAGCAGTCTTCTAAACTCTGCCCCGTTCCGAGATCTTGCCTGTGAGGGAGTGGTTGGCAATGGTGACATATGGATTGGATTGAGCGACTTCATGCGCCGCAACGCTACCGACTTGTTGGTTATGGGAACGATCGGGCGCACGGGCGTTAGAAAGTTCCTGCTTGGGTCCGTAGCGGAAGAGGCCATGCGTGAGTCACCATGTCCAGTCTTAACCGTAGGTCCGGAATGCCACGCCGCCCAAGAAATCGAATTCCGGAATATCCTCTACGCTACTGATTTCTCCGCGGACTCCCTCGCTGCGGCACCATATGCTTTGGCTTTCTCGAAGAATTACCGGTCTCGTCTAACCTTGCTGCACGCTCTGGAAGGCCTTCCGGAATCGCCTTATCTCGATGCGCAAATGGCCAGGGTGCGCTTGCGCGAACTGGTCTCTCAGCGAGTTGATCTCGGGCCCGAACCCGAAGTCATCGTCGAGATGGGGTCGCCAGCGAAGGTCATCTTAAAAGCAGCTGACGATACCGCATCGGACCTGATTGTCATTGGGGCACGCGGGGCCGGAGCGCTGCCACGACTGGCCAGCCATTTCGGATCGGTCGCACACAAGATTGTGTGCCGGGCCGTTTGCCCGGTGCTCACCGTGCGACCATTGACTGACAGAGATAAGGAGCGATGAGAGTGTTCCTGGCGGTCGTCCTTTTGGTTTGGACCGGGATGCATATCTACGTCTTCTGGCGAGCGTCCTCGGTGCCCGTGATCGCTCGCCACCTGCCCCGGGGTGTCCTTTGGGCAGTGGCATCCATTCTGTGGATGAGCTACATCGTTGCGCGGGTTGTGGGCCATTTCTGCTCCCGGGGGCATAGCACGATTTCTTGAAGTTCTCGGCGCCAACTGGATAGGCGTCCTTTTCCTGCTGCTGGTCGCCCTGCTGTTCGTCGACCTCGTCACCCTATTCGGTCTCTGGCAATCGCGTATTGCACCTGTCGCTGCGGGGGTGGGCGCTTGTCGCTGGTGGCGTGCTCTGCTACATTGCGCTGGTGCAAGGTCTGCGCGCGCCGGTGGTACAGAACTACGAAGTGCAACTTGCCGGCTTGCCGGCCAGTAGCGACGGCACCGTGCTCATCCTCGCCTCGGATTTCCACCTCGGAACACTGCTGGGAAAGGATTGGCTGGCGGCGCGCATCGATCAGATACAGGCCCAACGGCCGGACATCATAGTTTTGTCCGGCGACATCGTTGAAGGCGATGATCCTTCAGAGCTTGAGTTCCTGCCGCAGCTGCGCCGCCTCTCCGCTCCACTCGGTGTGTGGGCAGTGACTGGGAACCATGAGTTCCATGCAGGTCGTCTGGAGCGCGGTAATAGCCTGCTCGAGGACACTGGATTCAAAATGCTTCACGACCGCTGGGCTGAGGTGAAACCAGGCCTCGTACTGGCGGGTGTTGACGACCTGACCAGCCGCCGCCACGCCGGAGAAACCGGTGACTTCATAAGGCAAGCACTCGCTGGCCGGCCTCCGGGAGCGGCGACTGTGCTGGTTTCTCATACGCCTTGGGACGTAGAGTCGTTGCCAAGGAAGGTGTGGGGCTGATGCTTGCGAGCCACACTCATGACGGGCAAATTTGGCCGTTCGGCTATTTGGTCCGCCTCACCCATCCATTCCTTGCCGGAAGGTACGAGGTAAACGCCATGACGGTTATCGTGTGTCGCGGCACCGGAACTTGGGGACCTCGCATGCGCCTGTGGCGGCGCGGCGAGATAGTCCGGATCACTCTACGGGCTCCGCAGAATGGATAACCAGCGATTGTGTTCATTTCGATCGCCGACGTGTTCATCGAGGAACTATCATCCGGTCATCGCTGTTGAGTACTTTGGAGAACGCTGGATTTCGGTGGTCGCAGTCAAGGTCGCAGGACATTGGGTCAAAAGGTAGTCTTAGCAAACGGAGAGCATAGCCAATGGAAAGGAAACAGGTAACAACTACCTTCTTCTTGATGGCTCTGACCGCGATCGCCCTTTACTTCTGCTATCTCATCGCCAGGCCTTTTCTCAGTCCCGTCTTCTTGGCAGTCATGATCGCGATCGTCTTCCATCCTGTCCACGTGCGCATCCAGGCACGCGTCCGGGGCCGGAATAAAGCGGCTCTGATCTCTACATTTCTGGTCCTACTTCTTGTGGTTGTCCCAGCCGTCGGATTGGGAGTTGTCGTGAGTCAGGAGATCAGGGGACTGTACTTGTTGCTGAACGAGAGGAGCGCTGAACAAGGGGGCTGGAACCCGTACTTGATGCATGCGATGGAACGTCTTCTCGGCTGGGTCGGGCAATACATTAATGTCTCCACGCTTGACTTGCGCGGAGCACTATTGCGCTGGCTCGAACAGATCAGCCGGTTTTTGCTTTCCTGGGGAGCTCAAGTCGTGAGCAACATCATTTCTTTCCTGGTCGAGGCCGTGGTCGCATTTTTCACGTTGTTCTTCCTCTTTCGCGAAGGCGGAGCGATGAAGCAGCGCGCCATAGCAATCCTTCCCCTCAAGTCCGGTCAAGTGGAACGCCTCTTCACGGGAATCAGCGACTCGATCATTGCCAATGTTTACGGCTGCCTTGCTGTGGGCGTAGCCCAGGGAACTCTTGTTAGCATTGCCTTCTTGGTACTCGGTTTACCTTCCCCCGTACTCTGGGGAGTAGTCACCGCCCTGTTCTCATTGATCCCAATCATTGGTTCAGCGGCCGTCTGGGCGCCTGCAGTGATGATCCTGGTTGCCGGCGGGCACTGGTGGAAAGGTCTGATCTTGTTGGGCTGTGGAGCCGGGGTCGTCGGGCAAGTAGATAGCTTGGTCCGACCGTACGTGATCGGCCAACGCGCCAAGATGCACACGCTGCTGGTCTTCTTCGCTTTGCTGGGCGGCGTGAAAGCATTCGGTGTCATGGGGCTTTTCGTCGGCCCCGTCGTTCTGTCCGTCACGCTCGTTTTGCTTGAGATGTTGCAGGAAGCGAACTTGGATCACCCAACGGATGGGTAGCACGCCGATTTGTGAGGACTGTCTGACCCAATAGAGTCACAGCCCCGCGAAGATCAGGCGCAAGGCCGCCACGGTCTTAACTCAACCTGCCGAACCAGCCGCGCCGTTCCATCCACTTCGCGAGTTCCAGTACCGGGCAGATGGTGAGCGCTGCGGTCACGATGATGGTCCAATCCATCCCGGTCAGACTGAACGTGCCGAGCGCGCGGTGCATGAACGGCAGGTACACGATCAGGACCAACAACACCAACTCCCACAGGATCGCCCGGTTCAGCCACTTGTTCGCAAATGGCCGATGGAACATTGAGTGCCGGTCGGAGCGGAAGTTGTACGCCTTGAAAAACTGAATCAACACCAGCGAGACAAACGTCATCGTCATGGCTTCCTCGATGCTGCGACCTGAGTGCATCGCCCAGGCGAACAAACCAAGATTTACCGCCGTGGACCACAATCCGCCGACCGTGATCAGCGTGACGACCGAGCGCATGAAAATACCGGAGCGCGGGTCGCGCGGCCGGCGGCGCATCAGGTCGGGTTCGGGCGGATCGACCGCCAGCGCCAAGGCCGGCAGGCCGTCGGTGGCGAGGTTGACGTACAAGATTTGCACGGCACTCAACGGCAGCGGCATTCCCAGCAGCGTCGCACCGGCCATCAGGCCGATTTCGCCGATGTTCGAGGACAACAGATACATCAGGTACTTCTTAATATTGCCGAAAATGCCGCGGCCTTCTTCTACGGCGGCAACGATCGACGCGAAGTTGTCGTCGGTCAACGTCATCGCGGCGGCTTCCTTGGTCACATCGGTGCCGGTGATGCCCATCGCAATGCCGATGTCGGCTTTCTTCAAGGTCGGCGCGTCGTTGACGCCATCGCCGGTCATAGCGGTGATGTGGCCGCGTCTCTGGAGCGCGGTGACGACCCGCAGTTTGTGGGTGGGCGAGACGCGGGCATAAACTTCGATGGTCTCGACTTGGCGGTCGAACGCCTCGTCGCTCAACGCCTCTAGTTCCGCGCCGGTCAGGACGCGGCCGGTGGTGAGGATGCCGAGTTCGCGCGCGACCGCCTGCGCGGTCAGCGGATGATCGCCGGTAATCATCACGACCTTGATGCCGGCTTCCTTGCATTTCTGGACGGCGGCGGCGGCTTCGGGCCGGGGTGGATCAATCATGCCCACCAAGCCGAGGAACGTCATTTCGCGCTCAGCGGTTTCACGGGCGGCGTCGGGCTTCATCGCCACCGCCAACACGCGGAGCGCGTCCCCGGCCATCTGACGGGCGGTTTCGAGAATCGCCGCCCGGTCGGTCGCGGCGAGCGCGCACGACAAGAGGACGACTTCCGGCGCGCCTTTGGAGTACGCGACCACGCCGCTCGGCGTCTGGTGGAACGTCGTCATCCGCTTGGTCTCGGAGGTGAACGGGATTTCGTCGATGCGCGGGAACAACTCATCGAGTTCGGCTTTCTTCAGACCGGCTTTGTGGGCGGCGACGACGAGCGCGCCCTCGGTCGGATCGCCTTTGACGTCCCAACGCCCGGTGGTCTCGTCGTGGACGATGTGGGCATCCGACGCCAACGCCGCGGCGCGCAGCAACCGGTGGAGCGCCTCGTCCTTCGTGTCCGGCGAGAACCCGCCCCGCGGCTCGTAACCGGCACCGGAAATTTCGAGCGTCTGGCCGTTGACGAACACCCGGCGAGCCGTCATTTCATCCTTGGTCAGCGTGCCGGTTTTGTCGGAACAGATCACCGTGGTGCTGCCGAGCGTCTCGACGGCCGGCAGGCGGCGGACCAGCGCGTTGCGCTTGACCATGCGTTGCACGCCTATGGCCAGCGAGATGGTGACCACTGCCGGCAACGCTTCCGGCACGACGGCCACGGCCAACGCGATACCGAAGACGAGCATCTCGATGAACGGTTGGCCGCGCAGCAACCCGAGCGCGACGATCAACGCGACGATGACAATGGCGACCTGCGCCAGCATGCGCCCGACCTTGTCGAGACTCAGCTGCAATGGCGTGCGACCGGTTTCCACCGTCTCCAACATCTGCGCGATCTTGCCAAACTCGGTTTTCATGCCAGTGGCCACGACCACGGCACGTCCGCGCCCGTAAGTCACCACTGTGCCGGCATAGGCCAGGTTGACACGGTCACCAATAGCGAGGTCTTCCCCCGGCAAGGGCGCGGTTTGCTTCTCGACCGGCAGCGATTCGCCGGTGAGCGCGGCTTCCTCGATTTGTAGGTTGACCGCCTCGATGAGCCGCGCGTCGGCGGCAATCTTGTCGCCCGCGTGCAGCAGGAGGATGTCACCCGTCACCAGCTCGCGGGCCGGGACTTTTTCTTCATCGCCGTTACGCAGGACGGTGGCGGTGGGTGCGGCCATCTGGCGTAAGGCTTCGATGGCGCGTTCCGCACGGAATTCTTGGACGAATCCCAGCACCACCGCAAACAGCACGATGACGGTGATGACCACCGCCTCGACGCCATGGCCGAGAAACGCCGACAGCCCCGTGGCCATGAGCAGAATGATGATGAGGATGTTCTTGAATTGTTCGCCCAGAATGTGCCACGCCGAGATGGGCTGCGCCGCCCGCAATTCGTTCGGCCCGTGCTCGGCCAGCCGGCGTTGCGCTTCGGTTTTATCCAGCCCACCCACCGGGTCCGTGCCCAGCGCGCGCGTCACTGCGGCGGCTTCTTGCTGATACCACTTGCTCATGAGGCCTGCTGTGGGTACCGCATTGATCGTTTGTCGTTCAACCCCTCCAATGACAATACCGACCGCGCTCTGAGAATCGAGGGGCATAGTGAACGCATCCGGCCACGTCTCACGACTTTCGGTCCGAGTATTGAAACGCACCCTGCTGCGAAGAAATATGAGTGCTACTGCTAAGCCGTTTCTCCAGTTCACTACCTACACTGGCTGTCCCGTACGACGGAAGATCTTTGCCATCAATTTGTGGGCCGTTATCTGAGCCTCGTCCCATCGCTTTGCTACAGCGGGGAAGCGGTTCCGGATCTTTAACAACAATCGATGGGCCCAGACATATTCTGAAGAAAGGATTAGAAGACCTATCAGCAAAAAGAGCACTCCCTGCAGGATGGGTAGGAAGAGCCCAATTACGCCGAGCAGAATGAAGCCCCAACCGAAGAGCAGTAGGATTGCTTTCTTAGCTCTTGTTTGCACACAATCTCCCAAACACGCATTCTCGTTCGTCGGCCCTAAAATCGCTGGACGAGAGGTCCGGTCCAAAACCTCGGAACGATAATCAGGGATTCACAATACTGCCCACACCAAATTCGTGGACCAGTCTTTCTCCGTGGTACGCAGTGTTGATCAGCCAAAACAGTCCGAGTGCATAAAATACAACCGATCCCAACGGTAGTACGCCTGTCAGTTCATGCAGTTGCAAATGGAAACACGTACATATCAGCAAGGTGAGGCCGAAAAGTAAAGTTGCCGCAGTAAGGCTACTGCGGGCGAGACTCGCCAGTTCCTGGTGCCGCTCAATAACTGTCTTTACTTCTCCGGTTCGAGTCACGGAGGCAGCGGCGGTCTGACCGGCCTCAAACGCGGCATAGGTCGACGTGATTCCGAGAAGCATTACAGTCAGCGCCGAAATGAGAAACGTGCGTCGTGTCGTGGCCTTGGTGAGGCTCGCGAACAGGACAAACACGGGTGCCAAGAAGAACAAGGTCAGCGGAAAATGAATCAACAGAGGATGAATACCATCCCAGCCGGGTATCATCGGAAGCTGAGGCATAACAACCTCCTTTCAACCTAGCGCGCGACGACAGGTCGAGATACCTTGCAAGACTGATCCGCGCACCTCAGTTCTAGCTGCCAGGGGTTCTATTAGCCCTATCGTCCCGTCCTCGATAGATCTCTTGCGCGCTTCACGTTTGAATCGAACTGCTCGACCCTTCATCCGTCAGGACGCGCAAGAACTCAAGCAGGGGACCAGGGCGCCTGCCAGTATTCTGCTGGTATGTTCCTTCGTCCAACTCCCCCGATCTTGTGCGTCAAGGGCGGCCGATGTCCGACTCTATGAGGCCGGTTTCCTTTCGAGATTTGCAGTGCTTCTCGCATCTCCGCGCCCTCACCGAGATCCGTGCATGTTGAGTGCCGAGCGCGCCGAAGAAGAGGACGGTTACGGATCTTTACTCGCCGGCGATTTCACTCGACGAAGGGAAATGCCAAGCGACAGAGAACAAAGGCGACAAACCCGTTCGGGGTCTGTCTCCTTGCCTCGTCCACTTGGCATAGAAGGCGGACCTGAAGTGTCGCGACGTCCGATACTTCGGACATTCGCGGTCCGATTCCTTTGACGCGTGCGGGCCTGCAGGGAAGACGGTGGTGTCCTTGATATTTGTTTTGTGCAACTTGTGGCGCCAAGGCCTGGCACGTGCCGTGCCCCAGGTCAAAGTTCTCTTTGTGTTTCGGAGTATCGAGGCCGCTACCGGGCAGAAACTCACGGGTGACCAGAAGGGCACTCACGTCATGCACAAGGAAGATCACCAATGGCGAATTCGGACGGAAATCAGAATTGGCTGGCGCTTTATAGAGAAGCCGTTTTGGAGCCAGACCGCAAGAAAGTCAAGACACGCGTCGCCCAAGCTCAAGCTGCAATCGGCCTCCGCGCCCGCGAATTGTGGTACGGGGGAGCGACAGAAACGACTGAACGCCGCCAGATGGACGCAGCCGCTCATTTTCCTCGGAATCCTCCGCTTGATCGGAGAAGAGAAATGGTGACGTACAGTAGGAATTATCGTTCCCACGCATCCCCGGATCGGATGCAATCACATTCTGCGTGGACGAATCGATTTATCGAGCGCGATGCCCATCGAAAGACTGGCCAGCGGCGGCCGTTCGGCAAGAAAACCAAGGCTGCGACATTTCGGAACTCATTGGAGCAAACGTGACCGCCGGGAAGGAACTGATAAAACGCAAGCGTCTGTTGTATCTGGGAGCCAGCATCCCAATCATCTTTTTTGGCACGACATTTGTTTGTGGCCATATGCAGGGCAACTACAATCACTTCTCCAGAATGGTTAGTGAGTTGGGAACGATAGGAACGAGGTCCCAATTTGTATTCATGGCAGGATTGCTGGTTTGTTCCATTCTAAGTGTGCTGTTTGTCGTTGGCCTATGGAAAACATGCATAGAAACGAATTTGAGCGTTGTCCCTGTTGCGCTGATATTGCTTTATTCTGTGTCAATCGCAGGAGCGGCGATATTTCCCTGCCCCTTCGATTGCATGGAATCCTCGGAATGCCTTCGGTTTTACTGGTTCTTTCTCCTTTGATGAGCCTTATTTTATGGAATAAACGAAAACAACTTTCAAACCTTGTTCCGATGTCGACAGCGAGTGTTTTTCTGATGTCGCTTGGATTCCTGGCCTTTATGCCTGATGTGCTGGCCAGTTATCCGGGATTGAAACAGAGGTTCTTTCATGTTGGGTGGTCGATATGGTTTTTCTATTTGAGTTACGCTTTCGTTAAGTTGCTCGATAGAAGAAAAGGACTGGAAACTTAAGACCGTGCCAGTGTGAGTTCTCCGGCTTCGTTACCCGGGCTGTTTCGTTTGTCTGGTTATCGTCCGATCGATTGCGGTCAGTTCAGCAGCGTCCGGGAAATTAATCGCAATCACTGAGAGCTCTCTGACGGAGCTAAACGTCTTTAAGTTGGGCTTCGTCCATCCCGAAGTAGTGCCCTAGTTCGTGGAGCACGGTCTGCCGGACTTCATGACGGATTTCAGCTTCGTTCGAGCAGACCGCCTCGATATTTTTCTGGTAGAGGATGATGCGGTTCGGTCCCGGGCAAAGGTCGAACACGCTTTTCTGCGTGGCAGGCACACCCTGGAAAACTCCCAGAACCAGACTGCGGGGCTTGCGGGGGCCGATTTTCCCTAAGCCCACGCGGTTTCTTGCGCGGCCTTGGCCGGTCCTCAACGAGTACCGCGAGGTTGTGGATCCGCTCTCGGAATTCCATCGGAAGCGAGTCCAACACTTCCTCCACCAGTTGAATGAAGTGCTCCCGCTTCACCTTGCCCTCCTCTGATCCCGTTTGCCGACTTCCTTCGCGGACCATGAGGGGACGCGCTTTCAGGAGTGTGCGCCTACTCGTAGCGCAACGCTTCGATCGGATCCAGCTGCGCTGCTTTCCGCGCAGGGTAGAAGCCGAAGAAAATCCCCACCGCCATGGAGAACACCACCGCTGTCACGATCGCGAGGGGAGAAACCAGCACCACCCAGCCCAGGGTCTTGGTGATGAGGTAGGATGCGCCCATCCCAAAGACGATTCCAACTCGCGCCCCCAATCAGACTGAGCACAACCGCCTCGGTCAGGAACTGGCTCTGCACATTGCGCTCGGTGGCGCCAATCGCCATGCGAATACCAATCTCGCGAGTACGTTCGGTGACCGACACCAGCATGATGTTCATGATGCCGATGCCACCGACGATCAATGAAACGCTGGCAATCGAGGCCAGGAGCATGGTCATGATGCTCCCCGCCTGGTCTGCGAGGTCGGCCATGTCGGCCAGGTTGCGTACCATGAAATCGTCATCCTGCCCGGCACGAATGCGGTGCGATCCCGCAACAGTGAAGTGATCTGCTCCTGGGCCGCGTAGCTTGCCTGACGGGAAGTGGCGGAGACCATGATCCAACGCAGCCAATCCTGCCCGGTGATCTTTTTCTGCAGGGTCGTGATGGGAACAAGAACCACGTCATCCTGATCATCGCCCATCGCCGCCGATGTCCCCTTTTGCGCGAGCACGCCCACGACCTTGAAAGGGAAGACTCTTGATGCGGATGGTTTGTCCGAGCGGATCGGTTGCGCCGAACAGGTTCTTGCGCACGCTCTCGCCGATGACGGCGACGTTCGCCGCCGTCTCCACATCTTCGCTGCGTGAACGCGGTCCCCTCCTGAAATGGCCAGTTCCTGATTTCGAAGTATTGCGGCTCGGTGCCGTTGATTCGGGTGGCCCAGTTGTCGTTGCCAAAAACAACCTGTGAACTGGTACTGCTGCCGGGAGCGGCCGCTTTGACCGCCGGGCACTCTCTTAGAATGGCGAGCATGTCCGCGTACACCAGGGTCTTCGTGGCGCCCCAGCCCATGTGGGTTCCGCCCCGTGTAACCGTGCCCGAGCCGACGAACAGGATGTTCGAACCCATGGCAGCGATTTGTTGCTGTACCTGCTGCTGCGCCCCTTGCCCCACCCCTACCATGGCGATGACCGCACCTACGCCGATGATGATGCCCAGCATGGTGAGGCTGGAGCGCATCTTGTTGCGAGCCAGAGCTCGCACCGCGATTCGCGCTACGGCGACTAAGTCCATACTTGATTCCTCTTGAAAGGCGCCTGGATGCCACTAATCCTCCTCCACGGGAAGGTTCTTGAGCACTTGGGAGGCGGTCTGGCGATTGACTACGAGCTCATCCCGGCGGACTCTGCCGTCGCGAAACTGGATCGTGCGCCTGGCAAACTGCGAAATGTCGTGCTCGTGGGTGACCAAAACGATGGTCAGCCCGCTGTCGTTCAGCCTCTCAAGAATCTCCATGATCTCCACCGAGGTGCGGCTGTCCAGATTGCCGGTGGGCTCGTCCGCCAGCAGAATCGATGGTTTGTTCACCAGGGCGCGCGCAATCGCGACTCGCTGTTGTTGCCCGCCAGACAGTTGTGAAGGGAAAATGTGTCGAGCGATCTCCGAGTCCGACAAGGTCAAGCGCCTCGCGGGCCCGCTTCTCGCCCTCTTCCTTGCTGACCTGCGCGTACAGAGTGTCGGCAACTCCACGTTCTCCAGCGCTGTGGTCCGGGAGAGCAGGTTGAATCCCTGAAAGACGAAGCCGATTTTGCGATTCCGAATCGCTGCCAATTCGTCCTTGCTAAGGCCTGATACGTCGATGCCGTCAAGGAAATATCTTCCAGAACTCGGCTTGTCGAGGCAGCCCAGAATGTTCATGAACGTGGATTTGCCGCTTCCACTTGCTCCCATGATGGCCACGAACTCGCCACTGGCGATGTCCATGGTGATCCCGCGCAACGCATGCACGCGGGTTTCGCCCAAGTCGTAGTACTTGTGGACATCCAGGACGCGAATCGTCGCTTCCCGCCGGCTGGCGCGGATCGCGACGTTGATCTCGGGTTGGCTCATCGTGACCATGAGTCGTGGAGAGACACCCTCGGCGACATATGGTCATGTCTTTAATGCCGATTTGCGGCCGTCGTTCCGGGCCCCAATTTCGGTCCGGTGAGAACAGCGCCCGTGACCAGTTCGTCGTCATTCTTCAGTGATCCGTTGAACAGCTCGGCCACCTCGGTCACGGTGTGGTCGGTTATGCCGGATCGGATTCTTACCGGTTCCAGAGTTTTGTCCGGACGCAACTTCCAGAGGACAGCCACATCCAGGCGCGGAGCAGACGTCGGGCTAGTCCGACGTGCATCAGTTTGCTCGGCTCGGCCGTGCGGACGCGGTGACTTCTTCACCGTTCCGCCACCGGATTCCTGGTCCATCGCTGAGCTGTCACCTGGCTGGCGGCGGCTGGTCTTGCCTCCGTTATCGAGCCCAAATTTCTGATACAGAGCGCGTATTTCCTCCGCCTTCATGTCGGGTTTGTAGCGCAACGCGCTATTAGGAACTCGGAGGACGTCCGCTTGCCGAGGCCACCGGAATCGTGACGTAGGCCGTCATGCCCGGGAAACAGCTTCATCTCGGGGTTATCAAAATCGATGATGGTGTTGTAGGTGACGACGTTCTGGACGGTGGTGGCGTTCATGCGCACCTGAGAGACCCGGCCGCTGAAGTTCTCCTTGGGATATGCGTCGACCTTGAAGGTGACTTGCTGGTCTGCGCGGATCGCGCCCACATCGGATTCATCGGTGCTGGCATACACCTGCATCTTGGTCAGGTCCTGGGCAATCGTGAAAAGCGTGGGCGCTTGCAACGAGGCTGCAACGGTCTGGCCAACGTCCACGTTGCGTGCAATCACGGTGCCATCGATGGGAGCACGTATGGTGGTGTAGTCCAGGTTGGTCTGGGCAACCGTGACCGCGGCTTCCCGCTGCTGAACCTGGGCTTCGGCCTGCTTCACTTGGGCATCAGCTGCGGCGACGCCGGCCACCGCCGAATCGTAGTTGGCCTTGGCCAAGTCGAGTTGCTGCGGGCTCATGACGCCTTGTGCGGTCAGGCCCTTGGCGCGTTCGTAGTCGGCCGCGGTCTGAATCTGCGTGGCCAGTGCTTTCTGGAGATTTGCTTTCGCGGTGGCGACGTTGGCCCGCGCGTTTGCCAGATCGGCTTTGGCCTGCAGCAACGATCCTTCGAACAGTGCCGGATCGATCTGCGCTATAACCTGCCCTCTCTTTACCCGCGAATTGAAGTCCACGTACAGACGAGAAATGGTCCCCGAAACCTGAGAGCCGACCTGCACGGTGGTTACGGCATTGATAGTGCCGGTGGCCTCTACCACCTGCCGGATGTCCCCGCGGTCGACCTTGGCCGTGAAATATTGCGGATTGTCGTTCCCCTTCAATTGAAATGCGGCCATGGCAGCGACTGCCAGCACGCGCCAGGATCACGATCAGCCAGTGGCGCCTAAGAATCTTCATATGATGTCCTTGAACAACGTACTCAGGCCCGGGATGCATCCCGCCTACCATGCCATCAAGCCGAATGGCATCCCAGGCACGAAGATGCGGAAATCAGGCAGGCCGGTCTCGCACGAGTGCTTCTCGCAACTTGGCCTTCCCACAAGTTCGGTGCATGTTGAGTGCCGAGAAGGAGTGAAGTAGGGGGTAATTACAAGTCTTTACTCTCGGAATCCGATCAAGAAACGGAACTGCCAACCGACAGAGAACAAACTCGATAGGACCATTCGCGTCTGGCGCCTGTGTTCGCCAACTTGGGTGCCAGCGTAGATATTGAATGACCAACGGACACCAGACGCCTTGTGACGTCCGATGGTTCGGACGGCCCCCGTCCGATTCTTCTGACATGCGGTGGACTGCGGCTCATATCTACGCGGCTTTTGCTGTTTGTTCTGTGCAACTTGGCGAAAGTCGATGCTTGGCCCACGCCGTGCCCTTCTCTTCGGCGAGCGATCTCGATGCAGGTCGCCATTCGTTGAAACTGAAATGGAGAATACTGGGTATGAAGAAGTTCGCTTACAGTGCGCTTGTGCTCACGCTCGCCTTGATTGCTCTGCCAAACGGGGCGATGGCCGCAACTAAGACGCTCGACAACCTGCAGGCTGGGTTCAACGGCGAAAGCAATGCCCATGCGCGCTACCTCGCGTTCGCAGAAAAAGCCGACCAGGAAGGGTACGGTGAAGTTGCGAGTCTGTTCCGCGCTGCAGCCAAGGCAGAGGAAGTTCACGCCGCTAACCACGCCGCTGTGATCAAGAAGATGGGCGGCACACCCCAGGCAAAGATCGAGACTCCGGTCGTCAAGTCGACCAAGGAAAACCTCGAAGCCGCCATCAAGGGAGAGTCTTACGAGCGCGACACGATGTATCCGGAATTCCTCAAGCAGGCTCGCGCCGAGGGGAACAGAGATGCTGTCCAGACCTTCAACTACGCAAAGACGGCGGAAGGCCGAACACGCCAAGCTGTATTCCGAAGCTCTGAACAACCTCCCCAAACTGAAAGGGTCCAAAGCGAAGGACTATTTCGTGTGCACGGTTTGTGGATACACGACGTCGAAACTGGATTTTTCCAAGTGTCCGTCGTGTTTCACGTCACAAAGACAAGTACGAGAAAGTCAGCTAGCAACCGGGCCGTCGAAAGGCGTCCCGCATTCTTCGGATTAAGGAGTCTCTATGCTTCAATTTCCGGCGATTCCGAGTTGGGATGCCTTGCACCCATTAATCATTCATTTTCCGATTGCTCTTTTGCTAATTGCCCCGATCTTCATAGTCGTTGGTGCTGTGCTGACGCCGGCCAAGGGCCGTTCTTACCTGATTGCCGCGATGGTCTTGCTGTTGGTTGGAACAGCGTCAATCTTCGTGGCGGTCGAGACAGGGGAAGCTGCAGGCAAGCTCGCCGAACGGACCCCGGGGATGGAACAAGTCCTCGAAACCCACGAATCCCTTGCCGAGCGCACACAGGCCGTTTTCAGTGTGCTGTCGGTGATATTCCTTGCGCTGCTGGCGGTGCCATGGTTGCTGAAAAGAGCAGACACTCGCCTGACGACAACCATTCTGCCGCTGGCTTTCCTGGTTCTGTACAGCGCGGGCGCCTTGCTGCTGGTCAATACCGCCCACAACGGAGGCAGGCTCGTGCACGAATTCGGCGTACGGGCGATGGTAACTTCGACTCCCGCAGACGCCAACGCTGCGCTTCCGACGGAGACACAGGATAAGGACTAAGCCAAATGAAGGCTGGCTCAAAAGCGCTTCGAATCCTTGAACGCGGATTGCTTTTCTTGGGTTTGCTGCTGCTGGCCATGTTCGCATTCGCCCACATTCATAGGTTCATCATGTTCCGCGCAGAGATGGCGAAATTCGAAACCCGGCAACTTGAGTCCACCAAGGAAGGCGCCGCGGGAATAGAAGCTATCGATGGCGCTAACCACAACGCTGACCTTCATCAGGCGCAAAACCCGGACTATTCGCTCTGGTCAAATCAGCGTACTAAGTTGCATCAGGCGAGTCTTCGTAAGCCTGTTGAATCGCTTGCTGTTTTACGGATTCCCGCGTTGCATTTGGAGGTTCCGGTATTGGAGGGCACTGATGAGGTCACATTGAACCGCGGGGTCGGGCGAATTGCCGGCACTTCACTTCCAGGACAGGGCGGCAACATCGGCATCGCCGGACACCGGGACGGGTTCTTCCGCAGATTGAAAGACATCCGCACGGGAGACGCGATTGAGTTGGCCACAATTTCTGGAACAGATGTTTTCGTCGTGGACCGGATCCGAATCACCAGCCCAACCGACGTCAGCGTATTGCGGCCAAGAACGAAGCATTCGCTCACGCTGGTGACATGCTACCCATTCTATTTCGTCGGCCCCGCTCCAAGTCGCTACATAGTCGAAGCTTCTTTGAAGGAACAAGCCGTGCGAGATGAATGACAACATACAAAATCACTCTTGCTAGAAGGAGAAAACCAATGAAGCAATCCAAAAGCACAATCAGTCAGCTTGGCGTTTGTCAGTACTGGCGTTTCTTTGCGCCATGACCGTGGGCATCGCCGCCCAAGACATAACGCACCCATCAACCACCAAAACAATAGAACCGCCGACGCACGAGGTTCAAACGACTCATGTCCAGAATGCGGAAGTCATCCACGTTTCAGGTCATGAGGTTGTTGTAGAACTTGAGAACGGCAAATTTGAACTGTTGAATCTGGCCGACGACGTCACGTTCCAAGTGGATGGCAGGGACCTGACCGTCCATGAACTGACGCCCGGGACGAAGCTGTCTCAGGAGATTCACACGATCACTACACCGCAAGAGGTCACAACACTGAGAACGGTGAAGGGAAAGGTGTGGCACATCAACGCACCACACTTGATTTTGTCTTTCCCGGAGGGTGAGAACAAAGCCTACACGGTACCGGACGGAATCGTGTTCCACATCGATGGTGAGGACAAGACGGTATTCGATCTTCGGAAGGGAATGAACATTTCAGCAACGGTGTTGAAGGTTGAGCCTGTGCAATCTGTCACCAGGCACACTGTTGTGACCGGTCAAGCGCCTCCACGGCCGGATGTGGCGTTTGAAGGACCTATGCTTATTGAACCGGATAGAGAGGTCCCGGCCTTAACCGCCGCCCTGGAGGAACCAGCGCCGCAAGAACTCCCCAAGACCGCCAGTCTTGTGCCGTTGGCTGGAATGCTTGGTTTCTTGTCACTGGCCCTGGGCACAGGTCTGAGAATTATCCGCAGGAGTACTCGCAACGACTCGTGAGGATATTCACATGGCGGCCAGGCTTGCAAAGCTGACCGCCGTCTTTTGTAGCCAGAGTCTTGTTCCTTGACTCCACCAATCGGGAGTACTCTAATCGAAAGTGGCACAAGACAGACCAGAGTCGCGAACCGTCATCTGTGCTGGCACGCTTCAATGAATCGTTCCGCCAGCAGGAGATGGTTTTTGCAACTCTGAACCTCTTTGTTCTGGCTGCACTCCTGCTTCTCCACTCCCTGTTTTCTTCTCTACTAGGCGAACCCTCGCCCGTCTTGCTGGTCACCCTGGGGGCTGCCTTTCTGTTCAAGATGCTGGAATTGCTTTGGCTCTGGGCCGGCGCTCGCGGCCTCTGAGCAAAGCCCTGGCGGACATCGTTGTTTGGGCTTCGATTTCCCTGAACATCGGTTTTAGCCGTTCTTCTAACGTTCCTTACCAATCGGGAAGACAGTCCATACTTTGTTCTGCTGGCCTTGCCTATCTTGCAGGCAGCTTACCGCTTCAGCCTTCCCGCTTGCATCGGTGTGATTGTGGTTGCGGATTCCACGACCTTCTTCTGGGTCTCGCATTTTGCGGAGTTTCATCCGCCAGTCCACGCCAGCCGAGTACTTTGAAGACGGTGTTATTTCCGTTGTGTATGCAATCATGGGACTGTTGGTCTGGCTGCTCGTCAACCAGCTTCGAAGTGATCAAAGAAAGCTGGCCGATAATCTGCGAGAACTCGAGCGCACGCGTGAGCGACTAGTGGTCGAAGAGAAACTCGCCGTCGTGGGCCGCCTCTCGAGCGCAGTGGCACATGAAATTCGGAACCCCGTTTCCATCATTGCGAGTTCACTGGTCACCGCCGACCGCCCTGAGGTCGGGGAACAACAACGACGCGAGATGCACGCGATCGCACGCAGCGAGGCCGCTCGGCTGGAAAAACTGACCAGTGATTTCCTTTCCTATGCGCGTCCGAGTCAGCCGAAGCGAAATCCGGTCGCCCTGGCAGACGTCTTAGGCTATATCGCGGAGATTGCCAATGTGCATGCTTCGAAAAAAGAAATCAGGATCTCGGTCGAGAGTGGCGAGGGCTTGCGGGCGAATGTTGATCGTGAGCAGCTGCAGCGGGCACTCCTGAACCTGCTGCTCAACGCGATCGATGCCACGCCCGTTGGGGGACAGGTTGCGGTTCGCAGTAGCCGTCCATCGGCCCAAAGTGTGGAACTCCAGGTCGAAAATTCGGGTGAGCCGATTCCGGAAGAAGTGCTGTCCAGAATCTTTGAACCTTTCTACACGACCAAACCGCACGGAACAGGTCTCGGACTAGCGATTTCGAGAAACATCGCGAGAGTTCAAGGCGGCGACCTGGTCGTGGCCCGGAATGAACCCGGGCACGTGTGTTTCGCAATGACGGTTTCTGACGGAGAGCCAGTCGGCTCTGGAGCAATCAGCCATGGGTAGATTATTGATTGTGGATGACGAGCCTAACTTGCGCCGTGTCCTAAGCTCAGAGCTTCACCTCGACGGTCATACGGTCGACGAGGCGGACGGCGTTATAGCCGCTGTGCCTTTCTTGACGGAGCGAGAATACGACGCGGTCATCACAGACCAGAAAATGCCGGATGGAGATGGACTGAGAGTTCTATCGGTCGCTCAAGAGAACGATCCGTCGTTGCCAGTAATCTTCCTCACCGCGGTTCCGACGATTGAGCTTGCTGTCGAGAGCATGCGGAAGGGAGCCTTTGATTTCATCACGAAACCTTTCAATCCTGAGGTCGTCAGGGCGACTGTGCGGCGCGCCTGTGAGCGCGCGAATCTGGTTCGCGAGAATCAACTCCTCAAATCCACGGTCGGCAACCTCCTCGGGGCCGATACTATCTACGGAAACAGCGCCGAAATCAAGGAAGTACGCGACCAGATCGCCCGCGTTGCCCCCACGGACGCAACCGTCTTGATTGTGGGCGAAACTGGAACGGGCAAGGAACTCGTAGCCAGGGCAATTCATCGGAACAGCCGCAGGGCCCAGAAACCTTTGATTGCGGTCAACTGTGCGGCTTTCACTGAAACTCTCTTGGAGAGCGAACTCTTCGGACATGAACGAGGAGCTTTTACAGGTGCAGATCGAGCCCGGCAAGGGTCTGTTTGAGGCGGCCCATGGCGGAACCCTTTTTCTGGACGAAGCTGGCGAAATGTCGGCAGCCGCTCAGGCCAAATTGCTTCGCGTCCTGGTAGATGGCGAATTACTGCGCGTGGGATCCACGCAGGCCCGCAAGGTTGACGTGCGGGTCCTCGTTGCAACCCACCGCAACCTTGAAGAACGAGTGCAGCAGGGACTCTTCCGGCAGGATCTCTACTATCGACTGGCGGTTGTTCCGATTCGCATTCCCCCGCTCCGCGAACGCAAAGAGGACATTCCCGGCCTCTGCGAGATCTTGTCAGCCCAGATTGCGAAGGACTTGAAGGTCCGGCCCAAGCGCATGAGCCCGGAAGCTCTGCAGAAGATCGCGAACTACACCTTTCCCGGAAACATACGGGAGTTGCGGAACCTTTTGGAGCGGGCGCACATCTTGGGGCACCGCGAGGAAATTGCCGCCGATGAACTTCCCGTAGACGATAGAGGCCACACAGCACCTGGACCCCAGAAGATGGAGATGCGCGATTGGCTTCGAACCTTGCCAGCTAGCGTCGATCTCCGCGAACTGCTCACCGCCTTTGAAAAAGGCCTCATTGAGCGCGCATTGGAACAGGCTAATGGCGTGCAGGCCGAAGCAGCCCGAATGCTGGGAGTCTCGCGCAGCGACATAGGATACAAAGTCGCAAAATTTGCGCTAGGGCGACCAGTGGATGCCACCTAGCCAAGAAGCGTCTACCCGTGTTTTCCTTACAGCCACAAGGCGCGACTTCAGCGAGGCTAGCAACGCTCCTCCATGAAGAAACGCGTGCGCGATTGGATCAGACCGGCTTTCTTTCGGGACAACTAACTCTAATGAGGCGGAAGACTGGTCCGCCTTGAATTCCCCCGTACCCAGGTTCAGCACTTTGGCGATGTGGCCATCATTTAAAGCAGGACGCCCGTCCCTTTGAGAAGAATTTGAAAAAGGATGCAATCTTCTCCTCGCGCTAACCAACCGTGAGCGCATGTAGGTTCACCTGAGGATTGCGCGCGACTCGGAAACAATAGCTCCTGAAGCCAGCGCTGATGGCGTTCCGCCCCCGCCCATTGGGAAGGTACGCATTCTTAAGGCGCTTCACTCTGTGGCGGCGGGACACCGCCACGACAGCCGCCGGGACTGCGGCGCTAGTCCTCATCGAAACAGCAATCCCGCAAATTCCGCCAGATTCCGCCGCCACACCATCCACGTAT
This sequence comes from Terriglobia bacterium, assembly GCA_963816025.1. Classification (GTDB taxonomy): domain Bacteria; phylum Acidobacteriota; class Terriglobia; order Terriglobales; family Acidobacteriaceae; genus JAIQFF01. The sequence continues at coordinate 240,845 of CAWFJA010000029.1, forward strand.
GCATGCCCGGCGTTTCAATGTCGGTATGCTGCACGCCTTTCGTTTTGAGCCATTCCCGCAGGTTGCGATTCACCGTGATCAGACGATCCTCGGTACCGCATGCGATCCACAGCAGGCGAATCTGCTGGCTTGCCTTCGCATCGAGGCCGGGAAAATCCTTTTCAAAGTCGTCAGGAATGCCGCCCGAACTGAAAGCGCCGATCCACGCGAACTTGTCGAGATTGTTCAATCCAGTCAGCAGCGATTCTGATCCCCCCATCGACAGCCCGGCAATCGCCCGCGAGTTGCGGTCTTTCATCACCCGATATTCGCTCTCGACCTTCGGCATGACTTCCGTGAGCAGCGCCTCGCGAAATTTCGTGAAGTTGCGCTCCCGCACATCGGTGTGGCTCCACGCACTCCATCCCAACGTAATCATCTCCATGGTGCCGTACCCCAGGGGCATGACCACGATCATCGGCTTGGCTTTCCCTTGCGCGATCAGATTGTCGAGAATCACGTTGGCGCGGCCGACCGCCGTCCACCCACTCGCATCGTCGCTGAATCCGTGCAGCAGGTACAGCACGGGATACGTGGTCTTCGCCGCGGGGTCGTAGCCGGGCGGCGTGTAAACGTAGAAGTCCCGCTGATCGTTGGCTGCCACCGACCTGTAGAAATGATGATGGATCTCTCCGTGGGGCAAATCGTTGAGTTCCCATGGCAGCGACGGCGGCCCCTGAACATGCACGAAATTCCCCGGCGAGATCAGATTCGGCACCAGTCCGTGATTGTAGGGATCGAGCGAGTGCACGCCATCGACAGTAATGGAATATCCGTAATAGTCCGGAGGCAGCGGCGGTGTATTCACCGTCCACACGCCCTTGTCGTCTTTCTGCATGGCCACGGGCTCGGTGCCTTCGCGCGCCAGCTTTACTTCCTGCGCGTTGGGCGCGAGGAAGCGGAAGGTCACACTGTTGTCGGAGTGCACTTCTGGAGTATTCAACCATGGCGGTCTTTGCGGAGGGGGAGGGGGCGCGGGCTTGGCCTGCTGTGCGGATGCCAGACCACAAAGAACGAAGAAAGAAAAAACGAGAAAGGCCGACTGCAGTTTCATGTGCCGTCTCCTGGCTACGAGTAAACGGCACAATTGTATAAGGCGGACACCGGCCGCTTTCCAAAATATTGCGGTTATTTGTTCGCGGCGACGTCCAGCCTGGTGTCGGCCCGGTGCAGCGCGTCCAGAGCGCGCTCCACGTCGACCGTGGTATCGCCATTCGTCAGGCGTTGCTCGGCGCGCTCTTTGGCCTTACGCGCCCGCGCCACATCGATTTCCGACGGACGCTCGGCCGTCTCCGCCAGAATCGTTACTTTGTTGGGCAGCACTTCCGCAAATCCCCACGCCACCGCAAGGCGCTGCTCGTTTGAACTGGAACCGGAACTCTCCCGGAAAGTAATCTCCCCGACCGCCAGTTCCGTGATCAGCGGCGCATGCCCCGGCATCACGCCCAGATACCCGTCCTTGCCGGGAATCTGGACTTCCTCGGCCGCCGTGTCCACAACTTTCTTTTCCGGCGTGACAATCTCGAGTTTGAATGTGTCTGCCATTGCGCGTTGATTCGTAGAGACGTAGCTTGCTACGTCTCTCTCCCCACATGTAAACCTGCCTCTGTCGGCAGAGACGTTGCAAGCAACGTCTCTACGCTGCCGCCTTCATCTTCTCGGCTGCTTCCAGCACTTCCTCGATCGGCCCCTTCATGTAGAACGCCTGCTCGGGGATATCGTCGTACTTGCCTTCCACGATCGCCTTGAAGCCCTTGACTGTGTCGGCAATCTTGACGTAACGTCCCGCCGCGCCCGTGAACTGTTCGGCCACGTGGAACGGTTGCGACAGGAAGCGTTGAATCTTGCGAGCCCGGGCGACGGTGAGCTTCTGATCTTCGCTCAACTCGTCGATGCCCAGAATCGCGATAATGTCCTGCAAGTCTTTATAAGTCTGCAGAGTCTTTTTCACCATCTGGGCCACATCGTAGTGCTCCTGGCCGACGATGCGCGGATCGAGAATGCGAGACGTTGAAGCCAGGGGATCGACCGCGGGATAAATTCCGATCTCGGTCAAGGCCCGCGAAAGCACGGTGGTCGCGTCCAGGTGAGCGAACGTGGTGGCCGGCGCGGGATCGGTCAAGTCGTCGGCAGGCACGTAAATCGCCTGCACCGAGGTGACCGAGCCTTTCTTCGTCGACGTGATGCGCTCCTGCAGTTCACCCATTTCCGTGGCCAGGTTGGGCTGGTAGCCGACGGCGCTGGGCATGCGGCCCAGCAGCGCGGAAACTTCCGACCCAGCCTGGGTGAAACGGAAAATGTTATCGATGAACAGCAGCGTGTCGGCGCCCTCGGCATCGCGGAAGTATTCCGCGACCGTCAGTCCGGTTAACGCCACACGGAGACGCGCCCCTGGGGGCTCCGTCATCTGTCCGTAGATCAGCGCGGCTTTCGACTCCGCCGGCTTGCCGGGCTTGATGACGCCCGACTCCGACATTTCCAGCCACAAGTCGTTGCCTTCGCGGGTACGCTCGCCGACGCCGGCAAACACAGAAAAGCCACCGTGGTTTTTGGCGACGTTGTTGATCAATTCCATGATGACGACGGTCTTGCCCACGCCCGCGCCGCCGAACAATCCGATCTTGCCGCCTTTCAAAAACGGCTGGATGAGGTCGATGACCTTCACGCCGGTCTCGAACATCTCCGCGCTCGTTGCCTGCTCGTCGAACGCCGGAGCGAGACGGTGAATCGGCATTCGCTCTGTGTATTCGACCGGGCCGAGCTGATCCACGGGTTCGCCGATCACGTTCATCACGCGGCCCAGGGTCCCACGCCCCACGGGAACGGAGATGGGTCCGCCCTGGTCAATGGCCTTCATGCCGCGCACCATGCCATCAGTGGGCTGCATAGCGATGCAGCGCACGCGGCCTTCGCCCAGGTGCTGTTGCACCTCAAGAATTACGTTGACCGGGTTGGGCACGGTGAAGCCGTCGCTCACAACTTTCACGGCCTGGTAGATGGGCGGCAGTTTCCCCTCGGGGAACTGCACGTCCACGGCCGGACCCGCAATTTGAATCACATGTCCTACGTTTTCTGGCATAAATTAGCTTCTAGCTACTAGCTGCTAGCTCCTGGCTTGTAATCAACACCGTATGCGACGGCTCGTCCTCGCTGAAATTCAAAATCTCCTCAACTCTGTGTGGCTAGAAGCTAGTAGCTAGAGCTAGCAGCTTCCTCACATCGCGGCCGCGCCGCTGACGATCTCGATGATCTCTTTCGTGATCTTGGCCTGCCGCGCCCGGTTCATGACCAGGGTCAGCGAATCGATCATGTCGGTCGCGTTGTTGGTGGCCGAATCCATGGCCGTCATGCGGGCGGCGTGCTCGGCCGCCACCGACTCCATCAGTGCGCGGAAAATCTGGATGCTTACATATTTCGGCAGCAGCGCGCGAAATAGCTCTTCCGGCGTCTGCTCGTAGATGTAGTCCACTTGCGCCGTGCCGAACTGCGAGGCGGCTTCCTCCACCTGATGTTCTGGCCCACGCATGCCCACACCCGCGCTCACCGCTGCCTCTTTCGCCTTCTTCTTCTCCTCTTCCGTCATCTCCTCGACCAGCCGCACCGTCTGCTCGCCGATCTGCTCGATGGGAAGAATCTGCTCCACGATGAGTCTCTGCGCGATCACTGACTTAAATTCGTTGAACACCACGTAGACCGCGTCGATTTCTTCGCGCCGGTAGCGGGCAATCACATTTTCGGACAACGCCAGCGCCTGCGCGAACTCCACTTTCCCGAGAATGCCGACGTGTTCGCCGGTGATCTGAATCGCCGCAGCACGCTCGGTCAGCTTCCGGCTCGGCTTCAATCGATTCCGCGAGTTCCGCCAGGTTCTGCGTCTGCACCTTCGCCGCGGGATAACGCCGGCGCAGAAAGTCGCGCCCCTTGCGGCCCACAGCTTCAATGTCGACATTCTTCCCTGCCTTGGACTCGAGGAACCGGGCGGCTGCTTTCGTAATGTTCGCGTTGAACGCGCCTGCCAGGCCTTTGTCGCCGGTCACGACGATCAGCAGAATGTTCTTCTCTTCCCGCTGCGCCAGCAGCGGATGCTTGGGCTCGCCCGTCTCGGGATCATAAATCTCGGCCCGCGCTACCAGCGACTTCAGCACGTTCGTCAGCATCTGCGCGTACGGACGCGCCGCCAGCGCGCGTTCCTGCGCCCGGCGCAACTTCGCCGCCGAGACCATCTTCATGGCCTTGGTGATCTGCCGCGTGTTGATCACGCTGCGAATGCGGCGACGGATGTCGAGAATGTTTGCCATAAATCAGTTGCCAGTACTCAGTACCCAGAAACGGTATTCGATTGCTCAGCTCTGAAACTGGGTACTGAGTACTAGGTACTGAGTACTACTTCGCTACCGCTTCCCTGCTCGCCACGAACTGCTGCTTCGCTTCCTTGATTACGTTCTGCATCTGGCCCTTCAGCGTGTCATCGAGAATCTTTTTCTCCATGATCGTGCGCAGCAGGCGGGATTGGTCGAATCCACGTACTTGTAAAGCTCCGCCTCGAACTCGCGCACCTGCGCCACTGGCAGGTCGTCGAGGAAGCCGCCCGTACCGGCCATGATGATCAGAATCTGCTTGGAGAACGGCAGCGGCGAGAACTGATTCTGCTTCAGCAGTTCGACCAGCCGTTGTCCGCGATTCAACTGCGCCTGCGTGGCTTTGTCGAGATCGCTGCCGAACTGCGCAAAGGCCGCCAGTTCACGGTATTGCGCCAGTTCCAGCTTCAACGTGCCCGCCACCTGCCGCATGGCCTTGATCTGCGCGCTGCCACCCACGCGGCTCACCGACAGACCAACGTTCACCGCCGGGCGCACGCCCTGGTTGAACAAGTCGGTTTCCAGATAAATCTGCCCGTCGGTAATCGAAATCACGTTGGTCGGAATGTAGGCCGAAACGTCGCCCGCCTGCGTCTCAATCACGGGCAGCGCGGTCAGCGATCCGCCACCCATCTTGTCGCTCAGTTTGGAGGCGCGCTCCAGCAGCCGGGAGTGAAGATAGAAAACGTCTCCGGGATACGCCTCGCGTCCCGGCGGACGCCGCAGCAGCAGCGAAATCTCGCGATACGAGGCCGCATGCTTCGAAAGATCGTCATAGATCACCAGCGCATGCCGCTTGCTGTCGCGGAAGTACTCACCCATGGCGCAGGCCGCGTAGGGCGAGATGTACTGCATGGGGGCCGGTTCCGACGCCGAAGCCGCTACGACGATGGTGTACTCCATCGCACCGGCGTCTTCGAGAATCTTCACGACCTGCGCGATCGAGGAACGCTTCTGCCCGATCGCGTTGTAGATGCAGATCAGGTCGTTGCCCTTGCTGTTGATGATGGTGTCGAGAGCAACGGCGGTCTTGCCGGTCTGGCGATCGCCGATGATGAGTTCGCGCTGGCCGCGGCCAATCGGAATCATGCTGTCGATGGCCTTCAGCCCGGTCGCCATGGGCTCACGCACGGGTTGCCGGTCGATCACGCCCGGCGCAATGCGTTCCAGCGCGATGAATTTGTCGGTGGCGATGGGTCCCTTATCGTCGATGGGCTCGCCGAGCGAGTTCACCACGCGCCCGATCATGGCATCGCCCACGGGCACGCTCATGATGCGCCCGGTGCGCTTGACCTCGTCGCCTTCCTTGATCTCGGTGTACTCGCCGAGCAGCACCACGCCGACCTGGTCTTCTTCCAGGTTCATGGCGATGCCGGCCACGCCATGCGGGAAAGGCCAACAGTTCGCCGGCCATGACCTTGTCGAGCCCATAGACACGCGCGATGCCGTCGCCCAGCGTGATGACGGTGCCGGTCTCGTCCACGGAGATCTGAGTTTCGTAGTTCTCGATCTGCTCGCGGATCAGTTTCGTGATTTCGTCTGCTTTAATTTGTGCCATAAGATTAGCTCTCGAGCTGCAGCCTTAGCTTTGAGCTATCGAGCAAGCAGCCATTTTCATCTTCCACGTCATGCCTGAGCAAGGATCACCTCGACTGGATATTTCAAGGCTTCAAAAGCTCGAAGCTCGCGGCTAAGAGCTAATCGCTTCTCTGATCTTCTCCAACTGACCTTTCACCGAACCGTCGTAAATCGTGCTGCCCACGCGGACTACGGCTCCGCCCAACAGCGACGCGTCCAGTCCATATCGCGCACGGACTTTCTTGCCCGTAGTCTTCTCGATCTGCGTTTCCAGCGACCGCTTCTCCGCATCGCCCAGTTCTCGGGCGCTGGTGATGTTGGCCTCGGCAAATCCCAGGCGCGCATCGAGTTCCTTCTCCAGTTGCTCGATGATCCGCTGCAGAAACGGCACCCGGCGGTGATCGATGAGCACTGCCACCAGGTTGCGCACCGGCTTGTCGATGCCTTCCCGCTGCACAATCGCATCCAGCAGGCCGCGCTTCTGCTCCGCGGGCACTGCCGGATTCTCCCAAACCCGCCTCAAATCTACGCTCTCGGCCAGCAGCGCGCGATCCGGCGCAATCCACCGACAGCTCGACTGGCATCGAGATGCGCGCTGAGAACCACGTCCGCGAAGGCCCGGGCATACGTGTTGGCGACCGAAGCCACGCTCTAGTTCCTGTCCTTTCCCGAATCGTCCGAGGGCGCGCCTAACTGCCCGGCAAAATTTCGCACCAAAGCCTGATCCGTGGCGGCATCCACATGGATCTGCTTCCGAGCCAGTCCCACCGCCAGATCGGCTGCGTAGGCGGTTAGCTGCCTGCGCGCGGCCTTGGCCGCCGCCGCAATTTCCTGCTCCGCCGAGGTGACGATCTTGCGCGCGTCTTCTTCGGCCGCAGCCTGGATGCGGGCTTCCTCGGCCGTGCCTTCCTTTTCGGCGGCATCGCGCATCCGGCCAATTTCGACGTCCAGTTTCATCAGGCGCGATTCAATCTCGGCCAGCCTGCGGCGCGCTTCCTCGCTGGCCTTCTGCGCCTCCTGCATTGCCTTCTGGATCGCCGCGCTGCGGTCGCGGAATGTTCCCGGCAAGTACTTGCGCCCGGCCCACACAATGACGCCAGCAATCACCACAAAGTTCAGCACCACGCTCAGCCAGTAGGACTGCTGCAGATTCAATCCCGTCAGCCGCGCGATCATCCGCACCGAGGCCGACTGCTTAAACTCCGCCATCTCATCTTTTTCTTCTCCGGCGGCTTCTTTGCTCTCGTGCGCCAGTTGCCGGCCAGGGCCCACGGGTTGTTCCGCGGAATCTCTCGGTTGCCTGCTTCTGCTCAGGAGATGTGGGCTGCTCCTGCGCACGCAGCGCCACGACGCTGACGCAACCCAGCAGCAACAGCGCCAGCAAAGTCGTTCGGACGATACGCCCGGTCGTCTTCTTGGAGGTCATCATCGTCCGGCTCCTGCCGGCTGCAGCACGCGCTTTACGATTTCTTGCGCCAATGCTGCCGCGTCTGACTGGCAAAGCCGCCTCAGCCGCGGCCCGGTCGTTCTCGATATCTTTCTTCGCTGCCTGCACCTGGGCCTGAGCCTTGCTGCGCGCCTCGGTCAACGCGTTGGCTCGGGCCTGCAGCACCGCCTGCCGCCGCGCTTCCTGGGCGCGGAACACCGCGGCCCGCGCCTCCCGCAACTTCTGTTCGTACTCCGCCGTGCGCGCCTCAGCCGCCGCAATGTCGGCGCGCGACTTCTCCACCGCGCCTTCCGTCTTGCTGCGCCGCTCCGCCAGCACGCGCTGCAAGGGCTTGTGCACAATCGTGGTATAGAGCGCGTACAGCAGCGCCAGCAAAATTACCGTCGGCACCGATCCGAGCAGTAATTCGCCTAGTTGTCGCAGTGTCTCGTCCATGTGGTGCTGATATAGACCGGAATAATGAGGGCTATGAAAACTGATAAGTCTAACGTCCCAAGCAGCTTATGTCAACGCGAAGAAGATCGTTCGAGCCCCGTGAGCGGAAGCGTTCTGGGAAGGCTGTCAGCCTCAGAAATGTCGCCGAGAGACTTCGATTTCCCGCACGGCGCGGCTTCCTCCGCACCGCCCCAAAGCCCTTAGAAATCAGGGTTTTAGCCCCTGAAGCTCGGCCTCCGCGGGGCTTGACCTCGCAGATTACTGCACATATTCCTTGACTTCGTCCAAAAGAGGATTAGCATTGAGATATCACCTCCGATCCAATTCAGGATCGAATGGGCCGATAGCCAAGGAATGTCACCGCTTCTTGGTTGCCGGCCCATTTAATTTGCCCCCAGGTTGACGACTGTCTCATTCCGGTCAACAGGCTGATCGTACCCATTGAGAGGCCATCTGGCTGGTGATAATATTCCGCTGCTGGCCGCCGGCACGTTCGCTTGTCCCCCTCACCCTTGGCCCTTAGGAGCATTTCCATGCGGGTGCGTATCACGGTCCTGTTCTTCTCTTTCGTCTTCTGGTTCTCCGCCGTTGCCTTCGGCGCAACCCCACAGACCTTCCTTACCCTGAACAGCCAGCCTGGAGACTACATTGGCCAAGGAATTACTCAGACCTTTACGCCCTCCGACGGAACCTTCTCGGTCTCCAACAGCTCAGACACCGTATCGATCTCGTTCAATACTCCCACCTACAGTCAGTTTTGGAATCTAGACTTCGGCTCGGCAACCACGGTGAAGTTCGGCCGGGGCGAATACGATGGGGCGCAGCGCACTGCGTTCCGTTCGCCGACGCGACCGGGCATCGACGTATTCGGAGATGGTCGAGGGTGCAATATCGACAGCGGACGCTTTCTGGTCTCGGACTTTGCCCTCAATCCGGACGGCACAATCGCCCGACTCGCGATCGACTTCGAGCAGCATTGTGAAGGCGCTCCGCCAGCGCTTTTTGGATCGTTTCGCTATAACTCTCCGGTACCAGCCGTGCCTCGCCTGGGGATAGCGAGCAACTACACTCTGAAGGGAAATAGTGGTACCAGCGACGCAGTCGTCACTGTGGCGCTTTGCCTTCCCAGTACGACAATCGTGCAAGTCGCCTACGCGACAGCCGACGGCACAGGGGTGCAAGGAACCGACTACGTGAGCACGGCCGGCACGGTGACGTTTCAGCCTGGAACCACTTCACAAACCATCACCATCCCGGTCATGGGAGACTTTCTCGCACGCGGCAACAAGACTTTCCGAGTGAAGCTCAGCGCCGCCAGCGGTGCGCCGATTGGAGCCGCTACCGCCAACATCCTGATCCGTGATCCCAATGTGGCTCTAACCGCGCTGGCGATGAGCAGCCAGCCGGGCGATTTCATCGGCCTAGGACAGCAATATCTGATCACGCTGTCGGACGGCACCTTCACTCCCTCCAACTCGGCGAACGTGGTGTCGTTTTTTATCAGCAATGGCGATGACTGGTGGACTTATTTTGCTGGCCCTACGACCGCTCGACTGGGCAAAGGCGACTATGAGAATGCGCAACGCTATCCGTTCCAGCCTTCGGGCACACCTGGACTGAGCGTTTTTGGGGCCGGCCGGGGATGCAACACTCTCACCGGAAACTTCCAGGTACTGCAGGCTGTGTATAACAGCAGCAGCGTTCTTCAGAGTTTTTCTGCCAACTTCGAACAGCACTGCGAGGGCGCGGCCCCGGCCCTGTTCGGCTGGGTGCGCTACAAAGCAAGCCTGCGGCAGTTCTCGGTGACCGATGCGGTCATCAGCGGGTCCTCCGCGGTATTCACCATAACCCTCAGCCCGTCCAATGCAACATCGGTCTCCGTCAATTTCGCGACCGCCGACGGGACCGCGATTGCGGGCACGGATTACGTTGCGACTTCGCAAACCGTGACCTTCTCCCCGGGGATGACGGCGCAGACCGTCACCGTACCGCTGCTAAAGCCAGGAGACACTGCGAAGACGTTCTACGGTCGACTGTCTTCTCCCGCGGGGGCCGCAGTATGGGTTGGGCAGGGATCGGCTACGTTCTAGAACCCGGCCAGCAAGGAATCCGAGAACCGCTGAGCCAGAAGCTGCAAGCGAGCATGCACGTCTACTCGGCTAACTCACCACCCACTCCCTCACCCTGCGCACCACCGATGCCGGCGCCTCGACGTCCAACTCCACAGCCCCATCTTTATACTTCCGCGAATAAATTCGCGCCTTCGCTTCCAGCAGGGCCAGCGTCTTCCCTTCTTTCTGCGGAACGCGCACCAGCACGCGGCTGACGGCATCCTCCTCGATCATGGCGTCAATGCGCTGCAGCAGACGACCCAGCCCAGTGCCTTCCTTCGCAGAAACGTAGACGGTTTTCGAATCTTCGCGCATGGCGTCTGCCAACAACGACTGCGCCACCTCGTCATCGAGCAGATCGATCTTGTTCATCACGCGCAGGCGCGGCTTCTTCTCCGCTTCCAACTCCTTCAGGACAATCTCCACCTGCGCGTCCTGCTCGGCCGAGAGCCGGCTGCTGGCATCGGACACATGCAGAATCAACGACGCCCGCTGCACCTCCTCCAAAGTCGCGCGGAACGCCGAAACCAGCGTATGCGGCAGGCTGCGAATGAATCCCACGGTATCCGACAGCAGCACTTTGCGCTTCGAGGGCAGGTCCACACCGCGGATCGTCGGGTCCAGCGTGGCAAACATCCGCGGCGATTCCAGCACCTTGGCCCGCGTCAGCGCGTTGAACAGGGTCGACTTCCCCGCATTCGTATAGCCCACCAGGGCTACGGTCGCCACCGGCGCCGACTCGCGCCGCTGCCGTTGCTGCGCCCGAATGCGCCGCACGTTTTCAATTTGCTGCTCCACGTGCCGCACGCGCCGCGCAATTTTTCGCCGGTCGGTTTCGAGCTTCGTTTCACCCGGACCGCGAGTGCCGATGCCGCCGCCGAGTTGCGACATCTCGATGCCGTGCCCGGCCAGCCGCGGCAGCATATAGTGCAACTGGGCCAACTCAACTTGCAACTGGCCTTCCCGGGTGCGCGCGTGCCGCGCAAAAATGTCGAGGATCAGCTGCGTGCGATCAATCACCCGCCGCTGGATGATCTTTTCAATATTGCGCTGCTGGGAAGGACTGAGATCGTGATCAAACAGAAGAACGTCAGCATTCGGCCGAAGCGGCCGCGCCCGCAATTTCCTCCAGCTTGCCGGCGCCAATCAGGGTCGCCGGATCGGGCCGGTCGCGCCGCTGCAGAATCTCGCCCACCACTTTTGCGCCGGCACTCTCGGCCAGCGTGCGCAACTCGGCGAGAGACTCGTCTGCATCGAACTCTGGAATGCTGGGCTTGGCGTTGGACTTACTCGCCCCCCCGGCCGGAGCCCCGGCCTTGGCCGGCTGCAGGGCGGCGGCTTCGCGCGCGGCCGACGCCTGGGCTGTCACCGTTCCCTTGGCGCCGCTTCGTCCGCGCGTCCGCACGTCCAGCCCGACCAGAAACGCGCGCTCGCGCTCCGGTTCCTCGCGAACGACCCCGCTCCCCAGAGGCACACGTCTGCCCGCACGCGCCGTGTCGCGGGATTTCTTGGTATGAGAACTCACCAAACCGAAAACGCCTTATCCTTCGGTGCCCGAAGCGCTGGCTGCCACCACCGGCGCCGCCGTTGCGGCGCTGGCCGGCTTGTCCGGATGCGCCACGTGGGCGACATGCGTCGCCGCCACCCGCCCCATCACCACGGTGGAGATGGCATGCTTGAAGATGAGTTGCTCCTGACCGTTCGCCTCCAGCACCACGGAGTACTTGTCAAAGGAGCGGATCCGGCCCGTTAACTTCACTCCACTCAGCAGATAAATCGTGATGCTGAGTCTTTCCTTGCGGGCCGTGTTGAGGAAGGAATCCTGAATGTTCTGCGCCGGCTTATTGCTGTCCATAGCCGATCTCCTTGATGTGTAGACTGCGAACCACCGGCCCACAGATTTCGCCCATGGGCAGGCTCAACGCCACAGCATGTTCCCAGAAGCCTTCCCGCTGCCCCAGGAACAAGGGGGGACAACCCCGCCGGCCGCGCGCTCCCTTCCGCAGGACCGCGCCTTCCAGCGGGCAGATGTGAGTACCATACGGCGATCTTCGCCGCTTTTCAACTGGAACTTGCCGCTATGGTCGCCCGCGGGTGTCGCCGCGGGTTGACAGCGCCCTCACCCAAAGTGCAGACTGTCCTCGACTCGACGGCGACGCCGGTAACCATCCGGGGCGGTTACTGTCTTGTCTTTTTGTTGCAGCCTGGCTGTCTCTTCGCCGGATGCCCGCGGTCTCCGGACCTTCGGCGGCCCCACAACCTGCACTTCCAAGTTGTCGGAGGAAATCCTATGCACCATTTCGTCGCCGTGGCAGCCTCTCTGGTCATGCCCACCCACACTGGCTCGGAAGCCACCCAACTCATTCTGCGCTGGTTCCACTTTATCGCGGGGATCACCTGGATCGGCCTGCTCTATTTCTTCAACCTGATCAACGTCCCCTTCATGAAACAAGTGGACGCCAGCATGAAACCCAAGATCTTTCAGAACCTGACTCTGCCCGCCTTGAACTGGTTCCGCTGGAGCGCGCTGGCGACGGTCTTCTTCGGCTTCTGGTATTGGGGGCAGTTCTACGTTGCACCCGACGCGGAGCGTCAAGGAACTTCCGCCCTGAGCACGATCGGCTTCTTTCTGCTGCTCTGGATCGCGGTCTGGGCCATCCTGTTCCTGGTGATCAAGAAAATGGCGCCCAGCGGATACGTCCTGGGCACCATCACCGCCATCCTCTGCATTGCTGCAGGATGGCTGTTCGTGAACTACACGCCCGTCGGCCAGGACGACAACCACGTGCTGTCGATCGGCGTGGGCGGCGGCTTCGGCATCGTAATGCTGTTCAACGTCTGGGGCATCATCTGGCCCAACAATAAGAAAGTGATCAACGGAACGCTGGCGGGCACCCCTCCGGCGGACGCGGCTGTGCTGGGGCGTCAGGCGTTTTTGGCCTCCCGGACGAACTTCTTCCTGTCCGTGCCGTTGCTGTTCTTCATGGCCACCAGCTACCACTACGTGATCTTCGGCAAGTAATCCTCGGACAAGAAAATCTTCGGACAAGAAAAATGGCGCGGCGAAAGCCGCGCCATTTCCGTCATTGAAAACAAGCAATCGTCGAGGACAGCAGCCGATTTGCAATCTACCCGAAGATCTCGACGCGCACGACCAGGCGCACGCCGCCGCCTAGTTTCACGTTCTTTCCCTTCGAGGTGAGCACGCCATTGTCGAGTTGCAGATTATCAATTCCATGTACTCCCACCGACTGTGGAGTCACGGCAGCCTGCGCTCTGCTGTCTGAATCCATGTTGGAACCGCTCTTGGTGTCGGTGACGACGCCCACCGAGGCCATGCCCCCGCCTCCAGTGGCGCTGCCACCCGAGGCTGTGGTCGCCGCTCCCGTGATGCTGGGATCCATCTGCTCATCGGGCGCAGGAAAGACTGCCTGCACCGTGCCTTTGACGGAGAGCTGCTTCCCGCTCGTGATATTCAGCCGGTCGAAAGTCACGGTAAGTTGCGAATCCGGATCGCCCTTGGAACGAGCTTTCGCCGATGTCACGTGACCTGTTAACTTCGACCCCTTCGGCACCAGCGTGCCATCCGGCAGCTTGAAACGCTGCCGCCGTCTCCACTTCAACCGTGTCGCCTTCTTTCAGCTTGCTGGAATCCAGCGTCTTGACGACCTTCACGGGAAAAGCTCCGTGACCGATAGCCGCTGGAGCCGCCTGCGCCGGAGCAGAAGTTGAAACTTGCCCATAACAGAATGACGCCGCAAACACTGCACCCAGAACCACAATGCCGATTCGATTCATGAGATCCACCTCGAATACTTAGATGCTGAAATTATAGATGGTTCGCCTACCGATCAGGTGGTTTTTCGGGCGCATGCGGTTAGTGCGAATGGGCCGAAAAAATGAGGCCGACCTTTCGGCCGGCCTCGATTGGTTTCGACTTTGGCTGCTCATCTGAAAAATCGGATGCGCGGCCAACGTTCCAGAGTCTTAGAACACGATCTTCCCGCTGATCTGCATCACGCGCGGGGACGAGTCAAAGCCCAGGAAGTTGCCGTATGGGCTCGTCGGGGTCCCTTGCATGGAGTTGATCGTTCCGAACGTCGGATCCAGAGCGGGAGGCCCTCCCGTAAAGCTGCTGGCAAAAGAGGCGTTCGGGAGACCGAAGTTCGGGTGATTGAACACGTTGAACGCCTGCGCGCCAATCGCGAAGTTGAACCGCTCCCCGATCTTGAAATTCTTGAACAGGTTCAGGTCCATGTCAAAGTAATGAGGTCCGCGATACTGACCGCGACGCTGCGTCGAATAGTTTTGCCCGGTCCAACTCGGGTCGTTCGCGTCCAGAATTCCGGCTGGGTTCAGGCACTGCGGTACCGACAGGACGGTTGCGTCAAAGCTTGCGTTCGCCCTGCCGCATCCGCCGGGTTGTGCGTTGCCGATGATGACCGAAGGGATGGTGTCGCCACCGTTGAGGATGGTCCCGCTGAGGTTACCGTCCGTGATGGTGTAGGGCAATCCCGTACGCCAGAACATCTTGCCCGAGAACTGCCAGCCGTTGACCAGATACTTCAGCGCACTGGTGTAATGGAACTCCGGATTGAAGACGAAGTCACCATTCACCAGGTGACGGATGTCGTAATCGGCGTTGCCGTAGTTGTCCGTGCGCAGGCTAGTCGGCGAGATCTGCCCCAGGATGGTGTTGTTGCCTTCGAAACCATACTGGAACAGGCCACCGTTGGAGGTTTCGTCGATGGTGTGTGCCCACGTGTAGTTCAGGTGAGCCGACACCCACTTGGTGAACTGCTTTCGCAAACTGAAAGTCAGGCCATTGTAGTTGGAGACCGCTCCCTGCTTGTATTGTGTGATGGTCGAGTAGCTTTTGGCAAGAGGCGATGCCTGTACGGTGCCTTGGTAAAGACCAAAGGCATCATACGCATTGGGCCAAGCATTGGAGTAGCTAATGCGGGCTCCGTGGTTGCCGGCATAGTTGATAATAAATACGGTGCTGCGGTTCAGTTCCTGTTGAACCGACAGGTTCCATTCCTGCCACTCTGGAGCCTTGACCGTACCGAGAATCCCGTTGCCCGCCGGAGGCTGGAATACGACGCCTGTCGGCAATTTCGTCTGGATCTGGTTGAAGCTATCGGTAATGCTGAACGCATTGGCCGATGCCTGCCAGGTCGCCGGCGCACCCGCCGGGTCGAACGGCAACACTCCTAAGGTCGATGGGCTGCTGCGAACCCGGAACATGACCGAGACCGGAGGTTGCCCGCCAAAGCCCAGAATCTGGTCGACCAGGCCGACTGCAGGGTTATCGTAGAACAGCCCGAACCCGCCGCTGACTACGGTCTTGCCCGTGCTGCGCGGATCCCAACTAAAGCCGAATCGTGGAGACCAGACGAGAGCGTTCACGCCAGGATATGCCTGGTGCTGGCCATATTTGAGATCGGCGCTATAGGGGACGTCCAGAGAACCAACCGGACCCGCCTGAGCCGCCGCTGAGTTGAAGAACTCACCCGTCAAGTTCGAGAAACAGTTGACTTGGCAGACTGGGTTGGAGTTACGTTCCACACGCAACGCCAGCGTCAACTTCAGGTTTCTTGTCGCCTTCCATTCATCCTGGGCATACACACCCAAGCCCCAAAAGGCAATTGGATTGTTGTTGCGGGGGATGAACGCCTTGCGGTACTGGAACGCTTCGCCTTGGGCAAACTGCTGGAAGGTCGTGGATCCGTAGCCCCAGTAAACCAGCGGGT
The DNA here is from genome assembly GCA_963816025.1 of Terriglobia bacterium. Classification (GTDB taxonomy): domain Bacteria; phylum Acidobacteriota; class Terriglobia; order Terriglobales; family Acidobacteriaceae; genus JAIQFF01. The sequence continues at coordinate 256,566 of CAWFJA010000029.1, forward strand.
TGGTGTAGAAGAAGTTGTGGTCGCTCACGTCGTAGCGGCGGAAATTCTCGCCGAACTTAAAGGTATGGTTACCTCGCGTCCAGGAGAAATCATCGATGAACTGGTATTGGGTGATGTTGCGGCCCTGGGGGAAGCTCGCCGCACTAGCGTTCGGGCTGGTGAAGTCGTACTGGCTGCCGAACCCGCTGAACGCCTGTCCATAGTTGAACGTCTTCTGCGCGTTGGGCGCATCAAAAATCGCAACGTAGTGGCTGAGCGTCGCGGTAAAGGAGTTTGTCTTGGTCGGCCCGAAGACGTGCGTTTCGGAAGCCTGCGCGTCCCAGCTAGGCTGAAGCGAATTGGCATCGAACAAAGAATTGATCGGATCGATGCTCGTCGGCTGCAATCCGCGATCCATCTTGTAGCGGCCGAAGAGGTTGTCGTTGTTCCCCAGCTTCTGGTCCACCCGGAATCCAAGAATATATTCCCAGGCAAGGGCTTTGGGTACGGTGACATAGGTCTGCGAGCACGGCGTCGTCCCGGCGACGAAGCCGGGCAACACCAGGGTGGAGCAAGGATCGCCTGCCGCGACCGGGTTCACGGTCGCACCACTGTACCCAGGCGCCGTCTGCCAGAAGGTCATCAACTTGTTGTAGTCAGGTGATTCCGCCGGATGGAGCGATGCGACTTGAGCCTCCGCGGCCGTAATAAACTGCGGAGTCGGCGACGTCACCGTGATCTACGTTGGGCAGCAAGAAGCGCAGCCCTTCGTAGTCGACGAAGAAGAAAGTCTTATTCTTGATGATCGGGCCACCGAAGGACGTCGCCCATTGGTTGGCATTGGAGAACGGCGCAATATTCGGGGTGCCCCCGACTACCTGACTCTCTTTGTTAATCCAGTTATTGCCATTGAGCAGCCGTCCATTCCACCAGTACAGTGCATTGCCGTGGTAGGTGTTGGTTCCCGACTTGGTCACGTAAGTGACCTGCGCGCCGGCGAGCTGCCCGTACTGGCCACCGTAAGGATTCGTGATGACCGTTGCTTCGCCGATTTCGTTTTGGCCCATCGTAAGGTTCGACGCGCCCGAGTTGTTGATGTTGAAGTACGGGTCCATGTCGTTTTCGCCGTTGACCGTAAACAGGTTCGACGTGGCCGGCAGGCCATTGACGGTAAAGTTTCCGTAACCGCCCGTTCCGTTGACCACTGCGCCAGGAGCGGTATTGGCGATGTTGGTAATGTCACCCCCTGCGCTCGGCAACTGCGCCACTTCCTCTGCCGTGAAGGCAGTATTCTGGCTGGGCTCGGTGTTAATGAGCGGAGCCGTCCCGGACACTTCAATGGTCTCGGTGCCCTTGGCGACCGTCAGATCAATGTCTGTCTTTGAGGTCTGGCCGACCTGAACTTGCACGCCTTGCGTGACTTCCGCAAAGCCGGCCTGCTTTACCGTCGACCTGGTAGCTGCCCGGCTTCAACAGGCTGAAGCTATAACCGCCGCTGGCGTTGGTCGTCGTCGTAGCGGTCGAGCCGGTGTCCATACCCTTCAGAGTGACCGTCGCGTTGGCGACCACCGCACGGCTAGGATCCACCACGGTGCCAGTAATATTGCCGGTGGTCAGCGATTGACCAAACATCGAGGCTGTCGCCAGCGACAGCGTCAACATCACAGCTAGAACTATAGGAAAACGTTCAAAACGCATTTCCTGCCTCCTTAAAAGTTTTTCGTCGTTCAGAATCGGATTCCAGCGCTTTGGCCGGTTTTCCTGGGAACAATCGCGCGATCCGATGAATTGCAAACCTGGTTGAGACCACTTACACAATGTAGAGTTGGGACTTCGAAAAATGCTTACTGCTGCCTCACCCGTCTGCCGCGGGTTTCCTTTAATACCTGTCGTACGAACGCTAAGGGTACACAATCGAACTGTTTTCTAATGCAAGTAACAATCCAAACAGAGTTCGGAATAAACAATGTGTTATCAATAGGTTAGTATTGAAACGTCCAGTTATGATCCCAAAATCGGTATAAGCGAGGGCGGAACAGTATGACATTTGGAAGATGTTGGGCTGCTGGATTTCGGGCTATCGGAATTTGGGACTCCCGCTAACGCCGCTTCCGGGTCGCTCGCGTCGGCACTTCCCCCGGAGCCAGAACTCGTCGGACAATGGGTGAGTTCAGCTTGTATTTGCGGTCACTGACGTTCCCAGCATCATCTTTCACGCGCAGGACGAAGACCGGCAGGTTCCCTTCTTTGTCGAAGTCCTCGTGGGTTACGGTGACGGGCAGAACCCCATCCAGACCGTGCTCGCGGTAGGCAGTTTCGTAGCGATGCTTGCGCGTGTTCCAGGTAAAGACGCGAACCTGATCGTAGTCATACGGCAGCCCATCATGAGGTTCGGTCAGCACGCAAAGGTATTGCGGAACCTGTTTCTGCACTCCCTTGTCGCTGTCCGGTACCTGATTCAGCACGAAGAAAGCGACAAAGCGCTGGCCCTCGGCGTACTGCGCAATCTCGAGCGGCAGATCCAGGTCCACCATCCGCGTCAGTACCCAGCCCACGCGGCCCAGAGTGTCGCGCACCAGCCACCAGTCTTCGAGCACCGGGTCGGCCGCGCCTTTCGCCCCAGGCTTGGCTCCTCCCTTGGATGGAGGCACTACGCCAGCCTGCTTCTCGGCGGTCGCCCGCTTCAGGATCGCAACCTTGGCGCCCGATGCGAGCTGGTATAGATGTTCGGTTTCCCGGCCCGGGGAAACGTGCAGGTTGGTTTCATTGCGCAGGATCCCGGAGGCTTGCACGGGATCATCCTGATTATCCTGGGTAAGTTTCTGCAGTGCGTCGAAAGTCTTCTGATCGACCAGATACCGCTGCTCAATCCAGCCTTCGATTCCGCTGGCGGTGCGTACGCGCGCGAAGCGCTTCTCGCGGTCCAGCACCTCGACCCGTTCTCCATTTTTCACGTTGCCGACGCGGTTATAAATGGCCGCAATCTGGTCGCGCAGCGCCGCTTGCGGCGCCGAGACGTAGGCCACCTCCAGCACGCGGTGACGTCCGCGCCCACACCCGGGCAGCCAGAGCAGGGCCGCCATGATCAGCGCCGGAGCCAGCCAGCCAAACCGAGATGAGCCCAACCGTTTCACGATTGCCGTACGGGTCAATAGAAGAACCTTCTACTATAGCGCGTTGCGGGCGCCAGTTCCGGGCACGAAGGTTTTTGCGTCCGCGACCCGCCGCATAGGCTGGGTCGAGACACAGGCAACCTCCCTCGGTTACCATGGAGATAAGACTTCCGCAGGCTGCCCGGATAAGGTTTCCTGCGTCTAAGATATGGGGATGATTTCGCGTAAAATACCCAAACAAGCTAAACAAACGCAGATGAAAAACACAATCTGGAATCGTTTCGTAGTTTTGTCTTTGGCCGCTCTCGCCTTGGCCGGCGCACGGTGCGCCTCGGCGCAGGACACGGTGGATTCCGTGCTGCGTCCGCCCAAGGGAGCGCAGTTCGCCATTGTGGTTTTCGAGGACTTGCAGTGTCCCATGTGCCGGCGCACCGCGCCGCTGGTCGAGCAGGCCTCGAAGACCTATAAGATCCCCGTCGTACGTCACGATTTCCCGCTGCCCATGCACAACTGGTCCTATCAGGCGGCCGTGATGGCGCGTTACTTCGACACCCATTCCAAGGCCCTGGGCAACGAGTTCCGCGACTACATTTTCGAGAACCAGCTGGAAGTCAATCCCCAGAACCTGCGCGCCTATGCGGAGAAATTCGCCACCGCGCATAAAGTCGACCTGCCGTTCGTCCTCGATCCCGGTGGAAAACTTGCTGCCGAGGTCAATGCCGACCGCGACCTGGGCAAGGCCATCAAGCTCGACCACACCCCCACGGTCTACATTGTCACCAGCCGCAATCCCAGCAAACCGTATGTGGAAGTCAGGGACAACAGCCAGCTCTACTTGACCATCGATGCGGTGATGAAGGAGTAGGCAGGGTTCCGCCCGTTTATTTCGCGAACCGCCGAACGCTGAAGGAAATCGGCAAGCCGACCACGACCATGTGCACCAGCAGCCCCAGAATCAGGTCGTGGAGTTCGTAAGGACCCCGGTCGTGAAGTGCGGAGAGCGGCAAAACGACAAGGCTCATCACTTCCTCCACCGCGGCGCCAAAGAACAAACCGCACACCACGGGATGTTCCGTCAAGAAACGCAACTTGCGGCTTGCCCCGTAGTACACAGCCGCCGCTGAGCAAGCAATAAAGAAGTGCAGCGCGACCCCAAGAACATAGGTGCCGGCGCCTCCATGGCGAGCCCCGGGCCCCAGCAAGCCACCGGCAATTATGAGCGGAATGCGCCATCCAAACAGGATGCAAGCTTGCGTAAGGTCCAAAGCGCCGGCAATCCCCCCGCCTACCGCGATTGCCAGTAAAGCGCTCCTCTTCCTCGATAGCCCAGGAGCAGAATCTCCCATCATCCGTATCCTCTCTATTGTTTACACTGCTGACTTGTTGCCATCCGCAATGCAACGATACCCAGATGAGACGCGGCAAGTCCTGAACTTGCCCTGAAACACTCTGATTACTTCTGAAATGACTCCGCGTCTATGTGGCTATAATCGGCGGGGCCGCTTTTCGCTTTCGAAGCAGCGGCGAAACACCGATCCCCATGGAACGCCCAACCACGACAAAGCTTCGCGTCGGCGCCTGGTGCGTCAATCCGGCGTCCGGCGAGATTTCACGAGACGGACAGACCGCTCGGCTGGAGGAGCGGACGATGCGATTGCTGCTGTGCCTCGCCGAGCATCCCGGCGAGATCGTCAGCATCGATGACCTGCTCAACCAGGTCTGGTCCGATGTCATCGTTACTCAAGATTCCGTCTATCAGGCGGTGACATCGCTCCGTCGTCTGCTCGGCGACGACCCTAAGCAGCCCACGTACATTGCGACCGTGCCACGACTCGGCTATCGGATGGTGGCGACGGTCAGTCCCTGGGTCGACCAACGGATGGATCCGCAGCCGGATCGTTCGACCGCGCTGACCAAGACGGCCCCGCGCCGCAGAGCTGGTTTCACGTGGGCCGCAGGCTCGGCGCTTGGTCTCGCGCTCGTCGTGCTGGTTGCTTTCCAATATCGCGGCAAGGTCGCGAGTAACACTCACGCGGCCGCAGCCGCCCTTGCTCCGCAACAAAATTCCATTGCCGTGTTGCCCTTTCTCGACCTGACCGAAGGAATGAAAGAGGAGGAATTCGCCGACGGCATGACCGAGGAACTGATTGACAAACTCAGCAAGATCCCGGGCCTCCAGGTGACCCCTCCCACGTCCTCGTTCTATTTCAAGGGCAAACAAATCACGGTCGCCGATGTCGCCAAGGCACTGGGGGTCGCTTATGTACTCGATGGGAGCGTGCGCAAGTCGGGTGCTCGGCTGCGAGTCGCCGCGCGGTTAATTCGTGCCGGCAACGGGTATGTTGTCTGGTCCGAGTCCTACGATCGCCCGTTGCACGACATCCTGATGGTCCAGGACGACATTGCCGGCGAAGTAACCAAAGCGCTCAGGGCTTCCATCGAACCCAAATCGGACGCGCCTCCTTCGCCAGGCAACTAGCTATCCCGGACGCCCCGTGTAGTGCTCGGTCGAATGCACGTGTTCGTGGTCTTCCAGCGATTCCAGGTGGGTGATCACTTCCGCGGGCTGGCCCAGTTCCACGGGTAACCGTTCTTCCAGCGCCGTCGCCAGCCGGTGCGCCTCGCCCACTTCTGTCGCATGCGGAAACAGCAAGTGCACCTCAATGATCTGCCGGTATCCGGTGGTGCGGTAGCGCACGCCGTGATAGTGCACGCCAAGTTCGTTGCAGATCGAATCCAGCTTCTCGCGAATCTGCTTGCCGGTTTGCGGATCAGAATAGTCGAGCAGCCCCACCGCCGACCGCCACGCCATGCGTCCCCCGGACCACAGAATATTGACGGCGACCGCAATCGCGATCAGCGGATCAAACGGCTTCCATCCCGTCAGCATGACCAGGCCCAGTCCCGCCACCACGCCAAAGCTGGTGAAGCAGTCGGTGAGCACGTGCTTGCCATCGGCTTCGAGAATCAGCGAGTGGCTGCGCTTCCCCACGCGCAATAGATACCAGCCCAGCCAGGCATTGAGCATGCCCGCCGCCAGCAGAAGCAATGTGCCGGAGCCCAGATGTTCCAGCGGCAATCCGGCCAGCCATTTCTCGATCGCCTCCACCAGAATCCAGATGGCCGCGATCACGATCATGGCGCCTTCAAATCCGGCGGAGAAGAACGCAATGCGCTCGTACCCGTAGAGAAATGTCGGAGCGGCGGGCTTGGTGCTCAACCGCAGGCTGAATGCGGCAAACGCCACCGCGATGACATGCACCACCGACTCGGCAAAATCCGACAGGATCGCCGCCGACCCCGTCATGTAATAGGCGGTGGTCTTGCCCAGCAGCATCAGCACTCCCACCGCCAGGGACAGGCGCATGGCAAACTGCGCCGCGCGCAGTTCCCGCTGGTCGCGGTAAGCCGGAGCAGAATTCGGCAACGGAGTTGAGATGGAATCCGACATGGGTTTGCCCGTGTCGGAGCATCCTCCCACGAAGCGACAAACCCAGAATGTGATTGGAATCACATCGTAGAGACGTTGCTGGCAACGTCTCTCTCGACATCATGTGGAATGCCGCACGCAGAGACGTAGCAAGCTACGTCTCTACGAGGGGACTCTGACTTAATCCCCGAACCCGATCCCGACAGCGCGCGCCGCCCGCACCAACTCTCCATCGGGCCGCACGGTCTTCAACTTTCCGATCGCGTCGGCGACGTCGACGGCGACGATCGAATCGCCGCGCAGGGCAACCATCTTCCCAAACTTCCCTTCGGCAATCAGGTCCACCGCACCCACGCCGAAACGGGTGGCCAGCACGCGGTCGTAAGGCGAGGGCGATCCGCCACGCTGGATGTGTCCCAGCACGCTGACCCGGACTTCTTTGCTGGAGATCAGGGAAATCGCTTCGCCGACCAGGTTTCCCACGGGACCGCCATGAGCGATCTGCTTCAACTCGGGCGGCAGTCTTGATGCCTTCGGCGACCACAACGATGGTGAAGCGGCTGCCGCGCTTCTCGCGCTGCGCAATGAAGTCGCATACGCCCTTGATGGTGAATGGAATCTCGGGAATCAGAATGATGTGCGCCCCTCCCGAGATGCCCCCAGACAACGCGATCCACCCGCAATCGCGCCCCATCACCTCGACCACCATCACGCGGTGGTGCGACGCCGCCGTAGTGTGGATCTTGTCGATGGCTTCGGACACGGTGTGCAGCGCGGTGTCGAATCCGAACGTGATCTCCGTGGCCGACAGATCATTGTCGATCGTCTTGGGCACGCCCACGACCTTCACGCCCTTCTGGAACAGCTCGTAACCGATCTTCTGCGAGCCGTCGCCGCCAATCGTGATGATGGCGTCGATTCCCAGCTTCTTGGCGTTGGCGATGATCTCGTCGGAGATGTCGCGCACCACCTCCTGCCCGTTTTCCTCGGTCTTGTAGCTGAAGGGATTGCCGCGATTGGTGGTGCCGAGAATCGTTCCGCCCCGCGGCAGAATCCCGCTGACCCGTTCGAGCGTCAGCTCAAAGGATTTCTCCGGCCAGATCAGCCCATCGAAGCCATCAGGAATGCCGATCACTTTCCACTTGTGCTTGAGGATGGCAGCTTTGGTGGCGGCCCGAATCACAGCGTTGAGGCCGGGTGCATCCCCGCCTCCGGTAGCAATGCCGATACAGCGTATGTCAGACATGGGGAGTCCGTTATGAGAACCCATGATCATACGTTTCACTGTGGTTGAGAACAACCTTACGAGTGGCCGTAGCGCGACAAGGACCAGATCGGGAGAGCCTCAGCCACAATCTCGCGCCGGGTGCCGGGTGCCCCATTTCTCGCGTCCTTCGCGAGAAGTGGGCTTTTGCCCGGACCCCTCACGAAACCCTCCCTCGAATCTTCTCCTCCCACCAACCCCAATCATTGATCCGAACCAACCCAACTTCCCCGTACGCATAAGACCGGTAACTGCTCCACCGCCACTCTCCTGGCTCCTGAACCAGCCGGCGAACCACCGGGTTGCGATGCATGTACTTCAACTTCTCGATCTCCTTGTGCTGACTCCACAGATTGAAGTCGTAGAAACGACTCAGCCAAAAGTGATGCGAAGTTTCGGAGGCAGTACTAGTCAGCACCCGCCGTGAAAATCCCAGCTTCACCGCTTGCACCACGGTCGAAGGATTGGCAATCTGCGGCTCAGAAACGAGCAGATGGACGTGCTCCGGCATGACGACATAACCAATCACCACGAACCGGTATCTGATTCTCATTTTCTCCAGCACGATGAGCAGTAGATCCCGCCTGGCCGCGCTGTCGAGCAGAGGCTGGCGTCGGTAGCAACTCCAGAGTGAGGAAGTGCAGCGAACCCGTTCCGTAGTAGCGCTTCAGACCCCACGGCATGGGGAAAGCTCTAATTCGCGCACCGGACAGAAGTCTGTGACGGATGAACATACGTCCGTTGGAAAAGAATCAGACCGCATGTGGTGGTGCGGGGTACGGGTGCCCCATTTCTCGCGTCCTTTGCGAGAAGTGGGGGTTTCGTGGCTTGAGCTTCGCGCTCGGGAATTTACGATCGAAAACCAAACCCGCGAGACACCAAGGTTTCACTCCAGCGGCATAGAAATCAAAAGCCCCACTTCTCGCAAAGTACGCGAGAAATGGGGCACCCTGATTGAACCTCGAACTGGCGAACTGATCCGCCGCGCAGAAACCTGCGACCCGGCCATCTTATGGCGTGATGATCAAATTTGTTGTCGCCTGTAGCGTCGAGCCGGTGTAGGTGGCGACAACCGTGTAGGTGCCAGCGGTCGCGCCGTTTGCCGAACAAAGCTGGGCGTTATTGACACTGTCGAAGGAACAGGTAACCGTCGTTGACGTCGTGCCGCCCGATTGCACAACGACGGTGGCTCCGCTGGAGATGTTGATCGGAGATCCATTGACGGTGCCATTGATCCTAAAGTCCTGCGATCCGGTTGAGGGAATACTGGGATTTTGGGGCGAGATTGAGATCGAGGTGATCACAATGAACACTGTGCCCGTAGCGGTCGAACTCAACCCCTGAGCATCCGCGGTGATCGTCACCGTTCCGGTTTGCACACCGGTCATGACTCCGGTATTGGCGTCGACAGTAGCAACCGTCTGGTCGCTGCTGCCCCAAGAGACTCCACTCTTTATCTGATTGCGACTGCCGTCATCGTAGGTTCCGAAGGCCTGCAGAGTCGCTTGCTGACCCACCTCCACCTGAGGAGTCGCCGGCGAGATCGCAATGCTTGTCAGCGTCGGCTTGACGAAAAACCCTTTGCAACTGACCGCCAGGGCCAGGATCGCGAGCGCGGCGAGGGCGCCGGCCAATCGGAGTTTCTGTTTTGTGGATGACATGGTCGTTTGAGACTCCTTGGGCGCGCCTGCTCAATTCTGAATCGTGTTTCTCGGCCAATTCAACCTGCAAAAATTGTAGCAGAGAAGATTTCGCCCAGCGCGCACTCTAGTACCTGAAACGGCGTGCCCGGAACCATCTCCGCCAATCGGCAGGCGGTCTGCTTCCCGGTTAGAACGCCACGCCCAATCCACCTTGCAGAAAATACAAAGTCGTATGTGGGGACAGCCGCCTTCGGCTGTCCAGGCGGCAAAGCCCGCCTCGCGGTCTGATCGAGGAAGACGAAATCTTTGGCCGCCAACTGCCAGGTCAAGACCAGCGGCGCTTGGCTCCTCCGGACAGCCGACAGCGGCTGTCTCCACATTGCCTCCGTAAAAAGACGGCCAGTGCCGGAACCGGCCACTGGCCATTTCATCCCAAAGCTGCTTAGCCCCTACCGCCCTTTATGGCGCTCCTCCTTGGGAGGGCTCTGGTTGTGCGGGGGTGGGCTCGACGGGTGCTGTTGTGGAGGCGGCCCGGATTGATGCGGCTGCGGCGCCGGGCTGGACTGATGCGACTGCGGCACCGGGTTCGACGGGTGCGGCTGTGGAGCCGGCCTGTACACATTGTTCCTCGGCGGATTCGACTCGTGCTGCGGGTTGGACGCGCCGTTGCCGTGCTGCGTGTACGACGGGCTGTTGCCCGCACCCTTGTTCTGCGGGTGGTTCGAGTTCGGCGGCGTAAATGGCCGGTAGCCCTCGTTCGAATTGCCCTTGTTTCCCGGCGTAGACGCCACCCGCGCTTCTTTGGGCCGACATGGCCGGCGGGTGATATTCCCCACCCGCAGCCCTGGCCGGGACCACCGAACGTCCGCTGAAGTCGCCGGCCCTGGAGGTGGCCGCGATCGCCGGGCGCCCGTGATTCTCAGCCGCGAAGTTTTCGCGATTCTGGCCGGCCAGATGCTCGTGCTGGGTCTGCGCCGCCAGTGGAGCGGTGTGCTGCTCGCGCTCGGCAGTTCGCTCCTGCGGGGTCGGTTCTGCCCGCACGCCGCCCGTGCCGCCGTTGTAGCTGACGTTGTTCACGGTGGTGTTGTTGACCACGACAGTTCGGTTATAAACGTTGGTCACGTTTGTGACGCTGACATTGGTCACGGAGCGGTTGTAGTAGAACTGTCCCCCGCGCCACTCTCCACCCGCAAAGCCCACGCCGCCGTAGCCGTATCCGTAGTTAATTCCGCCGTAGAAACCGATGTGCGGGCCCCAGTATCCCGGATGCCACGCATAAAATCCCCCGCCCCAGCCCCAGTATCCGGGCGTCCACAGCATGCCGATCGGCGCCACCACCCACGTGCCCGGCACCCAGTAGTAGCCGGCATCATCGTTCCAGGCCCAGTATCCCGGCGTCCAGAAGTAGCCGGGTCCCGGGCAAATCGGCTGCGCGTAAATCGGCAACGCAGGCGGGCCTACTCGGACCGAGATGCCCACCGCAATCTGCGCCAACGACGCGGCAGAAAACGCCACCACCACGACTCCCAACACCAGCCACCGCACTACGGATCGATTCATGTTCATTGCGCTTCCCCTTAGGCCTGTCTCCGACGAGCGGACAGATCCAGCTCGAAACGCCATTGTGCCCCAAAAACCGGCACTTGGCGGCATTACGTTCCTCCCATATAAACACTGAACTTTAGGGTATGTTGCTGCCGGCAGAAACTATTTGGAATGAGCAATTTGAGGGGATGCCGAAACCTCAGCCCAGCTCCCGCACTGAAAATGACATGCGCGACGTCTCCCGGCCAGGCCTCGCCCCAACTGAGAACTAGTTGATTTTCCGCGCGCGCGCGATCCGCTGATCGATGGGCTTGCGCCCCGCGAATCCTTCCTGCGTTCCGTGCCAGTGGGTGATGGATTTCTCTCCCAGCTTCCAGCACAGCAGAATAATCTGGCCTTCGACTTCGCAGGGAAAGTCGAGCAGGCCGATGTCGAGGTCTTTCACTTGCACGCCGATGGAATCGATCTCCGCCAGCGCATCTTTGACGCGCTGTTCGGCCTTGGTCCGCTCCGCTTTGCGCCGGGCCAGCGGCACCACATTCACGAACGTGCCCCCATTCAGGAAAATCCGGTGGCTGAGCGCCTGGTGCTCGGCCTCCACTTCTTCCATCACTTTCTTGCTCGTAATGGCGGTGCGCAGAAGCGATTCCAGCACTGGCAGCAACGACTGCGCTTCATCGAGGGTAAACGTGCGATCGGACATGAATGGTTCTATTTTAGCGTAGCGGATGGCGGAGCCGTTAGTTCCGGAGCCCCATCCTATTTTCTTGAAGCGTCTGCAGACGGCTGGGCAAGTCGCTGCACATCCGCCACGATCCTGGCCATGCACAGGTCAAAATTCTTGTCACGGTTCCCCTTCAACATTGCCCACGCAGTATGCTCGGTGAATCCCCAGAGGATGGCATTCGTTTTCGGGTCGCGGATCACCAGCCGAAGCTGCGGATCAAGCGCCGCCGGACCCAAGCTGTCTCCTTTAAAGACGTCGCGCGCCGCCGGAGGCATCGTGAACCGTACTTCGAACCAAAGATCGGCGTCCGCGGGAGCGTTCACGAGTTCATACCTGCCCCAGGTCTTCATGGCAGCATAGAACTGGTTGTAGAGGCGGTCGGGACCTCCGCTGAATAGTGGGTCGTCCGGCGCGGGTTCATCGCCCCCGGCGTTAGACACAAACACCTTCTTCGCCTCAAGAATCTGAGCCGGAATGGGTGCCGGTGGTGCCGGTTTTGGCTGCTCCGCCGGCGCTGAGACCGGCAACATTGAAATCATAAGAATGACGGCAAAAAATACTACTTTGAATTTCTCGGTCATAATTCCTCCAACTGAGTTGGACAACCACAATGCCAAACCCTGCGCCTGGTCCAATGTTCCGCAATTGTAGCCAGCACTGGATAGACGCGGTGGAATCGAGTTTGCTGTGTAGTTTCGTCAGGCCCGTGTAAATCACTGTCAATATGTTTCGCGATTCATCTTCAGTGAGTTCTCCCGTGTGAGGGATCGGCTGACGTAGCTGTGTTCACGTCGATATGAAGCCCCTGCGCAGCGCCAGTTCCGGGCGGATAGCAGTTGCCATCGGGGCTGTAATTGGGGCAGCGCCCGGCAACGTCCTTGCGCTGCGGCGATTGAGCGAACTGCCAGACCTCGGCGAACGGTACCCCACTCTGCGCGGGGCTGGGCGGACGTTGTGGAAACGCGCATCCCGGCGCTGGCGGGCAACCATCGTTGATCGCCCAGTAGACGATCGAGCGGCTACCGGCGCTGTTCTGAATATCCTCGGCGGTCACGACGTTTCCGTCGTCGGTTGCAGGGACTCCGGAACAATAAATGCCCGCGCGAAATCCGGCCGCGGTGACACCGTCGACCCAGGCGAAAATGTACGCCTTCTGCTCCGGCAGCATCCGGCCACCCTGTTCCTGGTCGAGAAAAATAATCGTCGCGCGCGGAAAACCCTCGCGCTTCGCGGCTGCGGCCGCGGCCCGCGCGTCCGATTTCCCCAGGCGAGTGGCATTGGCCACGGTTTTCAACTGGGCGTAGAGCCGCCCATTGAACAGCACGAGAAATCCAAATCCGGCAGACTCGACCGCAGCCCGATGCCCGGCCCAGCTATTCGACGACGCTCCCGGAGGATGGTTGAGCCAGTATCCCGCGTACGAAAAAGTCTGGTGAAGAGTTTTGAGATGAGCGTCGCCGGGATACTCGTTGCGATCGAAGCCGAGGTAGGCCGGTGATCCATCCTGGCCATGAGCAAGAACCAGGACAAGAGGGAGAACTGCAATCGATAATAGGTTCTGCCTCGTCACAACTTTCATCGTAAAGATGTTGCCTGCAACCTCTTCCCCCCACGAAGACAAAAGACGCAGCAGCCACGTCTCTACGTTCTTCGCCGTTCCCTACCCGCCGATATGCACCATGGTCCTCGAGGCCGGCACGAAGTCCGCCTCGCCGATATGGTGGCGCTCTTCTTTCTTCTGCACGACGCCTTGAATAAATTCCGCCAGTTCTTCATCGCTGGCCCCGCGCCGCATCTGCGCGTGCAGGTCGTGATCCCACACCGAAAACAGGCAGGTGCGGATCTTCCCGTCGGAAGTAATGCGGATGCGGCTGCAATGTCCGCAGAAGGGATGCGACACCGGCGCGATGATGCCGATCTCGCCGACGCCATCTTCGAACCGGTAACGCCGCGCCGTCTCCGAACGCGCGTGCGGGATCTCGACCAGCGGCCGGTACTCCGCCATGCGCGCCAGAATTTCGTCGAGCGTGACCACGGTCGAAGGCGCCCAGGTTCGCCCCTCTTCAAGCGGCATGAATTCGATGAACCGCACCGTCACGCCCTCTTCGCGCGCGAACATGCCGAAAGGGATGATCTGATCTTCGTTGAATCCGCGCATCAGGACGCAGTTCACTTTCAAGCGGCCAAAGCCCGGCCCGCCGCGCCGCGCGAATGCCCGCCAGCACGTGATCATACCCGTTGGGCACGCGCGTGATGCGCGCGAAGCGGTCGGGATCAACCGCGTCCATCGACACCGTAACCCGCGTAAGCCCCGCGTCTTTCAACGGCTGCGCCAACTCGGCCAGCATATGCCCGTTGGTGGTGAGCGCAATATCCAGCGGATCGGAGTGTGCGAAGTCCTCGGACCCGGCCGATCCGTGAAAGGGCACGGCTTCAGCCGTGCCGTCACCGCTGTAAGAAGATGAGGGCTTCAGCCCCTGAGGACGCAATTGTGCGAGTTCCTGCACAAACTCCACCACACCCTTGCGCAACAGCGGCTCTCCGCCCGTCAACCGAATCTTCGTGATCCCCATGCCCACCAACACGCGCGCCATGCGCAAATAATCCTCGAACGGCAGGTCGCCGTAGAGCGCCCCTTCGTTTCCCGTGCGGCAATACACGCACTTGTAGTTGCAGCGGTCGGTGATGGAGATCCGCAGGTCGGTGATGGCGCGCCCGAATTTGTCGTGGAGAAACAAGCTTCTAGCTCTTAGCCTCTAGCTCTTAGCTCGCGTGCGCCGGGCGTCCTAGCTCGGGGATGAGCTAGAAACTTAAGAGCCAAGAGCTAAAAGCTGTTCTGGGAAAGTAAACAAACAGGCGGGACCATCCCGGCGGCTGTTCCCTTTCCAATGCGCTCCTTACGAAACGCGGGAGGCGCCGGCGTTTCCACCAGCACCCTCGGGAAGATTTTCTCTGCGAACTTTGCGCCGTCCTCGGCGACCTCTGCGGTCAAGAGCCTTTAACCGCGAAGGACGCAGAGATGACCCGGAGTACACGAAGAAATCACCCCTCGCCGCCACAGCCTGGGTATGCCCGAAGGCCAAGGCGGTCGGAAACCTAACTCTCCCATTATAGGACGAGCCGAACAGAAACAGGATTCAAGGTTTTGACTATGTGGCGCGGGCGCCTCGCCCGCGTTTTTGGCAGCTAAATTGAAAGGTGCGAGACCATACCTACCGTACCGCCTTCGCAATCGCCGCCTCCGCCATCGGCGCCATAACCTTGAATCCCGCCGCGTTCGGATGCAGCCCGTCGTCGGCGAGATCCTTCTTCATCAGTCCCTTTTCATCAACCATGGCGCTGAAATAATCCAAATAGACGCAGCCGCTGGACGCAGCCGCGCAGTAGCTCTTCAGCCACTGGTTCAGAGCCAGAATCTTCTCCGGCGACCGCTGCGCAAAAAAGTCCTTCGACTTCTCCGTATAGTTGTGCACCGGCAGCACCGAGGAGTAGATCACCTTGATGTTGTTCGCGCGCGCCAGTTCTGCGAGCGAGGCGTAGTCGGCCTCGATGTCCTCCAGTCCGCATGGGCCCGGTATTGCCGGCGATATCGTTGGTCCCCGCGAGGATGATGACGACCTTGGGCTGCAAATCGATCACATCCTGGCGGAAGCGCACCAGCATCTGCGGCGTGGTCTGCCCTCCAATGCCGCGGTTCACGTAAGGCTTGCCCGGAAAATATTCGTCGAGGTGCCAGATGTCGGTGATCGAGTCGCCGAAAAACACAACGCGGTTCTCCCCGGGCGCCGGCGGCTTCAGCGCGGCATTGGCGTCGCGGTAGCGCTTCAACTGGCCATAGTCATCGGTGAAGACGGCGATGCGCGAGGCGCGGTACTGATCGAGCCCGGCAAAGCCGGTGGTGGGAATGCTGGGCGGCGCCTGTGGTGCCTGTTGAGCGACAGCAGAAACGAGAGAAAACGGCGATCGACAAGAGATAGAATGTCAGGCGGTGAGAAAGTTTACCGTACATTGTCTGCCTCGGGAAACCAGCATAGCGCACTCGGACACCGACATGCTAGCTGGATCAGTGTCTCATGTGAAGACCACGCCTCCAGATTTGATCCGCGTGAATCCGTGGCCAAGAAGTTTCTTACGGGATGGCGCCTTGCGCCTCGCTTTGCTCGGCTGGACGGGCGAAGGCGCCCGTCCCCACACAAGCAGCGCTTGCGGATCACATCCCGTCGTAATTCGGCCCGCCGCCGCCTTCCGGCGGCACCCACGTAATGATCTGGTAGGGGTCGGCGATGTCGCAGGTCTTGCAGTGGACGCAGTTCGACGGGTTCAGGCTGATGCGCTTGCCGTTGGGCTGGCTCGCGTCTTCCACCATCTCGTAAACGTTGGCCGGACAGAAATTCTGGCACGGGCTGCCGAATTCCTTCACGCATCGCGTATTGCAAATGTTCGTATCGTGGATGACCAGGTGCGCTGGCTGGTCCTCTTCATGCTTCGTGCCTGAGTGGTAGAGGTCGGTCAGCTTGTTGAATGTGAGCTTGCCGTCGCCCTTGGCGGGCCCCAGCATGTGCGCCTCTGGGCCGCCGTCCGCAGGCAGATCGGCCAGTTTGCGCATGTGCTCGTAGCCGGCCTTCGCGGGATAGCGGTTGCGCAGCCCGCGTCCTCCGGTGATCATCTGCAGTCCGGTGTGGAACATGCCCGCGTACATGCCGTGCTCGAATCCCTGGTGCAGGTTGCGCACTTTCCAGAGCTCTTCCTTGATCCAGCTGGATTCCACTTTTTTCTGAAAAGCCCCCAGCGTCGCGGCTGACGAATCATCTTTGGTCAGCGCGTCGAACGCCGTCTCGGCTGCGAGCATCCCGCTCTTGATCGCAAGATGAATTCCTTTGAGCCGCGCCGAATTCAGGAAGCCCGCGGAATCGCCAAGGATCATCCACCCATTGCCCGCCACCGGCGGAATCGCCCACCATCCGCCGTACGGCATCGACTTCGCCCCGTAGCGGATCATCTTGCCGCCTTCAAGCAACTTCGCTACAAAGGGATGCTGCTTGAAATCCTGCAAGCACGTGTTGCGGATCGAGCCGCGGATCGGCATAGTCGAGGCCGGTCACAAAGCCGAGCGAGACCACGTTATCCTTCGAGCCGTAAATCCAGGCGCCGCCGTACTCTTTCGTGGTGAGCGGCCAGCCCATGGTGTAGATCACTTCGCCCGCCGCGATGCGTCCCGCCGGCACTTCCCAGAGTTCCTTCACTCCGACGCCATAAGTCTGCGGGTTGGCGTCTTTGGCAAGATCGAATTTCGAGACGAGTTCTTTGGTCAGCGATCCACGTGGGCCCTCGGCGAGAATCACGACCTTGGCTTGAAGATCATAACCCGGCTCAAAGTTGGATTTCTGATGTCCTTCTTTGTCGACGCCCTTGTCGTCGGTGCGCACGCCGGTGACGCGGTCGCCGTCGTAAAGCAATTCCGACCCGGCGAATCCAGTGAAGATCGTGATCCCGGTCTCTTCTACCTTGCTGCCCAGCCACTTCACAAAGCGGTTCAGCGAGATCACATAGTTGCCGTGGTCGCGCAGGAACGGTGGCGTGATCGGGCAGCTTGAACTTGCCTTTCTCGGTGAGAAAGTAGACCGCCTCTTTCGTCACTTCGGCATCGAGCGGCGCGTCCTTCTTGAAATCCGGCAGCAGTTCGGCAATCGAGCGCGGATCGAGCAGCGCACCCGACAGGCAGTGCTGTCCCACCTCGCGCGCCTTCTCAAGCACGTAGATATTTTCTTTGCTGAGCTGCGAGTCGGGATGGGCGGCATTGTGCGCGTCGATCAACTGCGCGAGTCGCAACGCACAAGCCATGCCCGCCGGCCCGCCGCCGACAATGACCACATCGGCCGGCATCTGCGGACGCTCCACACCTTCGATCGGTTTGCGGAAGATCAACATAAGTTTCAAGTTCCAGGTTTCGAGTTTCTAGCAAGACCGAACAACTCTCGTCAGTCGCTTCCGGTTTTGCTCAATCGCATAGAATCGATAAGACCGTTCAGCAGCCTTTGCACTTCGGATGACAGTTCTTCCAGCTTGCGAAATTCACAGTCGTCAAGCAAATGCAGGTCAAGGGCGATAGACAGCTGCGTTTCGACTTCCAGCAGTGAACCTCTCGCCTGACCAAGGAAATGGCAAAACTCGCCTCTGGTCAACCTGCCCTGTCCCTCGGCAATGTTTGATCGCACCGAAACTGCTGCCCGGCGAAGCTGCGAGGTGAGGCCGTAGACTTCAGCCTTTGGGAAGTCCTCGGTAGCGCGATAGATTTCGGTCGCGTAGGCTCTAGCCTTCTGCCAGACAATGAGATCCCTGTACTTATGACTCAATTCGAGATCCTCTCATCCGAATCGGACGCTCGAAACTTGAAACTGGAAACTCGAAACTAGCCGCCCGCCTTCGCCTTCTTCACTTCCTCGATCAGCGGCGGCACGATGTCGAACAGATTTCCGACGATCGCATAGTCCGCGATCTCGAAAATCGGCGCCTCTGAATCTTTATTCACCGCGATGATCGTCCGCGAGCCCTTCATCCCAACAATGTGCTGAATCGCCCCGCTGATGCCCAGCGCCAGATACAGCTTCGGCGCGACCGTCTGTCCCGAAGATCCGATCTGGCGGTCCATCGGCAGCCAGCCCGAATCGCAGATCGGACGCGACGCCGCGAGGTCCCCGCCGAGCGCGTCGGCCAACTGCTTCGCGATCTCGATATTCTTCTGCTCTTTGATGCCGCGGCCGACGGCCACGATAATCTCGGCCTGCGTGAGGTCGACCGCCTGCTTGGCTTCTTTGAAGACTTCCTGCGGCTTGTTGCGAATCACGCCGTCGGCGATCTCAACGTTCACGGTTTCCACCGGAGCCGCGCTGGCCCCCGCTTCCGCCTTATCGCCGCGGAACGCGCCGTTCTGAAATGTCGCGAACCACGGAGCATCGCTGGTAAAGCTGACGTCGGCCGCCAGCTTGCCCTGAAACATCTGCCGCGTGAAAACCAGCTTCCCGCCTTCGTGCTTGAATCCGATGCAGTCGCTGATGACCGTGCGTCCCATGGCCGTCGCCAGCTTGGGCACAAAGTCGCGTACCTGATACGTATGCGGCATCAGCACCAGCTTGGGCTGCTTCGCCGTAAGGAATTGCTTCAGCGCGGCGGCAAACGCGTCGGGCGTGTACGGCTCGAGCTTCGGCGACTCGACCGCATACACCTTCGCGACTTTCTTCGCCGCAACCTCGGCGGCGATAGACGCGGCGCTGCCGCCCACGACGGCCGCTTCGAGCGTCCAGCCGGTTGCCGCGGCAATCGCCTGTCCGGCCGTGATGGTTTCCCAGGAAACGCGATTCAGTTTCCCTTCGCGCTGTTCGACGATGACAAGAATCGTATCGGCCATAAAGAAGTTCTCAGTTCCCGGTCTCAGCTCTCAGCAAACAGCGCAAAGGTTCATGTGGGGACAGCCGCCTCGGCTGTCCGCCGAGCGAAGCTCGGCCCGCGGACGAATGCGTCCGCGCTACAGCTTACAGCACCCGCAACTCGTTCCGCAGTTTGTCCACCAGCTTCTTCGCAATCTCGCCCGCCGAGGCCCTTCAATATGCTCCGTCTTCTTCGTCTTCTGCGGCACGTACAGCCGCTCAATCTTCTGCAGATTTTCTCCCATCGCCGACTGCACTTCCGCCAGCGCCACTTTCCGCAGCGGCTTGTTCTTCGCCTGCTTGATGCCGATCAGCGTGGCATAGCGCAGCTTGTTGATGCCCGACTGAATGGTCAGCACCGCCGGCAGTCGGCATGTCGACAAACTGGAAGTATCCCGCTTCCAGTTCGCGCTTCACCCGAATCCCGCTCTCGGTCTTCTCGATCTGCATGATGATGGTCGCGTGCGGCAATCCCAGCAGCTCGGCCAGAATCACGCCCGTCTGCGCATAGCCGTAGTCATCCGATTGCAGTCCGGTAAAGATCAGGTCAAACTGCTCGTCCTTAATCGCCGCGGCAAAGGCCTTCGCGGTGTTGAACGCATCCAGTCCCACGAACTTGTCGTCTTCCAGATGAATCGCCCGATCCGCGCCCTTGGCCAGCGCCTCGCGCAGCACCTGCTGCGCCCGCGCCGGGCCGCTGGTGATCACCACGACCTCGCCCTTGTGCTTTTCCCTCTGCCGCAGCGCCTCTTCCAGCGCGTAGGCGTCCGGCTCGTTCACTTCGTACGAAACATCTTCGCGGATCCACGCCCCGCTTTCGTTCAGCTTCAGCGGTGCGTCTTTCTGCGGCACCTGCTTCATGCAAACCAGAATTTTCAAGAGTAGGACTCCTCGCCCCCTTTGACTTTGGGAAGCTCTAAGAAAACCTGTAAGTATAAATGACCCGGGGGTGGAAAAGTGCCCCTCTTCACTGACCTGTGATCCTAATCACAGACGGCGGCGCCAGCCCAGTCAGCATGGCCCAGAGGCCTTATGCCCGACCACAACTTTTCCGCCATGCGGCAAAGCATCATTGACGGTGCGCCCGACACCGCTTCTGGACTGGCGCAGCAGGCGGTATCCGCCGGAATTGCCCCAATCGACGCAATCAATCACGGCTACGTTCTGGGCATGCATGAGGTCGGCGAGCAATTCGCCCGCGGACAAATGTACCTCCCGGACATGATGGCCTCCGCCGAGGCCATGCGCGCCGCCATGGCCGTGCTCGATCCCGAAATGAGGAAACTAGGCACGGAGCGTCCCATGGCCGGAGTGGTTGTGCTGGGCACGACCAAAGGCGACATCCACGAGATTGGCAAAATCCTGGTTGGAACCCTGCTCACCGCCCACGGCTTCCGCGTCCACGATCTGGGAGTCGATGTCGCGGGCGAGAAGTTCGCCGCCAAGGCACTCGAACTCCATGCCGACATCGTCGGCGTCTCAGCGCTCCTGACCACCACCATGCGTAATCAGAAGAGTGTCGTCGAAGCCCTGGAGCATGCAGGTCTGCGCCCGCAAGTGAAAATCATGGTGGGCGGCGCGCCCGTGACGCGCCGTTGGGCGGAAGAGATTGGCGCTGACGGCTACGCCAAAGACGCCATGAGTGCGGTCGCACTGGCCCGCCAGTTAATGGAACAGAAAACACTGGCCGTTGCGGAACAGATATGAGATTCGGAACTGGTCTTGAGTTGCGCCGTGATTTTGGGTTGCGCAGAGCCTTCGTTTGGCGTGGCGCTTTTGGGTGGCGCAGCGCGTTCGCGCTTCGCAAAGCTTTTGGGTGGTGCAGCGCTTTAAGCGCTGCGATGAGGCATTCGTTTTCTGTAGGGGCTTCAGCCCCAGAGGGATATTGCTGGGAGAAAAGGCCATGAGACCGAAGCTCCAACTCCTCGACAAGCCGCTGATCGAACGCATTCTCGACGAAGCCTTCCAACTCATCGAAGATCCCGGCGTTCGGGTCGCGCCTTACGTCGTCGATTTACTGCGCTACGCTGGCATCACCGTGAAAGACGGCGTGGCGCACATCCCCGAACCGCTGGCCCGCCGCCTGCTGGATCTCGCCCCGCGCGGATTCTGCCTCTACGACCGCAACGGCAAGCCCGCAGTGCACTACGGAGGCGATAGCGTTCACTTCGATCCCGGCTCTTCGTGCCTCAACATTCTCGATCCCGAAACTCAGCAGCCGCGCCCCGCTCTGTCCGCCGATCTGGTGCGACTGGTGCAAGGTCGCGGAAATGCTGCCCCAGTTTGCCGCGCAGTCCACGGCCATGGTTTGCAACGACGTCCCACCGGAAATCGGCGACTGGTACCGCCTGCTGCTGGTTCTGTGGTATTCCGAAAAGCCGGTCGTCACCGGGGCCTTCTCCGCCACCAGCCTGCACACGCTGCTGGAGTTGCTCGCCATCGAAGGGGGAGGCCGCGATGCGCTGCGCCAGCAGCCTCGGGCCATCTTCGATGTATGCCCTTCCCCGCCGCTGAACTGGTCGGAATTTGCCTCGCAGAATCTCGTCGACCTGGCCCGCGCCGGAGTGCCGGCGGAAATCGTCAGCATGCCGCTGGCCGGCGCGACCGCCCCGGTCACCCTCGCCGGCTCCGTCGTGCAGCACGCCGCCGAATGCATCAGCGGAATCGTGATTCATCAACTCGCCCAGCCCGGAGCGCCCATCGTCTGGGGAGGCGCGCCCGCCATCTTCGACATGCGCACCGGCAAGACTCCCATGGGCGCGATCGAGACTGCCATGCTCGATGTAGGCTGCGCGGAAGTCGGAAAGTTCCTCGGCCTGCCCACCCACGCCTACATGGTCACGGGCGACGGCCGCGTCATCGACGCGCAAGTCGAAATGGAAAGCGGCATGTCGACTGTCCTTGGCGCGCTGGCCGGGATCAACATGATTTCCGGCGCCGGCATGCTCGACTTCCTGGCCTGCCACAGCATCGAAAAACTGGTGATCGATGCCGAGGCCATCGCCTCGGCCCAGCGCCTCCTCGAGGGCATCGATGCCCGCGCCGATTCGCTGGCCCTGGCCATGTTCGCGCAAACCGGATTGCACGGGGATTTTCTGAAATTGAAGGAAACGCGCTCGCTGTTCCGCCAGGAGCAGCACTTCCCTTCCGCGGTGATTGACCGTGGCCTTCCCGACATGAACGGCGCAACGCCGGATATTCTGGTGCGCGCCCGCCAGCGCGTGGAGGAATTGCTCTCCACCTATGAACGTCATCCCCTGCCGCCCGAGCGCGAGCAGGAACTAATCGCCTTCGCCCAACACGAAGCCAAGGGATCGGGACTCGAGGGCTTGCCGGAAATTCTCCGCCCCGAATTCGCCCACGAACGGGCCTGATCTGACTTTGGACGAAGAACGGTCTTGGGAAGCGCACGGCTTCAGCCGTTGCGGAAAAGCTCACAAATGCGCCGCACAACGTGGAAGACCGACCCTTCAGGGGCGGCGTAGGCGGGTGAAAGTGAAAGAGCGGCCCTTCAGGGCCGCGTTAGGAGCGTGAAATCAGTCTGGGCTTTAGCCCCGTGGTTGTTGTGACTTCGGGACGCCACGTTGAGACGACGAGTGCGGCCTACTCGGTGATCACGGTCGACTGCCCGGAGATGTCGAACCGCTTGCGGCAGCGCAGGTTCTTGCAGGCCATCACGTCGTCTTTGCGCACCATGTAAGATCGGAATTTCGCAAAGCGGGCGCGGTCCCGCTCATCGGCGCGCCCGGAAAGCTGGCGCTTCTTCGTGCGCACCACCCAGGTGATTTCATATTCCGCCGCCTGGTGGCAGTGGGGACAATTCAGCGAAGCCGGTTTCTTCTCCTGCTTCTCGTCAAAAAAATCGCGCTCTTCCATAGGCTTAGGCGTCGGGTCTGCGTCGTTCGGCTACCCAACCAACTATGGATTATTGCACATTTCAGCAGGTGCCTGACTGCGAAACACCGCCCGCGCCCGCGCGCAGGGTAAACTCGCTGCAGGCCTCAGTTGGAAATAATGGTGAGATTCGAATGGCCAGAAAGAAGAAAGCGAAGCGTTTTCGCGCCGTCACCGCGGTGAAGGAACTGGCCCGCGAGCGCGTCGGCGCGCCCCCCGCAGGACAGATTGTCGTTGAGAAGAAGAAGAAGCCCGGAAAAGCACAAGCCTACGCTGGGCAAGCTGCTGGAAGAGGGGGAATGACGCAGCCCAACTCGAACTAGTTGAAGGTCACCGTCACGGTGCGGTTTCCTGACATCGTGAGCGTGCAGGGATTCGTGCTGGGAGACGAGTCGCAGTCCGACCAGCTTCCAAATACCGACGAGCCAGTCGGGGTCGCCGTCAGCGTTACAGGCGTGCCGCTGGCGAACTGGGCGAGGCACGGCGTTCGGTGCGGAACAGCTTAAACCCACCGGAGAACTCGTCACTGTTTCCCGCGCCGTTTCCTGCAAATGTCAGGGTCAGAACCGGGCGACCCGCTGCCGCCACTGCCGGACCCCGTAAAGCAAACCACATTCGCCGTCATAAACCCGGTAACGACCGCTCCCAGACGACGATAATCCCCCCGCGCTTTTGCTGGTATTGACCGTGGCCGAAACCAGGGTGCCTCCGCAAGTGATTCGCCGGTTGCGGTCAGCAAACCAGCTAGAATCGACCGTGATCATCTGGGGTGTATTCGACGACCACGTCACCTGGCTTGTAATGTCCTTGGTCACTGGCGGATGAATATACGTGCCCAGCGCTCTCAACTGCACCTGCGCGCCCCGCATCTGGCGACACGGGAATATTCGAAGCGCCAAATGTCTCCGACTGCAGGGCTGGACCTGGATCGACACCAACTCCTGACTGCGCCCGCAACTGTTCACACCGAGCAGCAGACTAGCAACGGCCACAAGGACCACGATGCTCCACCACTTCCCATTCATGGACGACTCCTGCGTTTCTGTACTGGAACAACGCGTATCCCAGCGGAGGGGAATGGGCCAATTTAGTCAATGGCCTGAGCAAAAAGCAATAGCCTGGGAGGGCCGCGTCTTTACCCCTTCACGGCCTCCGCCACCACCTTCGCGAACTCCTTCACATCCTCTTCGGTGGTATCGAACGAGCACATCCAGCGCACGATGCACTCCTCTTCAATCCACGGATAAAAGAAGTAGCGCTCCTTGATCTTCGCGATCGCATGCCGCGGAATCTGCGCGAACACCCCGTTGGCCTCGACCTTCCACACCACCCGAACCTGCGGAATTTTCCGCACTTCGGCTTCCAGCACTCGCGCCATGCGGTTGGCGTGCTCCGCGCTGCGCTGCCACAATCCGTTGGTCAGCAGCGCCTCGAATTGCGCCGCGATGAAGCGCATCTTCGAAGCCAGTTGCATCCCTTGCTTGCGCAGGTAGAGGAAATCCGCGCTGAGCCCGCGGTTGAAAAACACGACCGCCTCCCCGCCCATGATTCCATTCTTCGTTCCGCCAAACGAGAGCACGTCCACGCCCAGGTCGCGCGTAGCCTGGCGCAGCGTCTGGCCCAGGCTGGCGGCGGCGTTGGCGATGCGCGCGCCGTCCATGTGCAGAAACATCTCGTGCTCGTGCGCAAAGCGCGCCAGCGCCTGGATCTTCTTCCGGCTGGTACACCGTCCCCATCTCGGTCGATTGCGTGATCGAGATGACGCGCGCCTGCACGTGATGCTGGTCGCCGATCCCGTGATAGGCGTGCCGCACCGAGTCGAGCGTGATCTTGCCATCCTGATGCGGCAGCGGGATCAGCTTGCATCCCGTATGTTTTTCCGGCGCGCCGCACTCGTCGGTATAGATGTGCGCGTACTCGCTGCACAGCACCGCGTGGTACGGCCGGTTCAGAGCCTGCAGTCCGAGCACGTTCGCGCCGGTTCCGTTGAAGGTAAAAAAGACGTCGATCCCCGCGCCGAAGTGTTCTTCGAATTTCGCGATGGCCGAGCGGGTGAAGGGATCGTCGCCGTAAGCGACCACGTGTCCCTGGTTGGCGCGCGCGATCGCTTCCAGAACTTCCGGATGCACTCCGGCATTGTTGTCGCTGGCAAAGCTGCGAGTGGGCTGTTGCGAAGCCTGCGGCATAAGAAAACAATGTAGCAGAGTGATCGGCAGTGGTGCATCGTAGGGGCGGACGCATCGGACCTGCCCCGCGAAGCGAAGCGTCGCGGCTCTGCCGGCTACGGCATTTGCCGCCGCCGGGCGAACGTGCTCCGTGGGTCTCACCGCCTGGCTCGATGCTCGAATTGGCGCATGCGCCAAGCACGAATTACAATGCTTTCCAGAATTCCCGGAGGCGCGCTCGTGAGCGCCGCACATCGTCTCGCTGCGTATCTGATTCTCGTTCTTGCTCTCCGCTCTCGCCGCAGCGCAAACCGCCGAGCAGAGAACGGCCCGCTATCTCGACTCCGATTCGCCGCCAGCCCCCGTTGCTGCTGGCCTTTCTGCACGACATGCCCAAGGGCGGAGACCTGCACAATCATCTCGACGGCGCGATCTACGCCGAGGATCTGCTCGACTTCGCCGCCTCCGACAATTTCTGCGTCGACCGCACCACTTCCCGCCTGCTGGGCGCGCCCTGCGATTCCTGCGAGCATTACACGCCCAAGCCCAGCCATCCGCTGCGCTTATGACGACCATATTCTCTACAACCAGATCATCGACGCCTGGTCCATGCGCAACTGGCGCCCGGGCGACGAATCCGGCCACGACCATTTCTTCGCCACCTTCGACAAGTTCGGACTCGACGTCGCACAACCACGTGGCCGAGGCCGTCGCCACCGTCGTCAACCGCGCCGCCCGCGAGCACGTGCAGTACATGGAGTTCATGCACACCGCCGACGGCGGCGCCGCCCCTGCAACTCGGCATGAAGCCTGGGCTGGGACAGCGACTTCGCCAACATGCGCGAAAAGCTTCTGGCGGGCGGACTGAAAGAAATCACCGCCGCCACCAGCAAGACTTTGGCCGAAGACGACGCCCGCGCCCGCACCGAACTCAAATGCGGCACGCCCGACGCCGAACCCGGATGCAACGTCACCGTCCGCTATCTCTATCAGGTGCTGCGCGGCTTGCCGCACGAAGCTGTATTCGCGCAGATCGTGCTGGGCTTCGAACTCGCTTCGTCCGATCCGCGTTTCGTGGGACTGAACCTGGTCATGCCGGAAGACTGGTACGTCCCGATCCACGATTTCAACGAGCACATGGCCATGCTCGATTACCTGCACGGCGTCTATCCCAAGGTGCACATCAGCCTGCACGCCGGTGAGATTGCCATGGGACTGGTGAAGCCCGAGGATCTCACCTTCCACATTCGCGCCTCGGTGGAACGCGGCCACGCCGAGCGCATCGGCCACGGCGTCGACGTCATGCTGGAGAAAGATCCCATCGGCCTGATGAAGGAAATGGCCGCGCGCAACGTGCTGGTCGAAATCAATCTGACTTCGAACGATCAGATTCTCGGCGTCAGCGGCGACGACCATCCGCTGCCCGATTTATATGAAATACGGCGTGCCGGTCGCGATTTCGACCGACGACGAAGGCGTGGCCCGCTCCGACATGACGCACGAATATCTGCGCGCCGTCGAGGGCTACCGCCTGCCCTACACGGAACTGAAGCGCATGACGCGCCAGAGCCTCGAGCACAGCTTCCTGCCGGGACAGAGCCTGTGGGCGGAAACAAAAGGCGCGTTTCGCCCGGTCGCGGCGTGCGCGGCCGAACTGCCGCCGAGGAGAAGCCGTCCGCCGGATGCGCGAAGTTTCTCGCCGCCAACGAGCGCGCCCGCGAGCAGTGGAAGCTCGAAACGGCCTTCGCCAGGTTCGAGAAGAAGTTCTAGAATCAGACTGTAAATTCGAGAGCGTGCCCGCATTTCTCGGCGGCCGGCGTGCCCCATTTCTCGCCCTCTTTGCGAGAAGTGGGGATTTTCGCAAGCCCCGGAGGTGCTGCCACACATATCATGCCGCGCAAACGAACCCTAATCCCGTCTCCCCTCGCATGGTCCCCACGGCCGCTCCGGTCGCGCCTCCGCCGCTGCCCGTCCTCGCCGAGCGCGGAGGCACGCAACTCCACACCCCGCTCCCCGTCGCCATCATCGACACCCGCGAGCAGAACCCGCTCTCCTTCCGCCGCTTCAAGGGATGGTTCGCCAGCATCGAGCAGCGCGCCCTGCCGTTGCGGGGACTATTCCGTCAGCGGCATGGAAGACGCCTGCGTCGTCGAGCGCAAAGATCTCGCCGACCTGATTCAATCCTTCACCACGAACCGGGCAGTCTTCATCAGCCGCTTGCGCCGC
>CAWFJA010000030.1:0-41375 GCA_963816025.1 Terriglobia bacterium
GCGTCACCACCGCCACTGCGAGTCCGCCCAACGTGATCTTCTCGCTGGTCAGTTTAGCCGAAGCCGGAGGATCGAAGCCGGTGGTCTGGTCGACGTAGTCTTCCTGGCCGCCGGCTGCCCCAGACACCGTGATATCGAAGGGACGGTCCCGTTTGTTGATCAGCAGAATGCGCCGCTTGCCATCGGGCTTCACCACCGCGAAAGAATAAAGATAGGAATCCACCGCGCGGTCAAGAGGCTCGGTCTCCACCATCTTGTCTCCCGGCCCGAAGTTCTCGCGCAAGAGCTTTAGCACCTGAGTGCGCGAGTTGGGCTTCCCGGTATTCCAGTCCACCATGGAAACCGAGGGAAACTGGGTGGGGTAGCCTACCAGTTGCGATTCGCCGGCCACATCGATTCCCATGCGGGTCAGCTCGCCGAAGATGTAAGCGTACATGGCGCAGGTCAGGTTCCAGTAAGAACTTGGAATCGGCTGAGTCACATGGCCCGGTTGGTCCTGCGTTATGTCATCGGCGGAGATGGCTCCGATCTCGTCAATCGTGGTCTTGGTCTCCGGAGAAAGCCTCTTCCGGATGGCCTCAATATAGCGGACCGTGTTTAAGAAGCCATCCGCGTAAGCAAAGAAGGTGTAGGGCTGTATGGCAGAATTCTGATCGGCGGTTGGCACCGCATAGAAATGATAGGAGATGAAATCCAGCGGGATGCCCGGCTTGTGATTCTTGGGATTGAGAAAGTATTCGAACTGTTCCGGGTGAGTCGAGGGCTGGGCCAGCGCCAGGCCGACGAATTTGGTTTGAGGAGAGACCCGTCGGACGGACTCGACCACGGAGTCATAAATCGCGGTGTAGGTTTCGGGCGTCATGTGGTGCTCGAACTCAATTTCGTTCAGCACCTCCCAATAAGGAATTGAATAGTGATAGCCGGATTCGTGGCGCTTGCCGGCTTCGTCGGTGAATCCACCCTGCGTGTACCATGAAAAAAGCCGGCCGTAATAATCGCCAATCTCTTTCATGCTGGGATCACGGGGCTCGGTGCCTTGGGTGTAATCCCACACCGGCTGGTCGGGATCGGCCGGGTAGGCCACGGGCTTGTCGGTCTTGAACATCCATTGCGGTATGGTGCTGAAGTTCAGAATGACGGAGTGGCCTTTGGTGGCTTCGAGGAAATCGATGGTCATGGGATCAATCAGGGAAAAGTCCCATGAAGTCTTGCCGTTCGCCGGGGGCTCGAGCTCGGCCACCGCCAGCTTGGGATAGGGCAGCCAGGGAACGTAGCGAACGTAGTCGCCTTCAATATCGCGCAGGGTTTTGAAAGCGGTATCGTGGATCGGCGATCCGCGACGCAGCGGCGGGTTCACGACGACCTGCAGGGTCGCGGTGGTTTTCGAGATGCCGGTGACTTTATCCCAGTGGGCCACGACTTTCGCCGGCTGATCGGCGGCTGAGGGCTCTTGGGCCAAAGCGGCGGACACTGCGATCGCAAGGAAAAACGTAGCCAGCAACAGGGGTGGCCGATATCGATTCACGCGAATCCTCCGTCCGGAAGCACGCAGCATTGTGCTGGGATTCCCGGCTAAATTCAATAGGAAAATAAACTTACTATTGACAACGATCGACGCAGAATACTACAGTTCAGCGGTTTGGAGCGAGTAGGATTTGTGCCGGCACAGATTCGCCAATGGACCAGACTAGAGCATACGCCGAGCCGAAGATTGGGCTCTTCGGAATCGGCCTGGACGCGTATTGGCCGCAGTTCCCCGGCCT
Organism: Terriglobia bacterium; assembly: GCA_963816025.1. Classification (GTDB taxonomy): domain Bacteria; phylum Acidobacteriota; class Terriglobia; order Terriglobales; family Acidobacteriaceae; genus JAIQFF01. The sequence goes on from CAWFJA010000030.1 coordinate 1,764, forward strand.
GGAGGATCGTCTAAAGGGATACGCGCAGCAGGTTGCCCGGAAGCTCGAAAGTGCCGGCGCCCGGTTGGTGAATCTGGGATTGATCGACACGCCGGAGAAAGCCCTCGCGGCGGGCCACGAATTCCGCAAGGCCGACGTTGATCTCATCTTTCTCCACGTCACAACTTACGCGCTCTCCTCGACCGTGCTTCCGGTGGTCAGGCGGGCCAAGGTTCCGGTCATCATTCTTAATCTCTCCCCGGCGGCGGCCATCGACTATGAATGGTTCAACCGCCTGGGCGACCGCACGAAAATGACCGGCGAATGGCTGGCCTACTGCCAGGCATGTCCCGTGCCGGAAATCGCGAATGTCTTCAAGCGCTGCAGGATCCCTTTTTTCCAGGTGGCAGGGACCCTGGAGGATGATTCGGTTGCCTGGAACGAAATCACGGAATGGGTCGAAGCCGCGCGAGTGGCCCACACCATGGAACACAATCGCCTCGGTGTGATGGGCCACTACTACGGAGGCATGCTCGACGTCTATTCCGACTTGACCCAGCAGTGCGCTCATTTCGGCGGACACGTCGAAGTCCTGGAAGTGGACGAGTTGGCGGCGCTGCGACGGCAGGTGTCCGACGCTGAAATCAAGAAGCGGGTTGCGGATTTCCGCGAGAGCTTCGATGTCCAGCCCGATTGCCCGCAGGAAGAACTGGAGCGAGCGGCGCGTACCTCGGTGGCGCTGGATCGGCTGGTGGAGATCCACAACCTGGGTTCGTTGGCCTACTACTATCAAGGCACGGGCAATTCCGAAAATGAGGATGCCATCAGCTCGATCATCCTCGGCACCAGCCTGCTGACGGCGCGGGGTGTTCCGGTGGCGGGCGAATATGAAATCAAGAATGCGCAGGCCATGAAAATCATGGACAGCTTCGGCGCGGGCGGCTCTTTCACGGAATACTACGCTGCCGATTTTGCGGATGACGTCCTGCTCATGGGGCACGACGGCCCGGGTCACGTGGCCATCGCCCAGGGCAAGACCAAGGTTCGCCCGCTCAAGGTCTATCACGGCAAAGTCGGCCGGGGACTGTCGGTCGAAATGTCGGTCAAGCATGGTCCGGTGACGCTTTTGTCCGTGGTCCAGACCGTGGATGGAAAATTGCAGCTGCTGATGGCTGAAGGCGAGTCCGTTGCCGGCCCGATTCTCGAGATCGGGAACACCAACAGCCGCTACCGCTTCTCGATTGGGGCAAGAAACTTCATGAATGAATGGAACGGGCACGGCCCAGCGCATCACTGCGCAGTCGGGGTGGGGCATGTTGCGGGCAAGCTGAAAAAGTTTGGCGCCCTGACCGGTATCGAATGCATTCAAGTATGCTGACGCGTGCGAATGGCGGAAGTGAAGTCCAGAGGATGATATGAATCCAAATCCCGTAATCGGCGTGTTGTACCACTGGCTGGGCGGTCTGGCTTCCGGCAGCTTCTATGTGCCCTACCGCGGTGTAAAACGGTGGGCATGGGAAACATTCTGGCTGGCGGGCGGATTTTTCAGCTGGATCATCGCACCCTGGTTCTTTGCTGTTCTCATGACCAAAGACCTGTTGCCGGTCCTGCGCGAAACCTCGGGCACAGTTTTGTTCTGGACGTTTTTCTTCGGACTTCTCTGGGGCGTGGGCGGTCTTACTTTTGGATTGACCATGCGCTACCTGGGACTATCGCTTGGGATGGCCGTGGTGCTGGGCCTGTGCGCCGCCTTTGGAACGCTGATCCCGCCTATTTTCCGCGGTGAATTCATGAGCCAGGTGGTCGGAACCTCCTCGGGGAGAATCATTCTGCTGGGCATTTTTGTTTGCCTCCTCGGCATTGCCGCAGCGGGCTTCGCCGGCATCTGCAAAGAGCGAGCCATGTCGCCGGAACAGCAGAAAGTGACGATCAAGGAATTCGATTTGAAGAAGGGCGTGGGCGTGGCCATTCTCTCCGGAGTGATGAGCGCTTGCTTCGCCTACGGCCTGGCGGCAGGAGACCCCATCAAGGCCCTCACCATCAAGCATGGAACTCCGAATTTGTGGCAGGGGCTGCCGGTGCTCGTTGTCGTGTTGCTGGGCGGCTTCACCACCAATTTTATCTGGTGCGTGGTGCTGAATGTCCGGAACAAAACCGGCTATCAGTACTTCACATCGATATCGCGCGAACCGAATGAACGTGAGCAGCACGAAACCATCATTGAAACCGCCGTCGACGCTCCCAGCCGGGAAGTGGTTGAGCACATGACGTCAGCCCGGAAGGCGCCTCAGGCACATTCATCGGTGGCGGTACAAGACGCGCCCGCGTCGAGAAGCGAAGACCGCGCACCGGTTCCGATGCTGGCGAACTATCTGCTCTGCGCACTGGCCGGCACCACCTGGTATTTTCAATTCTTCTTCTACTCGATGGGCGAGACCCAGATGGGCAAATACAAATTCTCCAGTTGGACGCTGCACATGGCCAGCATCATCATCTTCAGCAGCCTGTGGGGCATCGGGTTGAAAGAATGGAAAGGCGCGGGAGTGCAGGCCGGCCGGCTTCTGGCGCTAGCACTGCTGTTGCTGGTGGGATCAACCGTGATCGTCGGCTACGGCAATTACCTGGGACTGGCCCAGTAAAGGACGGCATTAAAATCGAACAATGTAGGCGCGAGCGCCCCGCTCGTGCGGGAGCCACCGGCAGCCCCGCAGGTCAGCCGTCCTCGACTGTCCAGCTAGCGCCTGCGGAAGCATACAGACTCCAGCGCGCCGCCATTTTCCGCAGCGCAGAGATTTTACGGAACCATTCGAACGCGGTAAACTTGCAGTCACCGGCGATATTTGGACGGTGAAAAGCGTTGCGATCAGTGTTCGGCATTCTGGTAGATTAGTGAAACGGTCGATATAGGCGCGTAGCTCAGTTGGTTAGAGCGCTACCTTGACACGGTAGAGGTCGGGGGTTCGAGTCTCGTCGTGCCTACCATTTCTTCTATCACTTACCAAAACCCTTCCAGAAAGTCGGGCTGCCTGCGTACGCTTCCGGCATGCATTGGGTGTCGCCACTCAAAGCCTTTGCGCTGCCCGGGGTGGACCCGATTCCACCTTTCTCTGCTGAAGACTCCAAGGGGTGCCAGCCATGCTCCTCAAGCAAAAGACCGTAAGATTCCAACGTTACTTCGCTAGCAGCTTGCGGATAGATTTCAATTCCTCTCGACGTTTCGCGGAGCTCTTTGGATAGGACATTTTGAGTTCATTGAGCGTATCAAGAAGGATTTGGGAAACAATCAATCGGGCGTTCTCTTTATCGTCTGCGGGAACGACGTACCAGGGTACGTGATGGGTGCTGGTCGCGTTCAGGCACGCCTCAAAAGCGTCTGCGTAGTGCTTCCAGTATTTCCTCTCGTGAACGTCTGCGAGGCTGAATTTCCAGTTCTTGTCCGGCTCATCAATGCGAGCGAGGAAGCGTTTTCGTTGTTCGTTCTTCGACAGATGGAGAAAGAACTTGACGATCCGGGTGCCGTTGCGGTGAAGATGCTCCTCCAAATCCACGATGGATCGATAGCGCTCCTTCCAAATGGTCTTCGGGTCACACGACTCTTTGGGAAGCCCCTCGTTGTGAAGCATCTCCGGATGCACCCGAACGGCCAGGACCTCTTCGTAATAGGAGCGATTGAATATGCCGATCCGGCCGCGTTCGGGAAGACGGCGGGTCGTGCGCCAGAGAAAGTCATGTTCCAGCTCTTCGGCGCTCGGCTGTTTGAAACTGGAAACGTCGCAGCCTTGCGGATTGACTCCGGACATGACGTGGCGGATGGCGCCATCCTTACCTGCGGCATCTATCCCCTGAAAAATCAGCAGCAAAGCGTATCGGTTGGACGCGTAGAGAAGCTGTTGCAGCGAGCTCAGCTCCTCAACGTGCTTCGTGAGTAATTCTTGATACTGCTTCTTCGACTTGCTAAAAGGCTTGACAGTGGTCGGCCACTCTCTGAGGTCAAAGTCTTTCCCAGACCGCAAACGGAAATCCTTGGAATCGATTTTCATCTTCAGTCCTTTGGCAGCGGTAGCCGCGCTGTCTATTTAGGAGGTTCCATCTCCCGATTCTTCCGCTCCGTCATCTCCCACGCCTCAACGTTGAACGTCCTTGCGCCCTAGCTCCGCGTAGAGTTCATGGACCCGCTTGACGAGCTGCGGCGTCAGATCGGACGGTGTATCGGCTTTAGCTGCCGGTCGTGGTGATCTTTTACGGTCAGACTCCAAAGAGTGGCCAGCCCGCCTCGATCGCGAAAACTGGGATTCCGAGAATTGTGCGAGCGCCACTGGCTTGCCCAATCCATGGTTCCCTGTAGGGCGAATACATACTTTACGGTATCGAACCAGAGATGAAAAGTTGGTTACAATTATGTTTCTTGCGAATCGTACACGTGCGTCCTGAAGGCGTGAAATGTCCGTAATTCGGATTCTTGTCGTGGATGACCACGAGGTGATCAGGCGGGCTATTTGTTCGCTTCTTTCCAGTGATCCAATTCTGGACGTGATTTGCCAGACGGCGGACGGGGAACAGGCGGTACTGAAGGCCGACGAGCTTCAGCCGGACCTGGTTCTGCTCGATATCAGCCTGCCGGGGATCAGCGGCATCGAGGCCGCCCGGCGCATTCGCAATGTCTCCCCGGATTCACGGATCATCTTCCTGAGCCAGCACGATTCGCGGCAAGTGGTGGAAGACGCAGTGCGCGCGGGAGGACACGGATACGTGGCCAAGATGGACGCGGGATCGGACCTGCTGAAAGCCATCCGCGCCGTGCGCGAAGGTAAGCGGTTCGTGAGCCAACGGATCGTCTCCCTGGGCTGGCGAGCCGAAGCATCCTGGTAGGCCAAATCGCCAACCGATCGCCACGGTGCCGGAATTCCTTTATCTGTTGCTACCGGGTTTCCCCGATCCGCGCCATTCTCGCAGTAACACGAAGCCTACGATTGTGCTACTCTGGCGGTCTGGAATGACTCCGATGGCCGTGGATGCGGCCTGCGGGTCCGCTCGCGCATGCACATCCCTGACGGATATCTGAGCCCCTCGACCTGCGCCGTGCTCTACGGCACGGCGATCCCGTTCTGGTATGTGGCATTCGCGCGCGTCAAACGATTGCTCCACACCCGCCTGGTGCCGCTGCTGGCGGTGGTCAGCGCATTCTGCTTTGTCATCATGATGTTTAACGTTCCCCTGCCGGGCGGGACGACGGGACATGCCGTGGGAGTGGGGGCGGCGACCGTGGTGCTGGGGCCGTGGGCGTCTATGCTCGCGGTGTCGATTGCGCTGCTGATCCAGGCAGTTTTCTTCGGTGACGGCGGAATCACCACGTTGGGAGCAAACTGTTTCAACATGGCGATTGTCGGCTCGATCGTTGCTCAGGTGGTCTACCGAATCGTAGCGCGCAAGACGGCGGTCACCGCCTCGCGCCGGGTCCTGGCGGCGGGGTTGGCTGGGTATGCCGCCATTAATGTTGCCGCGCTTTTCGCGGCGTGCGAGTTGGGTATTCAGCCTCTGTTCTTCAAGGATGCGAGCGGCGCTCCCTTGTATGCTCCCTACGCGCTCCATATCGCGATTCCGGCGATGATGCTGGGGCATCTGACCTTCGCCGGATTGGCGGAACTATTTGTGTCGGCCGGCGTGGTGGCGTATCTGCAGCACGCAAATCCCGCGCTGCTGGGGCAGAAACCTTCAGCCGCGACTGACGAAGGAGTCCGGCCGCCCAGCGCAAGCAGCGGCTGGCGGACAACTCGTCCGCTATGGATTCGTCTGGCTCTGCTCATGCTGCTGACCCCCCTGGGAATTCTCGCGGCGGGCACGGCCTGGGGAGAATGGGGGACAAGAGATTTTTCCGATCCGCAAATGCGGCAACAAATCACAGCGGCATCAAGCAACATTGCGCCTCCAGCGCAGGAGCCGCGGGGGCTGGCCCGGCTTTCTGCTTGGTGGAGCGCGCCGTTTCCGCAGTACGCGCCTCCATTCGTGCGCCGTCCCGCGTTTGGTTACGTGATGTCGGCCGTGTTTGGCAGCGGCCTCATTCTTGGTTTCTTCCTGCTCATCGCCTGGATGGCCGGTGGACGCGGAGATTCCAGGACTTCTCCATGACACATGAGAGGGAAAACTCGCGAGGGGTGGTGGAGCGCAGCCTTGCATCTTTTGTCGATGCTCTGGAGCACGCTTTCCATGCCGAGGAGCTGGCGGAGAAAAACGGGTTGCTGCAGAGCGTCGATCCTCGGATCAAGATTGTGGCGATCTTGCCGCTGATCGCGATCGCGGCCCTGGCGCACCGGCTGTGGGTGATTGCCGTTCTATTTGCTGTTGCGATTGTGGTCGCTCTGCTGTCGCGCGTTCCCCTGGCCACGCTGACCAAAAGAGTGTGGTTGGGCGTGCTCGCCTTCACCGGGTTCATCTCGCTTCCTGCACTTTTCCTGGTCCCGGGCCGGGCCATCTACGTTCTCCCGCTGCTTGGCCTGGCTGTTACAACGCAAGGGCTTCGCGCGGCCATCTACCTCATCATGCGCGCGGAAACGGCTGCGACTTTTTCGGTGTTGCTGGTGCTATGCACTCCCTGGAGCTACCTGCTGAAGGCTCTTCGCGTGCTCCGGTTGCCGGTCGTGCTGGTGGTGATCCTGGGGATGACCCATCGTTACATTTTCCTTTTGCTGCGGAACGCGCACGACATGTTCACTTCCCGCAAGAGCCGAATGGTAGGCCGGCTCGACGGGCCGGGGCAGAGGCGGGCGGCCACTGCCTGTGCGGGAGTGCTGATGTCGAAAACGCTGCAGCTCAGCGGAGACGTCTATCTGGCCATGCGTTCGCGAGGTTTTCAGGGCGAAGTCTACCTGCTGGACGAATTCCGTACCGGATGGCTCGATTGGGTCGTCCTGACCACGTTCGTGACGACAGCCGCTCTGGCTTTCTGGTTTGGACGGTGAGAATGCCTACGTCATCAGGAGACGTTCGAAACAATTGCGGCGGGGGAAAGTTGTGACCGTCCCCATCTTCGAGGCGCGCGATGTGACCTACCGCTATCACGAGGCGACGGCGCTGGACGGGCTGAATCTCACGATCATGCCGGGCGAAAGAGTTGCCCTGCTGGGAGCGAACGGTTCCGGCAAATCGACCCTGCTCAGTATTCTGGACGGCCTTTGCTTCCCGGAGAAGGGAAGCGTCGCCTTCCAGGGCGAGTCCTTGACCGAGAGCCGTCTGAATGGAGAAGTTGAGTTCGACTTTCGACGCCGGGTGGCGCTGGTGTTTCAGAACCCCGACGTCCAGCTATTCAATCCGACCGTGTTTGACGAAGTAGCTTTCGCACCGCTGCAGTTGCGGTGGCCGAAGGAGGAGATTCGGCTTCGCGTCAACCAGATGCTGGAGCAGATGGAGATTGCGGAGTTGAAGGACCGTTCCCCGCATCACCTCTCCACTGGGGAAAAAAAACGGGTTGCGCTGGCCTCGGTGCTAATCCTCGATCCCGAAGTATTGCTGTTGGACGAGCCGACCGCGGCGCTCGATCCCAAAAGCGAGAGCCAGATGATCGACTTTCTGGTGAGCTGCAGCGGGGGGCGAAAGACGGTCGTCACCGCTACTCACGATCTCGATCTGGTCGAAGACATAGCGGACACCTGCCATGTGTTTCAGCGCGGACGGATCGTCGCAGCCGGGACGCCGGCGGAAATTTTGGACGACCACGCGTTGCTGCTCAGCGCCAATCTCGTCCACGCTCACCGTCACGCGCATGGTTCGAGCGAACTTCATTCCCATCCCCACCGCCACGGACATCGCCACTAAACAAAGTGTCATCCCGAGCGGAGTTGTACCATTCGCTGGCGAATGGTACACGCAGTCGAGGGACCTTGTGTTTGCGGGTGATCTCTGCCGGCCCGGACGTCCGTGGCGAAAATCTCCCTTCAGACGTATGAGCATGTGGTTGCGCTAGGGGTCCTTCGACTTCGCAGACCGATTCGCAAAGCGAATCGGTCTGCTCCGCTCAGGACGACACTGTGCTCGGGATCCTGGTGCGCTCAGTCGGCGCCGCTGGGGCGCGGGGCGAGCGGCGCCAGTTGGTTCGGGTCCACGTGACGCTTGCTTCCGAGCATCAGGCGGAAGCGATCGAGATAGAGATAGACGACCGGGGTGGTGAAGAGGGTGAGGGCCTGGCTCATGATCAGTCCGCCGACAATGGTGATGCCCAGGGGACGCCTCAGTTCCGAGCCCGTGCCCGTGCCCAGGGCCAGGGGCAATCCGCCCAGGAGCGCGGCCATGGTGGTCATCATGATGGGGCGGAAGCGACGGACGCATGCTTCATAGATCGATTCCGCCGGGCTCTTGCCTGCGCGTTCCGTTTCCAGCGCAAAATCAATCATCATGATCGCGTTCTTTTTCACGATGCCGATGAGAAGAATAATGCCGATCAGTCCCATGACGTTGAGCTCACTGTGAGTCAACAATAAAGCCAGAATCGCGCCTACACCGGCGGAAGGCAGCGTCGAAAGAATGGTGATGGGATGAATGTAACTTTCGTAGAGCATGCCCAGAACCAGGTACACCGTGACCAGGGCGGCCAGAATCAGCCAGGGCTCGCTGGCCAGGGAAGTCTGGAAGGCGGCTGCCGTTCCTTGAAAGCTGGCATCGATCGTAGGGGGAAAATTGATGGCGCGCTGCGCATTGTCGATCGCGTCCGTAGCGGCGCCGAGAGACACGTTGGGGGCGAGATTGAAAGACAACGTCACCGAAGGATATTGACCCTGGTGACTGACCGCGAGAGGCGTGTTGGAAGGACCGAAGTGAGCAAAGGATGACAGCGGGACGGCCGTTCCGTTGTTGGCGCGAACGTAGATATTCTGCAGCGCGTCGGTGCTGTTGGAAAACTCCGGCGCGACTTCCATGACCACGTGATATTGATTCAACGGCTTGTACATGATCGAGACCTGGCGCTGGCCAAAGGCGTCATACAGGGCGTTGTCAATGGTGGCGGTATCCACTCCCAGCCGCGCCGCTGTGTCCCGATCGATGACTACGGTTGCTTCCAGGCCCTTGTCCTGCTGGTCGGTGTTGACATCGCGCAGCTCGGGCAGCGCGCGCAATTTATCCAGGAGAAGTGGGGACCAGTGGTTCAGGTCGTCCAAATTTTCGCCCTGCAGGGTGTACTGAAACTGGGCCTGGCTCATGCGGCCGCCGATGGTGAGATCCTGGGCGGACTGCATGAAGAGGGTCGCGCCCGGCACCACGGACAGTTTGCGGCGCAACCTGCCGATGACCTGGTCGGCGCTGAGCTTGCGCTCGGCCAGGGGCTTCAGGGTAATGAACATGCGGCCCTGGTTGGCCGAAGTGTTGCCGCCGGCAAAACCCACGATGGTTTCGACTGCCGGGTCTTTCATGACGATGCCTACAAACTGAATCATCTTCTCCTTCATGGCGGCAAACGAAATATCCTGTGCCGCCTGCACCGAACCCATCAGGCGGCCGGTGTCCTGCTGCGGGAAGAATCCCTTGGGCACGACGACGTAGAGATAAACGCTGAGCGCCGCCGTTCCGATGGTGATCAACAAGGTCAGAGGCTGATGGCGGAGAACCACCTTCAAACTGCGGCTGTAGAGCTTGAGGGTGGTGTCGAAAATCCTTTCGCTGAAGCGGTAGATGCGGCCGTGTTTCTCCTTGTCCGTGGAGCGCAGAAACTTCGCGCACATCATCGGCGTTACCGTGAGCGAAACCGCCAGCGAGACCGCAATGGCCGCGCTCAGGGTGACCGCAAACTCCCGGAACAGGCGGCCCACGATGCCGCCCATCAGCAGAATTGGAATGAAGACCGCAACCAGCGACAAGCTCATGGAGAGCACGGTGAAGCCAATCTCCCGGGCGCCCTGGAACGCCGCGTCCACCGGCCTCATGCCGGCCTCGATGTGGCGGGTGATATTTTCCAGCACCACGATCGCGTCATCCACCACGAAGCCGGTCGAAATGGCCAGGGCCATCAAGGAAAGGTTGTCCAGGCTGTAGTTCAGCAGGTACATCACCCCGAAAGTTCCCACCAGCGACAAAGGCACCGCCACGCTGGGGATGATGGTGGCCCGGAAGGTGCGCAGAAACGCGAACACCACCAGAATGACCAGGATGACAGAAATAATCAGGGTGACTTCAATGTCATGCACCGAGGCCCGCACCGTGGTCGTGCGGTCCATGACCACGCTCACGTCAATCGCCGGCGAAATGGAGGCCTTGAGCTGAGGCAAAGCGGCGCGCACCCGATCGACGGTCGCAATGATGTTCGCGCCCGGTTGCCGGAAAACGATAATCAAAACTGCGGGCTTGCCTCCGGACAGCCCGATATTGCGGATGTCCGCCTTGGAATCGGATACCGTGCCAACGTCTCCCAGGCGCACCGGGGCGCCATTGTTGTAGGAAATGATCAGCCGCCGGTACTGGTCGGCGGTAAAAAGCTGATCGTTGTCGTCCAGCGTCCAGGAGTTCACCGGGCCGTCGATCGCGCCTTTGGGCGCGTTGGCGTTGGCATTCCCCAGGGCGGTGCGGACCGTATCCAGGCCCACGCCGAGTTTGTTCAGCAAAGTAGGATTCAATTCGGCGCGGACCGCCGGCTGGGCCCCGCCGCCCACGTACACCTGCCCGACACCTGCGATTTGAGCCAGCTTCTGCGAAAGAATGGAGTCGGCGGCGTCGTATATCTGGGGCAAGGTAATGATGTCGGACGTGAGCCCCAGAATCAGAATGGGCGCGTCCGCCGGGTTTACTTTCCGGTAAGTGGGATTGCCGGGCAAATTGGTGGGAAGCTGGCTGCGCGCCGCGTTGATGGCGGCTTGCACGTCCCGTCCCGCGGCATCGATATTGCGATTGAGGTCGAACTGCAGAGTGATGCCGGTCGATCCCATCTGGCTGACCGAAGTCATCTGGTTGATGCCGGCGATGCGTCCGAACTGCCGTTCCAAAGGCGTGGCCACCGCCGAAGCCATGGTCTCCGGACTCGCGCCCGGCAGTCCGGCCCCGACCGAGATGACCGGGAACTCCACCTGCGGCAGGGGCGCTACCGGCAGGTAATTGAAGGCCAGGGATCCCGCCATCAGCAGGGCCGCTGCCAGCAGCGAGGTGCCGATGGGACGCTTGATAAATGGCGCGGAAATATTCATGCTCTAATCCAAAGACGACTAGTCCGCCGAGGCTCCACTCGGTTCCTCAATTGGGTTGCCGATGTTCAGGTGCGAGAAACGCTGCGCCAGCCGGTCGAACCAGAGATACACAACCGGCGTGGTGTAAAGCGTAAGCATCTGGCTCACCAGCAGGCCGCCGACGATGGTGATGCCCAGGGGATGGCGCAATTCCGATCCCGTGCCGCTGCCCAGCGCCAGCGGCAATCCGCCCAGCAACGCCGCCATGGTGGTCATCATGATGGGGCGGAAACGCAGCAGGCAGGCCTGGAAGATCGCCTCTTCCGGCGGCTTGTGCTCCACTCGTTCCGCTTCCAGCGCGAAGTCGATCATCATGATGGCGTTCTTTTTCACAATGCCGATCAGAAGAATGATGCCGATCAGGGCCACAACTCCCAGGTCGTTTCCGGTCAAAAGCAGCGCAAGGATGGCGCCCACGCCCGCCGAAGGCAGCGTGGACAGAATGGTCAGGGGGTGAATGTAGCTTTCGTAGAGCACGCCCAGCACGATGTACACGGTGACAATCGCGGCCAGAATCAGGTAAGGCTCGGAGGAAAGTGAATTCTGAAAGGCCGCGGCCGTTCCCTGGAAGCTGGTGTGAATGCTGGGCGGAAGGTGAATGTCCTGTTCCGCCTGCCGGATCGCCTGCGTGGCTTCTCCCAGCGAAACTCCGGGTGCCAGGTTGAACGACAGCGTGACCACGGGGAACTGTCCCTGATGATTCACCGCCAGCGCCGTGCTGGACGTCTGGAAATGGCTGAAAGAGGCGAGCGGAACCTGGCTGCCGCTGTTGGAGTGCACGTAAATATTCTTGAGTGAATCCGGGTTCTGCGAAAACTGCGGATCCACTTCGAGCACCACGTGGTACTGGTTCAACTGCGTAAATATGGTGGACACCTGGCGCTGTCCGAAAGCGTCGTAAAGGGCATCGTCGATGGCCTGGGGCAGGATGCCCAGACGCGACGCGGTGTCGCGATCGATCACCAGCTCAGCCTTAAGCCCGCCATTCTGCTGGTCCGTGGCCACGTCGCGCATGGCGGGCAACTTACGCAATTCGTCCACCAGCCGGGTGGCCCAGAGCGACAATTCCTGCGAGTCGGCGTCTTCCATCGAGTATTGATACTGGGTGCGGCTGACCCGGTCTTCCACCGTCAGGTCCTGCACCGGTTGCATATATAAGGTGATGTCAGGCACCTTGGCCAGTTCCGGCTGCAGGCGGCGGATAATATCGGTAGCCGATGTCTTCCGCTGGTCGCGCGATTTAAGGTTGATCTGAATGCGCCCGCTGTTCGGTGTGGAGTTGGTGCCGTCGATTCCGATGAAAGACGAAAGACTCTGCACGTCGGGATCTTGCAGAATGACCCGCGCCAGCGCCTGTTGGTTTTTCGCCAGCGCGGTGAAAGAAGTGTTCTGCGGTCCTTCCGAAACCCCAAGAATCACTCCCGTGTCCTGCACCGGGAAAAACCCCTTGGGTACCACAATGTAAAGGAACAGGGTCAGGACCAGCGTGCCGGCGGTGACCAGCAAGGTGATGGTCTGATGCTGCAACACAAATTTGAGCGTGCGCCCGTAGAACTCGATGACCCGGTTGTAGAAATTCTCCGTGGACTTGTAGAAGCGGCTCTGATGCCGGGGATCATGCCGCTTGAGGAGCTTGGCGCACATCATCGGCGTCAGGGTCAGCGACACCACGGCAGAGACCAGAATCGTCACTGCCAGAGTAACGGCAAATTCGCGGAACAGGCGGCCCACGATGTCGCCCATGAACAGCAAGGGGATCAGCACCGCGATCAGCGAGACGGTCAGCGACACAATGGTGAAGCCAATCTGGCCCGCGCCTTTCAGGGCCGCCTCCAGCGGCGTTTCGCCCTCCTCCAAAAAGCGTTCGATGTTTTCGATCATCACGATGGCGTCATCGACCACGAATCCGGTGGAAATGGTCAACGCCATCAGGGTCAGGTTGTTCAGGCTGTAGCCGAGCAGGTACATGACCGCGAACGTGCCCACCAGCGACAGCGGGACGGCAACGCTGGGAATTACGGTGGCCGACAGGTTTCGCAGAAACAGGAAGATCACCATCACCACCAGCCCGACGGTGAGCATCAGTTCAAACTGCACGTCTTTCACCGAGGCGCGAATGGTCTCAGTGCGATCGGTCAGGATCTGCACTTTGATCGCCGCGGGGAGTGACGACTGCAATTGTTTCAAAAGCACCTTGACGCGGTCCGCGACGCTGATGATGTTGCTGCCGGGCTGGCGTTGAATGTTCACGATCACGGCCGGCGTGGTGTTCATCCAGGCGGCCTGCTTCACATTTTCGGCGCTATCCACCGCCGTGGCGATGTCGGAAAGGCGCACCGGCGCGCCGTTCTTGTAGGCCACGACGATGCTGTTGTATTGCGAGCTGGTACTGAGCTGATCATTGGCGCCGATGGTAAAAGACTGTCGCGGACCATCCAGCACTCCCTTGGCCTGGTTGACGTTGGCGGCTGCGAGCGCGGTCCGGATGTCTTCCAGACTCAGTCCGTAGGAAGCCAGGGCGGTGGGATTGGCCTGGATCCGCACCGCCGGTTTCTGTCCGCCGCTGATCGAAACCAGGCCGACGCCGGGAAGCTGGGAGATTTTCTGGGCGAGAGCCGTGTCCGCCAGGTCCTCGACTTTCGAAAGCGGCAACGTGTCCGAAGTCAGGGCCAGCGTGAGAATAGGAGAATCGGCCGGGTTCACCTTGCTGTAAATCGGCGGGTTCGGAAGATCGCGGGGAAGATAAGTAGTCGCGGCATTAATTGCGGCCTGAACCTGCTGTTCCTCGACGTCGATATTCTCGTTGAGATTGAATTGCAGGGTAATGATGGAACTGCCCAGGGAACTGGTGGACGTCATCTGGCTCAGTCCCGGGACCTGGCCAAACTGGCGCTCCAGCGGCGCCGTCACCGAAGATGCCATGACGTCGGGGTCGGCTCCGGGATAAAACGTCACCACCTGGATGGTGGGATAATCAACTTCGGGAAGCGCGGAAACGGGGAGCTGGGTGTACGCGACCACGCCCACCAGCAGAAGTCCGACCATCAACAAAGTTGTCGCGACCGGACGCAGAATAAAAAGTCGCGACGGGTTCATGGCGCTCCCGTGGGGGCAGACTGCGCGGGCTGGGGCTCGTAGGCGGAGGTTTGTCCGTTCCGGTTCGCTCCGCGAGCCATCGGGTGCGGATCCACTTTGCTCCCGGCTTGCAGCTTGTCCTGCCCGTCCACCACCACGATGTCTCCGGGGGCGATCCCGCTGGCGATGGATGCCACGTTATTTTGGGTGAAGGAAACCGTGACTGGGTTGACCGCGACCGTCTTATCGGGTTTCACGGTAAATACATAGCTTCCCTGCGGGCCGGTCTGGACTGCGACGGAGGGAATGACGACGCTGCCTTTATGGATCTCCAGCAGCAGCCGGACATTGACGAACTGGTTGGGCCAGAGAGCGTCATCCGGATTGTCGAACATCGCTTTCAATTTTCCCGTGCCCGTGGTCTGGTCAATCTGATTGTCAATGGTGAGCAACTTTCCCGTGGCTAACTTGGTCAGATCGTCCCGGCTGTAAGCCTCGACTGGAAGAGTGCTCTGGTGCATGTGCTGGGACACGGTGAGCAGACTATCTTCGGGCAGGGTGAAGACCACGGCGATGGGCTGCAACTGAGTGATCACCAGCAGCGGGTTGGTGTCGGCGGCGTGCACCATGTTGCCTACATCCACCAGCCGCAGTCCGATGCGGCCGCCGATCGGAGCGGTGATGTGCGAGTAGACCAGATTCAGCTTTGCATTGTCGATCGCTGCCTGGTCGGCACGGACGGTCCCTTCCAACTGATCGGCGGCGGCCTTCTGGGTATCCACCTGCTGTTGCGACATCGCTCCCGATTCATTCAGCAAACTCTTGAAGCGCTCGTAATTCAATTGCGCGTCTCGGAGTTGGGCCTGATCGCGGAACAAACTGGCCTGTGCCTGATCGAGCGCCACCTGGAAGGGCCTGGGATCGATGACCGCCAGCAGGTCTCCCCGATTCACGTGCTGGCCTTCCTTGAAATTGATCTGCGCCAGCTGTCCGTCCACCCGGCTCTTCACGCTGACCGTGTTCGAAGCAGTCACGCTGCCCAGGCCCTTCAGATAGACGGGCACGTCGCGCCGCTCGGCGGTTGCGACCGAAACCGGCACCACCGTTTGGGTTGAGGCCCGCGCTGTATTAGGCTTGGAGCCGGCGCTGCAACCGGCCAGGCAGGCGGCTGCGGCAGCCACGGTGAACGTCGCAAAAAGCAGTAGGCGAGATGACTTGCTGGTTTGTGGTTCGCGGGGCAACCCCGCGTCTGGCCTGTGCCAGTATTCCTCAGTCCGTATGCTCACTCAATCGCTCCCCATCCGAATGCCGCTTTGGTGTCTTACGGCGCAAACCCGCTCCCATATTGACGTTAGAAATTATATCTCGGTTGCGACTTATCTTCCGCTTTTACAAGACTTTACATTTCTAAGGCAATCCGTTTCAGGGGCTGCGGGATGCCGGCGGGCGAACTTGGGGAATTCGCGCGCGTTGGAGACTGAACCAAGCGCTTTTGATTCCTCATCCGGAATCGCTACGACGTAAACGGCTGATTTGCCAGCGCCAGGCTGCCGGGAGAGTACAAAACACCAAAACTACTCTATCTCTCTGTGGATTGTCGTCAATACCGGGAACCCTGTAGTGGCTGAATTTATGCCCTTTCTCCTTCAGCGAGGCGTCATGCTGAGCTTGCGAAGCATCTGGCGTGGAGCTCACAGGAAAGAAAGCCGGCAATTGTGCAGCTGCGCGCCAGATCGTTCGGGACTAAAGTCCCTCAGGATGACGCCACTTCGAGATTGCCATTTCAAATTCAGCCACTACCTGGAACCTGTCGGCTGGGGCGCCAGCAGTATGGCGCCGTCCCAGGTCTGAGCGTGTTCGAAAGGCGGGCCGGCAAGACCTACTCGGCGAGAGCCTCGACGCTGTTGCACACCGGTTGCAACTACATGCAACACTGCACCGCTCGCGGAGCGGAGCGCGAACTTCAGGCCTGAATGTGAGCCATGAAGCTCTGATCCTGGATCGTGGCAATGACCGGCTCGGCCGCGGCAGGTTTCACATCACTAAAAGAAGAAGCCTTAGTCCTTCGCCTGATCGGTGGTGCGGCACTGCGCGCAGTAACCGCCAACTTCCAGCCGGGTCACTACGATGTGGAAGCGGCAATCCCTCTGGATTTGGCCTTTTAAACGATCGAAGAGGTCACTCTCAAATTCAGTGATCTTGCCGCAGCGCAGGCACGCCATGTGGATGTGGTCGCGCTGCGGGCGGCGTTCGTAGAAATGTTTCTCGCCCTGCATGTGCATCAGGTCGAGTTCGTCAATCAATCCGTGGCGTTTCAATAACCCCAGGGTGCGATACACGGTGACGCGATCGATTTGCGGATCGAGCCGGCGGGCGCGCCGCAGCAACTGGCTGGCATCGAGGTGCTGTTTGGCGGTTTCCACCACGCTGAGGATGGTGCGGCGCTGGCGGGTCATGCGCAGCCCGCGCGACATCAGTTCAGCCTGCAGACGTCCGGGTATCTCGGTTTCAGGAAGAGGCATGGGACTTGTCCTTATTGCAACTGGATGGCAATTATAGCAGGTGGAGAAAAAGGCGTCATTGGTCCTTGGCCGTTGGCGAGTGCGCAAGGCGCCGGCAGTCCGCCGCACCGCCGTGAGTCTTACGGCCAACGACCAAAGGCCAACCACCGACTCTACTGCCTGACCAGCAATGCCAAACGCGGAAAGCGGAATTGTCCGGCGGCATCGTCGATCACGTTGACCTGGCAGGTGTAGAAACCGGGTTTCAGCTGGGTGAGGGGCACGTCGAGTTGGAAAACCGCGGCCTTGCGGTCGGGCGCATTCAATTGGCTGCTCTCGATCAGCGGCGTCTCATACGCTTTGGTGTTGCCGCGAAAGAATGCGACATTGGTCAACAAACGGATGGCCGGGCGGTTGTGATCGTTTCCTTGCGCGCTCGCGTTGGTCGCCGCATGCGCCGGATCGTAGACTTCGTAATAGAAATAAAGGTGCTGCCCGCCGGAGAACACGTGGGTGACGCTTGGAATTACCTCGGATCCATCGCGCACCAGCGGGTTTTCCGTCTTGTGCTTGCTGGCCGGCTGCAACTGATTTGCCAGCACAATCGAACTCATCTTTACCGGGACCGCCTTCAGGTCCGGAACGGTGATGTCGGTTTCGAACGAGCCCAGGCGTCCACTCTGATTTTCTCGCACCACGAACTTGAGATGATAGGTGCCGGGCGGCAACACGAAGCCGCTGTTGTATTGCACGTTCTTGCGTTGCACCAGTTGCGACACATTCAGCGCCAGTTTTACGGTGTCTCGAATCTGTCCAACCGGATGTTTTTCCGGGTCGGTCACAATGCCCAGCACATCCAGGGTGGCGCGGTCCTGATCGTTGTTATGGGTGAAGGGAATCTGGGAACCCGGGACGACGACTGAAACCGGCACATAAAACTTGCGGTCTGCGATGCGGAAGTAGGCCGCGGACAAGTACACCGGCAGATCGGTGGTGGGGAGATCCGAGGCCAGTTCCTCGTCCAGCTGGCGTTCGCGATCGTCGCGGGTGGAATGTTGGAAATCCGCCGGAGCGTAATAGCCGCGGCGGAAGTCGATTTTGACGCCGGGGCGGTTGACCCGCACCGTGATGCGACGGAAGCGGCCGTCCCGCGCTGGATTCGTGCTGTGGTACCCCAGCAGATAGTAGAGCGAAGTGTCCTGCTGCACGCCGGTGAACACGCGGCCGAAATCGTTCGAGTCGAGGAATGCGCGTCCCCCGGTGTCCCCGGCGAGCGTGACCAGCGTTTCCTGGGTGGTGGCGTTCGAGTCGAAGGCGCTGGCCACCGACTTTCCCGAGTACGGAGAAGTTCCGCGCATGCTGGCATTCTGGGCTTCGCCGCCCGGCACCAGCGCTTGCAGGCCGCGAATGTCGAGAGTGTAAATCGCCATGTTGGCGCGCACCGCTGCGTTGGTGGCGGAACGAAGCTGCGACTGGTTCTCAATGCCCGTGCGGTCCATGCCGCTGGAGAAGTAGATCAGAGACTTTTTCTCGTCGATAGTCACCAGCTTGTCCGCGATGGAGCGCAGGGCCTGCAGGCGTCGGTCGGTGTTGAAAATGTTGTATTCGGTGTCGTCCACCGTGAAAGCCCCGCCGGTTTCGGACGTGCCCTCAGTGGTGCCGGTGCTGCCCTCTTCGAATCCGGCGCTTTCGCCGAGACTAAAAGCCTGCAGCGCCTTCTTCAGCAGGGCTCGATCGGAAGTGAAGTCCTGGTTCACGCTCAGCGTACTCCCCAATGAGACCACGGATACCAGGTCGGCGGGCACCATCTGCTTATCCACATAGTTCTGCGCGGCGGTTGTGGCCTGGTCGATTTCGTCCGGCTGCATGGAGCTGAGATCGAAAAACAGGATGATGAGCCGCCGGTCTTTTAAGGGCCGTGCTGCCAGGACTGATGAAACGTCGTTGCTCTTCGGCTGAGCCGGGCGAAGCAAGGCTGCTTCAGTTGCGGCGGTCGAGAGCACGGCATCGGTATTCTCCAGATCGAAAGAAGTCACCTGCTGCGGCTTGTTGTCTTCGAGAACCGTAAAATCCTCGCGCTTGAGGTCGCGCACCGGATTGCCGTTCTTGTCGCGCACCGTCACGTTCACCAGCACCAGTTCGGTCCGGGAGCGAAACGTATACTCCTGAGACGCTTCCTGCGAACTCATACAGGTACACAGCATCACGATGACAAGCACAAGCGCAACCATGGAGGAACCGGCGTCCCCGCCCGTTCCGCGATGGACCCTTCGCTCGCAATGGGAGTTAGCTTGCATCAGAATCTCAACCTCGCGGTCAGAAGCAGGGAACGCATCGGTCCCACTGAAATCACCCGGCCAAAGGTAGGTGAATTCACGACGGTATCAATCCCGCTGTATTGGGGCGTGTTAAAGACATTCGAGAACTGTGCCCGGAGCTCCAGGAAGCGGGTTTCGCTCAGCGGGAAAATCTTGGTGAACGACATATCGAACAACCGGCTGCCCGGTCCTTCGATACTGTTGCGGCGCGCATCGCCGAACGCCCCGGCCGGGGCGGCGAAGGCGGCCGTGTTAAACCACTCCGCGATGGAGGGGTTCGGCAGGCTGACAGATTGCCCTGGCACCACGTCCGCCCGTTGCGTGCCGTTAACGCCCTGGCTCACATTCAACACGTTGCCGAGAATTCTGGGAGTGAAGGGCAATCCCGACGCGATGGTCCAGTCGCCGCTCCAGTTCCAGTCTCCCAGGACGGCCCGCAGCGGGGTCTTGCCCGAGAGCCAGCGCCGCTCATGGCCGAAGGGAAGCTCCCACAAATAGTCAGCCGTGAAGTTGTGGCGCTGATCGAAACTGGACAGTCCGCGCTCGGCCGCAAGGTCGAACGCATTCTGGGCGACATTGGTAACGCCGGAAACCGCGGAGCGTCCGGCGCCTTGCGCCACCAGCGGCTCGCCGCTTCCGATGGTGGAGGCGTTATCCAGAGATTTGGAGAAGGTGTAGCGGCCGCCAATCGAGAAACCCGCCTGCAGTCGCTTGCGGACGCGAACAGAAAGCGCGTTTGCCGTCGAATCTCCCGCCGAGTCTTCCCAGTAAAACGGCTGCACGCCGGGAAAGCGCACCCCTGTCTCGGTGCGGTTGGGGGCTTCCAGTACGTCGAGGCGCGTGCCTTTGGTGCCGGTGTAATCGAGGTTCATGATCAGCGTGGGACGAATCTGCTGTTGCACGTCAACATTCCAGATCTGCACATAGCCCAGCCGATAATTGGGATCCACGCCGAAATTGTTGCTGATCGAACCGGGAGGGACCGGCGGAAATCCATTTTGCAAGGTGAGCAGTGTGGTTGGCGATTGCGCGTTCGTCGCTGTATTCGAGAATGGCGGCTGGAATGCCATGTTCTGCACGATGCTCTGATATGCGCTGGTGTTGTAGTTGATGCCGTATCCGGCGCGGACCACCGTGTTGTGCAGCGGCTTCCAGGCCAGCCCCAGACGCGGCGCGAAATTATTGCGATCGGGCCGCACCAGGGTCGCGGGGAACTGACCGTTGTAGGGTCCGGTCTGGCCGACCTGCACGGGAACGGGCGGCGAAGTAAAGCCCGGCGGCAAGTCCAGGTTCACGATGCGGTCATTCTCTTCGGAAAATGGCGAAAAATATTCGTAGCGCACGCCCAGGTTCAAGGTCAGGTTGCCGCGCAGACGCCATTCATCCTGCCCAAACAGGTCCCATGAATTGCCGCGAAAATGATAGTCGTTGTTGCCAAACTGCACCGACGTCAGCTGGGGAAGCCCCAGCAGGAAGTCGGAAAAGTCGTAGCCGCTGTTCAAACCGGTAAAGGTGAAAGTCCCGCGGGCATTGCTGTCGGTCTCGGGGTTGACCTGGATGCGGCGGAAATCACCGCCCCAGCGCCAGGTGTGCTTCCCGCGGCGGTAGATCAGATTGTCGGAAAACGTCCAGGTTTGGTTCCGCAGCAATTGCGGATTGATGTCATTGACGCTGCCGAAGTGAGTGAACGCCAGGTTGGGCAGACCCCAGTCAAACGGATTGGTTGAAACGCCCGTGATGCCGAGGCCTCCAGTGATGTCCTGGTTAAAGGCGTAAAGATTTTGCGTGCTGGTGCGGGAGCGATTGAAATCGAGGCGCGCGTTGTTGACCACCTTGCCGAAGGTGCGCACGTATCCGATGGGCACGTCGAAGCTGCGGGTATGGGTGTTGCCTCCCACGCTGGGGAAAGGATTGGTCAGGTTCGCGCTGGCCGAGTGGTAATGGAAACCGAAGCTCAAGTTATTGCGCGGGCCACGTTGTCCGCGTTGACTGCGGCCGCGGCTGTTGCTGGCCCGGCCCAGGGCCTGGTTCAGACGGATGTTCAAGTCGTCGCTGTCGTTGAGGGTCGATGTAACAAAATGAAAATTCGGCGCGTCCGGAGCTGCTCCGGTGACGTTGGGCAACGGAATGAACTTCAAAAGCCCCTGCGCGATCGGGTCGATGGCCAGTCCGGCGTTTTGCAGGATATTGCCCGGGATCGGCTGCCCGTTGTTGGGATTGACCAGTTGAACTCCCGACAGTCCAGAAAAGCTACCGCCGCGCTCGTCGGGCGTGGGCACGAAGGAAAAAGCATCATAGGGCGAACTGCCGCGCGAACCGTTGTAGTTAAGGAAGAAAAAAGTCTTGCTTCCGCCATTGTAAATTTTAGGAATGTTCAGCGGCCCTCCCAGCGAGACGCCGAAACGTTGCCGGATGTAGCTGGCTTTTCCCTCCGGAGTGTCGGTGAGAGCGTAGGGCGCGGCATCGAGGGCCGAGTCGCCGACCGAATAGTAGACCGAACCGTGCGGACGGTTGATGTCGTATCTCCCTCGTCCGCCGCCCAGAACCATGGGGCCGCCCCGCCCTCCGCCACCGCCGAAGCCACCGAAGCCACCAAACCCGCCACCGGGGCCGCCTCCTGGGCCTCCACCGGGTCCGCCTCCGCCCGGTCCACCCCCCAAGCCGCCGGCTTGTTCGCGGCCTTCGCGCATCCGCTGGTCCAGTTCGTCCGTGCTCATGCCGAACATGCCTACGCCCGAGGTGTTGCCGGAAAATGAGACCGACTCCGTAGGAGCGTCGGGTGCGATGCCTGGGATCGGCATTCCCGACGGTACAATCTGGTCGGCTCCGCCGCCGGCGTCTGCATTGGCCAGACCTTGCATCACGGCCAGGCTTTGAAATCCTCGACCGGCTCCAGAGGCCGCGGCCCGCTGCTCAGGGCGACCGGCTGGTTGCGTCCGCGAAAGCAAGGTCAATTCAAGGTCGGCATGGGTGGCGGCATCACCCACGACAATCTCCCGCGTGCTCGGCGCGAACGCAGCCATGTCGATGCGCAGCTCGTATTTGCCCGCTGCGACCTGCAGCGTATACCCGCCATTCATGTCCGTAGATGTGGTGGTTTTCTCTTGCGTGGAAGAGTTGGTCGCGGTAACGGTGGCTCCAGGAATTGGAGTAATTCCCGATTTCACGACGCCGCTGATAGACGCAGTTGGCGTGGAAGGCACGTCCTGCGCCATTGAGGTTATCGTAACCAGCAGCAGGGCCGATGAGGCGCATCGCGACCCGCCCAGCCTTGAGAGCGACGGACGTTGGCAGGGCCGGGACGAATTGGCCGCGGCCCATCATGCGCGTCTGTGCCGTTCAATTGCGGGAAGCATTAATACATTCAACACTGCTGCCGCTACCCATCGGGTAAAAACTCGGTCAACAACAGTAAAGTTTCGTAAATACGTGTTACTTCCAGGTGGAATCCAATTCCCAGATGGTTAATGAGACGATTCTTCCGGCAGCGCCCTGAGAGTAGAGCTCGATACCGTCGCTGCCCGGCGGAGGATATACGCGGTCGGACAGCACGCGTTCGCCGTCGTTGGCAAACACCTCCACACTCGAGCGGTCAACGAACACCCTTAGCTTGATGCTTGTGTTCCGTTCGATGCCGGCCGAATAACGTCCGGGAAAATCTTTGCTGAACGAAATCTCACCCGAGTGGGTGCGGTCAACATAGACTTCGCTGCGGACAGCATCAAAACCCACCAGGGTTTCGGCATCTTTACTCTTGCGCAGGCGAAAACCGATGTTGTCGGATGGCCCGGGACGAATCTCGGCTTCGAGCTCGTAAACATCTCCCTTCGTTCCGGTCTCGCGAATCTTCTGGTTGGCCTCGGCTACGCTGGCATTCACGATGCGGAGCTTTTCGCGCCGCAGGCTTTCCAGTTCCCGGACCGGCCTCTGCACCAGCCGCAGCCCGTCGTTATAGCGGCGCAGCGTCATGGTGCGCGGAATGGATTGCGCTCCCCGCCAGAGCACGGTCGGTTCGACATTGGCATACTGCCAGTTGCTGAACCAGCCGATCCACAGCCTCCCGTCGGCTGACGGCGCATCGTTCCAGGTGTTCGTGGCGTAGAAGTCTTTGCCCCAATCGGCCCAGAGCGCCGGAGTGTCGGGAACTTCGCTGGTGAACGTCGCGCCGTCGAACTTTCCGATCACGTAGCGAACCCCAGTGCCTCCTGCCGGCGCTCCGGGATTGCGATTGATGATCAGCACCCACTTCTTTTCACGGGTGTCTTCAATGGGCAGCTCGATCAAGTCAGGGCATTCCCATTGTCCGGCGAGGTCTCCTGCCGGGCCGAAGGTCGAGCGTTTAGTCCAGTGCTTGAGATCGGGCGAGTCGAAGATAACCAGCGTTCTCTCATCAGCCAGGACCGCGACCATGACCCACTTGTGCTGCGGCGCGTACCAGAAGACATTGGGATCGCGGAAGTCGGGAGCGTCGAGGTCAGCCACGGGATTGCCTGAGTAGTTCGTCCAGGTTCGGCCGCGATCGTTGCTGAAAGCGATGTGCTGTTTCTGCCGATCTTTGTAGGCCGCGGTATAGATGGCGATCAGGCATGAGTAGTCTTGCGGATCGGGGTTCTTGCACAGGCCGCTGGTATTGTTCCAGTCGACCACGGCGCTTCCGGAGTACACCATGTACCGGCCGCGCTCCTCGTGCAGCGCCACGGGAAGATTCTTCCAGTGCGCCAGGTCCGGGCTGACCGCATGCCCCCAACTCATGTGTCCCCACACGTTGCCTTCCGGGTTGTACTGGTAGAACAGGTGATATTCGCCCTTGTAGAAGACGGTCCCGTTGGGATCGTTCATGAAATTCTTCGGAGGGGTGAAGTGGTACTGCGGCCGCCAGGGCTGATCGTAGGAAGGTTCCTGCGCGCGTGAATGCGACACGAGCATCAGCACTCCGAGAAGGCATAACCAAATCGATAATAGGATCTTCGTCATGGTCAATTATGGCGTCGAGGCTGGCCTAGGTATTCCGTCGAGACTTCCTCACATGGTGGAGTTTCTGATCGTCTAGGAAACCTGCGACAACCAGCCGGGTCACTGTTTGGACTTTCAAAAATCCGCCATCTTTAGGGTTTATGGCGCTGCTTTTCGGTCTCTTCGATGGCCTTGCGGAATTGCCCGACCGCGTCGACTTGCGGCGCGTTCAGCGAATCTTTCGCGGTGTAGCGCCAGAGCGCAGGCGCATCCAGAGGATATTCGCCCCGGCCCATGTACACCTCAAAAGTATCTTCCGACGAACCGATCTGATTGCCCAGTTGAGGGCCCCTGTTGCCATATCCGCCAGGCACGGGCTGAGACAGGTCCGGGGGACGATGCGTGGGTTCTGGACCAACGCTAGCATCTGCGATGCCGGGCTGAAAGATGACCGGCCGATTGTCCACCGGCGAATGCCTGATGATCGGTCCGCTCTTGTTTCCCTTCCGAACCGCAATGATCAAGTCCGCGTCTTGCGGATTGGTCGCCAGTCTGAATCTGCCCCATTTCACGATGGCTCTTTCGACGTCATCCTGGGCGGCGCGATTTTCCCTGGGATTGGTGAGTGCTTCGCCCGCATCGGGCGGAATCACGACCAGCACGTATTGCGCCTGTAGAACGTAGTCGGGAAGCAACTGCTTCTTTTTGTTTTTTGCCTGGATCTGGGGAGCGAACAGGAGAAATAGTGAGAGGAAAGCAATCGAACCACGACTGGACATGATCGCCTCCGACCGCGTGCCGGCGCACCCGCTAATTGTACGACTCCCAGGCGCCGGCCGCCATCCACAGGCGCAGCCGGGTGGCCCAGGTTCTGAGTCCTCACCAGCTCAGTGGGTGAACGAGAAGTTCAGGCCGGTGGTGAACAGAACGTCATTCTGCTTGGCTCCCGCCGGCGGATTGGTGACGTAGATGTCTCCGAAGGCGTTCTGCCATCCCAGCCATTTGCTGATCTTGGTCACCGTGCCGAAATTGAACGTCGCCCGATACTCCCCCGGATCATTCAAATTGGGGAAGAAGTACAGTTTCTGGATCACCACAGTATTTGCCCCAATCTTGTGGGTGAGCTCCTCGCCCGCAGACGCAGCCGCAAAACTGCGGCTGGGAAGTAGCGAGTACTTCTCACGGGTGTAATTGATGCCGCCCAGCAGATCCAGCGTGGTTCGAGTGTTCTGGATGACATGGAGGCCAAGGCCGCCGCCAAAAACGGAGCGCAGATCCAGAGTCTGCAGAGCGTCAGTCTGGAAGTCCGCGCCCACATAGGCGAAGATCCGGGGAGTGAGGTTATGGTCGTAGCGAATTCCGCCCTGCACCGCGTTGGCGGTGGTCGCGGGGGTCGCGCCGGGCGCATCGTTGGTCGCATATACGCTGTTGGTGTAGAGGCCCAGGTGGTCGTGCAGGGTCTTGCGGTCGGCGGTGAAGGCCACGTCCAGGCTTTTGGTCTGGCTGTTGCCGCGGGTCAGTCCAAATCCGACGTTGGCCCCGCCTTTCCATCCTTCCAGCAGTCCCGGATGCAGCGATTTTTCATACGCCGCCTGCTCCGCTTCACCGAACAGCGTGGTCACGGTGGTCAGGGGTTCGGTGACTGTCCCCGCGTTCGGCGTGGCCACCGCCAGGTTGCCATCCGAGGTGGTTACCGTTCCAGCGACCGTCTTGCCGTCACTCAAAGTCACGTGCAAAGATTGCGTGGAGGTGATCTCCTGCACCGCCGGCCATTGCACCGTGACTTCGCCGGCAAATTCAGTCTTGATCACCAGGGCCTTACTGTCGGACTTCTCGATGGTTCCGGTCAAACGATCGCCGTTCTTCAATACAATCTGGTCCGCAAACACCGCGGGACATGAAAAAACGCAAATCAGGGCCAGCACTTGTAGTTTCGACACGTGTTACCTCCGAAAAAATGGACTGCGGAATTTTGGATTAATTCATGGCAATGGGTAACGCCATTGACCGCTGAAGGAGAAGAAGAGGATCACAGTAGGAGTCACCAACTGCGTGAGTCGCTCATTCTTACTTAGTGTCCCGCGCCTGGGATCGCGAGAGACTTGGGAATTATATGAGACGTGAGGGGCAAGAACAAAATTTGGCAAGTGGGTAATGGTGCGGTTTGAAAACCCCCATAAGGATTGTCATTCCGAAGCGCGGTTTTGTTGCGCGAGGAATCTGCTGTTTTGCTGCAGGCAGCAAGCAGGTTCCTCGCCGATAAACCTGACTTCAGAATGAGAAGGGATGGGATTGTTTTTGCGCAAACTCACCACGAGCCAGAGGCGCGATGAGGGGAGACCACGCCAAGCCGGCGTTCCCCGTGGAGCGAGCAAACCGAAAAATTAGCTGGGCCGGTTGGAAACATCCGCCGGCGCCGCACTCTTGACTTCGGCGGTGGTGGCAGCGGCTGGGTGCTCGGCGCCATCTTTCATCCCGTCTTTCAAAGCGCGAATGCCCTCGCCAATCCCTTTGCCCAATTCAGGCAGCTTCTTGGGGCCGAACACCAGGAGCGCGATAAAGAAGATCACCAGCAGATGCATGGGTTGAAACAGGCCTTCGAGCATAAAACTCCTCCGCCGCCTACAGCTGGCAGCAAGCCCAACAGTATCGAAAGCCGCAACCTACGTCAACTTGCCCGCAGGTCAGGTCGAAACCGGTCTAAGGCCAGTTACCTCCGTGATCTACCGGCAGCACTCGGCGGCTCTATGTTGCCCACAGCCCGGAGTGAAATTTGTTTCCGGGTGAGGGAGTCGGAGTGCGCCGTCAGGTCCTTGCTTTTCTGTTGTTTACCCTCCTCACGGCGGTCGCTTCCGCCCAAGCGGAAGATCCCAGCCCGGTAAATTGCACCCAGTTCATGGCGTGGACCGTCGGCGGAATGTCCAGCCAACGGCTCACCCGCCTTGCGCAGCAGCGCGGAATGGCCTTCACCCTGGATGCGGCCACGTCTCAGTCGTTTTTGACCGCGGGAGCCGGGCCAGCCCTACTCCAGCATTTGCGCACGATCGAGGAGCGCTGGATCAATTCGGATCCAGACCAATCCGATCCCGGCGGTTGCCCAGTTCGCTGGCGCACGCCGGCCAGCTGATTCGCCGCCAGAAGTACCAGGAAGCCCAATCTATTCTGCAGAAGTTGATCGCCGCCGATCCCGGGAACGCGGCCCTGCACTTCGCCCTGGGCTATGTTCACCAGCAACGACAAGACTGGGACGATGCCCTGGATTCCTATCAGAACTCACAGCAGCTGATGCCCGGACTTTCCGACGTTCACAGCCGGGTGGCCTACCTGCTCTATCGCGCCGACGATGCCGACAGCGCCATTGCCGAGGCCCGCACCGCCCTCAGCATCGATTCCCGGAACGCCGAGGCCTATCGCTTTCTGGGCCTCGGCCTGTACGCCAACTCGCAATATGCCGCGGCCATCCACGCCTTCCACGAGTCCCTTGTCCGCCAGCCCAATAACGCCGACGTGTATTACGACCTGGGGATCACCCTCCACGACCAGGGCGACGTTGATGCGCCGCGGCCGCTTACCGCAAAGCGATTGCGCTCAACCCGCAGCTCTGGGAGGCACACAATAATCTGGGGATGCTGTTACACGACATGAAGAGCTTCGATGGGGCCATCGCCGAATACCTCGAAGCCAGGCGCCTGGCGCCGGATGAGTCCGTGGTGCGCAACAACCTGGGCAACACCTACTGTGACCAGGGCAACTATGAAGCCGCCATCACTGAGTTCCACCAGCTCTTTGCCATGGATTCGGGCTGGCAGAGCGGGCATAGCTGCCTGGCGAGGGCGTTCCTGTCCAAGCGCGACTATGAGTCCGCGATCGTGGAACTGCGAGCCGCTGTTTTGCAGAACCCCGACAGTCCGGACGAGCACCGCTATCTTGGACAGACGCTGCTTCTGGTGCACCGGCAGCCGGAGGCGGTGCACGAATTGCGGCTGGCGGTCCAGTTGGATCCGGATTCGCCCTTGGCCCATCACTATCTGGGCACGGCATTTTTCAACGGCGAGGACTTTCCGGCGGCTGAAACCGAGTTTCGCCAGGCGGTGCGCTTGCAGCCCACGGCCAACAACCACTACTACCTGGCGGCTTGCCT
Source organism: Terriglobia bacterium (assembly GCA_963816025.1). Taxonomy (GTDB): domain Bacteria; phylum Acidobacteriota; class Terriglobia; order Terriglobales; family Acidobacteriaceae; genus JAIQFF01. Next base: position 29,929 of record CAWFJA010000030.1, read on the forward strand.
GATGAGCATGGGGAAATATGATGCCGCTCTTGCCGAACTGGACACAGCCGCCCGGCTCGAACCCGAGCAGGACCTCTATCGCACCCGCAAGCGCGAGCTGCTGAAGCTGATGCAGGCCTCGAGCGTGCGCTAACCAGCCGGGATCGAAGTGCCAGAACGGAACCGAAAGCCGCTCAAAACATAGTCCCGGCTGCTTCGTCCGAGGCGGGCGGCACATCTGTTATGCACTATAGGGCAATAGACCACATGAACTGTCGTGCGTCGGTGAACCCGGCGGGCAGACCTAGAATGTCTTTGGATCCGTCTTGGACCAGGTCGGATTCGAGCGCGAAGCATTTCACACCGGGAGCCATGTGATGAACTCAGCCACCCAGACCCAGCTCGATAACACTTCGATTCCGTCGGCTATTCTTCCCAGCGAAACCGCGTATCACCGCGCCACAACGTCGATGGAAAGTCTCCCGTCCGCGCTCGGTCCCCGGCGGATCGGATACGGCCTGCCCTGCGTGAAGTGTAAGACCTATTACGCCGCCGATCTCTCGATGTGCCCGGTGTGCAAGAGCGAAGAAAGGGTTTCGCCGGTCGTGGATGTTCCGGGCAACTCGCTCCCTGGGGTTCCGGAAACCGCGCTGCCCGCGCCCGACGATGCCGCGCTCGAGGAAGAACGCGAGCGTTTCTTGCGCGAGTTCAAGTCTCAGGCCTACGCTTCCCCGCTGGCCCTCGACCCGTCCGAGATTGACTCGGAACGAAGTCTGGGCTGCAGCGTGGCAGGCAATCATCAGGGCGGATTCGAAACGGCCACCGTATGCCAGGGCTGTTATGCGCGCCTGCAGGAGCGGGTGGACCTGCTGGAGGCGGCCTTGCACATGGATCTGATTGAAGCCACTCGAGTGGTCTACGAGGCGGTTTGGGCCGACCCTTCCGATCCCAGCAAGACTTATCAAAACGCCGCCCGCGCAGTTCTTGGTGAATTGCACAAGCGGGCCGGGATCTCCGCCGTGCTGGGCCCGCACCAACCCCGGGCCCACTAAAGCGCCCGTTATTCAGGCTTCAGGCTGACCCATTTTCTGCCGCCATACAATCGGTATGTATCTCCGTCAGGGACAATCTTCAAGGGCACTGGACGCGCCAGCTTGTCGTCGATTTTGCCAGCGACGCTGAACAGATCATTGGCCCCCACGTCCATCACCGTAAATTTTCCGTCCCGGGAAAAGCCGAAACCGTAAGCGCCTGGCTGAAGTTCCGTTCCCTGGATGCTGAGTTTAACTTCCGTGATCAGGAATCCCTGGTACTTGGCCTGCACATCGGAGGCGTAGCCCGAGGCATCGACCAGCCCGGCCAAGACCAGCTTGCCATCCGCTCCGCTGAATCCCGCCGAATTCCTCAGCTGGACCGGGGCAGATTGCCCGCGGAAGAAATAGGTTGCGGGGACTACCTTCCTGATATCATCCGCGCTCAACAGCCCGGGCTTCGGCCCCGCCGCAAACATCAGGCAGGAAAAAATCATGACTACCAAACTCAAACGTCGCTTCATGGAAGTACCCTCCGTCATGCCTAGAAACTGTAAACCGTTGCTGACACACAGGTGCCCGTGATCATTTACTTTTCTCTGCAACTTCAAAGCGCAGTGTGCCGAAAGCCGCCGGCACGTGGAAATTTGGCTGGGGCGTGCCCGTGGGCCGCCAGGCCAGATAAGCCCGCGGTTCTTCCTTGCCTTCAACCCGAAAGAAATTGACTCGCCAAACCGCCTGAGGATCGAAATTCGGAGTCAGCGCCTTCAGGGGAATGGCCGAGCTCGGCCGCCCAGCGGTGTGCCCTCTCATCGAGAAACACGGATCGCGTCATTCCGCTCCTAAGATCCGCCAGTCCGCCGGGAAAAATATCCAGATCAATCCACATTCCGTTGGGGCTTACTTCGAATTCCCGGTAGTAGCGTGGGCGCGCGGGGTCAGGCTGCAGAAAAGCTTCCGCCACATCGCGGTCCCACAGCTGGTCGCGGCGCCCGCTGCTTTCGGAATCTTCGAAAAGATAGAGTTCGCGGTAGCGGCATTCAAATCTCAAGTACAAGGTTTGCGGCGACCACAAGACCCGGACGACGGTCTCTCTTTGTTCGTCAGGATTCTTTCCCTGCCAGTCGGCGCAGAAGGCGACGGGCTGCGCCCGCTGCCACTGGCTGGCGGGATGCACAGCGTCGAGCCTGATCTCACCTGCCAGGCGGGAGGCGACGATCTCGGATGGAACTGCGGCGCACTTCGCGATTGAAGGTGTCTGGCTCATGGCTATCGGGGAAAACAGCGGAGCGGCCGCGAGATCGGTATATGGGTCAGAGCGCGCGCACAGGCATCCTGGTCAAATCAGATTGACCCGCAGGATTCGGATAGTCCACGCCGCCGCCGCGGCCTGAGGCTTACCGGTCATTGTGACAGCCATTCCGATGCTCGATCTGACCGAAGCTAGAGACCAAGTGAGCGACATGGCGCGCAATCCTGACAATCGCCGCACCGCAGATCCCTGGCAGGCAGTGCTGGCCCGCGACCCCAACCAGGACGGCAGTTTCGTCTTTGCGGTCTCTTCCACGGAATCTATTGCCGGCCGTTGCCTGCCCCTATCGCGCGAGTCATCCGCGCCGGGAAAATGCTCCAGCTTTCTTCCGCCGTCCGATCAGGGCGCGAAGCCGACTTCGCGGCCTGTTTGCCGTCCCAAGGCCGTTGGCGGCAACCGCCAGGCAGACATGGTGAAATCCGTTTGCCGGTACATTGAGCAACACCTCGACGAGCCGGTCACTCTGGCCGATTGGGGGCCGCTTTCCACCGGAGCCCATTTCATCTGCAGCGCACATTCAAAACCGTGCTGGGCGTGACGCCCCGCGCTTATGCCGACTCGTGCCGAGCTGACTCCGCTGAAGCGTAATACTTGCAGGCCGGGCATCAGCGTGACGCGCGCCATGTACGACGCGGGCTACAGCTCCAGCAGCCGGCTATATGAACGGACTGCCTCGCAGTTGGGAATGACTCCGGATAAATACCGTCAACGGTGCGGTGGCAGCGTCGATCAGATACACGTTTGACGGACTCTCCCCTTGGACGCATGCTGGTGGCGGCGACAGACAAAGGCATTTGCAGCAATCCAGTTTGCCGATTCAGACGGTGACCTCCAGCAGGGACTGAAGCACGAGTTTCCTTTGCCTCGCGCGGCGCGATGACGGAGCATGCAGAACTGGACGAAGCCCTGCTGCAGCAGATGAGCGGACATAAGTTAGCTCCTCTTTGCCGCTCGACATTCGGGCGACAGCATTCCAGCGCCGCGTGTGGTCGAGTTGAAGTCGATCCCGTTCGGCGCCACGCGGTCTTACCGACAGGTCGCGAAGGCCATCGGACAGCCAAAAGCCAGCCGGGCAGTGGCGCGGGCTTGCGCGACCAATCCGGTTGCGGTGGCCATCCCGTGCCACCGCGTGGTCCGAACAGCCGGAGAAATGGGCGGCTATCGCTGGGGCGTCGAGCGCAAAGAAGCCCTGTTGGAATTGGAAAGCAGCAGTGAGATGAGCGTCTTCGTGTTCTCCGTTTAGGCAGAGACAGTCGGCGATGTTCCGGCTCATTTTTCCATCTCGTCGTAGACTCCGGCGCGCGCACAACATATCGAGCACCGCGTCTTTCTCCGCTTCCGTGTTCCAGTCCTGGTTCGACTTCGCGGCCTGCATCAGGCGGTCAATCCACGTCGATGAAATAGGCTGCATCTTCGGGGAGCTTCGGATGCGAGATCCGGCCACCGTCGATATAGACCGGGCTGGTGGTCGCGTATGGATAAAGATCGAAAATCGGATACTCGGCCTTCTCGCTCCAGGCGCGAAGCAGGCACCAACCACTGAGAAGAAATCGGAATCGTTCCTCGATGTCAGCGCTCTCGCGATCCTCACTCGAGCTTCAGATCGCGCACACTTGGCCATTGCAGACCACCTGCAGGTGGTCGACGGGCACAAACGAGCGCAGCCACGCGGTGAACTTTACCTTGTGCTCGCCGGCCGGCAATGCGAAGTTCGTCTCCCAGCTGTTTTCCGCCAAGCGTGAATCCAAGCAACGGACCATTGGTCGCAAAGGTGCGCCCCTGCTTCAGCGACGCTAACCAGGGTGATGGATGCTGAGCCGACCTCTGGAACCTTGGCGTAAACGCGATTCAGCCCGACCGGTCCCCGCAAAGAAGCAAGTTCGCCATCGCGTCGGTGCCCGCAGCGATCGGCAAACGGAACCCCAATTAAGCAGCCGATACCATACACTCGCCGTGGACTTGTGGTCGCGAAACCCACAACTTCGATGTAATCCACTTTCCCGAGCGCCACATCGGCCGGGAGTTCGTCGGTCAGCGAAGTGTCTTTCGCGGGATCGGGAACGTTCGAAACGGATGGACGTATCCCACCAGCGCCTGCTGTGCATGGGCCATGTCGGCCACGTCGGCATTAGCGGGAGCAAGGCTGGCTGCCGCGTGTTCGGGTAGGCGGCGTATCCAGGCAGAAGAAAATTGTGGGTCAGATCCAGCAGTCCCAGGTGTCCCCAGTAGCTGGTGTGAAATTCCTGTCCATGCAGCAGCAAGTTGGTCGCGGTCGAAGCCGGATCGGGCTCGGTCCTGAAGTACGAGATGTCGGGTATGCGCTGTTCCTTGTTAACCACCAAGTCCTCCACGATCCGATATCCTCGCCGGTCGCCTGCTGCACCAGATGAGCCGGCGTATTGCGATAGGTGCCTGCATAATTCATGTGCACGTGAACATCTCCACTCACCCAGCGCCCTCGCGCATCATGGGGAATAGGAATTGGCTGTAGTTGTATGGTTACGTGCGCCTCGTGGTCGCTGGTCACGGTTGCGGTCCGAGTAGCAACGCGGTAAGCGAAACCTTTCATAACCTCGATTTTTGTCTCGCCTGCCGGAACTGAGAGTTCGGCGGTTCCAACGGTGTGGAAATAATGAGCCTCAGTGCTCCGCTCGGCACGATTGAAGCTATCGTCGGCGTTCATCCAGGCATTCTCCGGGGCGTAAGCACGACCGTCGGAACCAGTCACAAAAACCCGGGCCGCAGTGGGACTTCCCTCGGCATCGAGTACCGTGATGTCGAGTCGACCGACTGGCATTAAATATCGATGTTGGGAGGTCACTATTTCCCTCTGGGCACCCGTTTGCGCCTGCTGGACCCAAAGCGAAGTATTTCCGCGTCGGTTAGAGATGAATGCGATCTGCTTCCCGTCCTTTGACCAGCGCGGATTCGTGTTGTCAAAGTCGCCATACGAAATGGGCAGCGGATCCCCACCTTGCGATGGCATGATCCAAAGTTGGTGCCAGTTCCTGCCGACGATATGACGCATAGACGATCCGTGTGCCGTCAGGGGAGAAGTCGGGCCGAGCTCTCCAAGTGGTCTCTTCGTAGTGAACCTCGCGCATCGGCGAACCTGGTACGGCCTTCATTCGCCAGAACCCGCCGGTCCCATAAATATGGCCGCGATTCGAAATAAACAGAATCTCGCTTCCATCAGGCGACCATACAGGACTGATTTCGTGATCAAAGGCGCTGTAGTAATACCGAGGCAGAGAACTCCGGTTTTCGCCGGTGAGCTGTTGAACGTCGCTGAGTTCGCCGTTCGCGAAATCTGCCGACGAAGATGTGAAACCGTCCGTTGAAAGACGTGGAAACGAAGGCGAGACGCCGGCCATCAGGCGAGAAGCGCGGCTCAACATTCACGGCGCCCCCGCGCGTGAGCTGCTGCGTTGCGCTGGGTGTCAAAATCCAGGACCCACAACTCGATAGCGTCCTTAAAGTAGGAGGCATACACGATCCAGCGGCCATCAGGTGAACAGTCGGGCTGGTAGTCGTAGCCGGGGCCGGAGGTAAGTTGTCGGCGAAGTGAATCGATCTGCTGCTGCCAGAGCGACCCGGCCATGGAATACACGAGCGTCGCGAATCGGGCGACCACGCCACCGAACTCGGGCCGGTGGTCAGCTGCGGAAGGTACATTTCGCGGAAGTAGTAAGGATGCGGACATCGATCTGCTTCAGAACGGTTCGCGTTGGGCAAACAGAATGAATTTGTCACGCAAACTAGTGTGGCGACAAACCAGGATCGAATGGACAAGAAGTGCCTCCGATTTCCTTGCAGTGGCGGCGGGAATTATAACGGTGCCCAACAACTGACAGGGAGTTTTTTGGTCAATCGCCTCAGTGGGCAATCACGGGCAGAATCACCTGAGAGGATGGCGCGGTCGTGATAGATGCGAATAGTGGCTGACTGGTCTCCGCGGAGGTCACTTCCGACTCGTCCGATTGCAGATTGCGCGAGAAATTCGGGAAAAAGGTGGCGGAAATTTGCACACGAATGCGGTGGTCCCTTCTGAAAAACGTTGCTCGTGATCAGATTGTCGAGCTGCAATTCGTAGACCCGGTAGGCTGGAGCAGCTGCCGTCCATGTTTCAGGTCGCGATAGCTGGCACGCAGGACATCCAGCCCAGGACTCATCAGATTGAGAGCGGTGCCATCCGGAGCCATATCCAGCAAGCGAACCCACAGGTCGGTGTCGCGGCAATCGCAGGCGAGAAAATGTGCGCGTGGATGGGGCCGGTGACTTCCGTGTCCTGCTCAGAGGCCGCCGAGTCGAAAGTCAGGACATCGCGCGTTTTTCAGTTGCCGATAGTCGTGGCGCCCGGAGGAACGTAAAGGGTTTGGACCGGATTGGCGGGATCGGACAACGAACGTGTGAACTCTTCGTCCGCCGCGGAGCGTCAACGCCCAGCCCGCCGTGCGTTTCTCCGGCTTAGGCCTGACCAGATAATAAGGACGTTGCTTTCGCCGCAGGCGGCCAAGAGTCAGCATTCATGCCACTGATTGTCGCCCATCACGAAGTAGCGGACCGGTTTTTCGCGGCTCGACGCCGTTGTCGATTCCTCGCAGTAGTGGTCCATCCAGCGCAGGACCACCTCGTCATAGTCGATCGCCGCGGCCGGTCCAAACTCGCGTTCTCCCGACTTCGTCTTTGCGTGACTGTCCACGCCGTGACCCACGGACCGAGGATCAGGTGAGTGCGGGGATCACTCCCCCGTGCGGGCCTTCAGCAATCCAGCAAAGTTGGTGGTCGCCCCTTCCGGTCCATAGTTGTCGTCGTACCAGCCGGAAAGGTTCAGCACGGCCGCATGCGTGCGATCGTACTTGTCCCGCAGTTCGCACCAGTCCCACCAGGGATCTTCCGGCCGGATGCCGCAGCCAATCGTAGTAATACGGAGCGATTTCGCTGAAGCTCCTGGCAGTTGGTCAAGCGGCAGCTCGCGTTCGCATCTTCGGGCCTCCTGCTTCCATGCGGCAACTGCCTCTCCGAGGTCTCGGACCCGGGAGATTCTTTCTTCGCGCGGATGTCCGGCGCGATGTTGTCCCAGATCCATTCGATCCACGACATGTCCCATGTGCCACCGGCATAGAAGAAGTTCTGCGGCGTCGAGAACGTCATGGCGGGGACCATGGCCTTCAGGTGTGGAGGACTCTCCACCGCCGCCAGCCACTGCACTGCTCCCGGATAGGAGAGGCCGAAGGTCCCGACCGCGCCATTCGACCATGGCTGCTCGGCCGCCCACTCGATGGTGTCATAGCCGTCGCGACCTTCGTTTTGATAAGGAAGGAACTCGCCGTCCGAAGCGTAGCGCCCGCGCACATCCTCGACCACGACCGCGTAGCCGCGCTCGACCGCATGCTGGAAGGTCGTGTAGTCCCGCTGCGCCTTCCTTCCCGTACGGAGTGCGATAGACGAGCACCGGGAATTGCCCTTCGCCGTCGGAACGAAGGACATCGGCCCGCAGGACGAACTCCGTCACGCATCGGAACCGCCACGTTGTTTTCAACGGTAAATCGCAGGGATGCAAGTTGCGGGCTAGTGCCAGTAGCAAAGAGCTGCTGCACAGGAGTAGAGCCAGGGTCCAGGATTTCATTCGCGGAGAGGGTATCACAGCGCGTCCAGCCGCAACCCTCAGACTTTCACGCGATTTGCTCGCCGCACCCACAGCCAGTTCACCAGCGCTGCCGGAACGTCGCCCCAAGGATCAGTGACTTACTCAAATCCGCTTGCGTTGCCAGCGCAATCGCAATCCCTACCCCGAGAACGGCCAGCACTTGCCCTCCCGGCACCCGCACGCGTGCAGCCAGCGGCTGCTTTCTCCGCAACACGATCACCGCCAGGCAAACCACAGCGTAGTAGAACAACCGGGCAATCACCGACAGCGTCACATTCCAGGCAAAAGTCCCGGAGATTGCCAGACCCACACCGCGCCCCGTAGAACAGAATCGAGAACCACGGCGTGTGAAATCTCGAGCTCACCGCGGCAAAGACCCCCGGCAAATCTCCACCTTTGGCCAGCGCAAACGTGACCCGTGGCATTCCCAACAGGCTTGGCTCCTGAAATATACAAAGACCGAAACCAGCGCCCCAATCGCCACCAGCGCCGCCCCGCGACCGCCCATAGTGATGCGCGCCACCTCGGCCAGAGGACGATCCGTGTGTCGGCTCCCGGCCCTAGCACTCCCACCACCACCCATTGCACGAGTGAATAAATCCCGTGCAGGCGACCAGCGCCACAAAGAGGGCAAAAGCCGCGTCCCGCCCCGGATTCTTCGCCTCGCTCATAGGAGCGAGCGCCGATTCGAATCCGCCATAAGCGAAGATCACAGTACGATCGCCGTCATCCACGCACTGGACGGCGGCGGCGTGCCGCCGCGCCCCACGGCGCCGGATGGATCAGCGAACCGCGGCTCCGGCCAACACAACCATCAGCAGCGGCAGAAATTTTGCCACCGTGAACACGTTATTCACCGCCGTGCCCTGCTTTGCGCCCAGCGCATTGATGAGCGCCAGATGCCCGACCAGTAAAGTCAGAATCAGAATTCGCGGCCAAAATTCTTTCGCGCCCGGCCAGAATTCCCGCCAGATAAATGACAAACAAGTTCGCATTGGCTGCCGGAGCTGCCACCTGCGCGAGGTAGAACGTCCAGCCCAGAATCCCCGTCAGCCGCCCGAACGCGGTGCGCGCATAGAGGTACGGTCCGCCCGCCTCGGAAAATTGCGAGGCCACCTCCGCAAAGCAGGCCATGATGATGCCAATCGCAGCCCCCGCAATCAGCACGGCGAGCAGGCTGCGTCTGCCGAGAAGCCCCGCCACCGTCGGCGGGCAAACCAAAGATGCCACTGCCAATAACCGAATTCACCGCCAGTGCAGCCATGCTCCATCGGCCAATGGCGCGCACCAGGCCAGTTTGTTCCCCGCCCGGCAAGACGTGGTTGTACCACAGCAATGCAGCCGTCAGCTATCCGCGAAGAAAATGCAGGCGCGAGCGCCCGCGCTCGTGCGGGACCATTCCAGGGATGGAAGACGGGAATTGATTGGATCTTCTGACGACTGAGGACTGAAGACTGCTACGCCGCGTCTTTCTCGATCTTGATGCGCAGCGATTTCAGGAACTTCAAGTCCTGATCGCTGATCTTGAACTCGGGATTCGTGGTAAGCGTTGTCACCAGGGAAGTCTTGTCGTCGCTTCTCGCCCGGCTTGCTCACGCCGATTGGCTTCCAGCACCACAAAAATGTCGTAGCCGCCCTCTTTGATCCTGGAAACGACTTCGGCGATCTGCTCGCGAGTCGGCCAGCGACTCGTTGATCGCCTCGCCCAGTTCTTTCATCAGCTGTTTCAGTTGCTGGTCCACGTGGCCCCCTCGTAGCGGTAATCAGTTGCTCAAATGCCCGATTGTTTTAATTATTCGCGACACAACAGCGTCTAGGCGACATTGTACCCCGAACACTGGTAAAATCGAGGCAGATGGTGAAATTCTCGACCGTCCGCAAATTGGGGATGAGGCTCGCGTCGCGGCCCAACACGCAGGCCGCAACCGGACCCTGGGGGCGGCACTAAAAGGCGCCCGCGCTGCGGCCGCCCATTGCGGACGCGTGCTGGGCCAACTTTGGCTGGAGGTCACGGGCTTTGTTTTCCTGTCCTTGGCCGTCATCGGCGCAGGCGCTTTCTTTCGCGGTATGCCGCCGTTACCAGACCGGAAAGACCTCGCACGGGCCGAATCGCGGCTCGCAATTATTTTCACACTGGCTTTCGCCTGGTTCGGGGTAAGTTCGTTCTGGCGCGTATGGAAGAAGTTCTCAAATGTTTAACCACGAAGGGAACCAAGTACACGAAGGAAATTGGAGCGTGGGCTACCCTGTGAATTCCTTCTTGCGCCTTCGTGGCTTGGTGCTTACTGCCCTTCGTAATGACCGAGAAACTCAAAGTCGAGTCTCGTGCACCGGCCGATCCCGAAACCTCCTCTCACATTCCCTCCGCCCGCTCTATACCCCGGCCGATCTGGAGGCCGGGACTCACGGAACACGAAGTCGGCTATCCCGGGAATTATCCCTACACCCGTGGCGTGCAAGCCACCATGTATCGCGGCCGCCTCTGGACCATGCGCCAGTATGCCGGCATGGGCGATGCCGAGGAGTCCAACAAACGCTACAGGTACCTGCTGGCCAACGGGACCACCGGGCTGTCGGTCGCCTTCGATCTGCCCACGCAGATCGGCCTGGACTCCGACAACCCGCTGGCCTGGGCGAAGTCGGCAAAGTCGGCGTGGCCATCGATTCGATCGAAGACATGCAGCGCCTGTTCGAAGGCATCGACCTGACCAAGATCTCCACCTCGATGACCATCAATGCGACGGCCTCGATTCTGCTGGCGCTCTACGTCGCCGTGGCGCGCCGCCAGGGCGCGCGATATCCGCAAGCTTTCCGGCACGGTGCAGAACGATATGCTCAAGGAATACATCGCGCGCGGCACGTACATCTATCCGCCCGCAGGCCATGCGCATCATCACCGACCTGTTTGCCTGGACCAACGAAAACGTTCCCGAGTGGAACACGATCTCGATCTCCGGCTATCACATGCGCGAGGCGGGATCGACCGCCGTGCAGGAAGTGGCCTTCACTCTGGCCAACGCCATTGCGTACGTGCAGGCGGCGATCGATGCCGGGCTGGATGTCGACGAATTCGCGCCGCGGCTGTCGTTCTTCTTTAACGCGCACAACAATTTTCTCGAAGAAGTGGCCAAGTTCCGTGCGGCGCGGCGCATGTGGGCGCGCATCATGCGCGAGCGGTTCAAGGCGAAGAATCCCCAAGTCGTGGATACTGCGCTTTCATACGCAGACGGCGGGCTCGACGCTGACCGCGCAGCAGCCGGAAAACAACGTGGTGCGCACGGCGATTGCAGGCGCTGGCGGCGGTGCTGGGCGGCACGCAGTCGCTGCATACCAATTCGTTCGACGAGGCACTGGCGCTGCCGACGAACAGGCCGCGCGGATTGCCCTGCGCACCCAGCAGATCATCGCCTACGAATCGGGCGTGCCGACACTATCGATCCCCTGGCGGGTTCCTATTACATTGAGGCGCTGACCA
>CAWFJA010000031.1:0-151990 GCA_963816025.1 Terriglobia bacterium
GTGGCAAAATCCTGGGTCAATCCGCGAATCGCAGACTGCACGTCGAGCCATGAATTTGTACTAGGGGCGCTGCCAGATGAGGACCGGTACATCGTGCTACCTCCCGGACTAGCAGACGGCGCAATACTTTCCGGGTCGCGCCGCCGGTTGCAGTAATCTTATCTCAAAGCGATGTGGAAAAGTTTGCTGCCTCCACGCGCACCGAGTTGATCCTGATGAATCCTCGAATTTTGATTCCTGAGGGTATGATTGGTTGCCCGGGTTTTACATTGCCGGTTGCTTGGAAAGGTTCCGCTTATGTATTTCGAACAGTTTTATCTGGGCTGCCTCGCCCATGCTTCTTACATGCTGGGGTCGCAAGGCGAAGCTGTTGTGGTTGATCCCCAGCGTGACGTAGATCTTTACGTGAAGGCCGCCGACGAACACGGGCTTACCATTCGTCACATTTTTGAGACTCACCTGCATGCCGATTTTGTTTCGGGACACAAGGAACTCGCCGCCCGCACCGGAGCAAAAATCTATTTCGGCGCCCAGGCTGGAGTCACCTTTCCGCACGTTGATGTCCACGATGGTTTCGAGTTGCGTTTTGGAAAAGCTGCGATCAAGGTTCTCGAAACTCCCGGGCACACTCTGGAGAGCATCTGCCTGGTGGTCACGGATGATGAGAAACCGCAGAAGCCCTGGGCCGTTCTGACCGGAGACACGCTGTTTATCGGTGACGTCGGTCGTCCCGATCTTTCCCGCACTTACTCACCCGAGCAGTTGGCGGGGATGCTCTACGACAGCCTCCATGACAAGCTGTTGGAGCTGCCCGATCGGGTCCTGGTCTATCCCGCGCACGGCGCCGGTTCGCTCTGCGGGCGCAACATGCGGGCCGAGCGTTCCTCGACGATCGGCACCGAGCGCCTCACTAACTATGCGCTGCAAATCCAGACTCGCGACGAGTTCATCCGGCAGCTGACCAGCAATTTGCCGGCGCGTCCCGAATATTTCCTGCAGGATGCCGAGATCAATCGCGGAGGCGCCCCTGCGCTCTCCGACTTGCCGGAGCTGAAGGCGATCTCTCCGGCGGAATTGAAAGCCAGGATCGAAGAAGGCGTGATCGCGCTGGACATCCGCCCTGGAGAACAGTTTGCCGCGGGCCACGTGCCCGGTTCCGTCAACATTCCCCTGTCCGGACAGTTCGCTTCCTGGGCCGGAACCATCCTCGGTTTGTCGTCGGCCCCCGTGCTTATCGCCGACACCCCCGAACAGTTGTCGGAAGGCCGTACTTCGCCTGGCCCGGGTCGGCATCGAAGTCGAACGCGGATACCTGGAAGGCGGCGTTGCCGGATGGAAACAGGCCGGGCTCGATCTTGCGACCCTACGCGAGATCAGTGTGCAGGAATTGCAGCAGCACATCTCGAAAAACGGCATGCGCGTGCTGGATGTCCGCCGGGAGGCGGAATGGCTGGCCGCGCATATCGACGGAGCAGCGTGGTGGCCGCTCGATCGCTTCCGGGTTTCTCCTCCGGAGGTTGATCTTGATATTCCTTTGGCGGTCCATTGCCAGAGCGGCTATCGCAGCCTGATTGCCTGCAGTCTTCTGCAACGCGCCGGCTTTAAGAATGTAATGAACGTCAGTGGCGGATTCGGCACCTGGCAGGAAGCAAAATTGCCGGTCGCAACCGGCGCGCCGGTAGAAGCATGAGGCATGTCCGTGTGGCGCGGGCCCCCTCGCCCGCGGCCTTTGACTTTTGACTGGCAGCGTTCGCGGGAGAGGGCGCCCGCGCCACACGGACACCCGTCCTCCGCCAGCCCCCGGACCTCCTGTAGAATGCACCTACCAGATCAATGATCACCCTCGCCGACGTCCAAGCTGCCCTGGAGCGCATTCACCGTCCATCTATCTTTCTCCGTTTACTCTCTCCGCCACGTTTTCGCAGCTCACCGGCAATTCCATTTACCTGAAACTCGACAATCTGCAGAGAACGGGCGCGTTCAAGGAACGCGGCGCGCTGAACAAGCTGCTGACCATGACGGCGGAGGAGCGCGACCGGGGAGTGATCGCCGCTTTGGCGGGAAATCACGCGCAGGGGCCTGGCCTATCACGCCGGCCGCCGTGGGGTCAAAGCTCAGATCTGCATGCCGCTCACGACCCGTTAATCAAAGTTTCCGCGACCAAATCATACGGCGCCGAAGTCATCCTGCACGGCGCCAACTACGACGATGCCTGCGAAGAAGCCATCCGGCGCGGCCAGCAACAACACCTCACCTTTATCCACCCGTTCGATGACGACGCGGTCATCGCCGGCCGGGCACGCTCGGACTTGAGATGCTGCAGCAGCATCCCGAAATCGAAGCGGTGGTCGTCCCCATCGGCGGCGGCGGTTTGATCGGCGGCATCGCTTGTGCCATCAAGGAGACCGACCCTAAAGTCCAGATCATCGGAGTGCAGACTTCTCGGCTCCCTTCGATGAAGGCCGCAGTGGCGGAGGTAAACCGGTGCCCTGGCTCCGGCCGCGACCATCGCCGACGGCATCGCCGTGCGGCGGGCCGGCGACCGCACTTTACCCTGGTGCAGAAATACGTCGATGAAATCGTCACCGTCGACGAAGAAGAAATTGCCAACGCGGTCCTGCTCTTGCTGGAACAAGAGAAAACCATGGCGGAAGGCGCCGGGGCAGCCGCTATCGCTGCCTTGATCAATCGCAAGCTGCATATGGCGGGGAAGAAGATCGCGGTGCTGGTCTGCGGCGGCAACATGGACGTGACCCTGCTGTCGCGAATCATCGAGCGCGGCCTGGTAAAGGACGGACGCCTGGTGCGCTTGCGCGTCCATCTTCCTGACTATCCCGGGGCCCTGCACCGCCTGACCGGAATTCTCGCCGACCACCGCGCCAATATCGTGGAGACTTCCTACGACCGCGCCTACTACGGAGTGAATCTGGGAGAGACCGCGATCGATATCACCATGGAAACCCGGGGCCCGGACCAGATTGCCGAACTGCTGGTTGCCCTGGAATCTGCCGGCTACTCCCACGAACGAATCCTATAAATCTCCGTGTGGGGCGGGCGCCCTCGCCCGCCGCCTTTGCAGTTGGTTTTGATTTCGAATTTAGATTTTGAATTCTACAGTTGAGGTTTTGGCTCGGACACGCTGTCGGTAGTGGCTGCGATGTGAAAACATAAGGATTGTCATTCCGAAGCGCGCCGCGCGAGGAATCAACTGTCTTGCTGCTCGCACCAAGCGGAGGCCTCGCCGATAAACCTGGCTTCGGAATGACAAAGGAAGATTGGCTTTATTTCGCGCCGGTCAGCTCGCGGATGATCTGGGCTTCTCTTTCCCGGTAAGGCTTGCCGTCCGGATAGAACACCTCGTGGAACCATACCGGAGGTTTTTCCAGAACATAGGGCTTCTGCCAGGAGTCCCATGGCAGATAGGTCTGGGTCTTGCCCGCGACCAATCCCCAGTTAATCGCCGCGACGTGCCGCTTTTTCGCCAGCGGCAGGATCAAGTCGAAAGTGCTTCCCATGGGACGGGCCATGTACTCGGTGCACAAAATCGGCCGGTGATATCGCTCCAGCCATCCCACTTTTTGTTCGAAGTCTTCCGGCCAACCATAGTTGTGAAAAGAAATCACGTCTGATTGTTCCAGCTGAACTTTCGCCGTAGCCGACAATTTTTCCGGCTGACGACCAATCGCCTTCCCATACTCCGCTGGTAAGCGGCTGCGAGGATGGGCTGAACGCGCCCAGGAGAAAACCTGGGGCAATAAAGCCAAAACCAGTGCGGCTTTGTTTTTCAGTTCCACCGCTCCGTACGCGCCGCCATTGCCGTTGTTGGGCTCGTTCCATAAATCCCAGGCGAGTATGCGCGGATCATTGGCGAATGCCCCGACCACTCCCTGCACATATTCTTTAAGCCGTGGATATTGCGCCGGGTCCTGTAGCGCGGCGGCTCCAGGACTTTGCACCCAGCCCGAATTGTGCACTCCGGGAATCGGCGGATGTTGCGGCCCGAGTTTGGGGAACGGGTCCCAGCAGGAATCGAACAGAACGAAGACTGGCCGGATTTTATGCCTGGCAGCGATGGTCAGAAAGGTATCGATCCGTTGCTTGAAGCCGGGGGCATCCTGCTGCCACAGCAGATGGTGCAGAAACACCCGCATGGTATTCATGCCCAGGCTCTGCGCCCAGCCCAGTTCCTGGTCAATCTCCTGAGGATCAAAGGTGGCCGCCTGCCACATTTCGAGTTCGTTGATGGCGGTGGCGGGAATAAAGTTGCTGCCTACCAGCCAGGGCTGCTGCTGGTACCAGGCATTGGCTCTTTCTTCCGACCAGCGCTGCGTGTCCGCGAGCAACTGGGTGGAGCATGCCAGCATCAGAAGCAGGACTATCGAGATGGATCGCTTCAAGGCCGCCTCCTTAAATACCGAATTTTTGCCTCAGTGGAACCATTTTCCCACTGTGGAACGGCGTCGTCCGAAAGTGCGCCCCTCGGCCTTGTCAGCGCAACTGGTTTCGCGCTCCAATTAGTTGGCGGAAATTCCTCAACCGGTTGATGAAGTCGAACCACTTCAAGCACGTGGCATCGTCAGGAAATTGTCGACCAGAGTCGCGATTTCTTTATTGAGTCTATCCGGCGGAAAGGGCATACTCAAGGTCTGGCCAAGTTCAGACCGCTTCGTTCCCAGCCACTTTCATAAGTTCGTTGCAGGCGCGCGTTTCGCCATCGTGCGTCGATGTTCTTTTGGGCCGGATTCTGCCGACTTCGCGGCCCTGATCGCTCGACATGCCTGATGGGATGACGTCCGCAATCGCGATGGGTCCTCACGCACTCCGGCACGAAGCCGAGGCTGACCCTTGCGGCGGCGATGGCCAGTCATCTCCGGTACGAAATCTCAATACTAGGAACGGGAACATCATCCCCAGGGGCCATTACCGGTAATGATAGTTAAAAACTTCATCATAAAGAATTTGTTATTTACGCTGTTGCTAATTCTTCCCGTATCCGCCGGGATCAATTTCCTACAGCAGAACAATAAGACTTTGAACCCGTCCGGCTCGTCCGTGGCGGTGACGTATCCCAAGGCGCAGACAGCGGGAAACTCAAATATTGTAGTGGTGGGCTGGAACGATACCAGCGCTGCCGTGAAATCGGTCACCGACAGTCGTGGGAACAGTTATGCCCTGGCGGTGGGTCCAACCGCGGGCAAAGCGCTGACCCAGTCGATTTATTACGCCAACAAAATCGCCGGCGGCAGCAATACGGTGACTGTAACCTTCAACCGCAAGGCGGCGTATCCGGACGTGCGGGCGCTGGAGTACAGCGGGCTTGACCCGACGGCGCCCTTAGACGTCACCGCGGCGGCGGCGGGCAATTCACAAAATGGAAATAGCGGTCCGGCCACGACCACTGCGTTAAATGAGCTGATCTTTGGCGCGGGCATGACGTTTGACATGTACAGCGCGGCGGGGAGCGGATTTACCCAGCGGGTGATCACCAACTTTGGAGACATCGCCGAAGACACGACGGTTCTTGCCATGGGAAGCTACAGCGCCACGGCTCCTCTGCGGTTATCGGCCCCGTGGGTGATGCAGATGGCCGCCTTCCGTGGCAGCGGGCAGAGTTCGCAGCCGCCGCCGACGGTGACGGCGATCACGCCCAACTCGGAGGCCGGCAACGGTGGAACCTCGGTGACCATCACGGGCACGGGATTCTCCGCCGGGGCGACGGTACAGCTGGGAGGAGCGGCTGCGTCCAATGTGGTGGCAGCCAGCAGTACGGTGATTACGGCGACCACTCCCGCGCACTCGGCTGGGACCGTGGACGTCGTGGTGACCAACCCCGATGGCCAGAGCGCGACCCTGCCGGGAGGTTACACCTACGCCATCGCCAGCGGGCAAGGCTCACAGCCGTCGCCGGTGGCGACGGCCATCACCCCGAACTCAGGGTCGGCCAACGGCGGAACTTCGGTGACCATCACAGGCACGGGATTTTCCGCCGGAGCGACGGTAAAGCTCGGAGGTGCGTCAGCGACCAATGTGGTGGCAGTCAGCAGTAACTCGATCACGGCCACGGCTCCGGCGCACACGGGTGGGACTGTGGACGTCGTGGTGACCAACCCCGATGGCCAGAGCGCGACCCTGCCGGGCAGTTATACCTACACCACCTCTTCGGCAACAGGCATCGGTTTCGCGCAGGCCAAGTCGGCAGTCGCGCTGTCAGGGTCGTCGTTGGCCATCGCCTATCCCGCAGCCCAGACAGCGGGAAACCTGAATGTGATCGCGGTGATGTGGGGCGACACGACTTCGGTCGTGAGTTCGGTCACCGACAGCGCAGGCAACATCTACGCCGTGGCCGCGGGCCCAACCAGAACCAGCGGGCTGAGTTCGCAGATTTACTACGCTGCAAACATTGTTGGCGGCAGCAATATCGTGACCGTGACCTTCAACCAGACCGCGGGCTGGCCCAATGTGAACGTGCTCGAATATAGCGGTTTGGATCCAGTCAGTCCCTTGGATGTGGTTGCGACCGCAACTGGCAAGGGGACAATCGCGAACAGTGGTTCAGCGACCACGACTTCGGCCAACCAGTTGATCGTGGGGGCAGGCAATCCGAGTACATCGTTCAAGACCGCAGGCAGCGGATTCAGCGCCCGGATCATCAACTTGTACGGTGGTATTTCGGAGGACGAAATCGTTACCAGCGCGGGAAGTTACAACGCGACTGCGACCCTGGGCTCAGGTACCTGGGTGATGCAGATGGCCACTTTCCGCGGCACTGGGCAAAGTTCACCCGCTCCTCCCCCTCCGGCAGGTCATACTTACACCACAAATTTTCCTCTGACCGAGAATCCCATTTCCGAGGGCGATAATTGGATCAACGCTGGCACGACCGGTCTGGACTGGACAAATATGCAAACCACCCCCGGCTTTGCCTTCGCCACCCAGACGGGCACCAATCCGGCGCTGTTCGATGACTCGATAGCCATACTTTCGGGTAATTGGGGCAACAACCAGAGCGCGCAGGGGACGGTGCAGATCGTCGCACCCATCATGGTTCGGCCTGGCCCCTGTTATCAGGAATCGGAGATTTTTTTACGGGCTTCGATTTCGCCCCACAGCGTCACCGGCTACGAAATCAACGTCGGAAACTGGAACACCGCGAATTCCTATATTCACGTGGTTCGCTGGAATGGTCCGTTCGGCAACTTCACGACCATATTGAGCGCCACTGGGTCTCAATACGGAGTCAAAACGGGAGACGTTTTCTCGGCGCAGATGATCGGCAATGTGATCACCGTATTCATCAACGGTGTCCAGAAAGGGCAGGTTACAGACAGCACTTACGCCAGCGGCAGTCCGGGCATGGGGATGTATCTAGAGAGTCCGTCCACTTGCGGCAGCGGCGCCAACAATTTTGGCTTTTCAAGCTACACGGCGACGGATTACTGAGCCTCCAGACCAGGTCACGGTAGCGGGATGAGGGCCAAGTTGCAAAGGCCCGCATCATCAATTAATGTGGATTTCTCCGCAGCTTACGACCTAAGCCGGGATGGCGGAACTGGCAGACGCAGCGGACTCAAAATCCGCCGGGCTTCGGCCCTTGGGGGTTCAATTCCCCCTCCCGGCACCATGACTTCCCCTTCCTTGCAACGGTAAGCCTTTAAATCAGGCGCCGAAGCCCTCTTTGCACCTTCGCGCCGCAAGATCAGCTGGTCGCTTTGACATCGTTCCCCGGTACTTTGCACGATATTCAAAGCGAAGATGGGACGGCAAAAGCGACATCGGTGGAGCCTCGGAGAATCTGGCAAGAACTTTAGTGAAATAGGCAATCCTCCGCAGAGTCAACCATCTACACTTTCGTTTCGTCGAACCTGCCGGATTCGCACTTTTATTTACGTGGCAGAAACTCCACATCATCGACAGGCAGGTGCGATTTTGACCCGGACCGGAACGGTTGGTTCATCGACTGCGAAGGCACCTTGAAGGAGAACCAATGAAGAAGCGCAAACTGGGAAATAGCAATCTGGAAGTTTCGGCCCTCGGCTTGGGCTGCATGGGAATGAGCTTTGGCTTCGGTCCAGCGGTCGACAAGCAGGAGGGAATCTCCCTGATTCGGGCGGCCGTCGAACGCGGCGTCACATTCTTCGATACCGCCGAAGTCTACGGTCCATTCACGAACGAAGAACTCGTGGGCGAGGCTCTTGCTCCATTCCGCGATCGGGTGGTGATCGCAACCAAGTTCGGCTGGGCGCCGAATCCGGAGGATGGAGGCAAGTGGAATGCCCTCAATAGCCGGCCAGAGCACATCAAGGAGGCAGTCGAGGGCTCGCTCAAGCGGCTCAGGACCGACGTCATCGATCTGTACTATCAGCACCGCGTTGACCCGAACGTGCCGATCGAGGATGTAGCAGGAGCGGTGAAGGAACTGATTCAGCAAGGTAAGGTGAAGCACTTCGGCCTTTCTGAAGCAGGCGTGCGAACCATCCGTCGCGCACACGCAGTCCTGCCCGTCACGGCACTCCAGAGCGAATATTCACTCTGGTGGAGAGAGCCTGAGCAGGAAATTTTACCGAGTCTCGAGGAACTCGGGATCGGATTCGTTCCCTTCAGCCCCTTGGGAAAAGGATTCCTCACGGGCAAGATCAACGAAGAAACCAAGTTCGATAAGACCGATTTCCGCAACATCGTCCCGCGCTTCACGCCGGAGAACCGCAGAGCGAATCATTCCCTAGTGGATTTGCTGAGCAAGATCGCCGAAGGAAAGAAAGCGACGACCGCGCAGATCGCGCTCGCCTGGATTCTCGCCCAGAAGCCCTGGATGGTTCCCATCCCCGGCACAACGAAGTTGCACCGGTTGGAAGAAAACATCGCCGCCGCTGCCATTGAACTGACGCCCGACGATCTCCGCCAAATCGAGAGCGCCACTTCAAAGATTCCGGTGCAGGGAGCGCGATACCCGGAGAACCTGCAGAAATTGGTCAATCGCTAAGTCGGCCGGTCTCGGGAGAAGCAGCGTGCTGGCGCGCGCCCACGCCAGCATTAAGGCCACTCCATACATGCAACGTCTCGAGCCAGGACACAACCATTCAGGAGAGGAAGCACAGCAAGGTGTCGACTGGATGGAGCAGGTCAGCGAGGAGCAATACTACAAGTAGAATCAGGTTCATAATTAGAAGCAGGAGTGCATATGCCAGCGCCAAAAGATGCTCTCAGAGACCGGCTTTCCCAATCCAGCGAAATCAACATCACTGTGACCGGCAGAAAGTCAGGACGCGCCATTTCAAACCCGGTATGGTTCGTATGGGACGAGGACAACCTTTATCTCCTGCCGGTGCAGGGGTCGGGTACGCAGTGGTACAAGAACGTGGTGAAGAACCCCTCGATGCGGATCGATACGCGCGGAGCACAGGGTGAGTTCCAGGCTGTTCCCATTACGGATGCCGCGGGAGTCTCGTCTGTGGTCAATAAATTCCGCGAAAAATACGGGGCGGGCGATGTGAAGAAGTACTATTCAAAGCTCGATGTTGCCGTTCTCGCTCAGGCGCAATGAGCAAATGCCAACCCGGTGTCTCGAAGATGCTACGGGGCGGCTTCGCCGCCGGTTCATGGCATCGAGGCGTTACTTCAATAGTTCCGGATGGTTCTTTTTCAACCATTCGATGACTTGCTCGCGTAATTGCGTGGCGAGTTTTATCGTCTGTTCCAGATCTTGATCGGACACGGCCCCGGCGACATCATAGTTCGAAATATTCCTCTTCTTGCTCAGTGCCAGGAGACGGTGCACCGCCCTCGCGGGCGCGCCCATCGTGTGTTCGAGGGATTCAATGACTCGCATGTGGTGGCCCGGACCGGATGGCCGATATCCACAGGCGCGAAGAGCAACAGTACAGCATTGGAGCGCGGACGAGAAAGCTGCCGTAATTCGCAGATCAGAAGAAATCTGGGTTACTCGAGCGTCGTTCAATCCTCGATCAACGATGCTCAACAGGCCTTTGATCTCATCTGGACTGGTGGCTTGCTGCCTGAGCCATCCGTATTCCACCCACTTTTCCAAGCTCATCTTCGCTTCCAATCAGAAAAAGCTTCTTGTCCTTGAGCACGCTCTGTAAAAAATGATTCCCGCCATCCACCTTGGAACGGAATTCTTTCGGCGAATACACAGTTGCATTGACTTCACGTGTCAGCAACGACTGCGCCTTTTCAAAGGCCGGCAGCAATTCTTCCAGGGTAATACTTCCGATTATCATCAGGTCCACATCGCTCTGCGCAGTCTCTTCGTGACGTGCCACCGAACCATACACAAACGCAACTTTGATCTTCCGGGCATAGGGGGCAAGTAAAAATAACAGGCTATCGTGCGCGCCGACCGTTTTCGTGACCAGCCCGCGCATCTCGGCAAAAATCGGATTGTCAGAATTCGCCTGATAGAACACCTGGGACCCCAGAGGAATACGATTGATGAGTCCGGCTTTGGACAATTGCGTGATATCACGTTGGACCGCGCCCGTGCTGGCCCCAATATGGCGCGCGATTTGACGGAGATAAAATGACTGGTCCGGATGCCCGTACAATAAGGCAAGGATGCCGCTGCGAATCTGGCCGAACAAAACCTCCGACATGGGCAGCTTTAGTGTTCTCATTACGAGGACAAGTGTACCCTACTTGAGAACACATTACAAACTTTTCTGGCCCTCCGATTGAAAGGCGCAGAAGCTTGTCTTGTGCGAGGGTGAAAACGGGGATGGCCCAGCCAAAGTCTAATGCTGGCGGGAAAAGGGTATTCTAGAAGGCGTGAATAGCAGCGGCAAAGCGGTCCCTATACGACAGGCAGGTAACGACGCGGATCCGAATAGACCAGACACAGCCAAACTGGCCCGCCTGATTGCCGCCTACGCCCCGCACGACGGCAGTTTCGACCTGCGCATTCCTGGGGTGCACGCCAGCCGCTTTTCACGAGTAAACAATGAGTGCGTGCATGCTCTGCGTGTGTCCTCGCTGTGCATTGTCCCACAGGGAGCCAAGACCGTTATCGTGGGGGACGAGGTCTATGAGTATGACGCGTCGCGCATGATCGTGTTTTCCGTTGCTCTGCCGGTTGCTGCGCAAGTCACCCGAGCCAGCCAGTCCGAGCCGTATCTTTCCATAAGGCTCGACCTCGACCCGCACAAGATTGCCGACCTGGTGTTAAAAGTGTTCCCCCACGGTCTGCCGCCGGTTCAAGAACGAAGCGCGGTTTACCGTACTGCGGCCGACGCAAGCATTGTGAACGCCGCGACCAGGTTAATGGAATGCCTGGGAGAACCGGGAGACAGTGAACTGCTGGCCCCACTCGTGCTGGATGAAATTCTGATCCGCCTGCTACGCAGCGACATTGGTGTCCGCGTCGCTCAAATGGGATTCGCCGAGTCCAGCGTACAACGGGTGGCGAAAGCGATTTCGTGGCTACGAGACAACTTTTCCCAACCTATGAAGGTCGAAGATTTGGCCGAGATGGTACACATGAGTGTTTCTTCTTTCCACGAGCACTTTAAGTCCGTCACTTCGATGAGCCCGCTGCACTATCAAAAGGTGCTGCGCCTGCAGGAGGCGCGACGTCTGATGTTGTCCACGATGATGGACGCCGGCACTGCGAGTCAGCGTGTCGGCTATCTAAGCCCTTCGCAGTTCAGCCGGGAATACAGCCGTTTCTATGGGAGCGCGCCAGCCAGGGACATCGCCAGATTGCGTCAAGATACCCAACTCTGGGTGTGACCGATTCGAGGGCACAAGATGACAGAGCTCGCGGGATGGGAGAATTTTTACGTAATCGTCGGATCGTCCGCCGGCGCGCTGATCGGATTGCAGTTCGTGGTCATAACCCTCATTTCCGATATGCCGCTCGCGCCCAATCAGGCGCAGGCTGGCGCCGCCTTTGCGACGCCGACCATCGTTCATTTCTCGGCCGTGCTGCTGCTGTCCGCCATCGTCAGCGCTCCCTGGCGCGGGATCGGCAGCGCCGCAGTTTCTTGGGCGCTGCTGGGCCTGGCTGGCATCGTGTACGAAATTATCGTGACTCGGCGTATGCGAAAGCAAACCGTATACGCTCCCCAATTTGAGGATTGGTTATTTCATGTTCTGCTGCCCTTCGCGGCCTACGGAACGCTGGCGGCATCGGCATGCGCGGTTAGCCGCGACGCACATGGCGCCATGTTTGGCGTTGAAGCGGCGGCACTGCTGCTACTGTTCATCGGCATTCATAACGCCTGGGATGCGGTTACCTACCATGTTTTTGTGAACCGACCGCAGAAAAAGAAGCTGGGCGGCAGCGCAGAGAATTCCCCCCTCGGTTAGCCGGCTGAATCCGTTAGAATCCATAGCGCGAAAGTGGGGCGGGGGCGCGGGTGGTCCGGGCGCGGATCGTTGTCCGCGTACCGCGCCATCGTGCGTCGAAAAATACTTTCGCCGTTGCTCTTCCATTACCATTTAAACCTGAGGGTATTCATGACACTTCGGTGGATATTCGGCTCACTGCTCGCGATGACTCAATTGATTTCGGCCCAACCCGGGTCGGGACAGGCCCCGGTCGTACAACCATCTTCCAGGCTTACGGGATACAGTTCGCAAAGCGCGCCGCTGGAGAGCGACTGGGAGAGAAAATTTCAAAATGGCATTTCGCCGGAAAACATTCGTGAGAACATGCGCCGCCTGAGCGCCCGTCCCCATCATGTGGGATCGCCGTACGACAGAGACAACGCTGAATGGTTTCTTTCGAGATTCAAAGAATGGGGATTCGACGCGAAGATCGAAACTTTCAATGTGCTGTTTCCCACTCCCAAAGTTCGCCTGGTTGAAATGCTGCAGCCGACCCGATTTCAGGCCAGGATGCAGGAGCCCGTTGTGCCCTCCGATCCCACCAGCAACCAGACCGCCGAGCAACTGCCGACCTACAATGCGTATTCGGTCGACGGAGATGTTACGGCGCCGCTGGTGTATGTCAATTACGGCAATCGCGAAGATTATGAGCAGCTGGACCGCATGGGAATTTCGGTCAAAGGCGCAATCGTGATTTCCCGCTACGGAGACGGCTGGCGCGGCATCAAGCCGAAGGTGGCAGCGGAACACGGAGCGATCGGGTGCATCATCTATTCGGATCCAAGAGGTGACGGGTTTTACAAAGGCGACGACTATCCCTCCGGCGGCTGGCGGCCGCGAGACGGAGTGCAACGCGGCAGTGTGATGGACACCGACTATCCCGGCGATCCGCTCACCCCGGGTGTGGCCGCCACTGCCGACGCCAAGCGGCTTTCGATCCAGGAAGCGAAGACGATCACAAAGATTCCAGTGCTTCCGATTTCCTATGCCGATGCACTTCCTTTGCTCTCGGCGCTGAAGGGTCCCGTCGCGCCGGAAAGTTGGCGCGGGGCGCTGGCCATCACGTACCACATCGGCCCCGGGCCGGCGCAGGTGCATCTCAAAGTTGCGTCCAACTGGGACATCAAGCCGATCTACGACGTCATCGGCACCTTGGCGGGCTCGGATGGCGGCCAGCAGTGGGTGCTGCGCGGCAATCATCACGACGCATGGGTAAACGGCGCCGACGATCCAATTTCCGGCCAGGCCGCCATGCTCGAAGAAGCGCGCATGCTGGGCGAGCTGCATCGCCAGGGTTGGACTCCCAAGCGCAGCATCATTTATTGCGCATGGGACGGAGAAGAGCCCGGACTGCTGGGATCGGTCGAGTGGGTCGAAGATCATCTGGACGAGCTGAAAACGCACGCCGTGGCCTACATCAACTCCGATGGCAACGAGAGAGGATTTCTTTTTCCCGGCGGGACGCAGGATTTGCAGAGCTTCATCAGCGGAGTCGCTCGCGATATACAAGACCCGGAAACTCACACGACCGTGTTTCAACGCTCGCATCTGGCAAGCATCGCCAAAGCAAAAGACGCGGAGGAGCGCACCGCTGTCCGCAAGAGCGGCGATCTTCTGGTCAAGGCCCTGGGGGACGGATCGGACTACACCGCTTTTCAGGATTTCGCCGGCATCTCGACTTTGAGTGTTGAGTTTGGCGGCGAAGACGATGGCGACCAGTATCATTCCATCTACGACGATTTCTACTGGTACACGCATTTCGCGGATACCGATTTCTCCTACGGCCGCGCCCTGGCACAAACCGCGGGCACGGCGATGATGCGCCTGGCGGGCGCCGACCTGATTCCTGTCGATTACTCTCCCCAAGCCGAGGCCATTGCGAAATACGAGGCCGAGCTGGAGAAGTTGCTCAAGGACAAGCAAGACGAATTTACCGAACGCAATCTGGAGTTGCAGGAAGGCGTCTTTACCGCAACGGCAGATCCCCGCAAGCCCTCGGTGCCGCCTCCCGCCGAGACCGTGCCGCCGTACATGAATTTTTCGCCCATGAAGAATGCGATTGAGCTGCTCAAGAACAATTCCGAACGTTATTCCAATGCGCTGTCGGATTGGCATGCCAAAGGCTCGCCGGCTCTTCCCCAGCAGTCACTGCAACAGCTGAATGCGGACGTGCTCAAAGTCTCGCGCCTGTTCCTGAATGAAAAGGGTCTTCCGGAACGGCCCTGGTTCAAGAACCAGATTTACGCGCCCGGCGCCTACACGGGCTACGGGGCCAAGCCGATCGCGGCGGTGCGTGAATACATGGATGAGAAGAAGTGGAAGGAAGCCGACGGGCAGATTCCCCAGGTCGCGCAGGTGATTCAGAATGCCGCCGCGGGGATCGGCAAGGCCGCGGACGACCTGGAAAATGTGGTAGCGCAGGCACATTGAGGCTAATGCTGGAAGACGGGCGTCCCGCCCGTCTGGCCGGGCGGGGACGCCCGGCCTCCACCGAGGATATTGACCGATGATCGTGAACTTCGCCGAGCGCGCGCACAACCACAACTGGGCACTGGACCCGGTCACGCGCTCCCTGCTCGATACCGATTTCTACAAGCTGCTGATGCTGCAGTTCATCTGGAAGCATTATCCCAAAACGCCGGTTTCGTTTTCGCTGCTGAACCGCACTTCGTCGGTGCGCCTGGCCGACATGTTTCCGCCCGAAGAGTTGACCGCGCAACTGGAACACGTCCGCCGCCTGCGGTTTCGAAAGTCGGAGCTGGTGTGGCTGGCGGGCAACACGTTCTACGGTCAACGCGGGATTTTTGAACCAGCGTTCCTGGCCTGGCTGGAGCGCGATTTCAAATTGTCGGACTACAAGTTGTCGGTCAAAGACGGCCAGTTTGATCTGTCCTTCGAAGGCTTGTGGACCGATACCACGATGTGGGAACTCTACTCCCTCGCGATCATCGATGAACTAAAAACCCGGGCCGGCCTGAAAAGATTGAGCGAGTTCGGCCTGGACATCCTTTACGCCAGGGCGAAGACCAAGCTGTGGGGCAAGATTGAACAGTTGATCGGGGTTCCCGATCTGCACGTGGCAGACTTCGGCACTCGCCGCCGGCACAGTTTTCTTTGGCAGGAATATGTGGTTGAAGCCATGGCATCGAACCTGGGCCCTGCTTTTACCGGGACCTCGAACGCTTTCCTGGCTCATAAACACGACCTGGAAGCGATCGGCACCAACGCGCACGAAATACCCATGGTCCTGGCCGCGTTGGCGCCTGACGATCGTGTCCTGAGAGCTTCCCAGTACCGCGTGCTCGAAATGTGGCAGAGCACTTATCAGGGCGAGCTTCTCATCATGCTGCCGGACACTTTTGGAACGACCCAATTTTTGAAAGATGCGCCGGAATGGGCGGCGGACTGGACCGGCCAGCGCGTCGACAGCAAGAATCCGTATGTCGCGGGCGACGAATACATCGACTGGCTGAAGGCGCGCGGCCGGGATCCGCACAACAAGCTGATCATTGCCTCCGACACGCTGGACGTCGATGAAATCCTCGGCCTGCATGCCTATTTCGGCGGGACCCTGGCCGGAGGCACGACGGCCAAGGATTTTCGCAGCGCGGCCGATTTCCTCGACCGCAAAAAATGGACGCCCGGGCGGCGGGCGCGGTTCAGCGCCGGCTGGGGCACATTGCTCACAAATGATTTTCGCGGCTGCGATCCGGCCGGCGGCAGCGGCTTCGATCCCGTCAGCCTGATCTGCAAGGTCACCGAGGCCGACGGCCGGTCCGCGGTAAAGCTTTCCGACAACTACTCGAAAGCGCTCGGACTGCCTTCCGAAATCGAACGCTATCGGCGCGTATTCGGCACCGCTGGAGTCAGCAACGCCCCGGTAATCGCGTGATTGCCATTCTCTTCGTCCGGAGCCGAGGGCTTGCTCTCGCTTGCGAAAGCCCGCACGCAGTCGAAGGACCCCTATAAGCGCATCGCTGCGAGAAGGTCACCACGAACCACGTGGGGACGGCCGCCCCCGGCTGTCCGGCCGAGCGCAGTTCCGCTATTTTCGCTTCCGGCAAAAACCGGTCGTGCGGCGCTCGACTGGACAGCTGAGGACAGCTGTCCCTGCGGGGTTTGTGGTGGCCGCATAGAAAAACAACACCCGGCCAGATGCAATCGTGACCTGTGCTACACTCCGGCAGATTTTTCCAAATACACGTTTTTATGTCCCGGGGTCACATAGATGAACCTTCGCTCACTCGGTCTGCTCACCGCAGCAGTCACCATCGGGTTGTCTCTCTGCTCATTAATTGCAGGCGCGCAAGCGGCGCCGGCTACGCTCCGTCCCATCACGATTGATGATTACTTTCAGGTGCGGGAGGTCGCAGACCCGCAGATCAGCGCTGACGGCCAGTGGATCGCGTACACGGTCTCGACTGCGTCTCTGAAAGACGATGACAACAAGACCCGCATCTGGATGGTGGCGACAGCGGGCGGTGATGCGGTTGCGATGACTTCCGAGGAAGAATCATCCGAGCATCCGCGCTGGAGCCCGGACGGAAAATATCTTGCGTTCCTTTCCAAACGCGATGACGGCAAAACCTACGTCTGGCTGCTGAACCGTCTCGGCGGAGAGGCCGAGCCTCTCACTGAGACCGTGCAGGACGTCAAAGATTTTGCCTGGTCGCCGGACAGCAAACGCATTGTCCTGGTGCTGCAGGATCCGTCCCCGGAAGACCTCGACGCAGCCAAAGAGAGAGCGCAGGAGAAGAGCCAGGGCAAGGCGACCAAAGAGAAGAAGCCGAAAGCCCAGCGTCCGTGGGTGGTGGACCGCTACATATTCAAGGAAGATGAGATTGGTTACCTGGAGCGGCTCCGTACCCATCTGTACGTCTTCGATATCAGCAGCAGAATCTTGACGCAGATCACTTCCGGCGACTTCGATGACCTGCATCCGGCGTGGTCGCCCGACGGCAAGTTCCTCGCTTTCAGCAGCAAGCGCACCGGCCCCGATCCCGACCGCAATTACGACTCCAACATCTTTGTCGTAGCGGCCGATAACACCGACAAGGGCGCGCACCTGACGCAGATCACAACCAATCCTGGATCCGACGATTCGCCAGCCTGGTCGCCGGACGGGAAATGGATCGCCTATGTGACGCAGCTCGATCCCAAGCTGCTCGTCTATGCCACGACCCACATCGCGGTCTCTCCCTCGACTGGAGGCGAGGCCAAAGTCCTCACCTTGAATCTGGACCGCATGTCCACGGGGCCCCACTTCTCGCCCGACAGCAAATTTATCTATTTCATCGCCGATGATGACGGCACGCAAAACCTCTGCCGCGTTCCAGTTAGTGGTGGTGAGATCACGCGCCCCATCGGTGGACGCCTGACGCTTTATGCGTACTCCGTCGCCCCGACGGGCGCTGTGGCGGCGCAGATCACCACGGCGGATCGCCCCAGTGAGATTTTCACCATTCCCGGGGGCAAGCTGACTCGCATCACGCGCACCAACGACGAATTCCTGTCTCAGGTCAAACTTGTCGCGCCCGAGTACGTCAAGTTCAAGAGCAAGGACGGCACTACTGTCTCCGGCTATCTTTACAAGCCGATCGACTACGTGCCTGGCAAGAAGTATCCGACTATTCTCCGTCCGCACGGGGGACCGGTCGAGGCTTACTACGCGGAGTTCTTCCATCTATCGCAGCTCTTCGCGGCCAACGGCTACGTGGTGCTATGTCCTAACCCGCGTGGCTCCAGCGGCTACGGGCAGGCTTACGCCAAGGCGATTGATGCCGATTGGGGCAACAAGGATTTTCAGGACGATATGGCCATGGTCGACTATGCCATCGCGCAGGGCCTGGCTGATCCCGATAAGCTCGGCGTGGGGGGATGGTCCTACGGTGGAATCTCCACCGATTTCATCATTGCCCAGACCACGCGCTTCAAGGCCGCCATCTCGGGCGCGGGTGGCGGACTCTTTGCCTCTCTGTACGGACATGACGAATACATCCGCGACTACGAAACCGAGCTGGGATATCCCTGGAAAGATCGGGCGGTTTGGGACAAGATCTCGCCCTTTTACAAGATTGCGAACATCACCACTCCCACTCTATTTATGGGCGGCGATATTGACTCGAATGTGCCGGTTCTCGGCGGCGAGCAGATGTATCAGGCATTGAAGAGTCTGGGCCGTGAAACGGAACTGGTGGTCTATCCCGGCGAATACCACGAATTCAAGGCGCCCTCGCATATTAAAGATCGGCTGGAGCGCGACCTGGCGTGGTACGCCCATTACGTCAAAGCAGACGGCACGCCGGCGCGGCCAGCAGCGGTTGCGAAATCGGACAACTGAACCCGGCGGCGGCAGTAATTGCGTGGGGACAGCCGCCCCCGGCTGTCCGGCGGAGCGTAGCTCCGCAGTTTTTGATTTTGTAGGGATAATTTCGTAGATAACCACGAACTCCAACGAAAGATTCCACGCAAGCTGACCGGCTGGGCGAGCCTTGCTCGCTCGGACAGCCGAGGGCGGCCCTCCCCACGCATCCGGTGATTGCTCAATGGAGGACGGGCGCCCCCCGTCTCAGCCGCGTCCCTGCAAAGACGGGCGGGACGCCGTCTTCCATTGTTTTCTGCCGCGGTCTCGCCGGTGTATCCTAGCTTAGGGTTGTTTATGAAGGTGTTTGACTTTCTCAAGGCGATCAAGTATCCGGAGCATCGGCTGGCCTGGTTGGTTGCAATTGCCGTGGACGCGATCCAGATAGTCGCACTGCCGCTCTTTGTCGCCGGAGGCCTGTCGCCGGTGGACGTTGTGCTCGACGCCGTGGCCGCCGTGGTTCTTATCGAGCTATTGGGATGGCATTGGGCATTTCTTCCGACGATCGCGGCAGAGCTTGTTCCCGGCTTCGATCTATTTCCCACCTGGACAGCCGCGGTTTTCTTCGTGACCCGGCAGCGAGTTCACTCCGGCGAACCCGAGATTCTGCCGCCCGGTCCGGCGCCCGCTCGTCGGCCCTGACGCTGAGTTCCCGTTTGCCCCGCAAAACGAAACGCCCCCGAACCCGGTTAGGTCCTGGGGCGTACGCTGAACAACCTCTCCCCCGAAAAGCTGTTCTCCAGACACTTTTGGCGGCCCAGGGATGGATTGAATCCACTTCTGAGCTTGAGCCTGGCGGGCCATAAACACCGTCGAGCTCGTATGCCTGCTCTACCTAATCGCAGTTCAAATGCCAAAAATGAAATTTTATAAGTGATTGATAAGACGAGACTTTATGCGGAATAAAATCCTGCCGTCGTGAGCATTGTGCAAAGATTTGCACAGCGAGCGGCGGCAATCGAACCGCAGGTTCCTATTTGGCTGGGGGGGCGTACTTGATTCCCAGCTGATCGAACAGGAAGCTGAGGACATCCGCTTCTTCCTCGATTTGTTCATCGACGGCGGTTCCGATGCCGTGCCCTGCATTGGAACTGGTGCGCAGCAGGATGGGATGGTCCGAACTGGTCGCTGCCTGCAGTCTCGCGGTCATCTTGCGCGACTGCATGGGATTCACCCGGTGATCGTTTTCGCCCGTGGGAAAAAGGATGGCGGGATACGCGGTTCGGTCCTTTACATGGTGGTAGGGAGAGTAACCGTACAGGGCCTTGAACTGATCAGGATCCTTCACAGTCCCAAATTCGGTGACGTTGAAGGCTCCGTTGGGATCGAGCTCGACCCGCAGCATGTCGTAAATGCCAACATAAGAGACGACGGCGCGGAAGAGATCGGGACGCTGGGTAAAGGCTGCGCCCATGAGCAGTCCGCCATTGCTGCCGCCGATGATCGCCAGGTGGGCGGGCGAAGTGTACTTGCGTTCAATCATGTGCTGGGCGCAAGCGATGAAATCGTCAAAGACATTTTGCTTGCTGGTCAGCCGGCCCGCCAGGTGCCAGTCTTCGCCATACTCCGCGCCTCCGCGCAGGTTCGCGATCACGTAAACGCCGCCCTGGTCGAGCCAGGCGCGGGTAAAGGCGCCGAGAAAGAACGGTTTCATGCTGATGCCGTATCCGCCGTAGCCTTCGAGCAGCGTGGGATTGGTCCCGTCGAGCTTGGTGCCGCGCCGGCGAATAATATTCACTGGAACGCGCGTACCGTCTTTCGAAGTAGCAAATTCGCGTACGACTTCGGTGTCGTCGAAGTGGATGGGCGAAGTGCGAAACAGCGCCGTGCGGACGGACTTGCCGGTGGCAGCGTCAAAGCGATACCAGGCCGAGGGCTCGAGATAGGTAGCGACAGTGAAAATTGCGTCGCCGCCGCGAGTGGGCACCACCTGGTACACCGCCGAGACCGGCGGCAGGGGCGGTCCGGGCAGGGGATGGCCCTGCAGATCGAACAGGCGGATGCGGGAAGGTCCACCCACGATATCAGTGACATAAAGATGTCCGGGAGCGGGCGCGAAATCTTCGATCGAAGCCCGCGTGCTCTCGTCCGCAGCCGAGCCTGAGCTTTGCGGCACGATGACTTTGGCGTCAGCGAGATCGAGATGCGCGAGGGGGAGACGCAGAATCTGGCCGCGCGGCGCGTCCTTGCGGGAGAGCAGGTAAAGGGCGGCGTCCGGCCCCGGCTTGACGGCCACGATTCCGTCCGAGAAATGCGTTACCTGGGTCCAGCGTCCGGACGGGTCCATCACATAGTGCGCGAACTCACCGCCGTCGCCGTTGGCTACCGCGGCGATCAGCCACTGACCATCGTCACTGGCGTGCAGCTGGATCTCGGCGATGCGGGGAAAATCCTTGCCGATGACATAGGTGTCCTGCCTGGTATCGG
This sequence comes from Terriglobia bacterium, assembly GCA_963816025.1. GTDB lineage: Bacteria > Acidobacteriota > Terriglobia > Terriglobales > Acidobacteriaceae > JAIQFF01. The sequence continues at coordinate 21,131 of CAWFJA010000031.1, forward strand.
TGCCGAGCCGGTGAAAGTAAACCTGCTGGTAGAAATTGGCGTCCTCGGGCGGGCGCTCGTTGCCCTGCGGATAACGGGTGTAATAAAAACCCGAGCTGTCGGCTTTCCATTCCAGGCTCCCCCCGGCGGTGGCGAAGTTGACGCGCGGCACGATGTCGGAAAGCTCCTTGCCGGTGGCCACTTCAAAGACGTGAGCCGAGCTGTCCTCGGAGCCATTCTCGGAAAGAGCGGCTGCGACGAATTTGCCGTCCCGCGAAGGCACGTAAAAATCCACCGCGGTGGAGCCTTTGGCGCTCGACGCGTTGGGATCGAGAACCACCCTGGCGCCCGCGGGGTCGTCGGCCGAAGGCAAAGCCACCAGCATGGGCTGCTGCTGGGGCGGCTGGTATTTCATGGCAAACAGCGTGCCGCCGCGAAATTGCAGATCGTAGTAGGCGGCGGAGCTGGCGCTGAGCGCCTGTTTGAGCATTTGCACGATGGCTGGCCGCGCCGGCAGATGGTCGAGATACTCGCGGCTGCGCGCATTCTGGGCTGCGCTCCATTGCTTGACCTCGGGATCGTCCCAATTCTCCAGCCAGCGGTAGTCATCGGTGACCTTGACGCCCTGATACTCGTCAGTGACCGGGCGCTTGGGGGTTGCGGGCGGCTGGGGGATGGATGGGCCCTGGGCCAGAGCGACAACGCTGACCAGACAAACGGCGAGGACGAGGCGGGCGTAAGCGGTGAATTTCATGAGAGCTGCCTTTCAGGCCTTGGAGCGGGCAAACGATTCGCGGATGTTTCGATTGCGTGCTGGAACGCAGCACATTTTATACCAGCCCGCCTTCGACCTCGCCTCCCCATCTCGTGCTTTCGAGTCTCTGCCCGCGAATCCGCTTGTCTGGCAAAAAGACGTGTGGCAATATTCCGTTCTCTTCCCTCGAAACCGCCCCATCGGAGTTTTCCGCGCAGACGCAGGCGTGTGTTGCTTCTCCGGCGCGAACGCTCCCGGGTCAACGAGGCGAATTATGAAGAAGAGGACTCAGCGCGCTCTCGCTGTAGTTCTGATGTATCTCCTGGCGGTCAACACGCCGCTGTTTGGCTGGGGATCGATCGGACACATGGCGGTGGCGTATATCGCGTATCAGCGGTTGACTCCCGTCATCAAGAGCCGGGTCAGGGCCCTGCTCAAACAAAATCCGGACTACAACAAATGGGTGGCGAAAATACCGGCGGGCACCGCGCAGAAATATCGGTACATGATGATCTTCATGATCGCGTCGACCTGGCCCGATCAAATCAAGAGCGAGAGCGGGTACACCGACGATGGCCCTGACCCGCGCGGCAATCGGCCTGACGGGGCTTCGTCCTCCCTGAACATCGGGTACTCCGACCATCTACACCACAAATACTGGCACTTTGTGGACAGGCCTTTTTCTCAAGATGGAAGCGCGCTGCCGGCAATACCGTCGCCCAACGCAGAAACGCAAATCGCAACTTTTCGGGCGGTCTTGGGGACGAATCCTACAGGCGACGTGAAGTCATACGATCTGGTCTGGCTGCTCCATCTGGTGGGTGACGTGCATCAGCCGCTGCACACCTCGACCCGGATCAGCGCGACGGACCCGGATGGGGACAACGGCGGAAACAATGTAAAGTTGTGCGCATCTCCCTGCCGAAGCGAGCTGCACGGTTTTTGGGATGCACTCCCCGGCACGGGATCAGATCCGAACAAGGCGGTATCGTATGCCAAGGAGCTGCCTGCCGCGGATACGACGCTCGGAAGCCATCCGGACGCAGCGGACTGGATCAAGGAAAGCTTCGACGACGCGCAGGCCGTCGTCTATGTTGCGCCCATCGGCGCCGGAGACGGACCGTTCACCACCACCGCGGCCTACCGCGCCGCCGCCAGGAAATTGGCCAAAGAGCGCATTGCCCTGGCAGGCGTGAGGCTGGCGAACCTTTTGAACAGCGAGTTGAAGTAAATTGATTTGTGTGGCCACATAACAGGCCAGAAGCAGGCTATTTTGGCCGGGTGATCGCCCCTTCCGACGCCGGTTGACACCAACGCCGCGTACTTGGCAAATACGCCGGTGGGATATCGGGGTTGCGGCGGCTTCCACTGCGCCAGACGCTGGCGCAAGGCGGCGTCGCTGACTTCGACTTCCAGGACGCGCTGATTGACGTCGAAGTGAATGGTGTCGCCTTCGTGCACGGCGGCGATCGGGCCGCCCAGCGCGGCTTCGGGCGAAACGTGCCCTGCCATCAGGCCGTGCGTGGCGCCGCTGAAGCGTCCGTCGGTCAACAGGGCCACCGATCCGCCCAGGCCTTCCCCGACAATCGCCGCCGTGACGCTCAGCATCTCACGCATACCGGGACCGCCTTTCGGCCCTTCGTAGCGGATCACGACCACGTCGCCGGGCTTGATGCGTTTTTCGGTGACCGCGGTCATGGCGTCTTCTTCGGAGTCAAAAACCCGCGCCGGACCGCGGTGGCTCAGGCGTTCATGGCCGCTGATTTTGGCGACGCATCCCTCGGGCGCGAGATTGCCGTGCAGAATCACCAGGCCGCCGGTTTTCTTCAGCGGCTTGTCCAGCGGCGCGATCACTTCCTGGCCCGGCGTTTCAACTGCGCTCTCGCCCTCAGCCGCCAGGGTCTTGCCTGTAACCGTCAGCGCGCTGGGATGCACATGTTTGCCTTGCAACAGACGTTTCACCAGCAGAGGGATGCCTCCGGCGCGGTGCATGTCAGCGGCCACAAAACGTCCGGAAGGCTTCAGGTCGGCCAGCAGGGGAGTGCGCTCACTGACTTTCTGGAAGTCGTCAATGTGCAGCGGGACGCCAGCCTCGCGCGCGATGGCCAGCAGGTGCAGGACCGCATTGGTCGATCCGCCGGTGGCAGCGACACCCGCGATCGCGTTCTCGAACGCAGGCCGGGTGAGGATGGCTTTGGCCGTGATGCCCTGGCGCAACAGATTCATCACCAGCGCCCCGCAGTCGTAAGCCACCTGGTCTTTCTGCGGATCCATGGCGGGAACGCTGTTGAAGCCCATGGGAGAAAGTCCGATCATCTCCATTGCGGTGGACATGGTGTTGGCGGTGTACTGGCCACCGCAAGCGCCTGCGGCCGGACAGGCGACATTCTCCAGTTCGTGCAGGTCGGCATCGGTCATTTTTCCAGCGGCGTTGGCCCCGACCGCTTCGAACACATCCTGAATGGTTACATCTTTGCCGCGATAGTTGCCGGCTGCGATGGTGCCCCCGTAAAGCACCAGGCCGGGAATATCAGGCGCGCCAGCGCCATGGCCCCGGCAGGGATGGTTTTGTCGCAGCCCACCAGGCAGACCACCGCGTCGAACAGCTGTCCGCGGCAGACCAGTTCGATGGAATCCGCGATCACTTCACGGCTGACCAGCGAGGCCCGCATCCCTTCGGTGCCCATGGTCTCGCCGTCGCTGATGGCGATGGTGTTGAACTCCATGGGAGTGCCGCCAGCGGCGCGGATGCCTTCCTTGATCTTCGCCGAGAGCCGGCGCAGGTGGAAGTTGCAGGGCATGGTTTCGATCCAGGTGTTGGCCACGCCGATCAGCGGCTTGCTGAGATCACTGTCGGTGAATCCGATTGCCTTGAACATGGCGCGCGACGGGGCGCGGTCGCGTCCGTCGGTGATGCCGTGACTGCGGTGTTTGAGATCCATGGGAGAAAGATTATGACAGAGAAGGGTTCATCTTAGGAACTGGACGGCGGCGATTGGCAATCTGGGTTCAGGCGTATATGCTTTCGACGGGTGCCATCCTGAGCGGAATAGCTGCTTCGCGCAGCGAAGTAGCCGCGCAGTCGAAGGAGCCCTATCAGCTACCCGGCAGGCTCCATCTTCTGCGGGGTTGCTCGTGGCACACTAAAATTTCCACCCCGACGAAGCCGGTTGAGCTTATAGGGGTCCTCCGACTCCGCAGGCCGATTCGCCAAGCGAGTCGGCCTGCTGCGCTCAGGATGACAGAGAGGCCCGAGGTCCGATTGAGCCCGCGACCGCGGGCTAGTTTTTTGACCCTCAGCCAGCGCGGAAGTCAGCTATATGCTCATCCGGGCGGAACAGCGGTTTAGCGCCTCCAGACGAGGCTTGGGCAGCGCGCTGATTGAGTTCTTCCATTTCTTGCCTTATCCAGCCCACGCTGGAGATTTCGATGCCGCCGTCCTGCGCGATCCAGAATATGGTCGGGACGTTTGTCAGCCCGTAGGCATTGGACACCGGGTAGGAGCGGGTATCGTCGAGCAGAACGGGGAAGGTTATACCGTACTCTTTTATGAAGGCTGTCGTGTCTTTTCTGGTGTTCTGCGAAATACCTGCGATGGTGAAAGCCTGGTTCCCATGCGCCTCATAGATCCGCTGCAAGAATGGAAAAGCGTATTGGCAGGTGGGGCAGGAAATCTTGAAGAACGCCGCCAGGACCGGCCCGCGCGCCAGAGCTGCGCGCAACGAAAACTGTTTGTCGTCCATTGACGGCAAAGTGAAATCGGGAGCTTGTGTTCCGGGAATCAAAGCTGCCATCGTGCGTCCTCCGAAGATGCGAAGCCATTTCAATCGGATCTCGTCCCGCCCTTCCTGTTAGATGACCTGGGCCTGCCGCAGGATTTTTCGCGCCAGGCCGGTGAGCGGCAGCTGGGGAATGCGTGTTTTCGGCACCCATCGTCCCCTGCTTTCGTCCGGCACCGGACCTGGCAGCACGCGAACCGTGTAATCCGTTACCGTGATCGAGTGCCGCACGGTGAGGCTGACTCGACCGGATGCGTTCGGGGCAGCAATCTCCGGCAACTCCCACATGCCTGGCATCAGAGACGCGTGTTTCGGCCGCTGCACCAGAAAAACCTTGCTGTCGCGATGACCAAGCGCGTAGCAGATGTCACGCCGTTTCTGACGAATCGATTTTCCCGGCACCGCGAGTTTTCCCCGAGTGGCGCACAGGCTGAACACTGGACAGGTGGAGCATCGTGGCTGGCGCGGCAGGCAAACCAGCGCACCCAGTTCCATCATGGCCTGGTTGAAATCGCCGGGGCGGCGGCGGCTGAGTAACGCGTCGGCGGTCTGCCAGAGCGTTTCGCCTGCCAGGCCGGTTCCGAGAACACGTCCCAGCACGCGTTCAACATTTCCATCCACCACCGCCGCGGGCACATCGAACACGATGCTGGCGATGGCCGCGGCGGTGTAGCGGCCGATGCCGGGCAAAGCGCGCAACTCCGCGATCGTCCCGGGAAATCTTCCGCCATGCTGTTTGACGATTGCCTTGGCGGCAGCGTGCATCATGCGGGCACGCCGGTAGTATCCCAGGCCGCTCCAGGCCGCCAGCACGGACGACTCGCGCGCCGACGCCAGTTTCTGCACGGCAGGAAAGCGCTGCAGGAAACCGCGATAGTGCTCCAGCACGGCGGAGACCCGAGTCTGCTGCAACATGATTTCCGAAAGCCAGACCCGGTAGGGATCGCGATCATGGCGCCAGGGCAGGTCACGCCGATTACGGTCGTACCACGACAGCAGGCGCTGCCGCCAGCGACGGGTTGCGGAGCCATCGAATTTCCGGCTGTGGTTTGATTTCATTGCGGGATGGTTCATCACGCGGAAATTCGCGCACCCTTAACTAGGGCCCTAGAACAGAATGGGCAATCGCCATCCACCCGGCGCTTTGCTTCTGCCAGACGGTCATCATCCGCAGCGGTTCGGTCAGCAAAGGCTGGCCGTCAAATGTGCCACGCATGGCGAGGGTATAAGTCACGACAAAGGTGTCAGAATTCAGTTCGGTCTGGACGTCGCCGAGCGTGTAATCGTCGAGCTGCAACTTCTGGATTTGGGCAAGGGCAGCTGCTTTGTCGAGGCGGCCTCCCTGGGCAGAGACGGCAACGTAGTTGCTGGCCAGGTGATGTTCCAGTTCGTTCCACTTTTTGTCTTTCACTTCTTTCCAGAAGCTTCGCTCCAGGCCTTCGCCACCGGTCGCATCCGTCCACTTGTTGCTGCCCGGGTGCTCGCGCCACAGGGTACAAGCGGGCATCAGCAAGATGGCGGACAAGAGCGCAAGAATGGCGAAGCGATTTCTCATGGCAGAATTCTACACTCAGTCGTCAGTCTTCAGTCTTCAGTCGTCAGGGCAGTTGTCGGTTTAGCCGAGGACTGAGGACTGACGACTGATTACTTGCTATGTTCCCCCGTTGACCATGGGGCGGCCGGGGGAAATAATGACCAGACCTGCCAGCCGCGCTCGGCGGGTGCGCATTTTTGCGCCGCGACAGCTACACTGTCAGCATGAAGGATTTCAGCCGCAAGGTAGAGGACGCTTCGGCACGGGTAAACAAGTCAGTGGCCGAGGCCGCTGACCGCATGGAGAAGGAGACGGCAGAATTCATCACCTATCTGAACGACGAAGTAGTCCCGGCCGTCCGGCAACACTCCACCAAGGCGTTGCGGGTCGCAGCCGAGAAGATGTCGAAGCTGGCCGATTATCTGGACGAGGTCAAGTCCGGCCAGCGCTGAGGTGGCCGTTGTCCGCCCGCATCCTGTCCGCGGCCGTGGTTGCCGTCCTGCTGAGCGGCTGCGGCGGGAAGAAGCAGGCGCGAGTCAGCCCGCCGCCACCACCGCCCATGGCTGCACCACCGGCCGCTCCAGCATCCAGTTCCTCCGCATCGAAAGCGGCCGAAGCAGCGCCCCCATCGGCTGCAGACAAGAAGCAGGAAAAAGCGGATGAGATCGCCCGCGAACTCTCCGTTCCCGAAGGAACAAAACCTCTCTCCGTCGAAATCGGCAACGCCAGCTGGTATGGGGCGCCGTATCACAATCGCCGCACCTCGAATGGCGAAGTCTATGACATGAATCAGCTGACCGCGGCGCATCGAACTCTTCCTCTGGGATCGACGGTGCGGGTCACGAACCTCAAGACCGGTCATTCCACCATCGTGCGCATCACCGATCGCGGACCCTTTGTGGAAGGGCGAATTGTCGATCTCTCGCTGGCCGCTGCCAAGCAAGCCGACGTATGGCAGGCAGGCGTAGCCAAGGTTCGGCTGGAGGTGTTGCGTACGCCGGTACCGCCCGACTACGGCGGACGATGGGCAGTACAAATCGGCTCCTTCCCCGACGAAGCCGACGCGCGGACGATCGCCAGCCGGCTTTCCCGGCGCTACAAGACCGCCAAGGTGCTGAGCTTCGGCAGCCCGGTGGGCGACTGGTGGGTGCGGGTCAGAGTATTGCAGGACGACCGCAAGCGAGCCGAGGAAGTCGCCCGCGACACCCGGACATCCGAAGGCAAGATATTTCTGGTCAGGCTGGATTAAAATAAGTCGTCGGTCGTCAGTCTTCAGCCCCCCGCCTCTGCTCTTCTCTAACCTCCGCATTTATCTCGGCTTAAATGACTATCTTTCCTGCTGGGGGTGCATTGTCCTGCGGTGTTTTGACTGAGAGTGACCGACCGACAACAATACCGTGGGAGAGGTGCATATGCGTTACCGTCTACCTTCCTTGCTGATGATCAGCCTGCTGCTAAGTCCGGCTGCTTTCACTCAGACTCCTGCCCTCGGCCTCAATGCCCCACAGCTTTACGAAAAGGGGATGAACAGCCTGATGGGCGTGGGGGGGAGTCGCAATGATCTCAACGGTGTGGACTACCTTCGTCGCTCGGCTGAGCTAGGCTATCCTCCGGCACAGGTTGCGCTGGGATATTTTTATGACACTGGCTCGGTAGTGTCGCAAGACTCCGGTCAAGCTGCCGACTGGTACAAGAAGGCCGCCAAACAGGATGATCGGCTGGCTGATTGGTTGCTGGGGCGCCTCTACTACAACGGAAACGGAATTCCGCGAGATCTCAATGCCGCCGAGTCATGGCTGCAGAAGGCCGCAAATCAGGGCGATCCTTTTGGGCAACAATTGCTGGGATTGATCCGGCTGGAAAGAAATGACTATGCGAAAGCAGCGGATTGGTTCCGCAAAGCTGCGATGCAAGGCTTGCCTCAATCTCAGGCGCAGTTAGGTGAGCTTCTCAAAGATGGTCGGGGAGTAACCGAAGACCAGTTTGAAGCCTACGTCTGGTTGTTGGTCAGTTTCGATACAGGCAACCAGGCTGTTGCCGCCGATCTTGAGGGCCTCGAAGGCGCACTGGGCAGCAATCGAGTCGAGGAAGCAAAGAGCAAAGCTCGCGAGCTCGAGCAGTCCGTTAGCCGAGCCGTAGTCTCACGCGGTTGCTCCGGCTGGGCGGGCGAGTTCGACCTGGTTCCGGCGCCGCCTACACCGGATATCCAACGATTTTGCCGCTAGTTCGAAGGAACCTCGGCCACTTCCTTGTAGGTGCCGAACTTCTTCGCCACCGGCTTCAGCGTGGGATAAAACTGCACGAAGGAATGTTCGACAGCGGCGTGGTCCTCGTGACATTGCCAGCAGGCATTTTTGGGATTGGCCTGGGCTGATTTCGAGCCTTCATCGAAGTTGAAATAGGCCCACTTCTCCGGGAAGCGGGTTTCGTCCTTCACTTCCACTCCGTAGCCCATCAAATCGGCTTGAAAGTGTCCGACCTTATTGATCGAACCTTTGGTTTCGGACCAGCGCTCCTCGACCACGAAGACAGTCCTATCCGGCCACTTCCCGCTCTGCATAAACTTGGCGTAGGCCCATTGCGGCACGAAGACGTTGGTGAACATTATGTGGTCAGCGCTCCCCGGCGTGTAGCTCATGCCCAGGCCGGACGACAGGAAAATCCATTCGCGGAAGTTTTTGGGAGGGAGCAACTGGTTGTCGCCGGTGTACTGCGGCTTGCCCTGATCAGACTCGGGGGCCGCGGCCTGCAGGAATCCCAGACACATAACAATTGTTAGGCACGACAGCAGGAATCGCTTCATCGTCGTCTCTCCGTCAGCATGCGATTAGACGTGAGTTGGACGCAGAAGGACAGCAGAGACGTGTCGCATCCCGTCCAGGTAGCTAGTCAAGGAGAATGCATTTCGAACCGACTAGGCCTCGCCTAGCTTATTTCGGTGCGCTTGCGCAGGAACGCCGGGACATCGAGGTCTTCTTTCTCGAAGTTGGCGATCATGGCGTCGCGCAATGTATCGACGGCTACCCCTTCCGTATGGGTCCCGGCCGTCTGCCGTGCTGGCGCCTCCTCCATCAGGATGGGAGGGCGTACCGGCTCGGGCCGATACTCGGGCTCCGGCTCTTCCGGAAACGAGGAAACGACATACCCGCTCTGTATTTCCGCCTGTCGGCGCCGGATGTCGGAGTCCTTGAAGCCGGTCGCGATGACCGTGATTTTGACCGCGTCCTTGACCTTTTCGTCGAGCACGGCGCCAAAGATGATGTTGGCATCTTCGTGCGCGGCGCTCTGGATGATGGTGCAGGCCTCCTGCACTTCGGCCAGTTTGAGCGAAGTGGAGCCGGTGATGTTGATGAGAATGCCGCGCGCGCCATCGATCGCGCCCGCTTCGAGCAGCGGAGATGCAATCGCCTTCTGCGCCGCTTCGATCGCGCGTCGTGTTCCGCTGGCCGTGGCCGTGCCCATGACGGCATAGCCCATGCCCGCCATGATCGCCTTCACGTCGGCGAAGTCGCGATTGATGATGCCCGGAATGGTGATGATGTCCGAGATGCCTTGCACGCCTTGCCGCAGGATGTCGTCGGCGACGCGGAATGATTCGAAGAAGCCCGCGTCCTGCGCGACCGCCAGCAGCTTTTCGTTGGGGATGACGATGGTGGTGTCGACCGAATCCATCAGCTCGGAGATGCCGCGCTCGGCTTGCTGCATGCGGCGTTTGCCTTCGAAAGCGAATGGCTTGGTAACCACCGCGACGGTCAGCGCGCCCATTTCGCTGGCCAGCGAGGCGATGATCGGCGCGGCGCCGGTTCCGGTGCCGCCGCCGAGGCCGGCAGTAACGAATACCATGTCCGCGCCTTCCAGGGCCTCGATGATCTTGTCGGAGTCTTCGAGCGCCGCTTTGCGGCCGATTTCGGGGTTGGCGCCTGCGCCCAGGCCGTTGGTCAGCTTCACGCCGAGCTGGATCTTCATGGGGGCGCGCGACATGCGCAGTGCCTGCAGATCGGTATTGGCGACCACGAACTCGATGCCTTCCATGCCGGAATCAATCATGCGGTTGACGGCATTGTCCCCGCCTCCGCCTACGCCGATGACTTTGATTTTGGCGTCGTTGCGGGTGTCTTCGTTGAAGCTGATGCGAATGTCGTTTTCTTTTTTCATGTGCGCCGCCTTCAGTGGATTTTTTCTTGCCTTCTTGCCCCTCGCTCGCGTTTATCCGAACTCTCGACCGTAGCGCCGGCGCTACGAAAACCTACGCTCCCTTTCCTACGAACATGGCCTTCAGCTTGCTGCTCCAGCGCCCGTTCTGAATGCCACGGGCGATGCGGGCGCGGTGTCCGTAGAAAACCATGCCCAGCACAGTGGCAAACTCCGGCTCGGCCAGCGTGGATGGCATTTTTGCCAGTGGCGTCGGCCAGGCCAGGCGCAGCGGACGTCGCAGCACGGACTCCGCAATGTCGAGGATGCCCGGCAACCGCGATGCCTCCGCCGGTCAGCACGATGCCTCCGGCGCACAGCTCGAGCATGCCGGCGTGCCGCAAGTTGTCGCGCAGCATTTCGAACAGTTCGCGGGCTCGCGGCTCCAGGATTTCTCCGACCATGCGCTGCGAAATCAGCCGCGACGGCACGATCGCCGACCGAGGGCACCTCAACTTCATTTCCTTCCGGGATCAGCGTCACGATGGCGTTGCCATAGAGCCGCTTGATTTTTTCCGCCTCGGCGACCGGCGTGCAAAGTCCGACGGAAAGATCGCTGGTGAAATGATCGCCGCCAATGGGAATCACTGCCGGTGTGGGCCACCGCGCCTTCCTGGAACACGATGATGCTGGTCGATCCGGCGCCCAGATCGGCCAGGCAGACGCCCAGTTCGCGCTCGTCGGCGCGGAGCACGGAATCGGCGCAGGCCAGCGGCTCGAAAACGGTGTCGTCCACGTGGACGCCGGCGCGATTCACCGCCGTAACCACGTTCTGCGTGGCGCTGGAGGCGGCCGTGACCATGTGCACTCGCACTTCCAGCCGCGTCGCCATCATGCCCAGCGGATCGTGCACGCCGGTCTGATCGTCGAGAATGAATTCCTGCGGCAGCAGGTGCAGAATTTCGCGATCGGCGGGCAAGCGGGATGGCGCGGGCTTTTTCCACCGCCTGCGCGGATTTCCTCGCGGCCAATTTCCCGCGCGCCGGGCGCCGAAATTCATGCCGCCGTGGCTGTTCATGCCGCGGACATGCGCGCCGGCCACGCCCAGCAGGGCATGCTCGATCGGCGCTCCGGCCACGTCCTCGGCCTGCTCCACCGCCTTCTGAATGCGAACCGACGGCTTTGTCCAGGTCGACAATGACGCCCTTGCGCGAGCCGCGCGATTCCGCCACGCCGTGCCCGCGATAGCGCAGGCCGTTGTCGGTAATCTCCGCCACCAGCACGCAGGTCTTGGCGCTGCCTACGTCAATCGCGGTCAGAAGATGCTCGTGCTGATTCCCCATACCTACTGTGGTTCTCCTTCTTGGCAATCGCCGGGCTCGGTTTTCTTTGCCGCTCGATCTGCCGCCGACAGACGGCGCTGGCGTCTTGTTTTGCGCTGCGCGACGCTTGTCGCTTTTGCTCTGGCTTTGGTTGCAGCGCGGGCCTGCCGGGCGCGTGGCTTGTGACGCGCAGCCTTCCGCGGTTTTCAGCACTTGCCGGCCGGCCTGGCTGCAGTGCGGCTTTGCAGGCGCTGGCCGCAACTGTCTTCACCGCCAACGGTCGGAGAGGGCCGGGGCGCGGATGGAATTCGGGTGATCAGCGCAGCCGGCTTTACCCCGGCCGCCATGGCCTTCCTGGCGGCTTCGGTGGAAAGCGGCGCCTGCTTCATCGTTCCCTGCAGATCCGGATTCACGATGATCTGCCGGTCATAGCGCAGGTCCACCGATTCCAGCTTGTCGAACTGCTGCCGCCACTCCTGCACGTGGGCCACGTAAATTTTGTAACGCTCCAGATAGTTTGAAGATCCCAGGTGCACCAGCACTTCGCCTTGCGTGATTGTTGGCCAGGACTTTCACATCGTCGGGATCTGAGAGATCCATTTCGCTGATGTCCTGCGAGTAGTGCGCGCCGCCGGAATCAAGTTGGCTGACCAGATCGTTGTAAATCTTCATGCGGGCGGCGCGAGTGGAAAGCGGCTCGCCGTTATTCATGCCCACGACCACAGGAAAGGAATATTTTTTCTTGCCGCCGGGCAGTTCCATCAGGGTGCCGCCGGCATCGATCAGCAGATCGTCGAGCCTACGTGCGCGAAAGCAACCGGCGTGCGTTCGTGAATTTCCACTTTCAGGCGGTTGGGAACAAAGCGCATCACGCTGGCGGATTCGACCCAGGGAATCTGCTCCAGCTGGGTTTGTCGCTGCGCCAGCGGCACGAAAAAAATATTCCGGCCAATGTCGCCGCCCATGACTTCCATCACCTGGGCGCGGGTAACGTTCTGCAGTCCGCTGATCTCGATGTCGTCGCTCGATTCGACTGCGAAAGCGCCAGGAGTGCTCGCCGTAGTGATAGAGGGCGGCCACCGTCAATCCGCAAGACGAACAACGACGCCCAGGGCGACGGCGGCCCAGATGAGGCGAGTCAGCAGTTTTTTTCGGAAGTGAACCGCGGCGGACGGAGACGCGCTTCTGTCCGCGCAGGAAGGCGGTTCCTGTTCCACGTCCAAGTCGAGCAGGCGCGCATCTTGCGCTTCTTCGCGCCCTGGCTCGTCGGCCGTGGGATACAACTCCTCCTGCGAGATGGTGGGTCCGGATTTCCGCGCCATCAAACCAGGTCAGTTGTCGTAGGGAACCGCTGAGCAAAATTACTATAAATGCTTTTTAGGCAAGAGAGATAGAAAAATCTGGCGAGTTTTGCACAGGTCAATGTAGGCGCGAGCGCCCCACTCGTGCGGGCCGCATTCCTAATCCTGCGTAAGCAACCACACCTAGAGTCGGTGGAAATTTAGAGTCAGTACGAATGCTACCGCACGAGCGGGGCGCTCGCGCCTACATTGAGCCGTTCCAGAATCATTGGGCCCAGCTGCGATACGCTGCCCGCGCCCAGGGTCAAAATCATGTCTCCCGGCTGGGCTGCAGCGACGACCTGCGCCACTCCATCGGCAAACGAACCTGCGTATGACGCCCGCTTCCCTTTTTCGCTGATCCGGCCAGCCAGCGCTTCGCCCGTAATGCCTTCGATCGGCGCTTCGCTGGCGGCATATATGTCGAGGACGACCAGCGAGTCGGCATCCTGAAACGCGGTGGCGAATTCATCCATAAGATCGCGGGTGCGGGTGTAGCGGTGAGGCTGAAAGATGACATGAATTTTGCCAAAGCCGCACTGCCGGGCCGCCGCCAGGGTGGCGCGAATCTCGGTAGGATGGTGGCCGTAGTCATCGATCACGCTGACTCCGGCAGCCTTGCCTCGCAGTTGGAACCTGCGGTCCACGCCGCGAAAGTTTTCGAGAGCGCTGCGGATGTCCTCCGCTTTGATGTCGAGGCCGATTCCGACCGCGATGGCCGCCGTGGCGTTCAGGACGTTATGCACTCCGGGCACATGCAAGCGGAACTCGCCGAGGTCCCCTTCCCCGTAGGTGACATGAAAATGGCTGATGGGCTGCCGTTCAGCCGACTCGAAAGTCGATTTCCCCAGCTTGATCTGAAAATCAGACCCTCGCCGTGTCCCGTAAGTCACAATGCGCCGCCGAATTTGCGGGAACAGCTTGCGCAAAGGCGCATCGTCATTGCAGACTACGACCACGCCATAGAAGGGCACACGATCCATGAAGTCGAGGAAGGCCTGCTTGACGTCGCGCATGTTGCGGTAGCAATCCATGTGCTCGCGATCGATGTTGGTGACGACGGAGAGCATGGGGGAAAGCTTCAGAAACGAGCGGTCGCTCTCGTCAGCCTCGGCGACCAGGTACTCCGACTTGCCAATGCGGGCGTTCGAGCCCAGGGCATCCACGCGACCGCCCACTACGACTGTAGGATCAAGCCCTCCGGCCGCCAGTACCGCGGCGACCATGGATGTGGTGGTCGTCTTGCCGTGCATGCCGGCGATGGCGATGCCGTACTTCAGGCGCATCAACTCAGCCAGCATCTCAGCCCGGGGGATTACGGGAACGTGAAGTCTGTGAGCTTCGACGACTTCGGGATTCTCTGGCGCGACCGCCGAACTGGTCACCACCACTTCCGCACCCGCAATGTTCCCCGCGGCATGACCCTCGAAGATCGTGGCTCCCAGGCTGGCCAGGCGATGGGTTACAGATGAAGTCTTTTGATCGGAGCCGGAAATCCTATAGCCAAGGTTCAGCAGCACCTCGGCAATGCCACTCATGCCGATCCCGCCGATGCCCACGAAATGAATGCGTTGGATTTTGGCAAACATTCAGTTTCTCTTGTCATCCTTCTATGAAAACAGGCGTACTTGTCCACAGGTATTTTTTGCGGCGATGCGGACAGGCTTCTATTCGTGCTCGAGGCACATAAGGTATGTCCGGACTCCGCCGCTCCATCTGAGCGTCGTTCTCGAAGGAACAAGGATGACTTCGAGCTGACGGATTCCCCTTACACCGCCGCAAACTTGTCTTCGTCAAACCCCACGCCGTCGTGCAGCAGGGCGTAGACCGCGATCAGCAACTTGCGGGCCAGCGCGACCCGCGCCACGTGCTTGTGCTTCTTGCGCAGCAAGCGTTCGTAGTAGCGCCGGGCGGCCGGCGAACTGCGGGTCGCCACCTGGGCCGCTTCCACCATGATCCAGCGCAGCCAGGGCGAGCCTTGCCGCGTGATGCCGCCGCGCGCCGCCTTGCGCCGACTCCCGCACCCGCGGCACCAGGCCGGCGTAACTGCACAACCCTTCGGGGTGGCGGAAGCGTCCGATCTCTCCGATCTCGGCCAACAGCATCATCGCCGAACATTCCCCGATCCCGGGAATCGTCATCAGCCATTCCGCCCGTTTGTCTTGCTTCGCGGTTTCACTGAGTTGAAGGTTTTGCTTTTGAATTTCTTCGCTGTAGCCGTCCAGCAGCCGCAAGCACACCTTCACCGATTCCCGCGCCTGCGTCGGCAGCTCCACCTGCGCCAGCCACAACCGTCCCCGTTTGCCGAACAAGTCCGACACCGGCGCATGCAGTCCCTGCTGATGCAGCACCGCGTGCACCTGGTTCTTCAGCCGCGTGCGATGCCGCACCAGCGTGGCCCGCAACCGCACCTGCTGCCGCCGCGCCTGCGTCTCCCGGTCCGCTTTCCACGACTCCGGCAACAGATCGCAGCGCAGCAAATGGGCCAGCGTCTCCGAGTCCACCCGGTCGTTTTTCAACTTGGCCGAGGCAATCGCCTTCACCCGCTGCGGATGCACCAGCACCAGCCGCTTTACTTCCGGCTCCACCACTTCGCGAAATGCCGGCCAGAAGCCGCACGCCTCCACCGCCACCTGCACTTCCTTCCCCCGAAACTGTCGAAAGTATCGCCGCAATGTCAGCTTCTCGTTGGTCACCGGCCCGCTCTGTATGATTTTCCCCCTTGCTTCCAGCACCGTCATGTAACAAAATCTCTGGTGAAGATCTACTCCAACGTGGATCATCTCGTGCCTCCTTCAGGGCTTGTGCTTCGAGCACGTACTCTACCCTTGGAGGCACGTTTTTTTTCGTTTTCATTACATCTGAGCGCAGCCAACCGATTCGCTCGCGAATCGCTTGGCGAAGTCGAAGGACCCTACCCGATAGAATCGCCGTCATCGTGCTCGGCACAGTTGCTGCAATCGCACTTTGCGCCGACAAGGAACATCGAATTGTCTTCAGCACCCTACTCTCTCATAGGGTCCTTCGACTGCGCGGCTGCTTCGCTCCGCGAAGCAGCTACTCCGCTCAGGATGACACTTCTTCGATGCCAGCCAACCGCGCCGCCATTTCTGCGATGTCGCGGGCCGCGTCGGGGTGGGCCAGGCTTCTGGCGGCGGCGCTCATACGTTGCAGCCGTCCGGGATCGCCGAGCAGGGCGGCGATGGTATCGGCCAGCCACACTCGCTCCAGCTTCGTTTCTTCGGCCACAACGGCCGCGCCGGCGCGCTCCAGCGCCTGGGCATTGACCCGCTGATGGTCGTCCGCCGCGAGCGGGAAGGGCACAAACACCGCCGGCTTACCTGCGGCCGTGATTTCCGCCACGGTGCTCGCGCCCGACCGACATAGCAGCAAGTCGGCGCGGGCAAAGACAGCGGGCATGTCCGTAATGAAAGCAGCGACTTCAGCAACCAAGCCAGCCTGCTGGTACGCAGCCAGCGCGTCATTATAGCCGCGCTCTCCCGTCTGATGGATGATGTGGATATCCGGTATCTGCTTCACCAGCTCCGGCAAACACTGAATCATGGCCTGATTGATGGCGTTGGCGCCCTGGCTTCCGCCAAATACCAGCAAGGTAGGGTGGGCGTTCGTGGTGGCCTGGCCAGCGATGCGGAAAAATGCCTCCCGCACCGGCACGCCCGTGACCTCGGCGTTGCGGAAGTATCGTGCGGTCTCCTCGAAATGTACGGCCGCGCCTGAAACCCACCTGGCCACCATGCGGTTGGCAAAGCCGGGCACTACGTTGGGCTCGAACGCCAGGGTCGGAGTTCCCTTCAGAATCGCCGCCAGCATGGCGGGACCGGAAGCGTATCCGCCTACCCCGATCACGATATCGGGATGGAATTCCGCAAGAATTCGGCGGGCATCCCACACTGCGCGGGGAAGGTCGAACAGAGTTTTCAGCCGGGTCTTGAGACTGACCTTGTTGAGGGCGCCAACCTGGACCAGTCGCAGCGGAAATCCAGCGGCGGGAACCAGCCGGTTCTCGATACCCCGCGCTGTTCCAATGAACAAGACTTCGGCGCTGTACTGCTTCTGGAGTTCATGGGCAATGGCAAGCGCGGGGATCACGTGTCCGCCAGTGCCGCCGCCTGCCAGAATGGCCCGCATGATCTGACTATAAACCGGAAGTCGCAGCGGAGGAGAGCCACAGGTTGACGTTTAAGGAGCGTCGGAATTCGCGGAGGACGGGCATACCCGCCCATCGTGTAGGCTGCCGGGCATCGCTTGCCCGGAGAGCCCGGGCGGCGGTCCAACATGCTTCTTACTCAGTCTGCTTGGTGATATTCAGCAAAACGCCCACGCAAGCCAGGGTCACGAACAGCGACGAGCCCCCGTACGATACGAAGGGCAGCGGGATTCCCTTGGTCGGCATGATTCCCAGCACCACGCTCATGTTGATGAAAGCCTGCACCACCACCATGCTGGTGATTCCCACGGCCAGCAGGCGGCCGAACATGTCCTGCGTGCGGAGCGCAGTGCGAACTCCACGCCAGAGAAAAATGCCGAAGAGCAACAGGACCACCAGCGATCCCACCAGGCCCAACTCTTCCGCGGTCACGGCAAAGATGAAATCGGTATGAGGTTCGGGAAGATAAAACAGCTTCTGCTTCCCTTCCATGAATCCCAGGCCGGTGATGCCCCCAGTGCTCACCGCAATGAGAGATTGAATAATGTGAAAGCCCTTCCCTTGCGGGTCGGAGTAAGGATTGAGAAATGCCAGAATGCGGTCGCGGCGGTACGCTACGTGGAAAATCAGGAAATACAGAGGTAACAACGAGGCCGCGAAGGCGTATCCCAGCCAGCGCACATCGAGACCGGCGACAAACAGCATGCAGGCGGTGATCGCGGCACAAGCGATGGCAGTGCCCAAGTCTGGTTGAAACACGATCAGGCCCAGGAACATTAGAGTCGGCAGAACCGCGGGCAACAGCGTGTTTCGCCAGTCATTCATGGAGTGGATGCGGCTCTCCAGAAAGAAAGCCAGGAACAGGATGACCGCGACCTTGGCCACCTCCGACGGCTGGAAGGAGAATCCGCTGAAGTGAATCCAGCGGTGCGTGTTGTGAGCGCGGTCGAGAAAGAAGACCGAGATCAGCATCAGCGTGGTGAATCCCAGCAGCGAAAACACGAACCCGGGATGCTTATAGCGCCGGTAGTCGACCCTCATTGCCGCCACCATGGCTACAATCCCGCCGGCGGCCCATCCCATCTGCCGGAACAGGAAGTGGTATCCGGACCCGTAGCGCTCCTTGGCCATGACCGCGGACGCGCTGAATACCATCACCAATCCCAGAAATACCAGGATGAGTGTGACCGTAAACAGCCAGCTGTCGACGCTTACACGCTTGGCCATGGGGAATTCATTTCACCACGGAGCCACAGAGAACCGAGAAGAATGTCTGTGAATTTCCCCGATGCTCTGTAACTATCTTGGTTCCTCCGGGAAAACCCAATGTGGGCGCGAGCACCCCGCTCGTGCGGGGAATCACCACAAGCGACGTGGGGACAGCCACCCCCGGCTGTCGGGTCGAGCGCAGCTCGACAGTTTTTGTTTTCGGCTCGCGACAGCGGAGCTTCGCTCCGCCGGACAGCCGGGGCGGCTGTCACCACGCGTTCTGGGGCGTTTCCAGGAGGAGCACGAGCGGGGCGCTCGCGCCTACATTGGCTAGGAGCGGGCCTCGGCAGCCATCTTGTGGACTACTTCCTTAAACACTCGTCCCCGGTGCTCGTAGTTCTGGAACTGGTCGAAGCTGGCGCAGGCTGGGGCCAACAGCACAATGTCTCCAGCCGCGGCGGTCGCGGATGCTCGTCTCAACGCGGTTTCCAGGGTCTCCGAGTGGTCAACCTCGACGCCCTCGATCTGTGACTCGATCTTTTCCGCCGCCGCGCCGATGGTGTAGACACGCTTGACCCGCTGCCCCAGCAGGTGGTTGAGCAGCGTGTAGTCACTGTCTTTGTCCTTGCCTCCGAGAATCAGGTGGACATTCGCGGGGAACGATTCCAGGGCCTTGATGGCTGCATCCACGTTGGTGGCCTTGGAATCGTTGTAATACTCGACGCCGCGGATGGTGGCAACGAATTCCAGCCGGTGCTCGACCGCCTTGAAGTCGCGGACCGCTTTGCCGATTCGCGCGGGCTCACAACCCATGAGAGCGCCCACGCACACGGCGGCAAGAACGTTCTCCAGGTTGTGGCCTCCCTTGAGCGGGATTTCCGACGCCAGCATGATCTCGCGCTGACCCCTGGCATCCCGAAAAAGAATTCGGCCGTCGCGCACATACGCGCCCTGCTTCACTTCGTTCTTGCGGCTGAACCAGAAGACTTGGGCCTTGGTACGGCCGGCCAGTCCCACGCAGGTGGGATCGTCGGCATTGAGGACCGCGAAATCCTCCGCCTGCTGATTCTCGAAGATGCGCGCCTTGGCGTTGGTGTAGGCCTGGAACGTGCGGTGGCGGTCGAGATGGTCGGGCGTAACGTTGAGCACGACCGCAACTCGTGGACGAAACGTCTGAATCGTCTCCAGCTGGAAACTCGATACCTCGAGGACCACGACCGTGTCAGGCTTCGCTGGCTCGACCAGGGAGATTGCTGGCGTCCCAATATTGCCACCGACGGCGGTGGGAAAGCCTCCAGCCGTGATGATTTCACCCGCCAGGGTGGTGGTCGTAGTCTTTCCGTTAGAACCGGTGATGGCAACGACGTTCTCGGGCAGAAACTGGGACGCCAGCTCAATCTCGCCGATCACCAGCTCACCCGCGGCGCGGGCCTGCACTAGGGGGGGAGAATCTACGGGAACGCCGGGACTGACCACGATGAGATCTTGTCCTCGGAAAGTGCGCTCGCCGTGGCCGCCGGTTTCGACCGCGATGCCGTGATCGAGCAGGACCGGAATCTCTTCCCCCAACTGGTCTTGCGGCTTGGCGTCCGAAACCGTGACCTTCGCCCCCCGCGCCTGCAGGAACAGGGCGGAGGCCACGCCGGACTTGCCCAGGCCGACGACGAGAACGCGTTTGTTGGCGAGATCCACAGGCTAATTCTTCAACCCTTCACCACGGAGACACAGAGGCACGTAGTAAAAACAGAATAAAGGAAACTTTGGTCGAGCACACAGTTCAGAATCGCGGCCCTATAAGAATGAAAGCTCTTGCTCCGTGTCTCCGTGCCTCCGTGGTGAGCTTCATCTCAACTTCAATGTGGTCAGGGCGAACAGTGCAAACACCAGGGACGCGATCCAGAAGCGTACGATAATTTTTGATTCCGACCAGCCCAGCAGCTCGAAGTGATGATGAAGCGGCGCCATCTTGAAGATGCGTTTCTTTCTCAACTTGTAGGACGCCACCTGGAGAATCACGGAGAGCGCTTCAATCACAAAGATGCCGCCGATGAAAGGCAGCAACAGTTCCTGCTTGATCATGACCGCAACCGTACCGATGGCTCCGCCCAGAGCCAGGGAACCGACGTCTCCCATGAAAACTTCGGCCGGGTGGGCGTTGTACCACAGGAACCCGATGGACGCTCCCACCATGGCTCCGCAAAAAATCGTCAGTTCGCCGGCCAGCGGCATGCGTTGCAGCTCAAGATACGACGCGAACGTGGCATGGCCGCTGACGTAGGTAAGCACGGCCAGCGCGCCGGCGGCGATGACGGTGCAGCCGATGGCGAGCCCGTCCAGGCCATCGGTAAGATTCACCGCGTTGCTCGACCCTACGATCACCACCACCACAAAAGCCACAAAAGGAAGAAACGCCAGCGGCCAGATCGCGGGATTATTGACCAGCTTTTCTATCACCAGATCGGGGTGGAATTGCTTGATGAACGGCACCATCAGTTTGGTCGAGTACGCGCCCCGGGTCTGCATGGCGATCAGCGCCACGGCGATCAGGATGCTCGCGGCAATCTGCAAGCCCAGCTTGGCTTTTGACGTAAGGCCCAGGTTCCTCCGATTCACCACCTTGATGTAGTCGTCGGCGAATCCAATCGCGGCAAAGGCGCAGGTGGCAAAGACCGCGATCCAGACAAAGAGGTTGCTCAGGTCGGCCCACAAAAGTGTTGGGACCACGATGGAGATCGCGATCAGCAAACCGCCCATGGTCGGAGTGCCGGCCTTTTTCTGATGCGCCTTGGGCCCCTCTTCGCGGATGAACTGGCCGATTTGAAATTCGCGCAAACGGTTGATGACGATGGGGCCGACGATGAGCGCAGTGAAGAGCGCGGTGAGACTGGCGAATGCTGTCCGAAACGTCAAATACCGGAAAATACGGAATGGCGGAAAATAATGGAACAGTTTCAGGTACAGCAGCCAGTAGAGCAATCAGCCTCCGTCTCAGTCGTCAGTCGTCGGTCTTCAGTCGTCAGAAAAACCCAGTCTCGTCAGGAACGGTCGTCTGCGGCCTTGGATTTGCTGACGCCTGAAGACTGACGACCGACGACTGCTTCCAAAGCTCGTTCCAACTTCACGCCGCGTGACGCCTTGAGCAGCACCGCATCACCTTCGCGAGTCTCGCGCAGCAGCCACTCGCCCGCTTCTTCCGGAGTGGCTACAAATTCTGCTTTGATCCCGGCTTGGCGGGCGGCCTCGACCATTTGCTGTGCCAGACCGCGCACGCCGACCAGCACGTCGATTCCCTTTTCCGCCATGTGCCGGCCCGAGTGGCGGTGCAGTTCCCCGGCCGACGGACCCAGTTCCAGCATCTCGCCGGCGACCACGATGCGACGCTTCGCGGGCATGGCGGCCAGCGTGTCCACCATTGCGTCCAGGGCTGTTGGATTGGAATTGTAACAATCGTTTATGACTGTGATGTTGCCCACTTGGACGACCGCCCCTCTTTTGTCGGCGGGAGCAAGAGTCGCCAGAGCGCCGCTGGCTTCGGCAAGGCTCAGGCCTCGTTCCATTCCGGTGGCGACCGCGGCCAGCGCGTTATAGATATTGTGCGTGCCCACCAGGGGCAGGGTCGCGCGTTCGCGATGGCCGTTGATCACCACGTCGAAGACCGAGCCTGCGGCGCCGCGTGATTCGATATTCTCCGCGCGGATGTCAGCCGAAAGATGACGGCCGTAGCGCACGACTTTGCCGCGAAAGTCACGGCCGAACTGGGAGACATACTCGTCGTCGGCATTCAGTATCGCGGTCCCGCTGGCGGGCAGGGATTCGATCAGCTCGTACTTTGCACGGGCGATTTCCGCCACCGACTTGAAAAACTCGAGGTGCACCGGGGCGACATTTGTCACCACGCCAATTTCCGGCTGGGCGATTTTTGCCAGCGCGGCAATTTCTCCCCGATGCGACATGCCCATCTCGATGACTGCGGCCTCGTGTTCGGGTTCGATTTTCAGCAACATCAGCGGCAGACCAAAATGATTATTGAAGTTGCCTTCCGACTTCAGCACCCGAAAGCGGGTTGAGAGTACATGGGCGATGGCTTCTTTGGTAGTGGTTTTTCCAGTTGATCCGGTTACCCCGATCAGCGGTTTCGCCCACAAGCGGCGGACCGCGGCCCCCAAGGTCTGCAGCGCGACCAACGTATCCGCCACCGCCAGCAGTCCAGTCTTTACCGCATAGCGGGCCAGTTCGTCCTTGCGGACGACCGCGGCGACGGCGCCCTTCTCGAGCGCCTGCTGGACGAAATCGTGGCCATCCATCCGTTCGCCCTTGACCGCGAAAAATAGCTGGCCGGGCTGAAGGGTGCGCGAATCAATTGAATAGGCCTGGGCGATGGCTTTATGATCGAATTCGCCGGTGGCGGAAACGAATTCGGCGATTCTTGAAAGTGGGAGCTTCATGCTCGTTTTCCGGCGGCGGCATTCGAAGACTTGCAGTCGTATCCGGCATCGCGCAAAACCTTCTGCGCGACTTCAACATCGTCAAACGGGACCGATCCGGTCCGCGTGATCTGTACTTTTTCGTGCCCCTTGCCCGCGATCAGCACAATGTCTCCCGGATTCGCCTCGGCGACCGCCAGTGCAATGGCCGCTTTGCGGTCGGGCTCGGTCTTGTATTTCGTGCCCGAGCGTTGCAGTCCCACCATCGCATCATTAATGATGGCAAGTGGATCTTCGCTGCGCGGATTGTCCGAGGTCAAGATTACGAAATCGCTGCCCCGCCCGGCAGCCTCGCCCATCAGCGGACGCTTGGCCCGGTCCCGATCGCCGCCACAGCCAAAAACCGTAATCACCTTGCTCTTGTGTCCCGCCTGCTGGACGAATTCCCGAGCCAGCGCAGTCAAGTTTCGCAGAGCGTCGTCGGTGTGGGCGTAGTCAACCACAACGGTGAAGGGCTGCTGGCAGTCCACCCGCTCAAAACGGCCCGGGACGCGGGTTAGAGCCGCTACCCCCTGCGCGATCGCCTCCGCCTCACAGCTCCGCGAGTACCCCGCAGCCGCCGCCGCCAGAATGTTGTAGACGTTCACCTTCCCGATGAGCGGAGAGAAAAGCGGGATACTTCCCTTCGGCGTAACCAGATCAAATCGGGTTCCGCGTGGAGTGATTTCGACTTTCTCGGCGTGGAAATCGCCTTTGGACAGTCCGTAGGTCAATACTTCGGAACTACGCTTCCTGCTGATCTTCACCAGTTTCTGGCCGTACTCATCGTCGGTGTTGAGCACGGCCGCGCGAGGGGCTTCGGTGCCGCAGCCTTCGAACAATACCTGTTTGGAAGAAAAATACTCTTCCATGGTGCGGTGATAGTCGAGGTGATCGCGGGTGAGGTTGGTGAAAACCGCGACGTCGAATGGAATCCCATAAACCCGTTGCTGCTCCAATGCGTGCGAGGAAACTTCCATCACAGTTTCAGTCGCGCCCTGGCCGAGGGCCTGGTTCAGAATGCGATTCAATTCCAGCGCTTCGGGTGTAGTGTGCGGCGCGGGCAGAGTTTTCCCGGCAACGTGATACTCGATAGTCCCGATCAGCGCGCTCTTGCGCCCAGCAGCGGTCAGGATGAATTCGAGCAGGAATGCAGTCGTACTTTTTCCATTCGTGCCAGTGATGCCCGTGATGGCAAGGCGCTCGGCCGGCTTCTTATAAAAATTAGCGCTTAGGCGCGCCAGCGCCCGGCGTCCGTGGGGTACTTGCGCCCAGGCTACTTCTGAGCGGGGCTTCTCGGCGGCTGAATCCGTAACGATTGCAACCGCCCCCGCGGAGATCGCCTGATCAATAAATTTGTTTCCGTCACTCGATTCACCCTGCATGGCGACAAAGGCATCACCCGGCTTGATCCGGCGCGAATCGTATTCCAGCCCGCCGATGCCGGGATTGCCGCTTTGGGAAAGCACTTCCGCGCCGTACAGGAGTTCGAGGAAAGTCATTGCTTTGGATTCTAGTGCACTGAGGTGCTTAAGCAAGTGTCATAGCGAGAGCAAGTGCCATCCTGAGCGGAGCTGAACGTTTCGCTTGCGAAACGTTCGGCGGAGTCGAAGAACCCCTCCCGTATACCCCATTGCCGACGGTAGGGTCCTTCGACTTCGTGTGAAGCCCGCGAAGGGCTTCACACTGCGCCCAGGATGACAGATCTGTTGGTTTCGTGACAATCGCCTGCGTCGCGCTCCTGCAGCGTGCGCTTTTACCGCCCGAATTTAACCGTCACCTGCGATCCTGAGGCTACGTGGGACCCGGGCGGCGGCGATTGCTGACGAGCCAGGCCGCTGCCGACTGCATCCAGATCCAGGCCGCTCTCCTCGGCTATTTCGATGGCTGTCCTCACGCTCTTTCCCAGGAATGATGGAACTACAATTCCGCCCTGCTCCACATCCAGCACAATCGTGCCGCTGGATGGAAGATGGGCCGGAATCGGAGTCGTTCCGGGGGCTTGGCTTTCTAATGTTGAAGTTGGCTTTGGCTCCGC
Source organism: Terriglobia bacterium (assembly GCA_963816025.1). Taxonomy (GTDB): domain Bacteria; phylum Acidobacteriota; class Terriglobia; order Terriglobales; family Acidobacteriaceae; genus JAIQFF01. The sequence goes on from CAWFJA010000031.1 coordinate 45,848, forward strand.
AACCGGAGACGCGGCCGGTTCGGCCTGGCGCATCGCTGCCGCCACCACCACGCTGGCGGCCACGTCGGGTGCGGGCTTCGCGGAAGCGCTGGCGGGCTGCGAACTTGAATCCGCCGGCGTCGAATCGACTGCCTCGAGGCTCTCACCCAGCCGGTCTGGCGATCCCTCTTCGACGTCCTGATCTTTCACTCGCCGCTCAGCCATGAGCACCTGGCGATTGCTCGGCAGCTCAACGTCGTGGGGAGTGTGCAGATATTCGAGGACTTGCTGAGTGACTCGCTGGAACACAGGCGCGGCAACCTGTCCGCCTTGATGCAGGCCAACGGCGGAATCGAGAATGACCGCGACCGTGATGGCCGGGTCATTGACCGGAGCAAATCCGGCAAACGATCCCACGTACTTGGTATGCGAGTACGCATGCGTCGCCGGATCAACTTTTTGCGCGGTGCCAGTCTTCCCCGCCGAGCTGTAGCCTTCGAGAATTGCCTTTTTGCCAGTGCCGTGCAGGACCACTCCCTGCATCATCTGCTTCATCTGGGCCGCCGTCATGGGCGAGATCACGCGGCGCTGCACTCCGGTATGAAAGGCGACCATCTGCGGAGTGCCCTGCGGCTGGGTGGTTCCGGCGATGATGCGTGGCGCAGTCCAGACGCCGTCGTTAGCGATGGTGGATACCATCGCCACCAGTTGCAGCGGGGTGACTCCGATCTCCTGGCCCATGGAAATCGCCCCGATGGAAACTTTTGACCAGCGATTCAACGGCTTGGTCAAACCCCGGGTCTCGCCCGGCACTTCGATGCCCGTCTGCTGTCCGAAACCAAAGGCGCGAATGTACTTGTAGAACCTTTCTTCTCCCAGGCGCAAAGCGATCTTGATGGCTCCCACGTCGCTCGATTCGGCGAGGACCCCAGCCACCGTGAGCAGCCCGTGCGGCTTGCTGTCGCGAATGCGCATGCCGTTGATGACAATAGATCCCATCTGGCAGTCAAACACTTCATCAGGGCGGGTCAGCTTTTCTTCCAGCGCCGCTGCGATCGTGACCAGCTTGAAAGTTGATCCCGGCTCGTACACGTCGCTGACCGCGTGGTCTTTCAATTTTTGGGGCGTGATATCGCGGGCCAGGTTGGGATTGAACGTCGGCCGATTGGCCAGCGCCAGAATTTCTCCGGTTTTCGGGTTTTGCACGACCACCGTTCCGGACTCGGCGTGGGTCTGCTGCATCGCCGTTTCCAGCTCGCGCTCGGCGATGTACTGGATTTTTTCGTCGATGGTCAGAACCACGTTCTCGCCGGGATCGGGTTGCTTCTCGACGCTGCCGAACCACTTGCGGCGGGCGTCCACCGAAATCAGCAGGCGGCCGGGCTTGCCGCGAAGGTCGTCATCGTCGGCGCGTTCAATGCCGCTCAGGCCTTCGTCATCCATGCCTACGTAGCCCAGCACCTGCGCCGCCAGTTCACGTTTGGGATAGAAGCGCTTGGATTCCTTCTGAAAATAGATGCCGCGCAGGTTCATGGCCCGGATGCGATCCGCGGTTTCGGCGTCCGCCTTGCGCGCCAGCCAGCAGAAAGTGCGAGCCGCCTGGCATTTGGCCAGCAGTTCCCGGGGATCGGCCTTGGTGATGCGTGCCACCAGAGATATGGTTCCCGCCAGGTCAGGAATGTCGGCAGGCACAGCGAACACGGAATCCACAGCGACCGACATGGCCAGCTCGCGGCCAGCACGGTCGTAGATAATCCCGCGCCGGGCTGCGACTTCCGTAGTGCGCTGCTGCTGGCGTTGAGCTCTCTGCTCGAAGTCGCCGTAGCGGAAGATTTGCAGATAGACCAGGCGCAGGCAGATGCCGCCGGCCCAGAGCACCAGGATTCCGGCCAGCAGGTAGAGTCGTTTGTTCGCGCGGTTGCGGGGTGCAGTCGTTGCCAAGGCCCAAGCCCCTTAGACAAACATGGCGGCCCACGATGCCGGGAGCCGCCAATTGAACTTGTAGCGCCGGCCCTTCGACTTCGCTCAGGGCAGGCTCGCCGGCTGTCTGGCGGGCGTCCCGCTCGCCTATCGGGCCGGCCGGAGGCCAGCGCTACTCAGGTTCACGCTAGCCAGCTCCGGCGTTGCGGCGTCCGGTAAAACCGTATCCATATGCATCACCTGGCCGGCCTGCGGAGATTGCAGTCCCAGCTTCCGCGCCAATGTGTCAATGCGCTCGGGGTCGCGCAGCGATGCTTCTTCCAGGCGCAGCGCCCGGTTCATCTCGGCCAGCCCGTCGCGCTGCACTCGCAGGGTCTCGATCTTGTAGCCGTATTCGATTGCCTTGAAATGCTGCCAGGCAAACGTCATCACCAGCAGAAACAGGCAGCTCAGGGCCACTCCAAATTGTTTCATCTCCCGGCTTCGCTGGGGATTCTCCACTTTGACCAGCCGCGAATTGTCGATGGGCTTGGCAAAGTAGACTTCCGGAGTTCCGGTCCAGGAACGTTTACGCCTCAGGTTTGGAGCTGCGCACTGCGCCGCCGCCATTTATGCCACCCCGGCCAGACTGGATTCGAATTGGGCAACTTCCTGTTGCGCAACCGCGTACCAGTAGGCAAGTTTTTCTTCCTGAGAGCGGGTGTCCTGCAAGCGCCTGTTGGTATGCGCTTGGTTCCGGACTTCGGTTCGCTCCACCGTGGCAATCAACTGGTCAATCAGTGTTCCCGTGTACATATGGCCTCCGTTCTACCTTCCATCTCTCCGGGACGGCACCGAAAGAAGGTAGAGAGTTGTGTTTCGCCCTTGTTTGTGAGAGGACGATGCCGCCCCGGAACTTTTATCCCGGCCCATCCGTCAACGGCTGTGGCCGGGTCCCTGGCTGGTTTTCCAGGGGTAAACTTTGCAGCGCCACAAACCGTGTGGGGACGGGTCTCTGACCCGTCCGGGCGGGTCGAAGACCCGCCTCGCCTAAATCTTTTCCGCTGCCCGCAATTTTGCGCTGCGGGCCCGCGGGTTGCGATCAGTCTCTTCCTCCCCGGCGGTCACTGGCTTTTTCGTCAGCACCTTGTAGTGACCCTGCTTCACGCCTTCGCGGAAGGCATCTTTCACGATGCGGTCTTCCAGCGAGTGGAAACTGATGATCACGATCCTTCCGCCCGGTTTCAGCACTTGCGGGGCCGCATTCAGCAGCGCCCGCAGGTCGTCCAGTTCATGGTTTACGAAGATTCGGAGTGCCTGGAAAGTTCGCGTCGCGGGATGAATCCTTCTTTCTGCCGAATTCATTGGCCGGGCCGCGGCTGAGATCACGGCTGCGAGTTGCGCAGTCGTCAATATCGGCCGCGACCGGACAATGGCTCTGGCGATTCTCCGCGACCTCCTTTCCTCACCGAATTCGTAAATCAGATTGGCGAGTGTGACCTCGTCCGTCTGATTTACCACTTGTTCGGCGGTGGGCCCGGCTTGCGTATTCATTCGCATGTCGAGCGCCCCTTCCGCCTGAAAACTAAAGCCCCGTGATGGTGTGTCCAGCTGGAGGCTGCTTACGCCGAGATCCGCCAGCAGTCCGTCGGCTGATGCCGCTGCGAACCGCTCTCCGATCTCCGCGAAGGAACCATGCAGCAGACTCACTTCAGGCCATCCCTCCCCCCCGGAAGGAATGAGCCTGATGCGGGCCTCATCCAGCGCCGCAGGATCTTTATCGAGCCCAATCAAATGTCCCGGTGCGCCGAGGCGTTTTGCGATTTCTAAACTGTGCCCGCCCAGGCCCACCGTGGCGTCGATATACGTCCCGCCACGCTTGATAGCTAAAAAGTCGATCGCTTCTTTTAAAAGAACCGGGACATGGCCACTCTTGCTTCCACCATGCCCACCCCGCTCGGGGGTGTTTGTTGAACCCTCGTCCACTAGATGCCCAGATCGTCGAGCGTCTTCTCATCCTCGGCTGTGAACGGTTGCTCCTCGATCTCTGTGCGGTACGCTTCCAGGTTGCGAACCACGAGATGGCTGAGATTGCCGGTCACCGCGACCTCGCCTTTGAGCTGCGCCGCTTCCCGCAACAACTGCGGGAGCAACAGCCGCCCCTGACCGTCCATCTCGACCAGTTGCCCGTAGTAGTTCACCCGGTCCAAAAACTTCTTCTTCGTAGGATTGAAGGTGGAGAGCCCGGCCAGCTTCTGCTCGATCCGTTCCCATTCCTCGAAGGGATACACTTGGCCAACCTTGCCATCCAGGCTGGTGATGTAGAATTTCTCGTTGTACTTCTCGTCGATCACCCGCTTGAACTCGGCGGGCACTTTGAGACGTCCCTTTTCGTCGACGCGAGTTGGGTGATTGCCGCGAAACATAAGCTCTGCCCTTTAGGGCGCAAAACCTTTTGAGTACGAGTGCTGCCACAGCGGGGGAGGTCAAAGCGATCAAAATTCCGGCGATTTCTGGTTCGTTCGGGCTGTTTTTTGGGGTGTCAGCTGCAAAATCCACTGGCGCCTCTCAAAGTTCCAACGCTGCCCACGACCACTACCGTCTAGACCACTTTCTACCACATTTGTCCACATCCTACGCCTAAAGCTTTTGTTGTCAATGGGAAAGTTATAGGTCACTATGACGCGAGATGAGGGTAGGGAGAAAGCGCGACATCTTGTGGATAACTGACTAGATGACCACAATGAATAGGGGTTAGACTATTGGTTCTCCCGCAGTTACCTGATTGATCGCACCGCCTGCATTTTGTCCGACCGGTGCAAATCCTGTGGAAATTTCCTGGTTTCGGGGCGATTGAGGGCAAAGAGAAGCCTTCGGAACGGGATCAACATACAGAATTGGCTCACCTGGTTCAGTTCGAGCAATGGGTTGCAGCGCCGGTTGACCGCGTCTTTCTCTTTTTTGCCAATCCCGGCAACCTGCCGCGAATCATGCCTCCGCAAACCGGGACCGAACTGGTCCGGCTGAAACTGGTGCCGCCTCCAGGGATTGCAGCAGATAGGGCGACCATCACGGACCGCGCCCCGCTGGCCGGCGCCGGTTCTGAAATCGTCACTTCGTTTCGCGTGGTTCCTTTTCTTCCGTTCCGGGCCGAGTGGACCGCCTTGATCACTGAATTTGAGTGGAACCACCATTTTGCCGACATACAAACGCGGGGACCGTTCAAGAGTTTTCACCATCGCCACGAGCTTAGAGAAGAAACGCGGGACCAGGTAAGAGGAACCGTCGTGCGCGACGTGATCGAATATGACGTCGGATTCGGCTGGCTCGGCGACCTGGTGCAGAGATTTGTCGTCAGCCGCCAGTTGCGACAAACCTTCGAATATCGCCAGCAAGCGTTGGAAAATCTGCTGGCCTAGTCACGGCCTGTGTGGGGACGGGTCTCAGACCCGTCCGGGCCGAGCAGGGCTCGGCTGGAGCTTGAAGCTGGATCCTTGGTTCTCATGGCTGAGGGCGAGACGCCCTCAGGACAGCCGGGAGGATGCCGGCGCTACCAGTTTGAGCCGGGCTGCACTCGGCGTAGACGGGTCCGTATGCTCACCTGCTGGGCTCCACCACCACCGCCGTCCCGTAAGCCAGCACTTCCGTGACCCCTTGCATCACTTCGGTCGCATCGTAACGGGCGCCGACCACGGCGTTTCCGCCCAGTTCCGCTGAGTGCTGCAGCATTAAGTCGAATGCCTCGGCCCGGGTTTTCTCGCACAACTGGGTGAGCAGGGTGATATTGCCCCCGAGAATGGTTTGCAGGCTGGCTCCGATGGTCCCGAAGATCGAGCGCGAGCGCACTACAATGCCGCGCACCACTCCCAGGGTGCGCACCACGCGAAATCCATCGAGTTCAAATTGCGTGGTTACCATGTTGTGGGCAACCATCCTTCCGGGCGCGCCGTAGCCTGTCGCCATGGTGTTCATCCTTCCTCCAGGAAGTTGTCCTGCTACTTCGCAGCCACTATAACGATTCCAGCTGCGCCGTAATCAAAAATTCGTGTTCCCCGGTATCGTACTGGACACGCAGCACATTCGGCTTGCAACACACCTGGCAATCCTCAATATAAGACTGGGTGCGTCCGGCAGATTCGTCGACCGTTGTGTGGTTCCACTCGCCGCAGCCCGCGCATTGGAATCCGGTTTCCATCGGTCCCCATTTTCAATTTTCAAATGCCTTTTGCCAATTGCACATTGGAAGACCCCCTATAATGTCGGTTCCTGCATCCACTGCAATCCGGAGGATTCATGGTTTCACGACGCCGCTTTCTGCAGGCCGGCACCATCACCGCGGGCGCAGCCCTGGCCGCATTCCCATTGTCACTGCGGGCCGAGGACAAATGCGCGCCCCTGCCCCCGTCTATCGCGAACCTGAAGTCCATGAAAGACCTGGCCAAGCCCATCAGCGTGGAGGAACGCGCCGCCCGTCAGGAGAACGCGCGACGACTGATGGTAGCCAACCATCTCGACGCTATTCTTCTGGCGGATGGCACTTCGCTCAACTACTTTGCCGGGGTGCAATGGTGGGGCAGCGAACGTATGTTTGCCCTGGTACTGCCAGCCAAGGGACCAGCCCTCTGCGTATGCCCGGCGTTTGAAGAAGGCCGGGCGCGCGAACTGCTGGCGAATTCTCCTGAAGGCAAGAACGCCGACGTGCGCACCTGGCAGGAAGACCAGAATCCGTACCAGCTTTTGGCGCAGGGATTGAAAGATCTGAATATCTCGACCGGCACGCTGGGCATGGAAGAGGCCGTGCGCTTCGTCTTCAGCGATGCGATTGCAAAAGCCTCGCCTCAAATGAAGATTGTGAGTGCAACGCCGGTGACGGCGGGCTGCCGCATGATCAAGAGTGAACACGAACTTGACCTGATGCGGCTGGCCAACAAAGTCACGCTGACAGCATACCAAGCTGCGTACCAGACTCTGCACGCCGGAATGACGCAAGCGGACCTCGAAAGCATGATCCTGGCCGCGTACGGGCAATTGGGCTTTCCCGGCGAGGTCGACATAGAGATCGGCGCAAATTCTTCATTTCCGCACGGCTCAACCGTTCCACAAGTGATTCGCGAAGGTACGCTAGTCATGTTGGACGACGGCTGCACGGTCGAGGGATATCAGTCCGATATCACTCGCACTTTTGTCTTCGGTAAAGCTTCGGACAGAATGAAAAAAGTGTTTGAGATTGTGCATCGCGCGCAGAGTGCCGCTCTGAAAACAGCCCGGCCCGGCGCGGAATGCCAGGCGGTGGACGCAGCAGCGCGCAAAGTCATCAGCGACGCCGGATATGGCCCAGACTACAAATTCTTCACTCATCGGGTAGGCCACGGAATCGGAATGGACGGACACGAATGGCCCTATCTCGTGCGCGGCAACACCACGCCGCTGGCGAGCCATATGACCTTCAGCGACGAACCCGGCATCTACATTCCGGGGGAATTCGGCGTGCGTCTCGAAGATGACATGCACATCACCGAAGACGGCGCGGAACTGTTCACGCCGCCAAGTCCGTCGCTCGAAGATCCGTTCGGAACGGCGTGAGGTTGGTTTCGTAGTAAGTCACTCGACTAATTCGTACTTGTCATCCTGAGCGGAGGGGAAAGTTCGCTTCGCGAACTTTCCGCGCAGTCGAAGGACCCCTACCTGAGGAAATTCACTCGCTCCTCTCTGGGATTGTTTCGCATGGGCACACCCGTAAGACCCCCGCCACCTGGCTTACGATTTGGCTATAGGGGTCCTTCGACTGCGTGACTGCTTCGCGAAGCGAAGCAGTCCCTCCGCTCAGATGACAGGGCAATAGGGTGACAACTACGCTTCGGGCACGGGAGGGCATCCCGGGAAACTGAGTAGATACGTGTTTCCTATGTAGCCGAGATATTTGATTCCAATCTCGCTGGTGAAAAATCCGTCGGCGGTCATCTCACGCAGGAAGGCAAAGAACTCCACGCCCTGGCTCAATCCCGGATCGTTCTCGGCATTCTTGCTGTAGGCAATCAGATCGAGAATTTCTTTCTGTTGTTCCGGCAAACAGTCGAGGTACGGTTTGCCGTAGCGATCCGTGCATTCCGCATCCAGCCACATCAGGCCGCCGCCCAGCCTCAGTTGATACTTGGGATTCTCGCTGGTCAGCAGATCGATAAATTCCGGCGCGCCCGCTTCTTTGGCGCCACCCGAGTCGGCGTCTGCGGGAATGATGGCCTGGCAGAGGGCCTGAAGCGTCTTGTATTGCTGGGGCGAGAAAAATTTCGGGGTGTAGACGCCCGCTGTGGTTGCGGCCTTTTCCGCCGCCACCATGTGATGCGCGTATTCGGCGGCCTGCGCCGGAATCACCCTTAGAACGGAGCCGGCCATCGCTCCCATGGTCAGAGTCTTCAGAATGTCGCGGCGCGATATGGATTTGGTCGCCATGTTCTCTTCCCCTACAGACTTCCCTTCTTCGCCTGATCGATCAGATACTCGGACGCGCGCCAGGAAAGGGCCATGATGGTCAGTGTCGGGTTCTTGTCCGGGTTGGTGACGAAGGCCGCGGCGTCGGTCACGAACACGTTGTCCACATCGTGCGCTTGGCAGTATTTGTTCAACACGGAAGTCTTGGGATTGCTCCCCATGCGCGCCGTACCGAGTTCATGAATGATCACGCCGCCATCCTCGATGCCGTAGGGGTGCTGGCCGTCGGGTTTGGCCTTGCTGATGAATTTTCCGCCCGCGGTCTCCACGATCGAGCGGAACGTCTCCTGCATGTCCTTCGCCATGTTGATTTCGTTTTCGCTCCACTGCCAATGGAAGCGCAAGACCGGAATGCCAAACTGGTCCACGGTGTCGGGATCGATATCGCAGTAGCTTTTTTCGTTGGGGATCATCTCGCCACGGCCCGCGAAACCGATGTAGGTGCCATACCGGGTGCGGCAATGCTGCTTGAGTGACGCGCCGTAACCTTCGTGGTCTTTGCAGATCCCGTCGAACTCACCCACGCCGGGCATGCCCCGGCCGCCGCCAAACTCGATGTGGTATCCGCGGAGGAAGTCATTCTTGCGGTCGTATCTCCACCACGGCATGTACAGGTGCATCCCGCCGGTGCCGTCGTGATTGTGAGGCGGCATTTTTTCCAGTTGCGGAAAATATCCGCCGGCCGAGCTGCCGACCGAGTCGGTCAGGTAGCGTCCCACCGCGCCGGAAGAATTGGCCAGCCCGTCGGGAAACAAAGTAGAGCGCGAATTGAGCAGAAGGCGCGCCGATTCGCAGGCGCTGGCCGCCACTATGAAGGCGCGGGCATGCACCCGTTTCTCGGATCGCGTGGCTTTATCGATGTAAGCGACCGCCTCGGCCTTGCCGTCCTTGCCGACCACGATCTCGCGCGCCATCGCGCCCGTCATCAGAGTGAATCGCCCGCTGGCCTGCGCCGGCGGAATCATGACCTGGCTGGAACTGAAGTTGGAAGCCGTAATGCAGCCGCGGCCGCACTGGGCGCAGTAGTGACAGGCAGCGCGGCCATTGACCGGCTTGGTAAGAATCGCCATGCGCGAAGGCACACAGTGAATGTTCAGTTTGTCACACGCCTTCTTGACGATGGTTTCGGTGCAACGCGGTACGGGTGGAGGCAGAAAAATGCCGTCGGGGGCGCTGGGGATATTCTCTCTCGTGCCGAACACCCCGATGTAGGACTCTACCTTGTCGTAGTAGGGCGAAACTTCTTCATAGGTGATGGGCCAGTCATCGCCCATGCCGTCGGTGGAGCGGGCCCTGAAATCCACCGGGGCGAAACGCAGAGCGATGCGTCCCCAGTGATTGGTGCGGCCGCCAACGATGCGCGAGCGGAACCAGTGGAACTGCGATCCCGGCGCCGAGGTGTAGGGTTCGCCTTCGATTTCCCAGGCGCCGTTGGGCGCCATGAACTCGTCGCCCAATTCATGCCTGAACTCTCCCCCGACGCCGACGCCGCGATGAGCCAGTTGATAAGGCCAGACGTGCTCCTTAAAATCTTTCTCCGGATTCAGGGGCGGGCCCGCTTCCAGCATCACTACGCTGAGGCCGCCTTCAGTCAAGACCTTCGCGGCCGTGCCCCCCGCCGCGCCCGATCCAATGATGCAGACGTCATACAGCTTCGGCGATCGAACTACTTGTGCCATCAGGTTCTCCGGGATCGATCACACCTATGACCGCTAGAAGCGCACCTTGGACAGATATTCATAACTGGTGGTGATGCTGGCAAACGGATCCTTGGGGTGGTCGTGCTCGACAAAGTAGTGCTTGATACCGGCTTCGTCGGATTGCGCGAAAATTTTCTTCCAATCAATAATTCCGCTGCCTACTTCAGTCATCTCCTCGAGCGAGTCACCGAAACTCTGCCCGCCGGAGGCATCCACTTTCGGAATCCTGGTCAGGTCCTTCACGTGAATCAGCGGGAAGCGGCCCGGATAACGATTGAAATACTTGAACGGATCCTGCCCGCCCACCATGATCCAGCAAATATCCATCTCCATTTTCACCAGTTTGGCGTCGCACTCTTCCAAAAGAATGTCGTAAGGGAGCTTTCCGTTGATGGGAGCAAATTCAAACCAATGATTGTGATAAGCGAATTGGATGCCTGCCTTCTGGCTGGCTTCCCCGGCGCGATTGAACGTTTCCGCCGCGCGCTTCCAGCCGTCCGGCCCCTTGCGAACATCGTCGTCTATATACGGATTGACGAGATATTGGTGGCCGACTACGTGGGCCGCGTCCAGCACACTGGGAAAGTCCGCGCCCAGGCTCTTGTACGGAATATGCGCCGACGGACCGGTAAGCCCGTGCCGGTCGAGCATGCCTCGCACCTCCTGCGGTGTATGGCCGTCGTAGCCGGCAAACTCAACCTCGCGATAACCGATAGCCGAGACTTTTGCCAGCTTGCCCTCGAAGTCATCCTTCATTACGCTGCGGATGGTGTAAAGCTGCAATCCGACCTTTTCGAGCTTGTGATCGCCGGCTGCCCAGGCAAGCTGGCGGGATAGAACGGTGGCGGCGGTCATCGTACCCAGAAAAGTTCGCCGGTCCATGCCGTCGGCCTTGTCGGTCCAGTTAGTCCATTAGACTTCTCCTCGCTTCATTCGGCTGACAGCGTAATCGCAGGCCCGCGCGGTGAGGGCCATATAGGTAAGGGACGGGTTGACGCACGAAGATGAAGTCATGCAGGCGCCGTCCGTAATAAAGAGATTGTTGGCGTCGTGCGCCTGATTGTGGGCGTTGAGCACCGACGTTTTTGGGTCGCGCCCCATGCGCGCCGTGCCCATCTCGTGAATCGTCAATCCGGGAGCATTATCCTCGATGAAAGGTTCTATGTCCCTTGCCCCGGCGGCAGAAAGCATTTCCGCCGCAGTGATAGACATATCCTTCAGCAGGGCGCGCTCGTTCTCCCGCCAGACGCAACTGATCCTGAGCACAGGAATGCCCCAGGCGTCCACTTTGGTCTTGTCGAGTTCGATAAAATTTTCGTGGTTGGGCAGGCACTCGCCGAAACCGCCAAAGTTCATCGTCCACGGGCCGGGGCGGCTGAGCGTGTGCTTGAACTCCGCGCCCAAGCCTCGCATTTCCGTCCCCCGCTCCCACTTGGGACGGCTGGCGCCGCCCTGGAAACCGTATCCCCGCAGGAACAACGGATGCTTTTGCTTCACGTTGCGGAAACGCGGAACGTAAATTCCATTGGGACGGTTTCCTAGCGAGATGTGGTCTTCATTCCCCGGAATAAGGCCGCGGGCACCGCCGCCCATGCAATGGTCCATCACGTTGCGCCCCAGCTCGCCGCTGGAATTGGCCAGGCCGTTGGGAAATTCCGTGGTGGAAGAGTTGAGCAGAATGCGGGCCGACTCCAGCGCCGAGGCGCACAGGAAAACGATTCGCCCGCCAAATTCGATGGTATCGCGCGTCTGCCCGTCAATGATCCGCACGCCGGTGATCTTTCTCTTTTTGGCGTCGAACATCAGGCTGTGCACCACGCTGTGCGGACGAACCGTTACTTTGCCGGTGGCAAGGGCCGCGGGCAGGGTCGAGTTCAAGCTGCTGAAGTAGGAACGCGTGATGCAGCCGCGGGCACATGGCCCACAGTAGTGACACGCCGCGCGGCCGTTGTGCGCCTGAGTCAGGATCGCGGTGCGCCCGATGGTCATAAGACGCTCGCCGGGAAAATACTTGGCGACCGCTTCCTTCACTACCACTTCCGCGCAATTGAATTCCATCGGCGGCAAAAAATGGCCGTCCGGAAGCTGCGGAAGTCCCTCGCGCTGGCCGGAGACGCCGATGAAATCCTCTACATGGTCGTACCAGGGAGCAATGTCCTGATAACGGATGGGCCAATCCACGCCGATACCCTCGCGTTGATTGGCTTCAAAATCGAGGTCGCTCCAGCGATACGATTGCCTGCCCCAGATAATCGAACGCCCGCCTACCTGGCGTCCGCGAATCCATAAGAATGGCTTGCCCGGTTCCGTCGTGTAAGGATTCTGCTTGTCGTTGACGAAGAACTTGCTGTTCCACTCGTCCATACCCGTACAGGTCTCCTGCACGGGCTGGTTTTCCTCGACTCGTTTGCGGTCGCTCATGCCCCGGTAGCGGACTTCCCATTCCGGCACATGCTCGGCGTAGTCCTTGTCGGGATCGATCGGGCGTCCGGCTTCGAGGACGAGCGTTTCCAGTCCCTTTTCACTCAATTCCTTAGCGGCCCAGCCTCCGGTAATCCCCGAGCCCACCACGATCGCGTCATAGGTTTTGGCAGCCATGATCTATTTCGTCGCCTCCTCTTCCAGAGGGACGCAACCGGCGTGGCGGGCAGGAATAATCTCGCCATGAAGCTCCTGCTCAAATCCGATCTGCGAAGTGTAGTAACCGATCAGCGTGAGCTGCTTGATCATGAAAAAGAAGTTTCGCTCCGGCGGCCGCCTGCGACTTCGTCCCCGTCTAACGTCGGCGCGCCCAGCCGCTACCTCATCATCCAGACCTCGAAGAATCTCGGTCTGCAATTTCTCCTCACAATCAACAAAGTCCTTGCCCAACAAGTTCCGGGTGCTGGCGTCAACTTCCGCCAGCCCGGTCAAGAATATGGATTTCTCCTCGTCGTCATACCACTCGGTAAGAATCAGGTCAATGAATTCGTTGACCCGCGCCGCCTTCGCGCCGGGAGTATCGGTTTGCGGGATGATGATTTCGGAAATCGTCGTCACCGTGGCGTTCTGATGGGGATTGAGCGTTCGCAGAACCGCTTGTTCCGGAAGTTGTTCGTGCACCGCCTGGAACATCGAAAATGCTTCTCGCGACAGGAGTGGCAGGGCGGCGGCTGAGGCCAGCAATCGTAAGGCTTCGCGTCTTTGCATGCTTGCTCCGAAAAGTGCAGGAAGGGGCAGCTTACGCCGTCGCGGGAAGCAAGGTCAACGGCTACCCCGCAGAATCTGTCGTCCCGAGCGCCTCTGGAAGCGGCCTGGCGCGGTGAGAACAGGTCGAGGGCGCTATCGTATGGTTCAGCGTTCTGTCCAGCTTCCAGGGGCCCCCTCGATTTTGCTCGGGGCAGACTCTTCGACTCCGAAAAACGTTTCGTGAGCGAAACGTTTTCCTCCGCTAGGCATGACGACGCGAACTACGTCGTCCCCAGGATCTCGTTTCGCACATTTTTCAGTACATACAACGCCCGCTCAACTCCAACTTCGCCGGAAAGAATCGGGTCTTCATTCTCGACGCTGAAGATGCCCTGATAGCCGACTTCCATGTAGGCGAGCATGATTTCCTTCCAGGTGCCGGCGCTGTGACCATAGCCCACGGCGCGGAAGGTCTCAGACGCCTGGGAAAGATCATTCTTATCGAAAGCGAAATTCAGGACCCCATATCTGTCGACATTATGCTTGTAGAAGGTGGTGTCTTTCATGTGGGCGTGGAAAATCGCGCCTTGCTTGCCCAGCATCCGAATGACTTCGACGGCGTCGCACTGCTGCCAGAAAAGGTGGCTGAGATCGCAGTTGGCGCCGATCTCCTCCCCCACGGCCTCGCGCAAACGCAATAGCGTTTTCGGGTTGTACACCACAAAATTCGGGTGCATCTCCAGGGCTATCTTGTGAATGCCGTGCTCGCGGGCAAACTTTGCCGCCTCCTTCCAGAATGGAATCACCTTTTCCTTCCATTGCCAATCGAGCATTTGCCCGTACTCCGGCGGCCAACGGTAAGTGACCCAGTTGGGCATGGTGTCGGTGGGGCTGCCCCCCGGGCAACCGGAGAAGCCCACGATCACGCTTACCCCAAGCCGCTCCGCCAACAGAACCGTGCGCCGGAATGACTCGGCATCGCGCCCCGCGATCTTCGGATCAGGAGACACCGGGTTGCCGTGGCAACTGAACGTCGCCACCTGGATGTTGCGATCCTCAAATTTCTTTTTCCAGGCTTGCGCTTTGGCCGGATCATCCAGCAACTCCTTCACCGGACAGTGCGTGGAATTGGGATAGCCGCCGGTTCCAATCTCCACCGCCTCCACGCCCCAGCCGGCGAACTTGTCGATCATTTCGTCGGTGGACAAATTGGGAAACGCGGGATCGAATACGCCGATCGGAATCTTGCGCAGCTTGCCCGTCGACATGGGCTCTTCGGCGAACGGTGATGCAGCAGCGCTGCCCAACGCGGCGGCGGTTCGGGGCGCGGCTACCGCGGCCGCCAACAGGCTGGTGGCGGTGAGAAAATCTCTTCGGCTACGGGAGTTGAGTGCGGACTTCGGATCCATGGCGTGTCCCCCGGCAGTTGGTTAGGTAGGTCTGTAGAGTATCGCGCCCGCATTATACCCATCCTGCGAAGCAACCATCCACCGTGGGACTACGCAGGGCAGATGCCCTCATGTGACCGGCGGAGCGCAGCTCCGCGATTTTTCAGGGTACGAAAGAACCCTGTCGGGCTTCGCTCGACTGGGCAGATGAGGACGTCTGCCCCTGCGTGGCCCGTGGTGTTGACAAGAACGCCGCTTTCCAACATGCTTTTGTGCCCGATGAGAAAACCGCGGAAAGTCGCGCGTCCGATTCCCGTCATGAGCCCGTCGGCGCGCATCAGCCTCCTGAGCCCCAAACGACAGATGGTGATTCGCCCGGTTTTCGAACGGCCGCGCGAGTTTGTCCTGATGAGCGTGCGGGCATTGGCCAAACGACTGGGCACCGATCCGGCAACCATGGTCCGGATCGTGCGCGGAATGAAGTTTGATTCCTACCGCGAGTTCCAGCACTACGTGCATGAACTATCCATCGCCTACGCTACCTCGCTGGATGCAATGCAAACCGGCCCGGCGGGAAAGTCCGCCATTTCGACGCAGATACGGAGGTCCCTCGACCAGGACGTCAAGAACTTGAACCGCCTGGTCCAGGGCATTGAGCCGCGCCGGATCGGCGCGCTGGTGCGCCGCCTCTATGCTGCCCGGCAGGTGGTTCTGCTGGGCGGGGACCTGGCCGCTAACCTGGTCAACTTTCTGGAACATCTGCTGATCCTCCTGGGGCTGCCGGTCACCAGCGCCACCTCGCCCGCTGAAGTTGTCCACAAAGTTCGCCTCCTGGGGAAACGCGACCTGGTGATTGCCATCAGTCATGGTCGCGGCCTGCGCCAGACGGTGGAAGGCCTGCGCCAGGCCCGCGCCAATGGCGCTTATTGTGTGGGTATCACGGATACGCTGGTTTCTCCTATCGGACAGTTCGCGCACGAGTTTTTTCTAACCTCCATCGCAACTCCCTCCATCGGGTCTTCGTATGTTGCTCCCATGGCCCTGTTCAACGTGATCGTTGTCGCCTGCGCCAATCACCAGCGCTCTCGCACTCTCAAACTGGTGAAGCAACTGGAGCAGGAGCAACGTCACGGCTTCCGCTGGTACGAATCATGAAAGCCTGGTTCCGCTTTTCCACCTGGGCTGCCACTCTGCTGGGACTGACGGCCACAATCACTTTGCCTGCGCTTGCGGTCGAGCCGCCTTCTGCCCCGGCATACAACATACGCATGGAGAATGGCTGGATCCCAATGAAAGACGGAGTTCGCCTTTCGGTGACGTTGTACATGCCGGAGGGCGGCAAGGCAGGTGAGAAGTTTCCCGCCGTGCTCGAATATCATCCCTACCGCAAAGACGACGCTACCGCCGAGCGTGACTATGCTCTCTATTCTTATTTTGTCCGCCGCGGATACGTTTGCGCCCGCGTCGATATACGGGGATTCGGCACCAGCGAAGGCGTTCCCACCGGCCGCGAGTACTCCGAACAGGAACAACTCGACGGATTGCAGATCATTGAGTGGCTGGCGCATCAACCGTGGTCGAACGGCAACGTGGGCATGATGGGCATTTCCTGGAGCGGGTTCAATTCCCTGCAGATGGCCATGCGGCATGCGCCCGAGCTCAAGGCCGTCATCGCGGTGGCCGCCACGGCGGAACTTTTCCACGACGATGTGCACTACATCGACGGCATGGCGCACATCGACGAGTTCGAGCTGAACATGGACATGGCGCCCGGCATGACGGGAGCTCCCGATTACACGCTCGATGAAAAAGTCCTGGGTCCGCGCTTCGACGCTCCGCCCTGGTCGCTCCTTTATCTCAAGCACCAGCATGACGGCCCTTTCTGGCGAAGCCCGGTGCGTCCTTATAGCGAGATCAAGATTCCCTGCTTTGTCATTGGCGGCCTGCTCGACGGGTACCGCGACAGCATCACCGACATGCTGCAAGCAAACGAAAGCTCCGCTGAAGGCGATCGTCGGCCCCTGGAACCACACCTTCCCTAACGACGCGGTGCCCGGCCCCCAAATCGAGTGGCGCAACGAAGCTGTGCGCTGGTGGGACTACTGGCTCAAGGGACGAGACACCGGCGTGCTGCAAGATCCGAAGCTGGTCATTTATATGCAGCACTGGCATCCTCCGGACCCGAATCTGACCAACGTTCCCGGCGAATGGCGGCGCGAAGATGGATGGCCGCCGCGCGAGATGAAGGAAACCGCTTTCTTTCCCCAACCGAACCATACGCTTGAAAAATCCGCGCCACCGGATGACGTTCACCAACTGAAATACGTTCCGTCCGTGGGCGTGGAATCCGGATTCTGGTGGGGCGAGTTGCTGAGCGATCCCCGTCCGGTGGACGCGTTCAGCCTGGTCTACGATTCCGCGCCGCTTAAAGAAGAGCTGGCCATCCTGGGAAGGCCGCGCGCGCTGCTGCAAGCTTCGGCCACGGCGCCTTTGGCGGACTGGTTCGCGCGGCTCTCCGATGTGGCTCCAGACGGGACGGTCACACAAATTACCGGCGCGGGAATCAACGGCGCGCAGCGCAAGTCCATGGCCGAACCGCGGGACCTCGAACCCGGAAAGTTCTATGCGCTCGACGTCACGATGCACCTGACGTCGTGGGTCTTCCCCAAAGGCCATCGCATTCGGCTGGCGGTTTCGAACGCTCTTTGGCCGATGGTCCTGCCCACTCCGTATTCGATGACAACGTCACTCGAACTGGGAAGCGGCGGCTCGCGCTTGATGCTGCCAGTGGTGCCCGTGCACGGCGCTCCGGCCCCCGCATTCCAACCGCCGCAACCTTCCGAGGAACGCAAGGACATTACGAGTGTGGGCTATCCCTGGCCAGGTGAGTGGACACTGGAGCGCGACGAAGCGAATCAGAAAGCGACGGTGCACTGGAAGGGCAAGGCGGAAACGAACTATCCCTGGGGAAAGGAAACCGACTACGAGAGCCTGGTCTACAACGTGGACGACGCTCATCCCGAAACCAGCGCGGTCCGCGGGGAAGCGGAAAGCGTCTTCGTGTTGAAAGGCCGCGAGCTCAGATGGCGCGGACATTTGTCCGTGACCACGGACCAGAAGAATTTCTACTACAAATACACGCGGGAGCTACTGAAGGACGGTCACATGGTAAAGGAGAAGACGTGGGAAGAAACCATTCCCCGCGACCACCAGTAAAATTAAAGTTCCCTGTCATCCCGAGCGCAGCCTCGAGCCGCGCTTGCGCGGTGAGAGCAAGTCGAGGGACGCCTCCTTGCCACGGACTGGTCAGCCTATAGGGGTCCTTCGACTCGCAAGCGCTTCGCGAAGCGAAGCTCTTCCTCCGCTAAGGATGACAGTTACTGCTTGTAAACTTTGCCGTCTTTCATCACGAACTGCACATGCTCCAGCACGCTGATGTCCTGCAACGGATCGCCGGCGACTGCGATCACGTCGGCATACTTGCCGGGCTTAATGTCGCCCAGGATGTCGGAATGTCCCAGCAGATCCGCGGCCGAAGTGGTGGCGGATTGAATCGCCTGCATGGGGGTCATCCCATACTTCACCATGAAGGCAAACTGCCGGACGCTGCGGTCGTAAGGACAAACGCCGGCATCGGTCCCAAATGACAACTTCACCCCGGCTTTCACCGCCTTGCGGAAGTTCTGCCGGTGAAGCTCTCCCAACTCCGCGTCGTGCTGCAGAAAGTCTTTGGGAATTTTTCCCAGCCTGCCCGCTTCCTGGATGCACTCTTCATCGTAGATATCCATGTCCAGGTAGGTGCCGTGCTGCTTGGCCAGCGCGATACCCTCGTCGTCGATCATGGTCGCGTGCTCGACCGAAGCCACGCCCGCCCGGATCGCGTTCTTGATGCCTTCGGGAGAGTGGGCATGTGCCTCGACTCGCAATCCGAAGTGGCTGGCTTCATCCACCGCGGCTTGCAACTCTTCCGGAGTAAACTCCTGCGATTTGGGATTGCTCCCATGGGTAAGAACAGCGCCGCTGGAGAGGACTTTGATGTGGTCGGCGCCATCATGCACCAACTGGCGGATCCTTTGACGCACTTCCCACGGGCCATCGGCTTGCCCATAACGCAGGTTCCAGGGCAGTGTGATGTCCGGAGCGAATCCGGTCATGGCGCCGGCGCCACCGGTGATCGTGATGTAGGCCCCGGCTACAAACATGCGAGGGCCTTCGATGTAGCCGTGCGCGATGGCATCCCGCATGGCAACATCGTTCAACGCCCGATAAACGCCGACGTCACGCACCGTGGTGAAGCCCTCTCTCAGAAAAATGCGGGGGTTGGGGACGGACTCAAAGGCAACCTGCGCGGCAGTTTTTCGCAGCAACTCGAAGGGATCGCCATTCTCGTCGAAAACATCCGCCAGGTGGGTATGGCAATCGATCAGGCCAGGCAACACGGTCATCTGCGAAAGATCGATGACTTTCGCGTCGGCCGGAATGGCCAGGCCTTTGCCCACCTGCTCAATCTTGTTGTCGCGAATGAGAATGATCTGATCGCTGAGCACGGTGCCGGCCTGTGGATCCACCAGCCGACCCGCCTTTATCGCGGTCACTTGAGCGGCTGCAGCGGTGGCACACAACAGCCACAGCCCCAGCACTAATGTGAGAGCTTTCTTCACTTGCTTCACCTCAGTCTCCTGATTGTCTGGCGACAAGAATTTCAGATTGCAGATCGTAGATTGAAGGTTTGAACTCAGTCCGCGGCCGCGGCCGTCGTTTCCACGCCGCTCTTCAAATCCGCTGCCAGCAGCCGGTGAAACAGATGCTCGCCGGCCTCGCGCCGTACCGACAACCGTCCAGCACCATAAGCCCGCGACTTCAGTCCGCGCTGCACCGCCTCGCAGATGCCCAGGTCCTCGTCCTGTACCCGGGCGCCGACGGCGACACTCTGCTCGTTGTACTCGCGACGGGCTTCGCTGATATCGCCGAAGTAAAAATCGAAAATCACACGACAGTGATCGACATCGAGCGGCAGCACCAGGTTCGTGTCCATGTAGCCTTCGTAGCAATTGATCATCAGGTTGGGATATTGCCAGAAGTACCAGGCGCGATCGCCCTGGCGGGTCGAGGCGGTGGCAGCGTCTTCTTTCCCCGCCACCATCGGACTCGACTGCAGGCAATAACGGTCTTCGTTCTCGATGGTGTATTCCTTGTAATCGAGCACCGAACTCAGGCCTTTGTGAAGATGCGGAACGTGGTATCCGCCATCGAGATAGTTGTCCACAAATACTTTCCAGTTGCAGTGGATGTCGTAGGTCCGGCTGTCGAAGTAGTGCAGCTTGCTGACGCCCAGCGGCGCCACGCGCTTGACCAGCCCGCCGAGAAAGTCGTCGAGCGGCGCAGCCTGCGGGTCCAGATTTACGAAGACAAACTTCTCCCATGTCTCCGCCTTCACCGGAACCAGGCCATTTTGCTTGCGCTCAAAGTTTTTGACGCCGTCAAACTCGGGCATGCCCTTTAGCGAGCCATCCAGTCCATAATTCCAGCCGTGATACGGGCAATGCAGGATGGAAGCCTGCCCACAAGGCTCGGTGACGACCGCGGCGGCGTGATGGCGGCAGACGTTGTAAAAGCCACGCAGAACGCCGTCATTGCCGCGCACTACGACGATCGGTTCACCCGCAACCGAGGCGGTCACGAACTGGCCCGGCTTCTCCACTTGCTCTACCCGTCCCACCATTTGCCAGGTGTTGCTGAAAACCGTCTGGCTTTCAAGCTCCGCAATGCGCGGGTCCACGTACCAGGGCGCGGGGATGGTGGAGGCGTCCGGCAAAGGAGCTTTATCGTCGTAACTCGCGAGAATGTCCGATACTGACTTGTGCCTCTTGTTCATGCTCCGATCGCCCTCTTCAGCACATCCAGAAATTGAGTAACGCGCGCGTCTTTCTTTTCCTGCGGATCGCCCGGGCGGCGGAACAGCCCGGGATCCAATTCTTCGGTGAGCAGCGCGTCCTGAAAGCGCTCTATCGTCCAATCCAGAATCGATACCATCATCTGCTGGTCGATTTCACCAAGCAGTTCGCCGCGCTGCAATCCGTAGCGCACGAAGGCGACCGTCCCGTAGGGGTCTTCCGCCATGAGAAAACGGTTGATCTCGCGTTTCAGCGTGAGGTCAGTGCCATAGTTTCCCAGCAGCGACACCCGGTAGGGGATCCAGTCTTCGTGCAGCAGGTGTTCCGTGCTCACCAGCCAGTAACGCAGCACCTCGAAAAAGCCGCGTTCCCGCACATCCGCTGGCGCGTCCAGGTAGCGCGGAAACGAACGGACGGCTTTCTTGTAGACCTCGAAAAACAGTCCATCCTTGCTGCCGAAGTGTTGAAAGATCGAACCCTTGGCGATGCCGAGCGCGGCGGCGATGTCTCCAACCCGGGCGGCATGGTAGCCCTGCTCGGCAAAATGCCGCATGGCGGCGTCAATGATCCGGGTTCGCTTGCCTTCGGACCGGGGCCGTGGAGGCATGCTTCGATAACGCGGGGGGGAGACGAGACTGCTGCCAATTCCGCTCATATCTGACCTCAAGTCATAAGACTCTACAGAAGTCTCGCCTGAATTTCAATTCTATTTGTTAGGAGGATGCGGTATTGTATCTTCCTTTCGTAGCAGTCTGATAACTTTGGGTCATAAACGTGGCGTCGCCTTCGTCTGCAAAAATCTATGATGCCATCGTAGTGGGCGGAGGCCATAACGGTCTCACCGCCGCCGCCTACCTCGCCCGCGCGGGGCTCACTACCCTGGTTCTTGAACGCCGCGATATTGTTGGCGGCTGCTGCGTGACCGAAGAAATCGCTCCCGGATGCCGCGTATCTACGACTTCCTATATCGCCAGTATGTTGCGGCCGGAGGTGATTTCAGACTTGCGCCTCGCCGAATACGGACTGCGCATGGTCCCCTGCGATCCGGCCATTCAGGTTCCCTTCCCCGATGGACACGTCGTGCCCTGGTGGGCAGACCGCGAGCGCGCGAAGGCAGAATTCAAAAAGATTTCCGCCCGGGATGCGGAAAGGTTTGTCCAGGTGGACGCCCGCCTGAAAAAGCTGGCGCGCTACCTGCAGCCGTTTTTTATGGAACCGCCGCCGGAGATTGATACCCGAAGCCTGCGTGGCTGGAGCGACCTGTTTCGCGTGGGAAAGAAATTCCGCGGTATTTCGAGCGACGAGGTTTCGCAGCTGATCTCTTTCCTGACCGGAAGCCTGGGCGAATTTCTCGATCACAATTACGAATCGGAAAAGATGAAGACCATGTTCCTTGCCAACAACGTTTACGGCAAGCACGGCGGCCCCTATCAGCCGGGCACGGCCATCGGACTGCTCTTCCATCTGTTGAGCGGCGGCGAGCATGAACTTCAGGGTTTTTATGGACACGTCATGGGCGGCATGGGCGCGATTACCCAGGCCCTGGCGGCTTCGGGACAAAAACTCGGAGTTGAAATCCGGACCTCCGCGCCGGTTGCGCAGATCGATGTCCGCGGTGGCCGGGCCCGCGGCGTCGTGCTCGAAGACGGCACCGAGATTCGCGCCCGCATCGTGCTCTCTAACGCCGATCCCAAGCGGACCTTCCTGAAAATGGTGGCGGCATCCGAATTGCCCATCGAGTTCTTGCATTCGATTCGCGGCATCAAGATGGAAGGCCCGTGCGCCAAGGTAAATCTGGTGCTCGACGCCGAGCCCCGTTTTACCGGAACCTCTTCCGCGGCGACGGCGCTCGAACGCACCTTCTACACGCTTGTGCCCTCGCTCGCGTTTGCCGAGCGCTGCTACGACATTGCCAAGTTTGGCGGCATTCCCCAGGAACTCTGGGTGGATTGCGTGGTTTCGTCGAATGCCGACCCGTCGCTTGCGCCGGCGGGCAAACACATCCTGACCTGCTTCGTGCAGTACGTTCCCTATCGTCTACGCGAAGGCAACTGGGACGAGAACCGCGAATTGCTGGGCGATCGCGTAATCAAGAAGATTGCCGAATACGCGCCGAATGTGCCGAATGCGATTATCGCGCGCCAGGTGCTGACCCCGCTCGATCTGGAGCGTACTTACGGCTTGACCGAAGGCAACATCTTTCACGGCGACTTGCGGCTGGAGCAGCTGTTCTTCATGCGCCCGGTTTCAGGATGGTCACAGTACCGCACCCCCGTGGATGGCCTGTATTTATGCGGCGCCGGCGCGCATCCCGGCGGAGGCGTAACGGGCGCGCCCGGCCACAACGCGGCCCACCAGGTATTGCGAGACTGGAAAAAGGGACGATTGAAAGAGGCCGCGGCTTGACCCTAACCCGAACAACTGAGATCCGGGAACTGCCAACCGAAAACTGGTGGTCAACCGGCCGAATTGGCTCTCCGGTTCTGGCCCGTGAATTGTCCGGGGTTTCCTCGACATGACCCCCGATTCGAAAAGCGGTTCCAGGTCGGAGGCCAGAACCACGACGGCGGACATCGTAATTCTCGGGGCCGGCGTGATGGGCGCGTCGATTGCGTTCCACCTCGCCCGGCGCAAAGCGGGGAAAATCGTGGTCATCGACAAAGGTCACGTAGGTCAGGGAGGCAGCGGACGCTCTTCCGCGCTCATCCGCATGCACTACAGTTATCCGCCCGAGGTACAACTCGCGCTGGTGAGTTTGCGCATGTTCGAGAACTGGTGCGACGTAGTCGGTGAAGAAGGAGATTTCCGCAAGACCGGATTTGTCCGCATTGTTCATCCCGGTGAAACCGAACGCTTGAAGCAAAACGTGGAGATGCAGCGCAATCTGGGCGTGAACGTAAAGCTCATTGATCGTTTCGAACTGAAAGAACTGGAGCCGGATTGGGCGGTCGACGAAGTCGAATTGGCCGCCTACGAGCCCGATTCCGGCTACGGCGACGGAGCCGGAGTGGCCAACGATTTCCTCACCCGCGCTCGAGAACTCGGGGTGGCTTATCTGTCTAAGACCGAGGCGCTGGAGTTTCTGGTGGAAAACGGACGGGTGTGTGGGATCAATACCGACCACGGCGCGATCACCGCGCCCATTATGATCGCGGCCACTGGGCCCTGGACCCGGCCGCTGTTTCAGAAGGTCGGAATCGAGCTCCCCATCGAAACCGAATATCACCAGGTGGCGATCTTGAGAAACGCTCCGGATATGAAGGGCAGCGGCTGCGCCTGCATTGACTCGGTCAGCGCCACCTACTTTCGCTCCGACGCTCATGACAAATTCCTGATCGGAGATTTCTACGGCCAGCGCGGCGCCGACCCCGACAATTTCCCGCAGCGCGCGTCTGACGATGGCCTGGAAGAGATCATCGAACGGGCCAGCCGCCGCGTTCCAAAGCTGGAGAATGCGGAAGTCATGCGCGGCGTCACCGGAGTTTATGACATGACTCCGGATTCACGTCCGCTGCTGGGCGAAATTTCCGGCGTAGCTGGACTCTATGTTTGCGCCGGCTTTTCCGGCATGGGCTTCAAGATCTCTCCGGCGATTGGGCTGGTGATGTCAGAGCTGTTGCTGGACGGGCGGGGCAAGACTGTGGACATCAGCTCGTTTTGTCCAGGCCGCTTCGCTGCGGGCCAGCCCATCAAGGCAGAGTTTGAGTACAAAGACGACTAATTCGTATCTAAGGAGCGCATATGGCCAAAAAGAAAGGCATTCTCGAGCGTCTCAAGGACGGTCCTGTCCTGGGCGATGGCGGTTATCTGCTGGAACTGGAAAAGCGGGGATGGGTACGCGCGGGTCCGTTCACTCCGGAAGTGGCTCTGCTGCATCCCGACGCGCTGCGCGAATTGCATGTCGAATTTCGTGAAGCCGGTGCCGATGTTCTGCAGGCGCTGACTTTTTACGCCAGCCGCGACAAGCTGGCCACGGTCGGCCTGGAAAACAGGCTCGAGGAGTTGAACCGCGCGGCCGTGAGAATCGCGCGCGAGGTTGCCGGCGACCAGTGCCTGGTCGCGGGCAATCTCAGCCTGACCTGGATGTACGAGCCTGACAGCCCGTCGGCCGCCGACCGGGTGCGCAAAACTTTCGACGAGCAACTGGCGGTACAAGTCGACGAAGGCGTGGACTTCATCATTGGAGAAACTTTTTCCTGGCTGGGCGAAGCCCTGATCGCCGTCGAGCGGGCGAAGACCACCGGCCTGCCGGTCATGGTGACCATCTGCTTCGAGAACAAGGACGAGACTGCGGATGGCAAGTCCGCAGCCGAGGCCGCCAAGGCGCTGCTCGATGCCGGCGCCGATATCGTTGGCATGAATTGCCTGCGGCCGCCGCAGCACACGCTGCCGGCGATGGAACAGATGAGGAAAGCGGTCTCCGGTTATCTCGCCTGTCAGCCTGTAGCCTACCGCACGCCCCCGGACAAGCCCGACTTCACCAGCTTGCCGGAATTCCCCTTGGGACTGGATCCGCTGCAGCTTACGCGGAAGGAAATGGGCGACTACGCGCTGCGCGCCCGGGAGATTGGGATCAACTACATTGGTTCCTGTTGCGGCTCGGTCGCGATCCACGTGCGGGAGATGGCGCGGGCGCTGGGCAAGCTTTCGGAAGATGGACGCATCTGGAAAAAGGGTGGAGAGAAACCGATGTCCGCCTATGAGTATTACGGACACGACACGGTGGCGGGCAAGAAGTAATAGCCTCGACCCACCATGAAAAATGGGCCAGCCTTAGAGGCCGGCCCGTTGTTGCGGGGAAAGAGAAGGTCACGCGCTTACGGCAACAGAAGTAGATCCCGGGATCAACCATTTGGAACGGGCCAGCAGCGGCCGCCCGTTCGTGTTGAGATCAGCCTAAGGCGGTTCCCGACGGTGGTTGTCACATAATTGTCATTTTCTTGTTAAGTCGAAATGCCAGTCCAGGTCAATGTCAGTCCAGTCAACGACCGACGTAAGCGGGGTTGTCCGGCGCCGGCGAGTCGTAATCGCGGCCGTACAGGTTCTTGTGCGTGGCCGGTAAATTGGCCTCCGCAAGGCGCAGCACTCCGAGGGTAGAGCTGGCCTCGGAAACCGCGACCTCGCGGCTCATTGCCTTCAGGGTTTCCGGCAGCGCTGATTCGTACCACACCCGCAAGGTGTACTTGCCGCTCGGGACGTTCGCAATTACCACCTGGCCCCGTACGTCCGAAACGGCGTAGTAGGGCGTGTCCAGGGCAACCACCACGGCGCTCATCTCGGGATGGATATTGCAGAAGATGTAGGAGATCCCCGGCTTGTCAAAGTGCACATCGCGAGTGCTGCCAGCTTCATACAGTCCGAGATCGAAGCGCTTGCCTTCGAACAGCGAGAACACGTTGTGAAAGAACGGATCGTGATTCGGAAACGCCACCACCGAGCCCACCGGCACCACCAGCACGTGCGGTTCGAAGCTTTTGTTGCGCTGGATTAATCGCGGTTTTGGGGCCGGGTGATCTGCCGCCGGCCTGACCGCTCCCGAGTCTGGCTCCAGCCACACCACAATATTTCCTGCTTTATGCGATTTCGCGGGCTTGTCGCCGCTCAACAACTCGACGTGACCGGTCAGTGTGACGGCCTGCGCCGCGGCGAAACCGACGAGCAGCAGCGCCACGGCGAGCCATCGGCAACCGAACTTGGAGAGTTTTCTGCTCAAAACAGAATTCCCATCATCAGATTCACCTGGTCGGCCGTAGGGCTTCCGGCATCAATGTCGAACGTTCTGAGGTGGCGGTATTCTCCGGAAAAAAGCAGGTCCGAGCGGGGCCGGTAAATGACGTTGACCAGAGAACTGCGATTCTGGAGCAGCGGAGCGGGAAAGCCATGGCTTAAAGGAAAGCCCCGCACGTCCGCGGCGAACGGATTGTCCACTCCGAACGCGCCGTTGAACTCCAATTTGCTGGTCGCCGATATCTTCAGCTGAGACCATCCTCCCACCGAATTCAGCGGGCTCACCTGACTGGAATCGCTGCTGAGCAGCACGCTCCGGCCCACGGCGCCGCCCAGGCCGCCAATGGCACGGCCGCGATAGAATTCGCCGGTCAGGCTCACGCGTTTCGTCAGCGGAACACTCCAATCCGTCATGGCGGCCCAGCCATCCACGTTGTGGTTCATACCCCAGTTCTGGCGGCTGTAGTAACCGGCTGTGCCCAGGGTCAAAGGCAGGCCAAGAATATTGCGAGTCCACGCCAGGCGGGTCGCGTAGGCCGGTTGCCCCGAGCTTTGCCCCGCCTGGGCAAAGGGAGCGAAGGAAGAAGGCAGCTCGCTGGTCACGTTGTCGATGATGCCGCCCTGCAGCGTGATGGTCTGCCCATCCGAAAGATTGAAGCGGTGTTCTATGCGAACTTGCGGAATCCATCCCCAGAGGTTGCCGGCGTAGCTGAAAGCGGGCAAGGCCAGCGAAGCAAATGACGTGGGCGAGAGCGGAGAGAAGAAAGCGTTGTCCTGTCCGGCGACGATGGAAGTATTGTTCCAATCCATGCGCATGCTGGCGATGCGCAGGCGGGCCAGGCCAAAGTTGACGCCATTGGGAAGATTCGGAGACCCGCCGGCAAAATCGAGTTGCAGGTCTCCTGAGGTTCTGGCTCCGAGCAGATGCGGCCCAAATACTTCGAGGCCGATTTCCGACTGCCGCATGCTGGCGCCCAGAGTCTGGCCGGACACGTTGGGAATCTGCGGAATCGCCCAGGTGGGAACGTCCTGGCTGTCGACAATCCCGTGATTGCTGAACAGATTCAGCAGCACGATACCCGAAAGGCGGAGGCGATACTTTGATGCCGCGTCCACTTTGGTCTGGTATTGGTCGTCTAATTTGCTGGTCAGCAGTTCTGAAGATTCCTCGAGCGAAGCAACTCGTTCTGCCAACGTGGCCGGCTGCGCCGGAGTGGAAGCGCCAGCGGGGTTCGCCTCGGCTGCTTCCGGAGCCGGCCCGCGGGCCTCAAGCTCCTTTCGCAGTTGCTTGGTCTCGGCGCGGTACTGGCCGGCTTCCGAGCGCAATTCCACGACCGCGTTGCGCAATTCGCGCACTTCCTCTTGAAGCTGGCGGACGGCCTCGGTCATCGCGTCCGTCGGCGGCGATGCCGGCGGGCTGGCTTGCGTCCAGCCATAAATGCTTCCTGCAAGCAGAAGCAATCCCGTCGAAGCGAATTTTCTGATCCGGCCGGGCCAAATATTCTTGTGCTTCACGATTCGCCTCCGCAGAAAAAGAGTACCTGGAGTTCTTGCCGGACCGCCCGAGTGGACCCTGGGGCGGCGGCCACACGGTCTGCCCTGAAATGCTACTCCGATTGCGACCGCTCGGTGCGGGCCAGGGGCGTGCGCCCCGGCCTTCCCTCCTGCCCAGGCTCCAACGACGAAGCCAGCGGAAGCAGCAGGCGGAAGACGGTTCCCTCGGCCGAGGTTTTTTCCACGATCACGTCCCCGCCATGGTCCTGGATGATCTTTTGGACGACCGTAAGCCCCAGCCCGGTACCGTTCTCCTTGCCATGGCTGATGAAAGGCTCGAACAACTGGCCGCGAATCATCTCCGGAATGCCGTGCCCGTTGTCGCTCACGCGAATCTCGACTCCGCCCGTGACTTCGTTCAATCCCACATGGATGCGGCCGCCCTCGGGCGCCACCGCTTCGCAGGAATTCAAGAGCAGGTTATACAGAGCGCGCTCCAGCTTCCTGGGATCGAACCATCCCGAACTGTTGCCTTCCTGACTGGTCGTAATACGGACGGGGTGAAAGTCGGGATGGGAACGGACCGCCACGACCACCCGTTCTATGGAATCCCTGACATTGCCGAAAGTGGGCCGCAGGGATTCGCGAGTACGTGAAAACTCCAGCAGGGAGTCGATGAGGTCGGTCATCTGGTTCACCGCGACCCGCACTTCCTGGTACAGCTCTTCCCGCTGGTCGGGAGACAACCGGCTCTCACACAGGAACTCTGCGTTGGCCACGATGGCGGCCAGCGAGTGCCGCAAATCATGTGAGATCGAACTGGCCATGCGCCCGATCGTAGCCAGCCGCTCCGCTTCCAGCAGCTCCTGTTGTGTTTTGCGAAGACTGTCACGCATTCGGTTGAAGGCCCGGGTCACTTCAGCGACCTCATCCCCGCCGCGCGCATCCAGTGCGTAACTGAAATCGCCTTCCTGCAACGCGCGTACGCCCTGAACCAGGTTTCCCAGCGGGCGGGTGAAGGTGTGGGAGATAAAAAACACCAGCGTGCTGCCGCCCAGCACCGCCGCCAATCCCAGTGCCAGCAGAAGGCGGTTGAGACTATCGAGGAATGCAGTTGCCTGATCGTAGGACTTGAGCACCACCAGCCGCACGGAGGAACTCCTGGCTCCGGCAAGCTCGAGCGCGGTTATGAGAAAGCGTTCTTCCCCGAGTTGAATTTCTTCCGAACCGGAAACTCCTGCCTGCGGCTGGAAAATGCGCTGCCGCGGTAATTCCGATTCCTGCAACGCAGTCAAAGTGGTTTTCACGACGGCGTCACCGTAGTAGAACGCCACCTGGCTGGCCGCAATCCGCCCGACCTGAGAGGTCAGCCGGTCGTCAATTTCGTATCCGATTACCAGAAAGCCCAGCAGGTGGTTCTGTTCGGCGGGCCCGAAATAAACCGGCTGGAGAAAAACCTCGTAAAGATGCTGTCCGCCAAACCACCAGTGGCCCGAACTTTCGTCATTCAGAGTGCCGGACAACGACTGTTGCGCCATCTCACGAGTCAGCCCCGGAGACGCGGTGTGCAGAGCGACGACCCGGCCAGTCCGGTCCGCCAGCAGAAAAAGATCGCTCCCCGCCAGCCGCCACAGGCCGCTGGATGCGTCCTGAATGGTGGCTTCATGTTGCGTGGTCATCAACGCCCGCAGGTCAGGCAAGTCCGCCAGAAGTTGGGCGGAGTGAGTCAGGGTAATTTCGCGTTCCCGCTGAAAGTTCTGGAAAGTACTGACCGAATTGCGCAGGTCGGCGAAAATTTCCCGCCTTATCTGCTTCTGTACGCTGTGCCGCACCAGCAGAAGGCTGGTGCAGGTCAGGCCGGCGGAGATCAGCAGCATGGAGAGCAGAAACTTGGTGCGCATGCGAAGTTTCAGCATGAGGATCTCCTGCCGCCGGCCGGTCTTCGGTTCGCGCGCCGACCTGAACTAACGCACAAACTTGTAGCCCATACCGTGAACTGTCCGGAAGTGTACCGGATTGGCCGGGTCCTTCTCCAACTTCTGCCGCAGTTTCAGAATATGATTGTCCACCGTGCGGGTTGAAGGGTAATTCTGATAGCCCCAGACTTCATTGAGCAGTTCGTCGCGCGAGATCACGCGCTCCGCATTCTGCAACATGAACTTGAGAGTCTTGAATTCCTGGGCCGTAAGTCCGATCGGCTGGCCATCGCGCGTAACTTCCATCCGGATGAAATCCACGGAGATGCCGTCGAATGCGTTGACTTCACTGGTCGCAGAGCGCGAACTCCGCCGCAGTGCCGCCCGTACCCGCGCCAGGAGTTCACGCGGGCTGAACGGTTTGGTCACATAGTCGTCCGCGCCCAACTCCAGCAGCAGGACCTTGTCGGAAACGTCGCTGGCCGCGCTAAGAATAATCACGGGCAGGGCCGGCGCTTGTTCCTTGATCTCCCGGCAAACATCCCGTCCTGACATGGCGGGCAACCGGAGATCGAGGACGACCGCAGCGGGAGTTGCTGCGCGATAAGCCTCCAGCGCTGATTTTCCATCCGCGCTGATCTCGACCGCGAATCCTTCCGCCTCAAACAGACGCTTCAGCGCCTTCTGGACCGCCCGGTCGTCTTCAACCACCAGAATCCGTTCCATCGGCCTCCCGGAATATGAAACCGCGAAGCGCGGCGCCACCTGATCACGCTGCAGGTCCGCACCGCGGCTGGGCTCCAGTCTCATCGCTTGTCCTCCCACACGACGCCGGCAACACTATACCAGTCAAGCTTACTACCACTTACCTGATATCAAAGCTCGGCAACGCAGTGTTGACAATTTTTTTACAAGCGGGGAGAGCCGTGCCTGGCCCAGGCTGGAAAGGTGGAGCCAGGCTTCAGCCCTGCATTTGAATGCCGCAAGAACACTGGCTTTAACCGCTGAGGTTCTTCATCGACCGCGGCCCGTGGGCAACCCTGCGCACGTCAGGGGCCAAGGCCCCTTCACTACGGTCACCCTTAGGCAGGCCTGAAGGCCTGCTTCCACCCACGGCTTATTGCGCCACGAAGAGGTTCTCGGCAAAGGGCCATTCCTGATCAATCCATTGCGCCTTGCAGAAGAAGCCGGCGGCCTGGGCGATCTGTGACATTTCATTGGCAGAGTACTTGTGGCTGCTCTCGGTCCAGATGGTCTCGTCTTCCAAGAACGGGACGGCTAAATCCGCCCGCGGAATGGATACCGTCTGCCTTCGCCGGGACCGCAGCCGCATTTCAACGCTGCGCGCCTCGGGATTGAACCGGGCAACGTGCTCGAACTGCTCGAGGTCAAAATCCGCTTCCAGTTCCCGGTTGATGCGGGCCAACAGGTTCAGATTGAATGCCGCGGTAACTCCCAGGGAATCGGCATAGGCCGCCAGCAGCTGCGGAACCGGTTTTTCCAGGTCCGTGCCCAGCAGCAGCGAATCCCCCGGCTGCAGAATATAGCGCATTTCCCGAAGGAATTTCGCCGCCGCCGGCCGGTCGAAATTTCCGATGGTGCTGCCCAGAAACAGCACCAGCAGGTTCTGCCCCTGGCGACGCCGCGCCGCCACCTCAACCAGCCCATCCAGATATTCGCGCTCGAAGCCCACGATACTGATGGAATCAATATCTCCCAGCTCGCGCTCGCACATGGCCAGGGCAGTGGGAGAAATTTCGATGGGAAAATAGGAGACATGCTGTCGCCGGCAAAGCGCCTGCAGCAGCCAGCGGGTTTTCTTGCCGCTGCCGCTGCCCAGTTCCGCCACCGCCACCGGGCCCGGAACGTGCTCCACAATCTCATGCGCGTGGCGCCGCAGCAATCGCTCGTCTGCCCGCGTCAAACCATATTGCGGAAGCACGCTGATAACTTCAAACAACGCCGACCCGACGTCGTCATATAGATATTTGGAAGGCAATTCTTTCTGCGGGTATCGCGTGAGTCCGGCCCGAACTTCAGCGGCAAACTCCAGCGTTGGATCGGCGGTGATGGCATGCGTCAGCATGAAATGTCCCTTCTGCTTCATCTAGTTCCTCACACAGCGGAATCCCGCGTAGACGTACTGGTAATGCGGCTGGAACCAGTTTCGAAACGACCGGCGCAGCATGCAGCCCGCGGTGCGCGCGCTGCCGCCTTTCATCACGTAGTGCGCGCCGTCGAAGAAATTGGCGGAATAGCCGGGATAAAACTCGAAAGCCTGAAAGCCGTGAAACGGCGCAAACAGCGTGTCTGTCCACTCCCATCCGTTACCCATGAGGTCGGCAACGCCGAAAGCGCTTTGGCCTTGCTGAAATGCCCCGACCGGAGTGGGGTCCCAGCTGTCGAAATCAAAGTTTCCAAATCTGCGATCGGGCGCTTCCGTCCCCCAGGGAAACGGCCGTTCCCTTCCCTCGGGCGTGCCATAAGCGGCGCGATGCCACTGCGCCTCCGTGGGCAATGACGCGCCCGCCCAGCGCGCGTACGCACTCGCCTCCGCATGACTCACATACACCGGCCAGTCCAGCGGCAGGGGAACATTTTCAAACATCGTTCGGTACTGCCAATCATCGTGGATCCGATTCCAAAACACCGGATTCGAGATATTGTGTTGCGTCTTCCACTTCCAGTCGGCTTCACGCCACAAGGACTGGTTCTCATAGCCGCCGCCATTCATAAATTGCAAATACTCGCGGTTGGTAACTTCGTATTGATCGATAGCAAAGGCAGGTACCGCGATGGTATGCGCTTCGTATTCGTTGTCCCAGCCAAAGACGTTCGCGTCGCGGCGCGAAATGCCGAGGGTTGCGTCGCCCGCCGGAATCTCGATCATGCGCGGCTCCACTGAAGGCACCACCAGTTCGGGCAGGCGCGGCTTCCGGACTTTGCGATCGAACGGCAACTGGTGCAGCATGTAGGCCAGCGTTTCCGCATGCATCAGCCGGTGTTCGACGGCTACGTTAAGCAACTGGCGCGCGGAAGTCTGATCCTGCCCCGTTTGCCGCGACAGGGCCGCTGTCAGTCCGGCATCAAGCGCCTGCCGGACCTGTCCCACGTACTCACGCACCTGCGTGGGCAAAGGCCAGTCCGAGGGCTGGTCTGACGGCAGCCCGCCATCGACCGGGTCGATGCCAAAAGCAAAAAGATTGTCGAATTCCGAATGGAAGGTGGTCCGCCCCAGGACGCGCTCGCGCAGCAAGTTCCAATCGAACGCCTCCAGATGGCCCACGTAAAAGATGATGCGGTGCCGCTCTGGAATCGGCCGCTCGTAGAGAAACTGCGGCTTCACATGATCGAACAATCGGTCAGTCTCGGCGCGCGCCTTCTGGAGACGCGCCAGCAGTTCGTGCCGGACCTCGATTTGGGCAGCGAGCATTGTGAACCTCCCGGTATGTCAGCATCGACGCCCTGGCCAGGGTTGTGCTCAGATTGAGTTAGACATACCTCAGATGATTAAACCGGCCGAAAGTTGCTCACTTTGTCGTGAATAGATCAGTAGCGTCGGCCTTCAGCCCAACCGGCGGACGGGATGCCCGCCGGACAACCGGCGCGACGCCCAAGGCGATGGAGGAGGGAACTGCGACGCAGAAGAGCTCTACCGCAATCGACAACTAGACGGAAACCGACTGGTATTCCTGGTAGGCCCCTTTGAAATCGGTGATCTGGTGGTTGCCTTCAAAGTGCCAGATGCGGGTGGCCACTTCATCGATCAGGTCTTCGTCGTGGGTACACAGAAGCACCGTTCCCTGATAGCGCTGCAAGGCGATGTTGAGGGCATTGATCGATTCCAGGTCCAGGTGGTTGGTGGGCTCATCGAACACCAGGACGTTCGGCTTCTGCAGCATCAGCTTGCAGAAAATCAGCCGCGCCGCCTCGCCGCCGGAGAGAACTTCCGTCTTCTTGTCGCCATCCTCGCGGGGAAACAGCATCTGCCCCAGGAGGCCGCGAATCTCTTCATTGGACGCTCCGGGCTCCCACTGATGGAGCCATTCGAACGCCGTCATGCCGGGTTGGATCAATGCCTTATGGTCCTGGGCAAAATATCCCACCGCAGCTTCATGCCCCCAGATGACTTTTCCGCCGGTCAGAAAAGGCCCGCCATATCCGCTGGTCTGGCGCAGCTCGGCTTCGGGAATTGTAGGAGAATTCGCCAGCAGCGCGTTCAGCAGCGTCGTCTTGCCGGCGCCGTTCCGCCCCATCAAGGCGATCTTCTCTCCGCGCACGATGCTTGCCGTAAAGCTTCGAATTACCTCAGCGTCGTCGTACGACTTGGTCACACCCTCAAGCTCCAGAATGTGCTTCCCGGACGGCCGCTTCTGCTCAAACTTCAAATAAGGACGTTGAATGTTCGATCTCGCCAGCTCCGTCACCTGCAAGCGCTCCACTTCCTTGCGCCGCGACTGCACCTGGCTGGAACGGGTACCGGCGGAGAAGCGCGCGATAAATTCGTTCAACTGCGAAATCTTCTTCTCCCGCTGCGCGTTCTGCGATTCGATCTGCGAACGAATCTGCGTCTTCGCCACCACCATGTCATCGTAGGTGCCGGTATAAGTGATGATGGTTTGATAGTCGATATCGGCGATATGAGTGCACACCCGGTTCAGGAAATGCCGGTCGTGCGAGATGACGATCACCACGCCGTCATATTGGTTCAGGAAACCCTGCAGCCAGTGAATTGAGTCCAAATCCAGGTAGTTGGTTGGTTCGTCGAGCAGCAGCGCCTGCGGATGTCCGAAAAGCGCCTGGGCGAGGAGCACGCGCACTTTCTGTCCGCCTTGCAGTTCGCCCATCTTTCGCTCGTGCAGCGCGTCGGGAATATCCAGACCTTCCAGCAGGATGGCCGCGTCACTCTCGGCGGTGTAGCCGTCTTCCTCTCCCACAATGCCTTCGAGTTCGCCCAGTTTCATGCCGTCCGCGTCGGTCATCTCCGGCTTGGCGTAAATCCTGTCGCGTTCTTCCATGGCCGCCCACAGGCGCTTGTTGCCCATGATGACGGTATCGAGCACGCGATACTTGTCGAAGGCAAACTGGTCCTGGCTCAACACGCCCAATTTTTTCGGACGCACCACAGTTCCCTTCTGCGGCTCGAGCTCGCCGGTCAGAAGATTCATGAAGGTGGTCTTGCCGGCGCCGTTCGGCCCGGTCAGGCCATAGCGCTTCCCCGGCGTGAAGCCGGTGGATACTTCGTCAAACAGAACTTTAGCGCCGTAGCGCATGGACACATTACTTACTGAAATCATGGTATTTACGGGAACTGCGGGAAATTGCCCAAAGGGCGGGGACGCAGCTTCTCCAGTAAGAATATCACGAGGAATGCAGGTACCTGAGTTTTACGCCCCATTCCATAAAGCCGAAAGTAACGAAACGAGAGATACCACGGACCGAGCATGCCCATCCTTTTCGCGCACTCTGCGAAAAGGGTGGGATTCAACGGACCTATCCCGGTTGGGGTTTGACAGCAGACCCGCGGATCAACCGCCCCGCCAGCCACGCGCCAAAAATCACATCGAAGGTCATGCAAAAACCGGGCCACCAAGAAGGCACTCCGGGGTTTTGAATAAACCAGTGATGGACGAAGTCAAAAACTCCATGACCAATAATGGCGGCGACGGCGAACCAGACACTCCTCTTGAAACCGAGTACGGCAAAGACCAGGAATCCGCCGGCTACGACGATTTCAATCAAGAGCGCCCGCGGAGAAGCTCCCATGACAGCGAACAAAACGTAATAGGAAGCGATCACAATGAGCACGGTGGAATAGAACGCGCGTTCGCGGTCCAATCCGATCGCAGTGGCGAAACCGGCTACGGCCACGGACAGTATCAATCCAATTAAATATTCCATTACACTCCCTGCCCTACGGCTTTTCCCATTTACCCGATTCGGCAGAACGAAAAATGGCTTCGATCACCGCCATATTCCTGATTGCATCTTCAAGCGGAACCGGCACCTCACCGCCTTCAAGCACGGCGCGGGAGAACGCGTCGCCTTGAAGCGTGTACTGATCACATACGCGAAACTCTTCGACGGTAACGCCGCCGCCAAACACGTCGCGCCCGTCATCGATAAAGATCCGGCAAGGACGGTCAGGCGGAGCGTTGAACGGGATTTCGATCTCAATCCGCCCCTTGGTTCCAAAAAACTGGCTGCGCTGATAGGGCACAAGCTGCATGCTGCATGTAAAAGTGGATTGTCCCGAGGGAAAATCGAGGATGGCCGAGGTCAGCCGGTCAACCTCCATTTTCGGATCGCGCTCGACCAGTCCCAGCACGCGCGTGGGCTCTTCGCCGAAAACGAAGCGCGATGTGTTGATGGGATAGCACCCGATATCCATCACCGCGCCCCCACCGCACTCAGGAATGTTGCGAATGTTCTTAGGGTGGTTGTTGAAATAGCTGAAAAAACCAGTGGCCGCGCGCAGTTCGCCAATCCGGCCCGAAACCACCAAATCCCGCGCGCGCAACCATTGGGGATGAGTGCGCACCATGAAGGCCTCGCCGATCTTCACCTTGGCGCGGTCGCGGACCGCCAACAACTGCCGGGCTTCGGCTACAGTCAGGCTGAGCGGCTTTTCGCACAAAACGTGCTTGCCCGCCTCCGCCGCTTTAATCGACCAGGGAACGTGCAGTTGGTTCGGAAGCGGATTGTAGATGGCGTCAATCTGTGGATCGGCCAGCAGTTCCTCGTAGGACCCATAGGCCTTGGCGATGCCGAGCGCGCGCCCGACCTCCTGAGCCCGCCGCAGGTCGCGCGAGGCGATCGCGGCGACCTCGCAGAATTTGCCTTTCTGCATCCCCGGTATGACTTTCTTCACTCCGATTTTCGCGGTGCTCAGAATTCCCCAGCGAACCTTGTTAGCCATATCGGGTCATGATAGCCGCAAACTCGCGCCGGCAACCACTCGTAGGAAGGGACTGGCTCTGCAGACTCTATCCGGGAGCTTTTCTTTGCGTACTTTGCGGCCTTCCTTTGCAATCTTTGCGGTAAGAAGCTCCTGACCGCAAAGGCCGCGAAGAACAGCCGCAAAGAACGCAAAGGAAAACACCCTGGACCGGGCATTGGCTGGGTTATGCTTAACTATGCCGCTTCAAACTCCTGTCCGGGACCAGCAATTGATTCAGATCGTGGATTCCGCGCTGGCCGACGCGTTTCAGAAGAGCCGCCAATGGCTGGCCTGTAAGCCGGGCTGCTCGCAGTGTTGCGTGGGAGTGTTTGCCATCAACCAACTGGACGCGATCCGGCTGAGAGAAGGACTGGCGGAACTCGAAGAGCACGATCCGCAGCGCGCCGCTCGCATTCGCGAACGGGCCCACGCATCCGTCGCCCGCCTTTCTCATGATTTTCCCGGCGATCCGGCCAACGGACTGCTGAACACCGACGACTCCGACGAAGCGTGCAAACACTGGGACGAGTACGGCAACAGCGAGCCCTGCCCGGTGCTCGATCCCGAAAAGGGGACCTGCGACCTCTACGAATCCCGCCCCGTGATTTGCCGCACGTTCGGGCCAGCGCTCACCTCGGAAAGTGAACTGGGACATTGCGAGCTGTGTTTCGTTGGCGCCACGGAAGAGGAGGTCGTCGCCCACGAGATGCATCCCGACCCCGATCAGCTCGAAGAAGCCCTGCTGAAAGAACTCGAGGAAACCACAGGCGCGAGTGGAGAGACGATCATCGCGTTCGCGCTGGTCAGAAGTTGAGCAATTGGCGCTTGGCAATCAGCAATTAGCCGAACCGGCGCCGCCAAAGAATCTTGGTTTGAGCTATGTGCCAATTGCCAATTGCTTCTTTTCAGCTCTTCTTTTTTTCCAGCTCACTCCAGCGCGCATAAAGTTCGTCCACGCTGTTCTGAGCTTCTTCCATCTCCGCGTGGGCAGTCAGCAGACGCGGGCCGTCACTGGCGATCGCCGGGTCTTCAAGTTGGACGCGTTTGGCTTGCAGCACCTGCTCGGCCTCGGCGACCCGCTGCTCGATGGTCGCGTATTCGCGCGCTTCCAGATAGGAGAGCTTGCTCTTCGTCGGCGAAGCGCCTTCAGAAATCGCAACCCGAGGGGCAAGCCGCGCCGTGGCCCTGGCGGACTGCCTGCTCTCATCCTGCCACACTTCCCATTGCGAGTAGTCGGCAAAACTTTCCGCGCCGCCTCGTCCATCCAGACCGAGGACGATCGTCGAAACGCGGTCGAGCATATAGCGGTCGTGTGTAACCAGCACCAGGGAGCCGCGAAACTCCAGCAGGCTCTCCTCCAAAATCTCGAGTGTCGGTATGTCGAGGTCATTGGTCGGCTCGTCCAACAGCAGCACATCCGCGGGCTGGAGCATGAGTTGCGCAATCAGCACGCGCGCCCGTTCCCCTCCGGAAAGCCGCTCCACCGGCTGATTGAGCTGCTCCCCGGTGAACAGAAAGCGGGCCGCCCAAGAGGCCACGTGGATCACCCGGTCCTGATAGATCACCGAATCCCCTTCGGGGGCGAGCGCGCGGCGCAGAGTTACGTTCGAATCAAGTTCGCGGGTCTGGTCGAAGTACACGATGCGCAGCCACTCCGCCCGGCGAATCTCTCCGCCGCTGGCGGACAGCTCGCCGCGCAACAGCCGCAGCAGCGTGGTTTTGCCGCTGCCATTCGGTCCGACCAGGCCTACCCGCATCCCGGCCGTAAGCACGAAATTGAGCTTTTCAAACAACGTTCGCTGCCCGACCTGGTAAGCCACATCGTCCAGCTCGATCAACCGCTTGGTTCTTCTGTCGCTTGCCGAAAAATCGATCTGCGCCGTGGCGGTGCGAGTTCTGGCATTCAGGTCCGCCAGGTCTCCCATCAGCTCATTGGCTTTCCCGATACGCGCCTTGGACTTCCTGGTGCGGGCCTTGGCTCCGCGCCGGAGCCACTCAATCTCGTTGTGGACCAGATTTTCCAGCGCTTCCTGACGCTTCGATTGCGCGTGCAGAAATTCTTCCTTCTTTTCCAGGAAAGTGCTGTAGCTGCCCCGCACCCGAAGAATGCCATCGGGATACACCCGGCTCAGCTCCGCCATGTCGGTGGCAATATTTTCCAGAAAATAGCGGTCGTGACTGACGATCACGCTGGCGAAGGCGGCCTGCGCCAGCAACTCTTCGAGCCATTCGATTCCCGCCAGATCCAGGTGATTTGTAGGTTCGTCGAGCAGCACGATGTCCGGAGCCTGCACTAACGCCTCGACGATCGCCAGGCGCTTCTGCCATCCCCCGGAAAGTGCCGCCGCCTCAACCTCGAGATCTTCGAAGCCCGCGCGGCCGAGAGTTTCAGCAAAGCGGGTGCCGCGTTCCGTCGAGTGGACCTTGCCGCGCTCCATCGCATCTTCCACCACGGAACGCACGGTCGCACCGGACTTGAATTTGGAATCCTGCTCTACGTAGCTGACTCGAAGCCGCTTGCGGAACGCAACTTCTCCGCTGTCCGGATGTTCATCGCCGGCCAGAATTCGCAACAGAGTGGATTTGCCGGACCCGTTGGGACCGATGAGCCCGATCCGGTCGCCCTCCGTGACCGTGAACGATACGTTCTGAAAGAGCGGGTTTGCTCCAAAGGCTTTAGAAATTCCCTGTACGTTGATGATAGGCGGCAACGGCTGGCGGTCTCCCGAGTATTCTCTGTATTGAGGTTAACAGGAAATCAGGGGCAAGCTGCAACCACGAACCACGTGGGGACAGCCGCCCTCGGCTGTCCGGTCGAGCGTAGCTCGACAGTGTTTTTGTGATCGGCGTAAATCAGCGGAGCTCTGCTCCGCCGTACAGCCCAAGGGCGGCTGTCTCCACGCGGGCGTTAGCGCTCCTTAAGTCACTTCACGAACGTCAATCCGTGCGGCACAGCCTGAGGGAAGAGGAGAAAATCAAAATCACTGCCAGTTCGCCGGAACGTCTACGTAAGACCGATCCAGGGCGGCGATGGAGGTGCATCCCAGCAGCTTGAGGGTACGTTCGACGTCAGCCCTCAGGATTTCTAGCGCCCGGGTGACGCCGGCCTCACCGGCGGCGGCCAGGCCGTAGGCATAGGCGCGTCCGCACAAAACAGCTTTCGCACCCAGGCAAATCGCCTTGACGAGATCGGAGCCGCGACGAATGCCGCCGTCCATCAAGACTTCGACCTGGCCGTTCACCGCAGCCACGACTTCAGGCAGCGCCCGCAATGATGCGGAAACTCCGTCGAGCTGGCGTCCACCATGATTGGAAACCACCACGGCTGCGGCGCCTGCGTCCACCGCCCGACGAGCGTCGTCTCCAGTGAGCAGGCCCTTGATGACAATCGGCCCGGACCAATGCTTCCGCATCCAACTCAAATCGTCCCACGTCACCGCCGAGCGGGCCAGCGCCGCACCGACGTCGACCAGTTCCATCGGACCCTTGCCGGGAATGACTACATTCGGCAACTTGGACAGGCCGCCGTCGAGCAGGTAACTGACAATCCATCCCGGACGCGCCAGCATTTGGGGAAGAAACGGGATCTTGGAGAGCAGGCTGCCGCCCATCAGTTCTTTCATGCCATTGCGGAAATCGCGCTCCCGCAATCCAGCCACGGGCGTGTCGATGGTGACCACCAGGGCGGCGCATCCCGCCACCCGGGCCCGTTCGATCACAGCTTCGGAAGCCTCGCGGCCTCCCATCAAATACAACTGAAAGCACACTGGTCCGGTGGAAGCCGCTTTGACGTCTTCCACCCGGTGTCCCGAAATGGTGGAAAGAATGTATGCTGTGCCGGCTTTCCCGGCGGCTCGCGCAGCCCCCGCCTCGCCGTCAGGATGCATCAGCCGGCTGTAGCCTACTGGAGCCAGCAGAGCAGGAAATGAAACATCGAAGCCCAGCACGCGCGTCTTCAAATC
This sequence comes from Terriglobia bacterium, assembly GCA_963816025.1. Lineage (GTDB taxonomy): Bacteria > Acidobacteriota > Terriglobia > Terriglobales > Acidobacteriaceae > JAIQFF01. The sequence continues at coordinate 86,404 of CAWFJA010000031.1, forward strand.
GCAAGCGGACACGGGTACCGCATAACGCGGCCGGAAGGTCACGTCATCAAACACCCGGCAGTTCTCGCGCAGCGTGACTTCGCCATCGGCGCCGCCATCGAGGTAGTCGAAGACCGGCCGGGGCAGCCGTTGGCGGGCCAGGGGCCGGAAATCTGCAATGCTGACCACATGCGGAGATGCCACTGCGCGTGCCGCCCGGCTCATCGGATGCTCCCAGCGGGACAACCAGTTCGCTTCATGCGTGCCCTCGAACTGAACTCGAATTTACGAAACACGCGATTATACCGGAGAGCGCTCGCGTAGGAGGCGGCACGGAACCTGTGATATGACTAAAATCTGAATCTCCAAAACACGACCAACCGATGAGCCGACGGGCTTGTCTGAAATCTGCGGATAGTGGTGATCGCAATGATGATAGTGACCGGCTTCTTCAGGGCTCTAAGTTTCTGGCTGGTGGGCGTTTCAATCGTTGGAATTCAATCCTTCGCACAAAATCCGGTGGGACGGCCTGCCAAGCCCGCGACTGAGCATGACTGGTCAATGTATGACTGGTCAATGAGTCCAGCCGAGGAACTGGGTCAGCCGGGCAGTAAGACCGTCGCTCTGGCGGCGTGTCCTCCCGGCGTAAAGGGAAACGAGCCCGAATATTGGATCCTTATTAACGGGTCAGAACCCGCGAAGGTCACGGGCGGCACCTGCACGGGTGACGGCCGTCCCGGGACCCTGCAGTTTATGAGTCACGGGGCGCATGCCCGGGGAGAAAAGATTTCGAGCGCGTCCGGCGGGTTGCAGGAGGCTCTCATCGCGGCGCGATTTGCGCCTACCAATCCGACCGGCACGGCGCAATCCGGAAAAGTAATAGTTCCAGCTGGAGAGTACAAGGCATTCGCGCGGGTCTCGATTCGCTCGTCCAACCTTACTGTGGATTTTTCGGGCTCGATCATCGAGTGCTGGATGAACGATGCCTGCATCTTCGTCGGGGATCCCTCGAACGCCAACGCCTATCAGGACATCACTCTGATTAATCCGCGCGGGCGTCCAACTGTGCTGAACGGTCAAAAACCGTTTCTTGAAGTCAACGCCCAGAAGACCCGGCTGTTCAACGTTTCCACGCGGGTCAATGCCGGAGGAGGAACGTTCGGCAGCTATGTGCAAGTGGACGACGACGAATCGTTCCTGCTGGATGGTCTGGACACAAGCCTGGGCGGAGGAGGAGGGAATTACGGAGTGCGCTGCGACGCCACGGCGTGCAATCCCGTGATTTACGCCCCCGGGCCATTTGGCATTTTCCCCGGCGTGGGTTGGCTGAAACACCTGAACATATCTTTGCAGTGCAGCGGCAACGGAATTGACTGGCAGGCCGGCAATACCTTGCGGATTTCCGACAGCGTGATTCAGGGCTTTGCGCAATATGGGGTCCGGGCGGGGACGAGGCGAGGCGGGTACGGCGGCTTTGCGCTGACCAATGTCTACGAGGAGGTGGGCAACTGTAAAAATCCTCTGGGCAGGATTGGGCAAGCCGGCGTGATCGCACAAGGCGGCACGGTCAAGATTGAAGGCGGAGAAGCTCCGACCGGATGGGTCCCGCGGTTCGCTGCAACCGGAAATACCGACTACCGCTACTACATTGTGGCCCGGAACACACAGTACGGCGCGTCAAACCCGCTCTACGCCGGACGGGCGCTGACCAACGGAGCGGGAAACATCGTCGTAACCACCCCCGATATCGCCGGCGCAACCAGTTTCGATTTGCTGCGAGTCACGGCGGTGGGAGGCGCGAGAGAGCAGGCGCCCTATGGCACCGGAAACTTTGCCGTGGCCACCGACGTTTCCCGCGCCGCGGCTTGTGCGGACCGGGTGTGCACTTTCACCGACAGCCAGGCCGCGCTCCGGTCCTACAGCGTGGCGGCTCCCACCTACTTCCCGCTGATCGACTTCTGGCCGGGAAATCTAGTGCTGGGCGCAAACGGGGATTCCGGCAGCGTTCTAGCGGGAGCCCGAGCCTGGATGGATAGCGCCACTTCCAACGTGGTGGCGGTCCAGGGATCAACCTCACCCGCCCTCATTACCACAAATTGCGATGCCCTTGGGGGCTGGACGCCTTTGTGGGTGAGCTGTTATTCGGCGATGGCGCCGTCTACATTCTTTCAGCAGGGAGCGTTCCTGCTGGCGGTGAAACCGAATGCGGACGGCGGACAGTGGACGAACCTCAAGGGCCGGATGAATTTTTCCACGCTGGGAACCGGTCCCGGACACATCATCACGCTGTCCGACTCCAACTTCCAGAAGACCATCGCCACGGCCAACAACCGGCCCACCAACGACGCCAACGATTCATTTATCGGCTACGACCGGGGGACGGGAACCCGGCGCACATTGGGATCAGCTTCGGAGCCCCGCAATCGATTTCCAACTACATCGGAAATGTCGGCGACGGAAAGAAATGGCTGGAGCGGCTTACCGCATCCCTCAAGATGTTCACCGTTCCTGTCTCGATTCCGTCCATCGCGCCCGCCCATGCATCCGATCCCTGCGTCCCCGGCACGGAAACCTGGGACGCCAATTTCATCTATGTCTGCGTAGCTAAAAACACCTGGAGGCGCGCCCCGCTCGCGTCCTGGTAATCGCACGTCATCCTCAGCGCATGTCATCCTGAGCGCAGCCAGATTCGCGAAGGAATCGGTCGCGGAGTCGAAGGACCCCTATAGCTACGATGCACTCAATATAGCGATGGGAATTTGCTGGCACGCGATCAAGAGAGAAAAAATGCCTGAAGCGGCCGCAGACGGGAAACTATAGGGGTACTTCGACTGCGCGGCTGCTTCGCGAAGCGAAGCCGCCCCTTCGCTCGGGATGACATGCTGGCGGATGACATGCTCGAAGAGAATTTTGCGCTCTAAGCGCCCGCCAAAGCCGTCCGCGCCTTGAGCGCGGGAGCGCCGGAGCCATTCACTTTCAGCAACAGATCGGAAATGACATGGTGATCGGCCGGCTTGGAAAAATAGTAGCCCTGGGCGAAACCGCAATCCAGCGCTTTGAGCTGGTTCACGTGCTCTTCCGTCTCGGCCCCTTCCCCCACGGTGGTCAAGCCCAGGGTCTGGGCCAGCATGATGATGACCTGGACAATCTTGTGGCTCTCGGCGTCGCTATCCATCTGCGAAATGAAAGCGCGATCGATCTTCAGCGAATCCACCGGGAACTGCTGCAGGCGGCTGAGGGATGAATATCCCGTGCCGAAATCGTCCACGCTCAGCCGCACTCCCAGCGACTTCAGTTCAGAGAGCACGGTCGCTGCTTTTTCCGGATCTCCCATGGCGATGGTTTCGGTGATTTCCAACTGCAGATGATTGGGGTCGAGCCCGGTCTGCTTCAGGATCTCGGCAATCCCCTTCGCCAGATTGGGATGCGCAAACTCTTTCGATGTGATATTGACGCTCATGCTCAGCGGCGGCTCCGCGGGAAACTGGGCTTGCCACGAACGCAACTGTTCGCACGCCTCGAGCAGCAGCACTCGATTCATCGGGATGATTAGCCCGGTCTCGTCGGCTACCCCGATAAACGCGGCTGGCGCCAGCAGGCGGTCTCCGCGTTGCCAGCGCGTGAGCGCTTCGAAACCGGTGATTCTGCCGGTCTTCAGGGAAACGATGGGCTGGTAGTGAGTCCTGAACTCGCCCAGCTCCAGGCCCTTTCGCAGTTCGGTCTCCAGCTCCAGGCGCCGGACCGCGCCCTCATGCATGGCGGTGTCGAAGACTTCGCAGCGCGCCTTCCCCGCCCTCTTGGCCCGATACATGGCGATATTGGCGTCGCGCAACAAATCTTCGGCATGGGCACAAGCCGGAGTGCTCAGTGCGATTCCCACGCTGGCGTTCACGACGATTTCGTATCCCTGCACGGTGAAGGGCACAGCCAGCCTGCTCTGCAGGCGCTCCGCCACTCGTATGGCATCGCTCGGATTCCGTATATCTTCCAGAAGAATCGTGTATTCGTCACCGCCGAGCCGGGCCAGCGTATCGTCCTTGGACGGGCCGAACTGCGGACGCGCAATCGTATCCACCTCGCGAAGCGATGCCGTCAATCTCTGACCGATTTGAATCAATACTTCGTCGCCAACCTTGTGTCCCAGGCTGTCGTTAAAAACCTTGAACTCGTCGATATCGATGAACAGAACAGCGAACTTGTAGTCAGTGTGCCGTTTGGAGAGCACCAGGGCGCGCTGCAAGCGGTCAACGAAGAGAGCCCGGTTGGGAAGATTAGTCAGGCCGTCGTGGAAGGCATTGTGCGCCAGCAGCTCTTCCGCGCGCTTGCGCTCGCTGATATCGCGGTTCACGATCACCAGCTTTTCGGTTTCCCCTTTGGCATTCCGGATGGCGCTGGCGGTCGATTCCAGGATGCGCCAGGAACCGTCCTTGTGGCGTATCCGATATTCCATTCGCTGCCCCTGGCCGCTGGAGCGTGCCTTATGGGCCGCCTCGATGACTCGCTGGCGGTCATCGGGATGAATTTGCTCAATCGATGAAGTCGTCTTCAGCTCTTCCGCCGAGTAGCCCAGGATGTGCTGATAGGCCGGGCTGTTGTAAATCCTCTTACCGGTGCCGTCCACGACCGCAATCATGTCGGCTGCGTTTTCGGTAATCAGTTGAAAAATCTGGTCTCGCTCGGCCAGCCGGCGCCGTATGCGCTGCAGTTGCAGGTGCTGATAGAGGGTGTAAATATCGAATAGCAGTACAACAAAGGCCAGTCCGCGGACCCATTCCTTGAGGTCCGTCCAATACGTACCCTCGGTTTGCGGATGTAACTGGAAGTAGGTTAAAGAGACGATGCCAAAGGTGAGGACGAGGGTGACGACCACCGCCAGCCCCCACAGCCACCACTCCCGCCCCTCGATCTGCCATCGCTGGATGGGGACTGGCCGGTTCTGCTTAGCCGTCGGGAATTCTTCCTGCGTCATGCCACCGGTCGCTCTCTCGCCACAGACAAGATTCTAGACCGGCAGAATTTGCGCGAAAGTTACCGAAGTTTAGAGGAAGTGCCGCCGGACCGGCTTTCTGGGCGCCTGCTGCCAAAAACCCGCGAGCAGCGGCAGAGGAGGATGGAGCGCCGCGAGTTTGAAGAAACCCAATGATGTGGTTTTGGCGGCCGACGAGGAAGCGTCCTTTACCAAACCCGCTACGCCCAGGATGTCGACAAGATTCAAGTCGCGCCCAATAACGCGAGCCGCAGCCGTCAGTGCGCCGGCACCAACGGCACAATCAGCGCCGAGGGATGCTCGGCGTCGTGGAGCACCGTGTTGATGGCTGACACAAAGTTCTTGGCGAAGGCCGGATCCTCGCCCGTGTTCAGGTTCCGGTCGAATCGGGGAAAGTTGCTGCTCGAAATTTCCAGCCGTAACGAGTGGCCCTTGAGAAACACGTTGCTCGTGGACCACAGATCAATCGTGAACTTGTAGACCTGCCCGGGATTCATCAGGGTCGATTTCTCTCGCGAATCCCGATAACGGGCGCGGACAATTCCTTCCGTCAGATTTTGCGCGAAGCCATCCGGGCCCACATCCACTAGTTTGGCCGTAAAGTCCGTGTCCACGGCCGAGGATTTGGCAAAGAGTTCCAGGCTCACCGGTCCCGTGACTTCGGTGTCCTGGGTAAATGCCGGCGTGGTGTAGATCAACACGTCGTCCCGCGCCTCGGCCGCGCGCTGATCGCGGGGACCAGGCGGCAAGTGTATGGGGTCGCAGCACAAAGGGCCGCCAATCGTGGGCACTGGATTCGAAGGATCATAGACATAATGATCCGCAGGCTCCGATCGCGGGGGGGTTGTGGAGAGACTGCCGTCGCCGCGAACAGAGTTTGCGCTTTTGGCGGAATGCAGAAAATATTTCGTGCTTTGAGCGCGGGCCAGGGGCCAGTCGTCCTCTTCCCGCCATTGGTTGACGCCCATGACAAAAATCTTTACCGGCTTGCCCGCAAATTCGTTCTGCACGCCCTTAAACAGATAGTCATACCACTTCAAAGTAATTTCGTTTTCATCGTACTCGGCGGCGGCGGGCCCAAAATCAACCTCGCCAATTTTCCTGCCGCCTCCCGCGTGACCTCCAATGGTCACGAAAAGATGCTGCCCTTTGCGGGCCGCTTCACTTCCACCATGCGCTTTAATCCCCATGTAGTTGCGCAGCGATCCTCCCTGAAAAATGTCGTACCAGGCGGCAACGGTGAGTACGGGAACGGTGATATCGCCGAAGTGTTCCTCAATCGATATCTGCTTCCAATACTGGTCGTAGGTGGGATGAGCCAGCCAATCCAGAAAATATGGAGCCAGGGAGGCCGTCGAGGTCGGCGCCGCCGCCGGATCAGAAAAATTAAACAGCGGATAGCTGGCCAGCGGCAGCGTCCATGCGCCCCCGAGAGCGTTGGTATTTTTTTGCACGGTCCGGTCGAGCGTGTCTTGCGCCAGGCCGGAGGTCCACGATTGGTTGAACCATTGCTCGAATGCGCCTCCCTGGTAAGTCCAGTTTTCGTGATAGTTGCTGGCAGTCACGACCGGGCAAATGCCGGCCAGATGTGGCGGATGGGTAATCGCCGTCAGCATCTGGGTCGCACCCACATAGGAACCGCCCCACATGCCGACCTTGCCATTCGAATAGGGCAGCGCCGCCGCCCACTCCACCGTATCGTAGCCGTCATCCGATTCATGCTTGAACGTGTACCACTCGCCCTCGGATGTAAAACGGCCGCGCACGTCCTGCACGATGACGACGTATCCGCTCGCCGCAGCCTTAAGCCCGAAAGCCGCTCCGTTGTTCTTGTTGTACGGAGTGCGTTGCAGCAGGACGGGAAACTGCCCGTCCGCTTTCGGCCGGTAAATATCGGCGCGGAGAGTGACGCCGTCGCGCATCTTCGCGCTCACCCCGCGCTCGATGGTTACTTCGTAGGTTGGTGCGGCGTGCAGCAGCGGCGTAGTCAGCATTAAGCCGAGAGCAATGGCGTAGAGCGCGTTCTTTCTGCAGAACATGGGCAAATCCTCGTGGCTTCAGACCAGCTAAGGTATCAACTTTCAATTCGGCAGCACAATCCCCATTGTCAGACTTCCGTGGCGACTTGGTGGTGCAGTTCGCGCAAGAACAATCCCACCCCTTGTCATTCCGAAGCCAGGTTTATCGGCGAGGAATCTGCTTGGTGCCAGCAGCAAAACCGCAGATTCCTCGCGCCACAAAACCGCGCTGCGGAATGACAAGCCTTATGGGGGTTTCAAACTGCGCCACCACCTGGCACTTCAACCCCTTCGTGCCTGTCCGCCTAATTCCGCGGCGGTGCGAGCCGATGGATCTGATTGAGCAGAGCCTGGGGGGAAACCGGGCGTCCCAGGAAGTCCTGCATCAGGGTTCGCGAGTCGCGCTCCGACCCGTAGCGCAGCAAGTGCTCCTGCAGCCATCCATACCACCGCGGATCGCCGGTATCGAAAGGACCCAGGGCCTCGCGAACATGCTGCCGCATTTCGGCAGTCAATACCGCGCCCAGCCCGTAGTTCACCATGTAGCCGGGCGTGTCGACCAGTTGCTCCCGCAGCGCCCACCAGGACAACTCGGGATGCGGAACAATGCGCAGGTAGTGGCTTGTGATCTCGCTCCACAAAGCGTTCGGGTCGGTGCCGGGAGCGCGCAGCATTCTCAGTTCGAACAGTGACCAGGCGACATCCAACACCACCACGGAATACAAAGCCCGTAAGGAAATCTGGTCCGAGGTCTCGCGCCCCAGGTAGCGGCGCTGCCAGGCGGGCTCGTACGTGCTCCAGGAAGGAACGTCGGCAAAGGCCTCCACGAAGAGATCGCCGGGCCAGTCGACGAAGGCAGGCCGGTTGCGAATCGCGGTGAGGTTCACCACGTGGCCGTTCTCGTGCACCAGTTCATTCATCACAAACAATCCGCCTCGCGCATAAGTGGCGGAGACGCGAGCGATGGTGGGTTGCCAGGCGCCGGCGGCCATCCTTCCATGGACGACGAAATCCGTATAGGCCACGGCTGCTTTCGCAGTTCGGGGATCGAGGTCGTATAGCGGGCCTAATTGTTTAAGGTCTGCGCCCAGGTCCTGATAGAAGCGCTGATTGACCGGTTGAAGCGACTCACGGGGAATGGCGGGCGCGAGCAAACGATCCGCCTCGGCGCCCATGTAGCTGAAGTTCCACGGCTCGATCGGCTCGTCGCGGTTGACCTGGCGCCAGGCATCAAGAATCTGTTCCAACCAGCGTTCGACGTCAGCGGTATTGACTCCGGCGTCGCGCGCCGCATGGTCAACCTCGGAGCCATTTTTTGTGGCTTCGGCGGCAGCCAGTGCAATCATGCGGCGATACGGGCTGTCGGGCTCGTTGTTGCCGTTGATCGCGTGCCATAGCGGAGCGAGCGCCATGAATACCGCCTTGCGCCGCTCCGGCTCTTCGATCTCATGCAGCAAGTCGAGCGCCGACTGGCGATTGATGGTGCCGCCCTCAAAGCTGAGGTTGTTGGCGTGCTCGGTAAAGCAGACCAGCAAGGCCTTGCGCAACGACTGATAGTCCTGATCTTTACGGCTGGCGCCCTCGCACTTTCCACCGGGACTGAACGGCGGCGAGATAGTTTCAGAGAGCGCCGCAAACTGTTTACGCATCGCAGCCAGCGCTTTGGCGTCGTTCTCAGAGAGACCGTGGCTGGGCAGTTTCGCCGCACCCGCCGAAAATTCCTTGCGTTTCTTGCGATACACCTGCTCCCAGGCGGCGCGATCCCGGCCTCGATAGCTCGTAAACAAACCGGAATCGATCGTAGTGATAATGCTGAACGCGTCGTTCAGGTCAGCGTAGATGTTCTCCACTTCGGCGACCCGCCTGGAGTCGGCGATCATGCCGGCAATTGCGGCAGGAGTGAAGCAGGCCAGCAGAATGGCACAAGCTAGATATTTCGTCATAACCCTTCATTTTGATTCTTCTTTTGGGCTCGTTTCTTTCTTGATCTGTTCGCTCACAATTTGAAACCCCGTATTGGCCGCCGGAACTCCCGCATACACGGCGGTCTGCAAAAGCACTTCTTTCAAATCGCATAGTTCGAGGTCACTAACGAGACCGGTTCGCAGGTGGAGAGCAAATTCCTCCCACCTTCCGAGAGACGCCGTTATGGCCAGCACCAGGAGCCGCCGGGTCCGCCAGTCCAGTTCAGGGCGAGTCCAGATCGTTCCCCATGCATAACGCGTGATCAACTCTTGAAACTCGCGGGTAAATTCGGTCGTAGTCGCAACCGCCTTATCGACGTGTGCGTCACCCAGAACACTGCGACGCACTTCGAATCCAGCGTGCAGGGGATCTACATTCGCATCCCGAGGCGGAAGCAGGAACTCGAGCAACGCCGTGGTAAACGATCGCGGACGCTCCATGTTCGAAAGATGCGCCGCCGCCAGGTGAAGGACTTTCGCTCCCGGAATCTCCCGCGCCAGCCGCTCCCCATGGCCGCTCCACGGAGTCGAAACGTCGTGGTCACCAGCGATCACCAGGGTTGGAGCCTGAATCTGTCGCAACAGGTTCCCATGATCCACGTCGCGAAGGGCTGCGCAACACCCCAGGTATCCCTCGGGATTGGTTCCTGACAAGACCGCCCGAATCGAAGCGGCATTGGGATCCTTTTTCGCCAGCGTTGCCGGTAAGAACAACCGTTGCATCGCAAGATCGACGATCGCGGACATGCCGTCCTGGCGCACTGCCGCGATTCGCGTCTCCCAATTGGCGCGCGGCACGAACTGAGGCGAGGTGTTGGCCAGGACAAGATGCGTGACCCGCTCGGGTGCGTGCGCCGCAACCCACTGCCCGATGGCCCCGCCCAGGGACAATCCGCAGAAAGCAAATTGCGAAATCCCTAACGCATCGGCGAGGCCGAGAATGTCGCCGCCCAACATCTCAATGGAATATTCGCCGGCAGGCGCATCCGAGGCGCCGTGGCCTCGTGTGTCATAGCGCAGCACCTGGAAGTGGGGCAGCAAGTCCGCAACTTGAGGGTCCCACATCGCCTGGTCGGTGCCGATCGAGTGCGACAAAATCAGGACTGGCCGTCCCGCGCTTCCCTGCAGACGGTAAAACATCCGCGTATTGCGAACGGTTGCGAAGGGCAAATCATTGCTCCTTGTCGTCGTTTATCCGGCCGGACTCCGCCAGCAGAGCTTTTCGAAAGGCCTCGGCGGACCCAAGATATTGCTCCGGCGTTTCCAACTGCTTCAGATCGGCGGCACTCAGGTACGCGGTCACTTCAGGAATTTCGGCCAGGACCGCAGCCAGGTTTCTGCCTTCATCCACACTCTTCCGCGCCGCCCCTTCGAGGATCTTGTGGGCAACGTCCCGCCCGATTTTAGCTCCCAGCAGCATCATGGCGCGCTCGGCAAAAATCAATCCATGGGTGCGCTCGATGTTGGCGCGCATCTGTTCCGTATCCACTGAGAGCCCTTCGGCCGCTTCGGCCATCGAGGCAATGGCCACGCCGGTCGACTGGACTACTGCCGCCACCACCGGCCACTCCGCCTGCCATCCGCCGAGGCCGCGTTCGTGCTCCTGCACCATCGCCGAGAGAAACGATGCCACCAGTCCAGGCAGCCGGTGCGCCGCCGTAAGTGTCAGAGAACAAGCGGTAGGGTTGCGCTTGTTCGGCATGGTCGACGACCCGCCGCGGCCCTCCCCTGCGGGTTCGCTGGCTTCGCCGACCTCGTTCTGCATGAGTAGCGAAATGTCTCGCGCCATCTTGCCGAGCGATCCGGTCAGCACTCCGCAGGCGCAGATCAGGGTCGCCAGCTGGTCGCGCTGGGTGTGCCACGGCGCCAAAGGAGCTCCCAATCCCAGCTCCGCGCTGAGAGCTTCCATCACAGCCAGGCCGCGGTCGCCCAGCGATGCCAGGGTCCCGCTCGCTCCGCCAAACTGCAGTACAGCCGCGGCGCGAAAACCATTTTGCAAGCGATGCCTTCCCCGTCGAACCGGACCGAGCCATCCGGCAGCTTTCAGTCCGAAGGTCACGGGCGGGGCGGGCTGAAGCAGCGTCCGCCCGATCATGACATTGTCCTTGTGCTGCTCTGCCAAACCCGCCAGCGCTCTCTCCAGTCGCAACAGGTCACCGCTCAGGATCGGCTCGGCGCGCTTGAGCAGGAGAGACATCGCGCTGTCCACAACATCCTGGCTGGTCGCTCCCCAGTGAACGAATCGCGCGGCATCTGCATTGGTCTTTCGTACTTGATCAGTCAGCGCCTTCACCAAAGGGATGGCAGGGGTTCCCGCGCGGAATGCGGCCACAGCGAGCGCGGAAGCATCGAAACTACCAGGCTTCGCCAACCCTGCGATGGTATCCGCCGCGTCTTGTGGGATGATGCCCACTCGCGCTTCCGCCCGAGCCAGCGCCGCTTCAAAATCCAGCATGGCCCGAAGCACCGACTCGTCAGAAAACAACTCGGCCAGGGCCGGCGTGGTCGCCAGGCTTTCAATCAAGCGCATGCTCATAATGAAGATCGCGCCCTTACTGGAAATTGATTCCAGGAAGAACTCACGCTGCAGAGTCGGTCAATAGCGCGGAAGTAATTACACATCGAAAAACACCGTCTCATTCTCTCCCCGCATGCGGATCTCAAATATCCAACCGCGGTCGCGAGCCGCATCAGGCTGGGCCAACAGGGTCGCCCGCCGAATTTCTGGCACCAACGCCAATATCGGGTCCTCGGCGTTCGCTGACTCGCCTGCGAAATAAACCCGCGTGGACAGTCTCTTGAGCAGGCCCCGCGCGAAAACCGATACGTTTATATGCGGCGCCTGCAACGTATTACCCGGACCCGGCACGCGCCCGGGCTTGATGGTTTCGAAGCTGCACGATCCATCTTCTGCCGTCGCCAATCTTCCGAAGCCACGGAAAGTTGCGTCTGGTGACGCGTACGTTCCCTCAGCATCGGCCTGCCAGAGTTCGATCATCGCGTCGGGAACCGGCGCGCCAACTCCATCCAGCACGCGAAAAGTGAACCGCACTGGTTCGCCTTTCGCCCCTTGACCGGCAACGCACGCCACGCTGTGGTTATCCGTGAGCCCAAGGTGCAGGAATGGACCCGCGGTTTGCGAAGGAGTTGGTGTCCAATCCATCGTCATCCGTGTCCCTCAAACGGCGTGGCTTCCCGCCCGCGCAACACGATGTCAAAACGATAGCCCAGCGCCCACTCCGGCTTGGTCGTTTCCAGGTCAAATTTCGACACCAGACGCTGCCGCGCCTTTTCATCAGGAACCGATTGCAGAATGGGATCATGCGCAAAGAGCGGGTCGCCGGGAAAATACATTTGCGTGATCAGCCGCGTGACGAACGCCGGCCCAAACAAAGAAAAATGGATATGCGCCGGGCGCCATGCATTGTCGTGATTGCGCCACGGATAGGCGCCTGGCTTAATCGTTACAAAGCTGTAAAATCCGTCCTCGTCCGTCAGGACTCGTCCCGTCCCGGTGAAGTTCGGATCGAGCGGCGCCGGGTGGTTGTCCCTGGCATGCGCGTATCGCCCGCGGCATTGGCCTGCCAGATTTCAATCAGGCTGTTGGATACCGCATGCCCATCGCCATCCACCACTCGCCCGCGCACGATGATGCGCTCCCCCAGCGGTTCCCCGGCATGCTGGAGCGTCAGGTCACCGTCGTTGGGAGAATATCCGAGTGTCCAAAGACCGGGCCTGTGACCTCTGAAAGCGTATGGGGCAGGAAAATCAACGGCTGCGATGGCGCCCGCAACCGGGTCGCACGATACGCGGGATAGAGATAGTCCGGCTGCGTCCCCGGCTCATGCCGCCTGAAAGGCGTGACCGTTCGCCTGGGATTGTTGTCTTTATCTCTATCCTTGGCCTGGATCAGCGAAGAGGACATGTTTACCTCACCATACCGATCGATCTTCTCACCATGGGAAAGCCCGGTTCACCCTGTCAGATAAAGATGATATCTCGACTCAGTTCATCGGAAGACCAACGTAGTTTTCGGCAAACGTCTGCGCCGCGGCGCGCGAACTTGTCAGGTAATCCAGGTCGGCCAACTGCCGGTGCTCTTCGAACCTGTCGCCGCCAGGAAACCGGTGCAGCATCGTGGTCATCCACAGCGAGAAGCGCTGTACCAGCCATACTCGCCGTAAGCACCTCTCCGAGTAATGGTCGAGCAGTTGGGTATTTCCCGAACGATAAAATTCCGCCATCGCTTCCGCGAGAATGCGGACATCCGCCACCGCCAGATTGAGTCCCTTGGCTCCGGTCGGAGGCACAATGTGGGCCGCGTCCCCGGCCAGATAAAGCCTGCCGTACTGCATCGGCTCCGCCACAAAACTGCGCATCCCCGTAACGCCCTTCTGTAAGACCGGGCCTTCGGTCAGTTTACCTCCGTCGCGAGTGCTCAGCCGCCTCTGCAATTCCTGCCAGATCCTTTCGTCCGGCCAAAGCGCCAGATCTTCGTCTGGAGCGCATTGCAGATACAAGCGCGTGATCTCTGGAGTCCGCATGCTGTGCAGAGCGAATCCCCGCTCATGGTAGCAGTAGATCAGTTCCTCGGAAGAAGGCGGCGCCGCGGCCAGGATTCCCAGCCAGGCGAACGGAAAAACCCGCTCGTGCAGGGTTAATGCATCCGCGATGCTGGGACGGCACACCCCGTGAAATCCATCGCAACCTGCAATGAAATCGCACAGGATCTCCGAAGGCTCGCCGTGATCGCGAAACCGAATCTTCGGTTCTGCGGAATCGAAGTCATGAACGCTCACATCCTCGGTCTCGAAGAAAATCCTGCCTCCCGCTTCGAGCCGCGCCGCGATCAGGTCTTTGACAACTTCCTGCTGGGCGTAGATCATGATCGACCGGCCGGTCAGATCTTTGAAATCGATGCGATGGCCGCGTCCATTGACGCGAACTTCCACGCCATTGTGGACTAGCCCTTCCCGCTTCATCCGCTCGCCCACGCCCATCTCGGTCAGCAGCTCCACTGTGCCTTGCTCCAGGACTCCGGCTCGCACTCGCTGTTCACAGTGCTGCCGACTTCGAGCCTCCACCACGACTGAATCGATGCCCTGCCGGTGCAGCAACTGCGAAAGCACCAGCCCCGCGGGTCCAGCACCGACGATCCCTACCTGTGTGCGTATTTTCATCGCTTCTTTGTTCGCGATTTCTTTTGGCTCCGGCCAGGGCCGGGGCCTGGAGAAAACCTATCAGTCACCTCTCGGGGTACGGGCTTGCTTTCAATTTTTTCCTGGTCGGTTGCAGAAAGGGCGGCCCACACTCGCGTCTCAACACATTCCACGGCCAAAACACCCTGGTTGAACAACCTGTGGCGAACGCAAAAGCTGCTGCGACGCCATTCCGTTATCTCCGACTCGACGATCACGGTGTCGGAAAATCGCGACGGCGCCATGAATGTCGCCCGCACATCCACCAGGGGGATTCCTACAATCTGATAGGTCTTAAGCATCTGCCGCTTGGGCAATCCCACCTTCTTGAACAGTCCGGCGGTGCAGGCGTCGAAATAGGCGAAGTAGCGCGGGTAGTAGACGATCTGCGCGGGATCGCAATCGCCCCACTCGATGTCAATCGTTTTCCGGCTGACTGTTTTCCGCTTTTTGCTCACCGCACGACCCATCGCTGTGATTCCTCTCAACGAGACTCAGCCCCTGCACGACCTGGAAATAGAGATGATGATGTACCGAAAATATGGCGGAGAGAGTGGGATTCGATTACCGCCATTTCTTGCAAGTCGTGACGAAAACTAGACATAGTGATAATAGCCTGTGTTTATGCAGGTTTCAAGCACATTTTCAACTTCGGGCCTGTTGCCTGTGACGACCCCCAACGACCTTCATTGACCATGAAAACGGTATCACCGGTATCAGTTCGGAGTGGTGGAGAGTAAAGGTCTCTCTTCGATTTCTCCACGGTATCACCGGTATCATCGAGGAGGAGTTCTCTCTCCAATTTGCGCGTCGACTGAGATATCACCGAGCCGGGTGCCCTACTCATTCGCGTTTTTTGCGAATGAGTGGGTCTTTTGCGAGCCAGAGTACCCACACCATCCCAAATCGATTGATGCCTCCGTAGCGGGCCAAACCCACACATCGCAAAGTACGCGATGTGTGGGCCACCCGGCGAATCGATCGAGACAGTGCGGGCAAGGATCGTTGAAGTAGTCGGGCGCATAACCGTCCCACGGAAAGTCCTGACTTGGCATACCGCGATTGAGCGTCTCCTCAAAGAGGATGAAAGACGCCGAGAGAGACAGCTAGCTCCATCGCGGAAACCCGAACACCGCTTCTGTACCGCGTTGGGATACAGCTCTTCCAGCGGCCGGTTCTGCCACAGCTTCACTTCCTCGATCACCGCATCGGTCACGTTGGAAATCAGGGTCGGCGAAACCTCGATGCCGTATATCTCCTCCAAGTGGCCCCTGGATCTCCCGCGTCGTCATGCCCCGCGCGTACATCGAGATGATCTGGTCGTCAAAACCCGTCCAGCGGGTCTGGGATGTTTTACGGCTGGACCAATGTCGATGTTCCCGACCTGAGCCGTAGTCATTGGGAGCGTCAAGCTTTGTTTGATAAGGTTAGAGTTCTAACTAAACGCTCGATTGAAGAGGTTGAGCGGAATTTACAGACGAATGTAGCGGCAGAAGAGGGTATGCGATCCAAAGCGGACTAATAGCCCCTGAGATTTTGTTGTCCTGGACGCTGGGCAGGTTTCGAGGAACGCCCATGCCAGAAAGGTCGATTCGTCGACCGGGAGATCGCGCGTATGATGATGGCCTGGAGGTCCAGCACTACGACTAGGCGGAAAAGCCGGCGACCTGAATCCCGCTTTAGTTTTAGTGAGGCGTCGCTCCGCGGGCTGCGGAATTGAGACTTTAGGCATCCCTGATTCTTTAGCGTCGCTCGCAGAAATAAAGCCCCGGATGGGTGCGGGGCTTTTTGTTTGTAGATATCCAGGTGCTTCTTACTTGTGGTTTTGCACGCTTTCGAAGGCCTTCTCAAATTGCGTGACGAGCGGAGTCTCGCCGGAAGCCAGACCGTCGCGGCCCATGACCCGCCACAGATAACTGCCCCGTGGCCCGTGCGCGTCGTAGACGGCCAGAAGGTCTTCGGAAGGCCGGCTGGTCACCAGGATGGTGATGTCGGCTTCGGAAGGCCGGTACACAACCGTGAGTCTGCCCCAATTCTGTATGGCGCTTTCTACGGCGCCGATCGCCTCCCGATCTTCCGGCAGGAGGTTGGGGCTAAACTGATCTCCGTCATAGGAAGCGACATAGACATAGCGCGCATTCGCCAGGGTGCCCGGAAAGGCTGGCACGTTCGCGGTACTGGAACTGGGCGCAGCCGCGGCGGAAATTGCTGCCGCGACGATTAAGATCGCCGCCATAAGGGAAAATCGCTTCATATAAATTGCCTCTTCTAATTAGATGCCTTCGGAGAGGCGGGAGATGCTGAGGCCTGCAAAGTCAATGCCTTACGTTACCTTCCGGGGGGCGGCAAAGAAATTCAAGTTCGCTTTCCGTCAGGCCGGAAAAGATGGGAACTTTGGAGAGCGTTTGTCCGTGGGCGAGTGATGACACGCGGCTATTCTACAGAATTGCCGGCAGTTCGATCCGGCCCACCGAATCAGAAGTTCAGGCACGCGTAAAGCCAGCTGGACGCGACGCACGCTTTGAGTGAGCGGCGCAAGCCGTATGAAAGCCAGCACTGCCGCTGACGCATCCCATGTTCCATCGAGCCTCGCTCAGTGGTCGGTTGGCTCTACGAAGCGCCGATTGTCAGTGAGGCTGGGCAGCGCCCTCAAATTGCCGGTTACCTTGATCGAGAAGGTCTGCTGGGCCGGCACGCCATCCACTCCGTCGACCGTTAGACGCGCGGCAAAATCTGCCGCCGTCGTGTAGGAATGAGACGCTTTGGGGCCATCTGCGCTCGTGCCGTCACCGAAATCCCAGTGATACGCGACTGCGGGCACCCCGTCCGCCCCCGCCTGTGCCGAGAAATTGATCGTCTCACCCGTGGCTGCGGCTGAAGGCACCTGAGCCGTTATGGTCGGAGCAGCCTCGGCAAAGTTCCTATCAATTATTTTGATCACTTTCACTGAGTGAGGCGGCTGGTTCTCAATCCGAACTGTGCCTCCCTCGATCGCAACCGACGCGTCGTGGTTCAGCACATCCTTGTTCAGGGCATCCTGGTTCAGCACATCGGTCGCCGCAAACCTGTGGTCGGCATGCAGGCCGAGGTCCGTCAGCTTCAGCGAGTGCGAGCGGGCCGCGTTCGTCCAGTTGAAGACAGTCAGCATGGCTTGGCGCTGACTCTCCTGGAGGAAGAAAATGCTGGGCTGTTCATCCTTCGGCTGGTAGGTCATCAGATCGACCGGGGTATGGGCTCGCCCCATCTTGGCCATATTCAGTAATTCTTGGTTCTCAAGCAGAGCCAGTCGATCTTTCTCGGAACCCAGCACCAGCATGTCATCTCCGATCTCATACATGCCGCCGGATACCGCGGAGAGCGCGATCGACGCCTGGGCCGCACCCAGCGAAAGGGAAGGCTCGGCGTTCTTGCTTTCCACGACGTATTTGTCGGTGATATTAAAGGCGTCCGGATCATTGACGAAAAAATTGCGGTGCATGTAGAAGCGGGCAGCGATGCCCGGGGCGGCATTCTTCGTCCGCTGAAAGCTGTGCCCCGTATCGACGGAGATCCGGCCCGTATCCACCAGTCCCACCGGGTTGAGCATGGGGCTGCCGTCTTTATCCAGGATCACCTCATCGCCTACTGTGTCTCGGATCACTTGCAGGCCGATGCGTTGCGCTTCCATGGCGGTCGTGTTGGGCCGGTAACGATATCCCTCAATCGCCGTGGTATCCATGAAGTCCAGCTTGATGAACCTTACCCCCCACTCACGGACGAGCGTGTTGTAAGTCTGGCGCATGTACTCCTGCGCTCCAGGGTGAGTGGTGTCCAGCGCGTAAAGTACATCCGTGTTCTGATTCCAGACCTTGCCAATGGGGATAGGCTCGCCCTTGGCATTGCGGACCAGCCATTCCTTGTGGTGCTCGTAAATCCAGGCTCGGCCAGTCACCTCGAACGGTGCGGTCCATACCCCGAGGGTCAGGCCCTCCCCGGTGATGTGATGCCCAACGAATCGCAAACCATCCGGGAATTGGGTCGCGTTGGCGGTGGTGTATTCTCCGCGGGCATACTGATAGCCTTCATCGATCTGGAAATACTTGTACCCGAGCGACTTCAAATGCTCGGCCTGCCAGTCTGCATTGGCCAAAGTCTCGCCTTCATTGATCGCGCCATAGTAGGCGGTCCAACTCCACCAACCGATCGGAGTCGCGCTGGAGACGCGGGCATGGTGCAGGATCCGAATGGCATCACCGTAGGCTAAGAGCTGACTGTGGTAATCGGGTCCGGTTTCGAACATCAATCGCTCGGAAACAATAGCTTCCTTGGGTTTGAGGGGAAGGCTCAATTCGACCTGGTCGTCGGCAGCCGAATTCTTCAGATTGAATGCCTTCTGGATTTCCGTGGTTCCAGTGGACTCCACGGTATAGGAAGCGATTTTGGTTTTCGCGCCGGTGCCCTCAGCCTGCAGATGCAGCAGGGTCAGAAACCGGTCGGAGGTAAGCGCGCCAAGAAATAAACTCTGCTTGCTTTCCTGATTGTAGATGAGTTGGCTCCCTACACCACGATGCAGCCCGCCCGGTGCGGTCCCGAGGTCGTAAAGCGACAGGTCCGGCCAATCTTCGCTGAAACTGTCCGAGAGGACCCGATTCGCCGATTGATGTCCGCCCAGATCGAGGATCGGCTCACCGATCGCCTCCACACTCCGAATCGCCTGTACGGTTACCTCGTTCCCCGTTCTGTTCTGCACCTTTACCTGGATGGTCCCGTAGGGACGCTGGTCATAAAGCTGCAGTATGTAAACCAGCTCAGGTTTGCCGTCGAGTCCGCTGCAAGTGACCGTCACTTGGTGGCCGGAGCCGAGCCCATCGTTGAATGCAGACTCTGAAGCCTGGCGCAGCGGGTAATCGCTCGATCTCAGCCACTGGTGGTCAACCTGTGCTCCTACACGGGCTTTGAGCACGGGCGGGCCGCCACGCACGCCCAGCTGGTACGACCCATCCTGCGCGTTCACCGTCAGGGACAACTTGTCGTTGGCTAATTGCTCGGCCGCGCACGGCAAGGCGGCCATCAGCGTGCCAACGATAAGGGCAAGTGCTGCTCTGGAAACAAGTGATCCTGGTCTTTTCGACACAGCAACAGCTCCTTTGTGTGCACCGATCAGTACCTAAAAATCTGCGCAGTATCATCCTCGGGTTCTGCAATTGTTTCGCTGTGGAGTCTCGACTAAGATCAGCGATGCTTTGCGCTAGACTCCCGCGCTCACTTTCAGCGAGCCACTCGTCAAGAGTGTGGCGATTGGCAAGAGTAAGGACCTGCCCTGCTCCGGTCAACTCGGCGCCAAGTGTGGTTGAGTCTCTGTGTCTTTCAGCGTCTCCACCCGCCCAAAATTACGTCTCTTCGATCAATCCCCGAGCGCCCGTTAATGGCCGGCTTCTTCCGGGATGGCGCGGAGTCCGCTCATCGACTTAATGTCGATGCGAAAGAACACAGTCTCAATCGAAGAAACCAGCGATCTGTCGCGTGCTTCCGACAGAGGGATTCTCCACCATTCAGGGTACTGCGCGAGTAGTTCCCGCGCATGTTCCCGCTGAGCGGTGTGGTACTGCGGCTCACTCAGTTCCAGGTAGGTTCCAGTCACTATTACGCTGAGCCAGTTCGACGAATTCCCTATTTCGTCGGCTTGCAGACAAACCTTGGGATTTTGCCGCATCCACTTAATCTTCTTGCCGACAGTCGAAAACATGTAGATGCAGTCAGGCTCATACGAAAAGCGAACGGGTACAACATACGGTTGGTTGTCCAACGAACATGCCAGTCTTCCGACAGGTACGCGTTTCAACAGCTCACTGCATTCGTTTTGGGAAATTGGACTGATTCGCATGACGGCTTCCCTCCTGGGCGGTCCCTTCAGCCGGAGTCTAACCTACTTCCGTTGCATTCCTACGGATACCCCTTTGTACTCCTAGTTCGTTCGGCCACATCCCCCGGAAATTGTGGACCCAAAGTAGACGCAGTCTGCGAAGTTCGCCTCAACCTTACTGCTCTTTCCGGTCACGCCAGTGGGGTGGTCAGTTCTCTCTCGGGGTCGGACTGTCTGCTGCCCCTATTGGGCCAAATCGCCCGCCGGGTGCGGGATTCAGGGCTGGCGGTACCGATCCCTCCGGAACCAGCTCCAATGCGCGGCCCGAGCTATCAACAATGCGCGTTGATCGCCCCGCACTACCAGAATCTGCAGATCTTAGACATCTGCAGGCTGCAGCTCCAGTCGGCGAAGCAACTGGGCGTTCCCGGCGACGATGATTGTGGAGAGGCTCATTGCGACTGCGCCGACGCTCATGGGTAGATCGAGTCCCCAGGGGACGAAAACGCCCGCTGCCACCGGGATGGCGACAAGGTTATAGGCGGTTGCCCAAACCAAATTTTGGATCATCTTCTTGTAGGTAGCACGAGATAGTTCGATCGCTCCCACAACGTCGCGTGGGTCGCTGCGCACGAGTACGATTCCGGCCGACTCAATCGCCACATCGGTTCCTGCGCCAATTGCGATTCCGACGTCAGCAGTCGCCAAAGCTGGCGCATCGTTGACGCCGTCACCTACCATTGCGACTCTTTTGCCGCCCGCCTGAAAGCGCTTGACCGAGGATGCTTTGTCAGCGGGAAGAACCTCCGCTGCGACTTCGTCTATACCGATGCGTTTCGCGACCGAATCGGCTACCGTCTTCGAGTCTCCCGTGATCATGGCGACTCGGATGCCAAGCCGATGAAGTGCGCTCACGGCCTCGTTGGATTCGGGTCGAATCTCATCCTCGACGGCGAAAGCGCCGAGGACCGTTCCTTCGGCGACGACATAGAGAACTGTCTTCCCCTCGGACGCCCAGGCAGCCGTCAACTTCGCAACTTCCGGGGGTGCTGCCACCTTGGCCTCGGTTAACAGACGCGGTCCGCCGAGGGAATGACGCTCTTGCCGTTTACGCGAGCTTGTGCCCCGCGACCGGGTAGTGCTTCGAAGTCGGCAGCGTGCAGCGTGGGCAGGTTTCGGCGCCTGGCTTCGGCCACGATTGCTTTCGCAAGCGGGTGTTCCGAGTTGGCATCGACGGCAGCAGCAAGGGCAAGAAAGTCACCTTCGTTACCGCCCGACGCGGCCGCGACTCCCGACAATGCAGGGGACCCGCGAGTGAGCGTTCCAGTCTTGTCGAAAATCACCATGTCCAAATTGCGGGCACGTTCAAGTGCGAGCCTGTCCTTGACGAGAAGACCATTCTGAGCCCCGAGTGACGTCGAGATCGCAATCACGAGTGGAATCGCCAGTCCCAGGGCGTGCGGACAGGCAATGATGAGGACGGTCGCCGTCCTGATCAGGGCATGTTCTTTGTCCCCTGTAAGCCACCAGTAAGCGAAGGTAATTGCGCCAGACACGACTGCCACGTAGAAAAGGATCGCAGCGGCACGGTCGGCCAGAGCTTGCGTGCGAGATCCGGAAGCCTGCGCAGCGGCAACGAGCCGCATGATGCCTGATAGGGCGGTCTCTTCCCCGACCGCCGCAATGCGGACTCGAAGGCTTCCCCCACTAGCGACCGTTCCCGCAATGACCTTGCCGCCCGGCCCCTTCGCGACTGTCCGGGACTCCCCGGTTATCATCGACTCGTCAACATCGGCGGCCCCCTCGACGACTGTGCCATCCGCTGGCTACGCGGGTTCCCGGACGGACAAGAACGACGTCGCTCACTTTCAAATCAGAGATCGGAACGGTCTGAGTCTCGCTTCCGCTTACCCGTTCGGCAGTGTCTGGAAGTAGCGCGGCCAGTGCGTTGAGCGCGCCCGAGCCTGGGAAATGGCCCGCATCTCCAGCCAATGGCCTAAGACCATGATGGTGATCAGCGATGCGAGTTCCCACCAAACGTCAATCTCGAAGAGCCCTGCCGTTGCGGCGAGCGATGTCCCGAAGGCGACGATGATCGCTAGGCTGATGAGGGTCATCATGCCGGGCTTGTGGTCGGCAAGTTCGCCCCACGCCCCACGGATAAAGACTAGTCCGCCATAGATAAAGACGACTGTTCCAAGGATGGCGGGAATAAACTTCGAGCCGGGGAAGGAAGGCGCTACGTATCCCAACCAGTGTTGGACGTCCGTCGACCAGATGACCACCGGAATGGTGAGAGCGAGGCTCAACCAGAACCTGTCGCGAAACATAGCGACGGAGTGTCCGGCGTGGCGGTCGTGGTTTCCGTGGGCCTTTGAC
This sequence comes from Terriglobia bacterium, assembly GCA_963816025.1. Classification (GTDB taxonomy): domain Bacteria; phylum Acidobacteriota; class Terriglobia; order Terriglobales; family Acidobacteriaceae; genus JAIQFF01. The sequence continues at coordinate 108,771 of CAWFJA010000031.1, forward strand.
ATTTTGTGGTCGGCATGTGGGTCCGCCTCTTGTCCGTGGGCCTGATGTGTCATTTGGTCCATTTGAACTCCCAAACCTGAAATCGAACGCTGCCACATCGGGTTCGAGTTTCGTACTAAACGATGAGGGTACAACCGTTTGGCCGAGGACGGTGAGCACTCTTGCTCAGAAGATCAGGACGGCCATTGCTAAGCTCGATACGGGACACAAAGGACGGTCAGAATGAATAGCACAACAGCAGTGAAAGATCCTGTGTGCGGCATGGACGTAGAAACGGCTACCGCCGCTGGACGAACCGAGCACAAAGGGCAGACCTACTACTTCTGCAGCTCAAATTGTAAAACCAAATTCGACAGCAATCCGGAGCAATACCTGGGCAAGTCTGCGGGAACGCCGAAGAGCGGCCATGGCTGCTGCAGCTAAATCCAAAGATGACTGGGGTCTTGTGCGACAGTGCGGATGCGGGTGATGAAGTTGTAGAGCAGCTAGCCGCGCCTCGGTCGTGCTGATCTCCCTCTCGTTGCAAAAGATTCGTTCCTGACGCGGACGCAGTTTGCCCGGCCGGTCTGTGGCCTTCATAAAGCCGCCGTTAAGCGGTTGCTTTCGGATAGACGGCACCTAGTCATGGGCAGCCCCGCGGAGAAATCATGTTCCTCGCGAGCCAGACGAGGCATTGGGGTGGTAGCGGCGAAACGAAAGGATTCTATGATGAACCATGCATGATACGGATGGATGGGCGGAGGGATGTGGATTTGGACGGTGATCGGCGTACTGTTAGTCGTACTGCTGGTTGTCGCGATTAATAAGCTGTCCAAGAAATAGCCGGACGTTCACGACCCGCCTATGAAGTGAACGGTTAAGCCTGAGGTAAATCCATGATGGTCAAAATATCCACAAACAAGACCGTGAGTGAAGTTGCGGCTGCCTTGCATGCTGCCGTCCAGGCCAATCACTTTGGCGTCATGCAGGTTCACGACCTCAAAGAGACCATGGCGAAGAAGGGTGTGAAGTTCAAGAAGGAATGTCTCATTTTCGAGGTCTGTCAGCCGCAACAAGCGAAGAAGGTTCTCGACCAGAACATGAGCGTGTCCACCGCGCTGCCATGTCGAATCTCCGTTTACGAGGAGGGCGGTAAAGCCGTCCTGGCCACGTTGAAGCCCACCACTCTTCTGGCTATGTTCAACTCGCCGCAACTTGAGGACGTGGCAGAGGAAGTGGAGGACACGATTGTGAAAATCATGAACGAGGCGGCGTCAGGCTAACTCGCTGACCATTAGGATCGTCGGAGACACAAAACCCAGGGGGATCAGAATGCTTGATCGCGTGATGCTTCTGTGGTTTGTTCTTACCGCGCTATCGCTGCTGTTCGTCGTGGTTGACATTCGTACCACGCCGGCATCCCCGGTGCTCAAGGGGGGTTCGTATTACTCACCGCGTACACGGGGCCACTGGGTGCATTTTTGTATGTATTAGGTTGTCGCGAACCACTACCTGGGCTGCACGAACGTTACGTCGCTACACGTTGGAGACAGGTTTTAGGTTCGACGATGCATTGCGTAGCTGGCGATGGCGTGGGCATCTTGGCGGGCGCGGTCATCGCCAGCTTATTCCATTTATCCAAAAGCGCAGATATTGGGCTGGAGTACGCATTGGGCTTCGGCTTCGGATGGAGTGTCTTCCAATCTCTGTTCATGCGCGGCATGGCAGGTGGTTCATGTCTACAAGCGCTCTCCGGCACTTTCTTTCCGGAGTTGCTGTCCATGAACTGCCTCATGGCCGGCATGGTGCCTGCGATGACTTTGGCCATGAAAAGTGCTCCCGGCAGCCACAATCCATCTGGACCGGCATTCTGGTTCATTATGTCCATGGCCCTGCTTGTTGGTTTCATCACCGCGTATCCCATGAATTGGTGGTTGGTATCCCGACACATGAAGCACGGCATGATGACGGTGCGACCATTGGGCGAGTCTATGAACGGTGGGGACCATATAACCATGCGTGACGATCACTCGCCCAGCGGGCACACTGGCGGCGCGCAACCAACGAGCAAGCCACCGATGGAACGATGATGCAAAATCGGTATCAAACAGCGTCCTCACTTGGATGACAATCCTCTCGTTTGTGATATTTGGGTTGGGGCTATCGATCGCTGTTATGTTTGGCGGCTTATAACATATTTAAAGGGTACATTCGGCGACACTCTCGAGCTGGATTTGCGAAAGCCCTGGGAGTATATGATCCTCCTCACGGCCAATGTTCAGGCTTGCTCCGCTGGCGGCTGTTTCGTCAAAGTGCCGTGCCGCAGCGCGCGGCGCTTCATCAGGAAGAAAAAGACCGGGACCAGGATCAACACGTGAATGGTCGATGTAATCATTCCGCCTACGATAGGGGCGGCGATCGGTTTCATGACGTCCGATCCAATTCCTGACTCCCACAAGATCGGCGCAAGACTCAGAATCACGGCGGTCACGGTCATCAGCTTGGGACGCAGTCTCTGAACCGCGCCTTCGATCGTAGCCTGCTCCACGTCATCGTCGGTCATGGGCGTCCCCATGGCGAGCCGATGCTGAAGCGCTTCGTGCAAGTAAACCACCATTACCACCCCGGTTTCGACGGCAATACCGAATAGCGCGATGTATCCCACCCACACGGCGACGCTGAAGTTGTAGCCCAGCACCCATTGCAGGATGAGTCCACCAGACATGGCATAGACGGTTGGAAAGATCAGCACCGCTGCCTCGGCCGCGGACTTGAAGACCATGTAGAGCAACAGAAAGATGACGAAGAACACGATCGGCAGGATAAGTCTTCAGCCGCTCTTTCGCCCGCAGTTCGAACTCATACTCGCCTGCCCAGCGATAGGTGTACCCTGCGGGTAAATCGAGCTTGCTCCTCAACAGCTTGTCTGCTTGATCTACAAATCCGCCGTAGTCTTTTGTCTTCAGATCGAGATAGACGTAGCCAGTGAGTGCGCCGTCTTCATCGCGAATCATGGCCGGTCCCCGCGAAAAAGAAAGCCGCGCTATTTCACTGATGGGAATCTGCGCTCCTGACGGCGTACCGACCAGAGCCCGGCCTAAGTGCTTCGGGATCGCCACGGAAATCGCGCTCGTAGCGAACGTTGATCGGGAAACCGCTGGCGGCCCTCGATATTCTCAGCGATATTTGCGCCGCCGATGGCAGAGGTAATGACCCGCTGCACGTCTCCCACGGTTAGCCCGTACCGGGCGGCTTCGGGTCGATTCACCTCTACGTTCAGGTAAAACCCTTGCGACACTCGCTCTGCGAATACCGAACTGGTCGCGGGTATGCTGGTAAGAATCTGTTGCATTCGTGCGCCGATATCCTGAATCTGAGCCAGATCGGGCCCCTGGATCTTCAGACCCACCGGGGTTTTGATGCCCGTGAGTTCCATGTCGAGCCGGTTTCGCACTGGCATGGTCCAGGTGTTGGTCAGCCCAGGGAATTGGAGCTTGGCATCCATTTCCGCGATCAGCTTTTCATAGGTCATACCCGGTCGCCACTTGCTCCTGCGGCTTCAACATGATGGTGGTGTCGTACATATCGAGCGGAGCATTGTCGGTGGCGCTGTCGGAACGGCCCACCGTGCCGAACACGCTTTCCACCTCGGGAAAGGAGCGGATGATACGGTCCTGCTCCTGCATCAGCAGGCGTCGCCTGCTGAATGGAAATCCCCGGCAGCGCGGTCGGCATGTACAGGGCTGATCCCTCGTACAATGCAGGCATGAATTGGCTGCCGAGTTTGAAATACAACGGAATGGTCACCGCCAGAAAGATCAGGTTGATCGCGATTAGCACTTTCCAGTGCCGCAAACACCAGCGCAGGACGGGCAGATATATAGCTTGAGTGACTGCGGGCCGCCGGGTTTTGCGATTCAGGACGCAAGCGGCCGCGAATGAACAATGGCATGAGCACCGGGACCAGCGTGATCGAAAGCAGCGAGGAAAACGCCAACGCCGACGTTTTGGTCCAGGCCAAGGGACGGAACATTCGGCCTTCCTGTGCCTCCAACAAGAACACGGGAAGGAACGACACCAGAATGATAATCAGCGAATAGAACAACGCAGGGCCAACCTGCTTCGCCGATCGCACCAAAATAGACTCTGCGTTCCTGGGAGCTGAGTTTCTCGGTATGCTCGCCGGCGAGCCAGGCCGCTACGTTCCGCCAGATGCTTGTAGCCGTTCTCGACCATCACGATCGCGGCATCGATCAGCACCCCAATCCCCAAAGCCAGCCCGCCCAACGACATCACGTTGGAACTTACGTTGAGGTAGTACATCGGGATGAAGGCCGCCAGCACCGCGATCGGCAGCGTGATAATAGGCACCAACGCCGAACGCAGATGGAACAGGAAGGCAATGCATACGAAGCTGACGATGATGGCTTCCAGGATCAGATCCCGCTTCAGAGTCTTGATGGATTCATTGATCAGCCATGAGCGATCATAGCCGGTCACAATTTCCACTCCGGGAGGGAGTGACGGTGCAATCTCGCGCAGTTTGGCTTTCACACCGTTGATCACGTCAAGCGCGTTCATACCGAAGCGCATGACCACGATGCCGCCAACGGCCTCCCCTTCGCCCTGCCAATCGGCCGCCCCGCGGCGTACCTCCGGCCCGAAATCTACGCTGCCCAGATCGCGTAGCAGCACGGGAGTTCCATTTTTGGTCGCGACTGGAACGTTCTCCAAATCGGCCACCGAGCGCAGGTAGCCAAGGCCCCTCACCATGTACTCGGCGCCGTTCATTTCGAGAACATTGCCGCCAACTTCGTTTGTGCTGTCGCGCACGCGGTCGATTACGGTCGAGACCGGAATGCCATACGAGAACAGCTTGTTGGGATCAAGCTTCACCTGGTATTGCCGGACGTAGCCACCGATGGTTGCCACTTCGGCCACGCCGGGGACGGTTTCGAGCTGGTAGCGGAGATACCAGTCTTGCAGAGCCCGCAAATCAGCCAGGCTCTTGGTGTGAGTACGATCAATGACGGCGTACTCATACACCCAACCGGCTCCGGTGGCGTCCGGTCCGATGGCGGGATGAACGTCCGCTGGCAGCCGTCCCCCGATCTGCTGCAGATATTCCGTCACCCGCGAACGCGCCCAGTAAAGATCCGTTCCGTCTTCAAATACGACGAAAACGTACGAGTCCCCGAACATGGTCTGCGCGCGCACGGACTTAACATGAGGTGCTGCCAGCAACGTGGTGACGATTGGGTAAGTGACCTGGTCTTCGATCACATTGGGCGGCTCACCCGTCCATTCGGTGTGAATGACCACCTGCACATCGCTGATATCGGGAAGCGCGTCCAGCGGGATGTGACGCAGGCTCCAAACACCCGCTACTGTGAGCAGCACGACCCCGGTAAAGACCAGGAAACGATTCTGTTCACACCACTCAATAATTCGGGAGATCATCACATGCCTCCCGCGGCGCTCACGCTGAGTTGTTTGCTGGCAATCGTCTGACCGCCTCGTTTCACCATTACCGTGACTTGCCAGGTCCCCCCGGTCTGCAGGTCCAGCGGGCCTTCGTAAACGCCATCCCCTTTTTCGCGGAGGGTGGCTACGCTTCGCACAGCGGCCATGCCCATTGCCGGCATTGCTGCCATGAAGAAGGTCGCGGTCACTTCCGCTCCGGCGACAGGTTTGCCGTCCGAACTGGTGAGCTTCACTCGGACGGAGTTCGCTCCTTTATGTGGCGGTGACGGATCCGTGCTGAAATCGACCGCAATGTGCTCGGCCGGTCCATTCATCGCCGCAGCCGCTCCCGCACCCGGCGGAGGAGGCGTGAACGACCCAATCGCTGCCTGCAGCTGCGATTCTGAATCCACAAGGAAATTGGCCGAGCTGACAATGCGCTCGCCCGGCCTTCAAACCCGTCAGGACCACGACGTGATCGTCTATCCGCGTGCCGACCTCGATCTCACGGGGTTCGAGATAGCCGTCGCCGTGATCGATAAAAGCGATTTGCCGCGTGCCAGAATGCAGCGACGCCGGAAGCAGGAATGACAAGTTGACGGCCTAGAGGAACCGCGATGCTGACGTTGACGTACATGCCAGGCTTGAGTGCGATTCCTGGATTGTTGAAAACGAAGCGCACCGGTACGGTGCGCGTCGTGACGTCGACCTGAGGCAGTACTTGATCAATGCGTCCTTTGAACGCACGTCCTGGATAGGCATCAAGCGTTACCGTGGCGGGCATTCCTGGTTTCAGGGCGCCGACGCCGGTCTGAAATACGTTGGCGTTTACCCAAACCGTGGAAAGATCTGCGATGGTGTAGAGCTTCGTTTCTGCTTGCACGTACTGATTGGGAAGGGCGTTAAATTCCGTGATGTAGCCGGATGCAGGGGAATCAATGGTCACGTCGTGCTGCACTGTGCCCGTTTGCTCCAGTCTGGCGATCTCGGTCGGCGGCACGCCAAATTGGCGCAAACGATCAGCAGCGGCCTGGAGAAGCCAACCGCTTTCGTGGGCTGCCGTGCCATGCGCATCCCTCGCGAACGACTGCTGGTTTTGCTTGGCCAGTAGATACTCTTGCTCGGTACTGACCAAGTCGGGGCTGTAGATTGTGAACAACGGCTGTCCCTTTCGTACGTACTGGTATGTGGCGTTGGCAAAAACCTTCTGGATCCAGCCTGGAAATCGGGTTTGCACATAGGCGAGCTGCCTCTGATTCATGTCCACATTGCCCGGCACCCGCAGCTCGTTGCTGACATTTCGCATCTCAACCAGCGCAGTCTTGACCCCAATGGCTTGCATGCGCTGCGGAGACAGTTGCACGGGAGTGAGGGATGCAGATGCCCCGGAAGAAGGGGCGCTGCTAGTCGGCGGTTGCTCTGGGACATCAGGGCCTTTGGCCACCACCGGACTGGCATCCTCGGTCGCGGGAGCAAGGTAAGTGCGTCCCCAGATGACATACGCAAGCGTGCCTGCCAACGCAAGGCAAATTACCGCGCTACTCACAAAGGCTTGCTTATAAGTGCGTTCGCTCATTTCGTCACCTCCGGAGTATTGGGTAGTTCCGTCTTGTCAATTGGCGCTCCGACCGCGAATTCCAAGTCGGCGAATCGCGTTTCGAAGTCTGCCATGGCCTGGAAGTATGCGAGGTCGATGTCCACAACCGTCATCTGGCTATCGAGCAGGTTGAGGAAGTCGGTGCGATCGTTCTCGTAGGCGATGATCGTCGAGCGCAGAGTGGCCTCAGCTTGCGGCTGCAGCAAATCCTTATAAAGGTCCGCAAGCCTCTTCGCGGACCGCACCTGTGCCAGCGCTTCCTGAATTTGACCAAACGCAGAGTTCCGCAAAGCGGCAAGCTCGGCATCTTGCTCGCTGACCACGGCCCTGGCCTCAGAAATTTCGGCGTCGTGCTTGCGCCGGTTCAACCAGGGCAGGTTGATCGAGCCTTCCACCATGTAGTTGTTGCGGGTATTCGAGCCGCTCGGCATGAGCATGTAACCCGCTGAAACGGTCAAATCGGGGGTGTAACTCTTGTCTGCCAGCGCTTGCTGCTGATGGCTCTTCTCCAGGGCGGCTTGCGCCTGGGCCAGGTCGGGCCGCGAGGCAAGCGCCAACTTTTCCAGTGCTTCTGTCCCCGGCAGGTGCTTTGGAATACCGTAGTCTCCTCGTACATTGATGGTCTCAGCCGGGTCGCGCCCCAGTAGTGTGTTCAGACGAGCGCGGGCAACTTCGGCGTCCTGCTCGAAGTGAATCAGGTGCTCGGCCAGGCGGGTAAGTTCCACTTGTGCCTTCAGGATGTCCTGCTGGGGCACTTTCCCGACCGTGTATTTGATCCGGGCTGCCTCCACTGCCTGCCGGGCGATGGCAACGTGCTCATCGTGGATGCGAAGCTCATCTTGGGTGCGCAGGAGATCGTAGAATGCTTTGCGCACCCGCACCCGAACATCGAGCCGCATGTTATCCAGCGCCGCCTTTGCTTCGGCGACTTCGCTTCGCGCAATGTCAGTGCGTAACCCTCGTTTTCCGAACCCCGGAAACGTCTGGCTCATCATGAACATGTTTTGAGCCCCGTTGTAATCCCAGGGTCGGCGCAGCGGCACACCCCAGCCTCGATAACCAAGCATCGGGTCATCAAGCGCGCCGGCTGCGGGCACGTGGGCTTCAACCACAGCCAACCGCCGAACCGCGACCCGAATGTCCGGATTGCCGAGCAGCGCCATCTGCTCAATCTCGTCAAGGGTGAAGGCAGGACCGGATGCGGCGGAATGCTGGTGCTGCGGCAACAATGCATCCGCAGCAGGAAAAGGGTCCTCGGCTGCAGCGCTCAGCGCGCACGCAGCACACCAAGAACAGTGCGTATAGAACTCTCATAATTCTCTCCGTCGGTAGAAAGACACTTCGGGCTTACGCCCAAAAACAAACGAGGGGACGGAGATCTGCCTAGACTCTCAGGACAGTTGTGTCAGGTAGGTATTCAGTTGGTGGATGGTGGGGAGTGTTCTTGTGAAACCAGTCCGAGCACTGTCGGAGATATCGGAACAGGGAGGGCCGCAACTACTTGCAATACCGGACTAGCGTACTGGTTGTGTGTCACAACCATGGTTGTGCCCGGTCGAACTTCCGTCTTACAACAAGAGTGCGACTGCGGCATGTTCGCCGAACCGCACATCTGGGCCATATGCTTGCAGCATTCCCGCTCTGGAGCCGTCATCGCTCTGTCTGGGATCATGCACGCCAACAGCGGCGCGGCAGTCCAGCAGATCACCAGAAAGGCGACGACGATGGCTGCGAAACGTCGCATGAGTGTGAGTCTAAGCTGGCAGTGTCCGGGTGCAAGTGATCCCAATCACACGGCGGTGTGACCGCCGTCTCGCGACTCTCGCCCCCTCCGAAGCCGGTTCCGCCCGTCCTCGTCCCCTCCAAACCACCTGGGTGAGGGATAGGCAGCCCCAGATCTCCACTCTCTACGATCGCCTCAAGCGAGACCTGGCCGTGACTCTTTGTATCTCCCAAAGCCCTCTCCCGTATAGGTCAAATTCTCTCACCTCCCGCGTGCTGCCCGCCTCGGGTCACAACCGTGGGTTGTGCCCGTATCACGGACAATGCGGAGGTTGGCCCCTACTGTAGTTTGCGTTTCAGCGGCTTGCCAATCGCGAGCAGGAAAATGGCACTCTTGTCTGTCGCGTGCGGTGAAAAGAAGTTAATTACATCATCGTCGAAGAACGTCAGCCCGGTCGCACCCAGGTGCTGGGCATACGCGGCCAAGTAGATCCTGCCTCCGATGGCACCCGCTTCGAGCTGGACCGCCCGGTAGCCGCGGTTCCCGTATCGCTCCAGTATACGTTTCAAATCGGCGAGAAAGAAGATATCCACGCAAGCGTCCGCCGGCAGATCCTGCTCCAGACCAAGATGATGGGCCTCGGCGCGGAATTTCCCCTCCTTCAAAAGCTCCAATGTGCTCTGCACACGCCCGAAGAAGTATGCACCCGACTTGAGCCCCTGCACTGAATGCACGATCAGGTAAAGATCGTTTAGCTGCGCGCCGGGCGGCTCAAGGAAGTCAGCTGGAAGTCCTCGCGTGGCGCAGTCGAGAATGGTAGAAAGTTGTGCCAGTGTAATGGATGCCGCCCTGTCGAACGTTCGGGTAGAGCCGCGGCGCAGGATTACCTGCTCGGTCGTGTCCTTCGGTTGTTCTTCTTCCGGCAGGCGCGGGAGGCGAACTGCCTCGCCCGCCAGAGCGGAGGATAGAAGGACTGGTGGCTTGGCGCGCCACTGATTTACTTCCTCTACAGACTCAAGCGACGAAGCGTCGTGCATCTCAAGCATGGCGGGATATTCGACTTCGTGCTGTGAAAGCGGGATTGTCTCCAAGCCAAGCTCCGGAGCCTCTCTCGGTGCCGGCAGCGAACTCTCCGATGTGCGCCCGATCGGTACGAGGCACAAGGAAACCTCACGCCGCGTATCCAGATCAAGCAGGCGGTTCACCTCGGCGTCCACGAACCCGAGCACGATCTCGGCCGGCAGCCCCGAAGCCGCAGACACGGCCAGCATATTTGCCAGCATGGTGCCGTTGTCCCAACCGAAATGGCGATAGGTGCGCGCCTGGTACTTCCAGGCGTTCCGCCAGTACGTTCCGGTGCAGATGATCGTCGCGGGCGCGTGGGCCACCGCGGGTTCCATCGCCGCCGCCTGAGCCAGGTTTCCGCGAAAATCACCTTTCCGCAAAAGCCGTAGCGATACATCCGCCGGATCGTAGTGATACACGCCGGCATCCAAACCCGGGAGATCGCTGCTCACGACGTACAGTTCGATCTCGTAGAGAGCGCCGGTGCAAGCTGCGGCGCGAAAGTAGATTTCTCCACCTGGATATGCACGCTGTTTGGTAATCCCTGCCGAGAAATAGAGGAGGCGCGCCAGATCCTGAACGCCAGGGACCGAATCAGCCCGCGACGAAGGCACCGGTTCTGAGATTGCGGAGAGCAGGGCCACCCCTGTTTGCGGCACCTCCCGCGGCAGTGGAAGAGGCTCTATCTTTGGGTAAATTTTGAAAGGCAACGGCCGGTTCGCCCAGTCCAGAGAGTGAGGATGGTTACGAATACTCCAGTAGGAGTGCTTGCTCCCATCGTGATACTTCCAAGCGGCCTGGATTTCACGGTTGTTCATCGACTGCTTCGCCAGACTAGCACCTGCCCCGACCACGGGCGCAACGAGCTTTGTGACCGCAGATTGGGCCTGGATGACGGGTAATCCCAGAGCGGCCGACGATACCTCCACAGAATGTGATATTTCTCCTCAGGAGGTTCTCCTATGCCTAGCCGGGCTGTGTGGTTGCCCACTTTGTTTCTGCTGCTGTGTGAGAACGCGGCGTTCTACCAAACGTCGGCACCGACTATCGTGACGGTTCGATCCGCGCCGGAGCATACATCGTCGAGGTGCGGGACGGCAACCGGTTCCTAAACTTTGACCTGGTTGTTCAGAATGCGAGTTGGTTAACACTCCGCACCTCACAAATTGAATTAAGCGTGTATGATCCCGCACACCAGTTGGTACTGCGAAAGGCGATCAACACCGACGCATTTGCGCCCGCATTGCCGTGATCGGCAAGCGGATCCTGGAGCCCGCCGAAACCCTGGACGTGTTCAATCCGTTTTCTGAATTCGAATCGCCCGTACCGCTAACGGATCTGCAGTATTCCTTCTGCATCCTGCGCGAAGCGAACGAGCAGCAGCGACAGAAAAACCGGCATAGGTTGCCGGATGACTGTGATTTGCGCGAGCAGTTAGCTGTTAGCCCGCGCATATATTAAAGACAAGACTGCACTCATTTTGCCGTTGCGTGGGAAGATTTTCGTCTGGGAGGGACAATAATGGCCCGGATGGTGTTGAACGAAGACCGCTGATGACATCAAAAATTCTCGACCAATGCAACATCGCGTTGGATTGCTGTTGCCGAAAAACCCAAAAATTGTCCGTTAGGTGCTGGCGTCGGGCAGCACAACCAATTATGTCCTTGCTGAAAAAGCGTCGTGACTTTACCGTTGGGGCTCACCGACAAAAGCGTGGTGCCTGATGGCAAGAAGGCAGTCACGTAGAGTCCCTTTCCGTCGGCAAACCAAGAAACGCTTTGCAGTTGGCTTTTAAGTTGAGTCCACTTGCCAAGGCCACATGTGTGGTCGCTCCATCACTTAAGACGAGAATTGTTAGTTGACTTGCATTGTCTGACTCGATCGCCGCGATCCGTTTGCCATCGGGCGAGGGACTCCAATCCAAGAGGTTGCCAGTTGATTTGAAGGGTTTAGCGACTGGCCCACGCCTTGAATCAAAGAAAGAGAAGTCTAGATGGTCTCCCTTCTCTTCCGACAACACGCAAACCGAGGATGGACGTGCACATTGGTACCGAAAGTCTCCTGTAGCTATTACCGACGGTGAGCCCCCCGCCAGCGGCATGGTCATCAGACGGCTTGACTCACTCGCGCCCCGATGTGCGTCTGCCCTATAGAGAATTGACGCACCGTCTGAACTAAGGCGAGCGTCGTAATAATCCTCCGCGCCCACAACGACTGGCTCGGAAACTTGTTTATGAAGGTTTTGCCGATAGATTCCGAACTTCCCACTTCGATTGGACGTGAGGTAAACAGCACTGCTAGCCAACGCCCAGTCATCCACCCGCTTCGACCAAGTGTCTGTCGTCAGGCGCTCGGCCTCCGCGAAGTCCGCCTGCTCGTGCGTTTTCAGCGGTACGATATAGATACTGGTTTGGACGTGTGATTTAACAAACGACAACCGCTTTCCGTCGGTTGTCGTGCTGATGTCTGTCGTAGCGAAACCAGTCCAGTTCGTTCTTTTGGCTCGACATGTTTCTTGCCCGTCAGCAACCAATCTACAGACTTGCCAAACTCCCGACTGATTGCTAACAGCACAGCTGCGCCGGCTTCCTTGTCTCCGCGTTCCAGTGCTGAAAGATGCCCCTGCGTCACTCCCATACGGTGGGCAACCTCGGTCTGCGTCATGTCAAGCCCGGGCAGTTGTTTGATTCTGCGGCCTACCGCGGGCCAATCAGTGTGATCCTCATCACGCTACACTGTGATTCTGGTCACAATTGAAAAAATGGGTAACTGATGACGCTTTCCGAGCGAGGATCGAGAATTCCTTTTCTTGTGAAAAGACTTTCAGAGTAACTTGCCGCGGGTTACTGCTGGGTCGCAGTATGCGAGGGAACGCTCGGCAGAGCTACCTGTTCGGCAGCGTCTAACGAAGTAGCGCTAAGTTCCACAGTCGCAGAACTTGCCAGCAGGACCAACACAGTGCGGCGCGATGCCGCTGCGCGATAGCACCGTACGTCTGCGCTGGCATCAGGATTGCGCTAGCTCTATGCGGTAGCCCCGAAGAGTTTGGGCACCCCCGCGAGAGTCTCTCTTAGGTTCTCTTCCTCCCCCCGAGGACGCCCACAGCGAACTCGCTACAGCACAGTCGGCTACCTAGGCTGTCTTAGGACAAATTTACCCCCGGGAATTGTGACTGGACTCGTATGCGCGTTCTTACCGTACAAGTCCCGATTTCATCTGGAGATCCTGATGAGCAAAACTAAGTATGTAATGGCGGTCTTGATCGCCTTGATTTCCTTTCCTCTTGTTCAATGTGGGGGAGGTCCATCTGCACTTCCCTCGACGGCAACAGCAACAGCGTCCCAGCCTCATGTGAACGGTGTGTGGACTACTCTCCCTTATCTGACCAACAACAATCCTGTACATGCCATGTTGCTTCATACTGGCAAGGTATTTGTGGTTGCAGGTTCAGGCGACGACGAATCGCTGAAGAACTACAAGTCAGAGATACTGGACTTTTCCGCAGGAACCATTACCACTTATGACATGTACTTCGACGCCTTTTGTAGCGGCATAAGCATTCTTCCCAATGGGAATCCCACTCATAGTCGGCGGGACGCGCTACGACGAAATCAACTCGCCGGGACAGGAACTCGGCTTGCCTGACGTGGCCACCTACGACATAACCACGAATCTTTTTGTGAGTCAGCCACCCATGGCCCATGGCCGCTGGTACGCGACCGCGACAGAATTGGGGGACGGCAGGGTGATGGCCGACACGGGGTGGGATCAGACGGCCATGAATTCCACTGTCGAAATCTTCACGCCGGGGACGGGTTGGTCCCCTGAGTACCCGATGAACTGGAACCATGACGGCGTTCCCAGCGTTCCGCCATTCTACATGCGTCAACACCTGTTGCCGGACGGAACGGTTTTCTACTCCGGTCAGGATACGGACACGAAGATGTTTGACCCAGCGGTGGCTAGCACGACTGTCTCAGGTTGGACTCACGTGGCCTGGACGAACTACGGTCTCGCCGCAGGTCAGGGAGATCGGTCTTACGGTACATCGGTTCTGCTGCCGTTAGATCCAGCGAACAACTACGACCCACGAGTGATGATCATGGGTGGAGACGTTGACAACTCAACTGACACCACTGAGCTTATCGACCTAGGCCCGTGTGCTCCTACGTGTGCTACGAACACACCGACCTGGCAGTGGGGGCCAAAGATGTCTCAGCGCCGGGTCCGGAACAACGCCGTACTTCTGCCTAACGGCAAAGTCCTGGCTATTGGCGGCTCGGTGATTGATGTGGAAGCCGGAAGCTGGAACCAGGCTGTTGCCACCGCAAGTCTGAATGCGGACCTGTACGATCCTGCCACCAATACCTTTTCGTCCGCGGGGGTTAACGCCTATCCGCATCTGGACCACTCCGTAGCCTTGCTCCTGCCGGACGCAACCGTGTGGTTTGCGGGGAGCCAAGGGCCCGCCGCTGCTCCCGGACAGCCAGTCACGTTCGAGCATCACATGGAGATTTACCAACCCGCCTATCTGTTCAATGCGGACGGCAGCCTGGCCACACGTCCGGTGATCAGCAGTGCGCCGAGCAACATGCAGTACGGGGCGCAGTACACCATAGAGACGTCCGTCCGTGGATTAGATATCGCGTCAGCAGTTCTTGTCCGGCCGGGGGCCACAACGCATTCTTTCAACACGGATCAGCGCATGGTTGGACTGGTCTACACGCCAACCGCTACGGGTATCACACTGACAGCGCCACCGAATGGCAACATCGCACCTCCGGGTTATTACATGCTGTTTGTTGTGGATACGACTGGGGTGCCGTCGGTCGCAGCTTTCGTGAAGGTGGGCTTATGACAGATCGAAGAGGTAAAACCCTCGTGGAGAGGACCATGGGCTTCCTTGGGAGAACGGAAGGAGAAGAGCCAAGCCGTGCTCTGCCCTCTGTCCTCGGAAGAGCGCTGTCCATTTCTAACGGACGGACATCCTAAGCGGCGGGCGCAAGACGTGCGCGGCGCGTCCCCGTTGGCGTGCCGTTTGCTGTTCACACATCCCGAGGTCGAATTATGATTTACGCAAGCATCCCTATCGGAAGCACCTCAGCAGCCATTCACATGTTGGCCAGAATACTGGCTAAGCTATTTTTTTGGAGGACACGATGAGGCTAATTCTCTTCAGCCAGGGATTGACACCCTGCCGACCTCCTCCGGACGGCAGGCATGTCCCCCATTGATGACCGTTCGGCGATCAGGCCGCGATTATCTGCCTCCGAAAGCCACAGTCATGGCGGCCAGCACGAATTAAGACAAGAGCAGAACCAGCAGAAACCGCTCGAACCCGATATCACCCTCGTGGCGTTCGATGGCCTTTTCCAGCTTCTTCTTCAGGTCACATTCAAGTGGTTTGACGTTCAAGCGTTTTCGCCCCAGGAGTGGTGCATCCCAATTGGCTGGAACTGGTTGGCGATACCGTGCTCGGCAAGCCGGGTTCTGGATAAGCAACTGCAAAGCCTTCTCGACGTAGCGCTTCCAGGATGGAACGCGAGCACCGCAGATGTTTTCGCCACGAAGTCCGCTATTTGTTACCTTTTTTGTAGTAACGACTATTTTTACTTGCCTGAGTCAATTGCTCTTATTATGTAAGCGAACCGGCACAGACCCCATGAGGCAAATCGTCCTAAAGGCACCCGGTGAGTTGGTTGACCGGCAAGTTCCTACCCCCAAGTTCCTTGTGGTGAAGCGCTGCTTCGAATACTCCGAGTCGGCGTTTGTGGCAGCGATTTCAATGCCTTCGCTGGCCGACACCCTGCCTATACCTATCCTCGTGTGCTGGGCCATGAACTGGCAGGCGAAGTCGTTGAGGCTGGTTCTAACGAGGTGGGCATTAGAGCAGGTGATCGTTGCGCGATTGACCCATATGTAAGCTGCGGTGTCTGTACGGCATGCGAACGTGGCCGAACCAACTGCTGCGAGCGCCTCCGTGTTCTTGGGATACACGTTGATGGAGGTATGCAGGCGCTGCTGCCCGTGAGGTTTGACCTTTTGCATAAATCGGCCACTCTCTCCCTTGATCAATTGGCGATGATCGAAACGCTAGGAATTGGGGCACATGCAGTCGAGAGAAGCGAACTGAAAGCGGGGGAACAGGCCCTAGTGATTGGAGCTGGCCCCATCGGGCTGGGCGTGATCTTGTTCGCTAAAGCCGCAGGGGCCAATGTGCAAGCGGTAGAACTCAACCCCTTCCGACGGACATTTGCCGAGCAGTTGGGAGCAGAGGCTACGCTGGAGCCCGGCGACCGGCTCGCGGATGTCGTCTTTGACGCCACGGGAAGGGCTGATTCGATGGGAAAGAGTCTTTCCTACGTAGCGCCGACAGGCCGTTTGGTTTTTGTGGGCCTCACTCGTGATCCATCTCGATCGACGATGCATTGTTCCATAAACGGGAGATTACCCTTTACGCGAGCCGCAACAGCCACGGCCAGTTTCCTAGAATTGTTCGTATGATGGAGGAAGGGTTGTTTGACACAGTTTCATGGATCACGGATCGTATGCCACTTAGGGAAGTGCCGCTGCGATTGAAAGACCTTCCCACGAAAACAACGCTCATTAAGGCTTTGGTCGATCTGGACGACTCGGACACATAGTCGCAGCAGCAACGGTACCATTCCATGTTGTCGAGTGAGCCAACTCAATCGGGACAAAAGGCAGGCGAAAGGCATTGTGCCATTACTTTGCCGGCTCGATCCGAGAGTTTCGGTAAGAATTGCTACCATGATGGAAGAATTTCAAGGGTCTGTACCCTTGGCGGCCGCGAGCATCCTCTAATCGGAGCACAATCGCCGCTACTCCGGATAAAGAAGCACTTTGAGTGCACGCTTCTCGGTGCATAGGTCAAAGGCCGTGCGCCACTCAGATATCGGGAGCTTGTTCGAGATGAGGTCGTTGATCCGAACTCGACCCTGAGCATAGATTTTGACCATTCGATCCCAAGTTTGCGCTGTGTAACAGATCGATCCAGCGAGCTTGAGCTGTTTGTAAAAGATCTGATCAATTGGAAAGGTAATCTCGCGTCCGCAAATCCCAACCTGGGTGTAGCGTCCCATTGGTCTCAAGGCTACAACACAGCCACGTACTGAATTTTCGTGGCCCGCACATTCGAAAGCTACATCAACTCCGCGGGTGCCAGTAACCTGGCGAACAGCGTCCTGCAGATTCTGCTCACCGACCTGTATGACGGCCGCCGCTCCGAAGCGGCAAGCAGCTTCCAGTCGAACTTCGTCCCCTTGGGTCCCTGCTACAATCGTCTTCACGCCTTCGGCTACGAGCAGTTTGAGACATAGCAACCCCATCGGCCCGGGGCGGAGACTAAGGCGACATCACCGATTCGCACCTTCGTCACTTCGGTGACTGCCTGGATCGCAGCTGCAAATGGTTCACTGAGGGCAGCCTCTTCCAGGGAGAGTTCTTCCGGCACACAATACAATTGATCCGGGCGCATGACTACGTAACGCGCGAAGCCCCCATTTACACCGTGTCCCATGCCTCTCCGATTCGAGCAGAATATGAAATTCCCGGAGAGACAATATTCACACGCACCGCAAGTCACCGCAGTGGCTCCCAACCCGGCAACTTTCTCACCAACGGCGACACTGGTCACATTTGCCCCAACCTCGACGACCGTGCCTGCAAATTCATGCCCAAGAATCACAGGAGGGTAATTGCGAAAGGTGTCATGGAGGACGTGTATATCAGTTCCACACACGCCGCAGAAACCAACCTCCACCTTCACTAAGTTCTCGCTGACGGTGGGCTCCGCAACATCAATGACATCGACGTTTCCATCTCCGGCAGCGTATTTTATTAAGGCCTTCACTGGCTCGATTCGCTACAGGAACGTTTCCCAGCCTGAGGCAACCTAGGACATCCTCAAGGTGGGGAATTTAGGGCGCCAAACAAGAAAATACCACACACCGAATGATCCTCGGAGAAATCATAGAAATGAGATTGGTGGTCAGCAACTTGATCTTGCGTTGCCTCGCCTGCGATGCTGCTCAGTAAACTCGGTCGGGGCTCGAGTCTCGATATCTTGCGTGCAGAGATTCGCCGCCGTGCGTGATACAGTCCGTGTCGTTGTGTAACACCGGCGCCTCCCACCGGTCACGATACGCCGATTGCAAGTTGACGAAGCGTGTAACGGTGCATTACCGTTCCAGATGTAGGAAGAGATCCTCAGGCCTCTTTTTCCATTGGAGCTTCTATACTTCCACGCCGCTGGAAGGGAAAAACCAAACTAGCGGAAGAGACAGTTCGTTAGGAGCTAGCAATGCCAACGATTGCATCGAGGTGCGATCCGTGACTCATCGATTGACAGTTGCGCAAGCCATTGTCGCGTTCCTCCAGAATCAGTTCACTTCCCGGGATGGACGGGAAGTGCACTTCTTCGAGGCCTGCATTGGAATTTTTGGCCACGGCAATGTCGCCGGGATGGGGCAAGCCCTGGAGCAGGATCCAGGATTGCGCTACATGCTTTGTCGCAACGAGCAGGCCATGGTGCACACCGCGGCCGCGTTCGCGAAGATGAGCAACCGAATGCGCTCAATTGTGTGCACGACATCCATAGGGCCTGGCGCAACCAACATGGCGACGGGAGCGGCCCTGGCCACCATCAATCGTTTGCCGGTCTTGCTCCTTCCGGGTGACATTTTCGCCAAGCGCACCGTCGCCCCCGTACTGCAACAACTGGAATTTTCGGGTTCTCAGGATGTTTCGGTCAACGATTGCTTCAAGCCGATTTCCCGCTATTGGGACCGCATCAACCGACCCGAGCAGCTCCTGACTTCGCTGCCGGAAGCCATGCGCGTGCTCACATCTCCAGCAGAGACCGGCGCCGTCACCCTCTGCCTGCCGCAGGATGTTCAGGCGGAAGCATTCGATTTTCCTGAAGACTGGTTTCGTAAGCGGACGTGGTTTGTTCCACGCCCACAGGCAGATCGCGGGCTGCTGGCTACCGCGACAGAATGGATTCGCAAAGCGAAACGGCCTCTCATTATCGCTGGGGGCGGTGTCATCTACTCGGACGCCAGTGCGGCGCTGGCCGAATTTGTTTCGAAGACGCGCATTCCAGTAGGTGAAACCCAGGCGGGCAAAGGCTCGCTCGCTTATGACCATCCTCAGCAACTGGGTGCGGTGGGCGTGACCGGCACTCCGGGAGCCAACATCACCGCCCGGGAAGCGGACCTGGTTATCGGCATTGGGACCCGTTACAGCGATTTCACCACCGCCTCGAAAACTGCGTTTCAGTGTCCTGCTGTGCGATTCATCAACATCAATATCGCAGAATTTGATTCGCATAAACAATCCGCATTGCCCCTTACCTCCGATGCGCGCGTGTGTCTGGAAGAGCTGACTGCGGCGCTAGGAGATTTTCGAGTTGATGCGGAGTACGCCGCTCGGGTCAAGGACCACCGCGAGAAATGGGAAATTGAAGTCGACCGGATCCACGGAATACGAATCGGCCCTCCCATCAGCCAGGGCGAAGTAATAGGTATCGTCAACCAGGTCTGCAGTGCGAAAGACGTCGTGGTGTGTGCGTCCGGTAGTTTGCCGGGCGATCTTCACAAACTCTGGCGGACACGCGATTCGAAGGGCTATCACATGGAGTACGGCTTCTCCTGCATGGGCTACGAAATTGCCGGCGGCATTGGAGTAAAGATGGCCGCTCCAGAGCGCGAAGTCTTCGTCATGGTTGGAGATGGCTCGTATCTGATGATGGCCCAGGAAATTGTTACGGCGGTGCAGGAGGGATACAAGCTGAACATCGTCCTGCTGGACAATCACGGTTTTTCCAGTATTGGAGGACTTAGCCGGGCCTGCGGTAATCGCGGCATGGGCACCGACTATCGTTATCGCCAAGGCGACTCTTATAGTGGAGGGACCCTTCCGGTGGACTTTGTTGCGAACGCCGCAAGTCTGGGCGCGCATGCGGTCCGAGCAAAGACGGGTAGCGAACTGCAAGCAGCACTCGTGGATGCGCGTAAGGGATCCGAGACGACCGTCGTTGTAGTAGAGACGGCTATCGACGAGCGCGTCCCCGGCTATGAGTCCTGGTGGGATGTCCCGATCGCTGAGGTCGCTAAATCTCCCGCCGTGCGAGAGGCCCGCCGCGAGTATGAAAAAGCCAGGCAGGGGGAGAAAATCTTATCGTAGTACGCTAAACCAGCCACTGCAGCCCCACGACGCCTGTAGATCGGTGTCTAGACAATTCCCTTCCCTTCCACAATCTTGATATAGCGATCCACAGGCAGGTTCGTGAACCGGTCAACTCGAGACGAGGGTGCGGGCCAGCGAATTTCGAGCCAGTCCACCTTCCCGGCCTGCCCCAGGCCAAGAATCTCACGCGGATCGTGTGAAGACAGGTAGCTTCCGCCACTGGTCTTGAAGCGTGAGAATTTCTTACTCCCTGCAAACCATGCAACGTGCGTCCCGATAGCGTCGCGATTGCACGTGTGCCCCTCAAGCTTGATTCCCAGCCAATGATTGCCCGTCCCTGAACGATTTTGCAGGAGCAACGGGGCACCACCGTTAACCCCGATCAGAACGTCCACTCTGCCGTCATTGTCGAAGTCGCCAATTGCCAAGCCCCGCGCGGCAAACGTTTTCGAGAAGGCACCTCCCGCTTCCGCGCTCACGTTTCGGAACTTGCCGTTCACTTGGTGGAATAAAAGGAGGGGCTCACGGTATGCGACGGTTTGTGAGCGCTGGCTGACCATATCATCGGGATGGCCGTTGGCAAGAATGAGATCGAGTTCGCCGTCGTTGTCATAGTCGAAAAACTTCAACCCCCAACCGCTAAGCAGACGCGTGGCTTGGGCGATGGATTGGCCTTGGGCGATGTCAGCGAACGTTTCATCCTTGAGGTTGCGGTAAAGCGAAAATCTCTCTTGGTCGATGTTGGCGACGAACAGATCTTGCCAGCCGTCGCCATCAAAATCCGCTGAGTCCACGCCCATACCGGAGCGTGCCTGACCGTTTTCACCATAGCCTACTTCGGCGGAAACGCCGATCTGTTCCCATTTACTTCCGCCCCGGTTGACGAAGAGAGAATTCGGCTCGGTATCGTTGGCGACAAAGAGATCCATCCAACCGTCATTGTTTATATCGGTAGCCACTACGCCCAGGGACTTGCCCAGTGTCTTGCCAATTATGGTGCCGTGGCCCACTTCCGTGAAGGTTCCGTCTCCGTTGTTGTGGAACAGATAGCTGACCGTGGGATGAAATGCACGTGGGATGCAATAGAATTTTTGGCCTGCCTCGTTTCCGCCGCACGACTGGCGGTCTTCGAGTAAATAGCGGACAAAACTGCAAACGAACAGATCCAGCCGGCCATCGTTGTCAAAATCAAACCAAACGGCACTGGTGGTCCAGCCGGAGATTTCAATTCCGGCCTGCTTGGTAACGTCGGTAAAGGTACCATTCCCGTTGTTTCGGTAGAGCAGTGTTCGCCCGCATGCCGTGACAAACATGTCTGGATAACCGTCATTGTTGTAGTCCCCGACAGCAATGCCCATGCCGAACGTCCCCCCCGGCACACCCGCCTGCTCCGTGACGTCGGTGAACGTACCATCCCGGTTATTCCGGTAGAGCGCATTTCGAACCGGCTTATGGGGCTGGTAGAACTCAGAAGGCCCGCTGTTTACCAGATAGATGTCCATCCAACCATCGTTGTCGTAGTCAAAGAGAGCGCAACCGGGGCCCAGTGTCTCTGGAAGATAGTGCTCGGGAGACATGGCATTTTCGTGTGTCCAGACGATGCCGCTGCGGTTGGCAGGAATTTCTTCGAAAATTTGGGGTACTGCGGATAAGGCAAGCCGCGGTGAGGCAGCAACTATCCCGAGGCCGATCAGGAACTCTCGCCGGCTGATGCCGGGAAGAGCGGTAGACTCCGATTGTTTCCAGCTAGGTGAAATGGTGGTCTCCCTGACTTCCGTGCACTGTTCTTCCGGCCGGCCTCGGGGCTCCCGAGAGTATCTCTAAGTATCGTCTAGAAGAGCTTGCCGGCACGTAGGGACTCCCTTCCTATGCCGAATCGACCCCGCAAGGCCTCGCCGTCAAATTGAATGGATCAGGAGTGGATTCTCAAGTAATGCACACGATTGCGCCTGCAGACTCCTGTGACCGCTGTATTCGGTCTCTCCTAGCTCTTTGTTCGCCCTGTTTGGCGCTCGATTTCGGGGCCATGGACGCCAATTTTCTCTCACTGCCGCCCCTAAAACAAGCCAATTTGCCGGAAAACCACCCTGTGTGAGCTTCACTGCCACTCCATCCGGGCGTTACTTTGGGGGCGGTTCGGCGCGAAATTATTCCCAACCAGCAAACATGTTTACAGGCGAAAATCTTTATGGTAACGTTTGCACATTTCCCAGGGTTCCTGCACTTCGATTTCCTTCAGGGGGTGTACTTATGCGGGTTTCCTTTCGCTTCCATGAACGGACTGTGAAGTTGGTGTTGCTGGCGCTGACCTTCCTCCTTCTTTCTTCAAGTCTCAACGCTCAGATTGATACTGGGTCCATCGTGGGAGTCGTGAAAGATCCTAGTGGGGCCGTGATCTCTGGGGCGACGGTGACTCTCAAGAACTCGGCAACCGGAGTTACCCGCGTCGTCACGACCAACCAAGGCGGCGGCTACCAATTTGCCGCCGTGACACCCGGTGTGTATTCGGTTCAGGCCTCCTCGGCGAATTTTGAGTCTGCGATCAGCAACAACATCGAAATTGACGTGCAATCGCGGCCGGCGATTGATTTCACATTGAAGCTGGGGCAATCCACACAGGTTGTGGAAGTTTCTTCGGCCGCGCCGGTGTTGCAGACCGAAACCGCCGATGTTGGCGGCGTGGTCCAGGGTGAGCAGATCGTAGACCTGCCCTTGAATGGCCGACGTTATTCCGATCTGGCCCTTCTAGAAGCCGGCATCCAGCGCAACCAAGTGAACCAGAACAACACCGCGCCCGACCGCTTCAGCTCAAACGGGAACCTGGAGACGCAAAATTATTTCTCACTCGATGGAATCGACAACAACTCAGGATCGACCAACCTGCAGGAGAGCTCCGTGCAGGTGATACAGCCTCCACCCGACGCTCTCCAGGAATTCCGTATCCAGACGAGGACCTACTCCTCGGAATTCGGCACGGCGGCGGGCGCAGTGGTGAATGCCACCATCAAGTCGGGAACCAATTCCTTTCATGGCGACCTCTGGGAGTTCCTCCGCAACAGCTCACTCGACGCCAACTCTTATTTCAATAACCACAATGGCGTCCCCCGCGGACACTTCACCCAAAATCAGTATGGCGCCACGATCGGTGGCCCAGTTTGGAAGAACAAGACTTTCTTCTTCGGAGACTTCCAGTTCTTCACTAGCCGCAGGGCCACCACCATCCAATCCGTCGTGCCTACGCCGTTGATGAAAACCGGCAACTTCACGGAACTGAGCCAGGCCTTGGACGATTCCCAGGTGGCAGGCCAGACCGGTTGCGTCGCCGGAAATGTGATCGCCGCCGGATGTCTCGACTCCACCGCAACCCAGCTGGTTGCAATCTTCCCCGACCCGAACATTCCCAGCCAAGTCGCAAACCAGGGGACGCCCGGAAGCTGGAACGGCGGCCCCAATTATCAATTTCAGTATTCCATTCCGAAGGACACTTACTCGTTCGATGTTCGTGTCGACCACACCCTCAACCGCAAGAACCTTCTTTTCGGACGCTATAGCCAGTTCATCATCAACAATCAAGACCCTCCGTGGACCCAGGATCCGGTGGCTGGCAACGGCAACTTTGCCACCGCATACAATATCCATGAGCGCTCCGTCGCGATGGCGTGGGATACTACCTTAAAGTCCTCTCTGCTGAACGAGTTGAGGTTTGGCTTTAATCGCGACTTCGCCCACAGCGACCCGATCGGACTGCAATTGGGCAAGTCGCTCGCCCCTAGCTTTGGGCTGAACGGAATACCGGTCGGAGCCAATACCGCTGGCATTCCGCCGATCGAAATCAATGGACTGACTCGGATCGGGACTTCACCCTGGCGACCACAGTTCCAAATTTCCCAAGTCTGGCAGATTCTCGACAACTTGAGCTGGCTTAAGGGAAACCACAGCTTCAAGTTCGGCTACGAATATCGGCACTGGAGCAACAACTTCCTAGACATCCGCGCACCGCAAGGAGAAATCGGTGTAAATGGCATTTACACCGCCCGTGGCGGTTTCGGATTGCCGGACTTTCTGCTCGGCGACGTCGATTCGACGGTCTTCGTAACCCCCACCGTGGTTCACAACTACACCAACGGAAACAGCGTGTATGCGCAGGACACATGGCGCGTGCGGCCGAATCTGACTGTAACTTACGGCTTGCGCTACGAACTGTATTCACCGTTGCTCAATCATCAAAATCAGCTCAGCAACTTCAGTCCGGCCAACGGCGGGGAGTTGGTCTCAGTAACGTCCAATGCTTCGGGCTGGTTTGAGAGATCGCTGATTCATCCTGATCGAAACAACTTCGCGCCCCGACTCGGCTTCAGTTATCACCCGTTGGAACGAGTCGTTTTTCGCGGCGGTTACGGCATCTTCTACCAGCAGGGCGTGCGCATCGGTTCCGAGAGCATTCTGGCTCTGAACCCGCCGGCTGTGATTTCCTTCAGTCTGGCGCAGGGAATAGGGAGTACAACCCCGGTTTTTCAATTGAAGAATGGATTCCCGATCGGTCAGTTCACTTCACCCACGATCGACCTGACGCAACTTCAGATCCGCGCCCAAGATCCAAACGAACGGACGGGGTACGTCGAGCAGGCCAGCTTCGGGCCGCAGGTCCAAATCAACCAAAACTTGTCCCTGGACGTGAGCTACGTCGGCAATTTTGCGCGGAAGATGAACCGCCTGCGCGACGCAAACCAAGGGATCTTTACTGGCAATTTTGACGGCACCGGAAAGCCGATCGACATTTACCCGTTTGCGAACCTGAACACGACCAACAGCAGCGCCAGCGGCAGCCACGCGTTCTTGGAGCTCGCTACCAACGACGGTAATTCCGACTATAACGCACTGCTCGTGTCTCTCCGGCGTCGCTCATCCAAGGGAATGGCCTACGGAGTGAGTTACACCTGGAGCCACAATATCTCCGATTACGTGGACAACCTGACTGGCGGCGCATTCCCCCAAAACTCCTACGACTACGCGGCCGAACGCGGTGACTCAATGTTCGACGTTCGCCATCACATCGTGGGCTATCTCACGTATGAATTGCCGGTTGGAAAAGGCAAGAAGTATCTCGGCGAGGGCGGAATCGCAAGCTACGTTCTTGGTGGGTGGCAAATAAACACCATCGTCACAGCCCAGTCGGGCGCCACCATTCAGCTGAATGCGCCCGATACAAGCCTGTCGGGAGGCAATCACGTTTCACGTCCGGACTGCATTGGCGATGCGCGCTCCGGCGCTTCCGATGACCCACGTACCGGTTTTTGGCTGAATCCAAATGCGTTCGCCATGCCGGCAACCGGTCAATTTGGGAATTGCGGGGTCGGCAGATATCACGGACCCGGCTTCACCAATGTGGACCTCAGCTTCTTCAAGATTGTGCCGGTGAGAGAAAGTATGCGGTTCGAGCTCCGCGCGGAGATGTTTAACGCCTTCAACCACGCTAACTTCTCGAATCCCAATTCGTTCTTTGCGCCATTCACACTCGGACCGGGTGGGTTCGGTGCCATAGCATCCACCATTGGCGACCCCCGCGAGATTCAGTTCGGGCTCAAGTTCTATTTCTAGTTCTGGGGCGCTTCTCCCTAGGCCGCCAGAATCCGAAGCTCGGAGTCTGGCGGCGACCGGGCTGCTTGGAAGGCTAGTCAGTACGAGATAGAAATCTTCAACCGACTACTACATCCCCTTATGATGCGATACCTTTGCTTTGCTCTGTCCTTGCTGCTTTCTTCGGTGCTCTTCGCACAAACCCCGTACGACTCGTCGATCATAGCGTCGCCCAATGCGCACGAGTTGCCCATCAACCGAGGTTCGACAGCGCTTTGGCAAGGCCTGAAGAAGTTGCATACGCGCGCCAGCTTGATCATGGTCACCGCGCACCCCGACGACGAAGACGGCGGGATGCTGACTTACGAATCGCGCGGGCAGGGTGCGCGGGTCACGCTTCTGACCCTGAATCGCGGCGAAGGCGGTGCCAACGTGATGTCGTCGAACTATTTCGACGGGCTGGGGTTGGTCAGAACCGAAGAGCTTCTCGCCGCCGGACGGTACTACGGCGTGGACCAATATTGGACTCGAGTAGTGGATTACGGGTTCTCCAAGACCAAAGCTGAGTCCATCGCCAAGTGGACGCATGACCGCGTGCTCTATGACGTGGTTCGTGTGGTTCGTATGACCCGGCCGCTGGTCATCACCTCAGTTTTTGTCGGCGGACCCACCGACGGCCACGGCAATCACCAGACCGCCGGAGCCATGGCGCAGGAGGTATTCAAGGCCGCCGGCGACCCGAACGTCTTCCCTGATCAAATTGCTGCGGGACTCAAACCCTGGACTCCTCTGAAAGACTACGCTCACACCCCGTGGTTCGGGAACGATGACGGCAAGCTCGCCGTCAATGTGAGTGTTCCTGAGGGCAATTACGATCCAGTTCTGGGTATGTCCTATGTGCAGATTGCGCGCGAAGGTCTAGGCTACCAGAAATCGCAAACCGGCGGAGGCATGATCCCTAAAGCTGGCTTGCTGGATTCTACTTATCATCGCTATGGCGCACTGATGTCCGTTCCGGACAAAGAGACTTCATTCTTCGACGGAATTGATACCTCGCTGGCGGGGATCGCTAGTCTGGCGCCGGGCGGCAAAGCGGATTTTCTCCTGCCCGGATTGCAGGGACTGAATGCTCAGGTGGAAGCTGCGATCGCGGAATATTCGGCCGGCCAGCCCGAGAAGATTGCACCAATTTTGGCCGGCGGGTGGAAGGCAACGGAAGCCTTGATCCAACAGGTGAAGGCCAGCCACTTGTCTGACCAGGACAAGTACAACATCACCTTCGAACTTGAAATCAAGAAGGCGCAGTTCAACAACGCGCTGGCGCAGTCGCTAGGGCTGTCCCTGGCGGCAATCATCGCGCCAGAAACGGAACCCGATCCCCGTTTCGCAATGTTCCTGGGCGATCCGGAAACCACGCGGGTGATCATTCCCGGCCAGAAGTTGGGCGTGAAAGTTCACGCCGTCAGTCAGAGCTCCGCACCAGTGAAGCTCGAACAAATCAAGATCCAGGCTGCTGATGGAAGAGACTGGGGAATCAAGAGCGCCAGCGAGACGGGGGGAGACCTCACCACAGGCAAGCCGGTGGATGCGCGGTTTGACCTGAGCGTGCCCGAGAACGCTACCTTGACCCGCCCTTATTTTTCACGGCCGGATATCGAACAGTCCTACTACGACATTTCCGATATGCGCTATCTCAACTGGCCTCTACCTCCGTATCCGCTGGAGACCTGGGCGGAGTTCCGGTATCAGGACGTGCCGGTTCGCATAGCGAAGGTGGTGCAGTCGAGCAAGCGTGTTAGCGGACTCGGAGAAGTTCTCGAGCCGCTCGTTGTTGGTCCCGCGGTGTCTCTCAGCATCTCTCCGCGGGCAGGCATTGTGCCCTTGACTGCCAAGACTTTCCAGCTAACCACCAGTGTGCACAGCAATATGAAGAGTCCAGGAAAAGGAACAGTCAAGCTGGATTTGCCCAGCGGGTGGACAAGCCGTCCCGCAACCGCAGAATTTTCCAGCACGGCGGATGGAGACGAACAATCTGTGACCTTCGAAGTGATGCCTTCTGGTCTATCAGAGAAAGCATATTGCATTACGGCAGTCGCGGAGACCGGCGGCAAGGAATATCGCGAAGGCTACGAACTAACCGGCTACCCCGGACTCCGCCCCTACTACCTCTACCGGCCTTCTGTTTTGAGAACATCCGGAGTCGACGTGAAAGTAGCGGAGGGTTTGAACGTTGGCTATATCATGGGAAGCGGCGACGATGTTCCCGCTTCACTCGAAGCGCTGGGGATCCACGTCAACTTCCTCGCGCCCAATGACGTCGCAACCGCCAACCTGTCCAGGTATAACGTCATCCTACTGGGAGTGCGCGCCTATGCCGCTCGCGAGGAACTTAAAACCTTCAACAGCCGCTTGCTCGACTACGTAAAGAACGGCGGCGTCGTGATCGTGCAGTACAACACTCCCGAGTACGATCACAACTTTGGACCGTACCCGTACGTCATGGGAGGAAATCCTGAAGAAGTCACCGATGAAGCATCCAAGGTGGATATCCTGGATCCTAATAATCCTATCTTCCTCTGGCCGAACCTCATCACGCAGCGCGACTTCGAAGGTTGGGTTGAGGAGCGCGGCTCGAAATTTCTCAAGTCCTGGGATTCGCACTACACAGCACTACTGTCCACACAGGATGACGCTCAGGAACCGCAAAAGGGCGGGTTGCTCTATGCCAGGTACGGCAAAGGCGTCTATATCTACAACGCCTACGCTTTCTACCGCCAGTTGCCCGAGGGGGTTCCGGGAGCGTTCCGCCTGTTTGCAAACATGGTGAGTTTGCCGAAGAATCCGAATCTCGGCAATGGTGGACCCAAGTGATTCGGGGACGAGTGCCCTTTCTATACGAGGGTTGCCACCTGCAGTACTTCTTCAAGCTGCACCGGCCTGTGCTCGTCGTAGGACTTGCGCGCAGCCAGCCCCATGACCACCGCGACGCGGCCATCTATCCCGTTGACCGGAACAGACTCATTTAGCACTACGGCACGCACGAAGGCCTGCAGTTCGCTGACAAAGCTTTCTGTGTAGCGGTCCATGAAGAAATTCAATGGCAGGTCCCTCTGAATCGCTAAAGCGGTGCTGAGTATCGCCTGATTGGGATAGCAGTTTCCGGTGGCGATCGCGCCCTTGCTTCCCAGGATTTCGACCCGTTGGTCGTAGCCGTACGCCGCCTTGCGGCTATTGTCGATGGTCCCAATCACACCGTTCTTGAATTGCAGCACAATCACGACGGTATCCAGGTCGCCGGCCTTTCCGATTTCGGGATCCACCCTCACGCCTCCTGTAGCGTAAATACTTTCGACTTCGTCTCCGACCAGGAAACGCGCCATATCGAAGTCATGAATGGTCATATCGAGGAATATCCCGCCGGACGTCTTGATGTAGGAGATCGGCGGTGGGCCAGGGTCTCGACTAATAATGTGCATCAGGTGCGCCGTCCCGATCTCGCCTTGCACGACGGCTTTCGAACCCGGACGAAATTAGCGTCAAATCGCCGGTTGAACCCGACCTGCAATTTGACGCCGGACTTCTTCACTTCTTGAAGAGCGCGATCGATGTTCGAAAGAGAGTGATCAATCGGTTTCTCGCAGAAAACATGCTTACCGGCGCGGGCCGCTTCCGACGATCAGATCGGCATGGGTTTCGGTCGGGGAACAGATCAGGACAGCATCTATGGCAGGATCGCTCAGGATTTCTTTGCTGTCAGTAACTACGCAGGGGATCCCACAACGCTCCGCCACCTCTCGTGCCGCCTCCCCGTTAGTGTCGGCAATGGCTGCAGGCGCCGCTTCGGGGATGCGGAAGGCCAGGTTTTCTGCATGCACCCTGCCGATCCTGCCAGCGCCGATGATTCCGATTTGGAGTCTCTTCTCCCTCAATCGCTTTTTCCCTCGCCCCCTCTATGCAAAATTATGTTCCAGCGAGCGCAAATAATTCCGATTGCGTAATGCACTGTCTTTCGGAGCTCCCATGCCCGGCAGCACATCCTGTTCCACCAGAACATAACCGTCGTAACGTCGATCGGCCAGCCATTGCAGCACCCGGGTAAAATTCACGCAGCCGCGCCCCAGTTCGCAAAAGATACCGTGGCGCAAGGATTCAAAGTAGTCCCAGTGCTCTTGGCGTGATCTTTGGGCAAGATCCTGGCGGCAATCCTTCAGATGAACGTACCAAATACGGTCCTTGTACCGGTTTAAGCCCGCGAGGACGTCGCACTCGCCGGACCCAAAAACATAGTGGCCGGTGTCGAAAACCAGACCAATAGTTTGCGGATCGGTAAGGTCCAGAAAACGAGAAATCTCCTCCTGAGTTTCGACATAGCCGGCACAATGGTGGTGAAATACAGTCCGCAATCCGGTGGCATCACGAACCGCGCTTGCGATCGAGTCCGTGCCTTGCGCAAATGTCTTCCATTCTGCCGCCGACAGCGCCATCTCTGGAGTGATTCGCCCAGCGTTGAGGGTACGTTGCGGCACGCTGCCATTTTTATCCGCAAGGACTAGGAAAGGAGCCGGTTCCTGGCCGACGGCCGCGAGCAAGCGTGCCGTCCTGACCGCTTCTTCCTTTCCTTCCTCGTGCGCGCATGCGTCCTTCAGTGCCACAGGCACAAAGGCGCCCAGCATCACAACTCCCCGCCTGGTAAGCTCCCGCGTCAAAGTCTGCGGATCAGTGGGCATGTAGCCCCAGTCGCCGAGTTCCGTTCCCGTGTAGCCGGTTTCAACCAGCTCATCAAGCATGCGGCCAAAACCGATCGGCTCAGCCTTTATGGCTTCGAATTCCAGTGTGCCCCAGGAACATGGAGCGTTGCCGACTCGCAATTTCAACATTTCTCTCCAAAGACAGTGTTTCGTGCGCCGCAGTTAAGGGCGCCCTTAAAAGTTCACAGCTTGTCCGGGTCCGGGAGCATAAAGTCACGCACAAAGCTCAGTAGCTCGTGGTACGAGCCGATGAACGTACGCAATGTTCGGACGGTCGCGCCATAAGAATCAAATTCCCGAGGAGTCATTCCATTTTCGTCATAAGCCCGGCGGAAATCAGGGAACTTACGGCAGAGTTCCGATACGATGTCGGGATCGACAGGGTCTTGCATTCGTTCCTTAACTTCCAAATCCGACTGGTTGAACTGAACCTGCCAGTCATAAGGGATGGTCATCACGATGTCGCCGCCGATCAGCTCCGACCAGTGCATGTGGTGACGGTAGGCAGCGGCCAACAGCCGAGTGCGATATCCGCGCCGCTGAAAGATGCCGTACGCCTTCTTGATTGCGGCGATGCCGGCCCAGTCCAGGTGGCCGGGAACGATAATCACTCCCTGTTTTTTCGCAATTACTTTCATCCAGTCATCCAGGCGCCCAATCATCATGGTGCAAACTGGGGTAAGAGTAGAAATGTCTTTGCCTTCCGCCTTTCGCCGATTAAGGCCGCGCTCGACCGCTTCCGCTATAGCAATCGCCTGCGGGATGGTAAAGCACACGGTGGCATTCAGATTCAGCCCGCGATATGTCACCTCTTCCGCTGCCGTGAGTCCCGCGTTGGTTGCGGGAACTTTTACTTGAATATTGGGGGCAAGCGTATCGAATTGCATCGCTTGCTCGATGATGGCGGGTGCGTTGCGGTAAAAAGTGGGGTTAGTCTGTAGCGAGATGCGTCCCTTCCGGCCTTTTTCGCGTTCAAAAATCGGCATCAGAAGGGCGGCCGCCTTGATTCCCATTTCCTCGATCAGTTTCCAGGCAATCTCGACCTCGCCCCAGGTGGGATTGTCCACGACGAGATGCCCGATCCGATCGCGCCATGCTGGAAGCTCCTTTTTCAGTACCGCCAGGACAATGGTGGGGTTCGAGGTCGCACCCACAGCGCCATTCGCGATGGCGTACGTCAACTCCTGGATCGAACACGAATCATTCCAGTAGTCGGTCGCGCGAATCATCGCAGTCTGTTGCAACGGAGTGAGAGTTATAGTCGCCATATACATTATCCTTCTGCTGGTCTCTGACTTCGGCTCTGGAGGCGGGACGGCGCGGAACGGGCAACAATCGAAGAAGCCGGTCCTCGCGACCCAGCACGAGTCCTGCGATTCGTCATCCCGATTTAACTAACGGAACCCGTGGATCCTTCTCCCGCCAGGTGTCGCGAACCCAGCCATAGTCGGGATCGTCCGAGGCCGCCATGGAATGTGCTGATCCCGCCAGAAGATTCAGATAGTAAACGTTGTACCCGTGGGCCGCGACCACAGGATGATAACCCTCGGGAACGAGCACCAGATCCCCGTCCCGCACCGTCAGTGTCTCATCGAGCTTCTGGTCACGCGTGTACACGCGCTGGATCGCATAGCCTTCGGGTCGATCGATCCTGTAGTAGTAGAGTTCCTCGAGGTCCACTTCTCCGGGTGGGTTGTGTACGTCGTGCTTGTGGGGAGGATAGCTGGACCAATTACCACTCGGCGTGTAAACCTCCACAATCAACAGGCGCTGCGAGGGAAATTCGGAGGGGACGATGTGATTGATCTGGCGGGTGGCGTTGGCACCTCCCCGGATTTCAACTCGAACATCCGAGGGCTGAATGAGTGCCGCTGGGTGAGACACTTCCGCTCGGCAATAACAGAAGGCAAGGTCACAATCGCGGACAGCCTTTACTGCAAAGCTGGTCTGGATGGGAAGGTAGACCGCCGATGGCATTCCGCTGAACACGTTCGCCCGAGACCCAACATTGCTCCATTTTCCGTGGGTTGATTCTAAATCGAATGTTCCCCCTAGACCCACAATCGCCATTTCATTGATATCCGTGCCGCCTTCCAGGGTCTCTCCCGCCGGAATGCGTCGCACCTGCAGTTGCAGGTACTCGAATCCTGAACCACCTCCGGGGGCGAAGTCCATTGCCACTCCCCGGCCGCGAGGCGTCGATACAGCCGGAATCAGCAAGTTTCGGGTATTCATGAATTTTCTCCCGCGGCGGCGCGGTGGACTCGCGGACGATCAGTTCCGCGGGAACCTTGATCACACGTAAGGAATCCTCTCCCGATATCAACTTGAGCAGACTCTCCATGGCTAGATGTCCCATGAGCCGGCGAGGCTGTCGCACCGTAGTCAGAGGCCGGCTGGGTGTATGAAGCAATGAAGAGATCGTCGAAGCCGACCAGCGAGACATCCTCCGGAACGCGTATTTTTCGCAGATGAAGCTGCCGAAGCGCACCCATAGCGGTCATGTCGTTGTAACAGAAGATTGCAGTGGGCGGATCAGGGAGGCCCATCAGGGTTTCAACCCCCGCCATTCCACCCTCGCACTTTCCATCTCCGTGGACCACCAACTCAGGCAGAAAAGGAAGGCCCGCGCGTCCCAAAGCCTGTCGATATCCGCCAAAGCGTTCCACGTCTGACTGATATCCGAAGCGGTCTCCCAGATACGCAATTCTACTGTGGCCGAGTTGAATAAGGTGATTGGTCACTTCCGCGCTGGCCGCGACATTTTCTATCAGAACGGAATTTACAAATTCTCCCGGATGCTGATTGTTGACGAGCACAATGGGAACCTGCATTTCGGACAAGAGGGGAAGATAGAGCGCCCCCACGCGGGAAGCAGTGACCACGATGCCTTCTACTCGCCGTTCGGAGAACGAGTGCACTACTCTTGCTTCCCGTCCGGGTCCGCGTTCGAATTGGCGAGGAAAACCGGAGTAGCCGTGGTCATTGCCACAGTCTTCGATGCCACTTACGACGTCGCTGACGAAGGGGTCGGCGATGCTTGTCACTACGACGCCGATCGTCTTGGTCTTCTGCGTCACCAGGCCGCGCGCAATCGCGCTCGCACGGTAGCCGCTTTGTTTGGCAATGTGCTGGATTCTCTCGGCAGTTTCGCGGCTGATCAAAGGACTGCTTTGCAATGCGCGGGAGACCGTCGAGGAAGAAACGTTAGCCATGCGCGCGATGTCTTTAATCGATGTGGGTTTATGCACGAGCTGCGCACCATGTTCTGCAGACGTTTGCATGCTAGCATTATACGCATTTTCAGGTCTCTTATGCGCCATGTAAACGTCCCATCTTCATCATCTATGCGACTCAAGACGTCTCTCCTGAATGGCTCGCGTCGAGTCGCTGTGACCCTGCCTGACCGCTAGCTTTTCAAGTACGCTAGATACTCATGATCAACCCCGGCCCATGCCTTTTGGAGATTCTGGGCGATTTCCCATTGGCCGATGCTTGGGTATTCGAGCATGGCAAGCTGCGCCACAGGCCATGATTTTTCGATAACTGCACGGATTATGGTGTGTTCATACGCTTTGACAGCCAAGACCAGGCCCCGAACACTCTCAGGAAGACGGCCGGATCGCGTAGGAATGATGCCTTGCCTGCTGATGGCGCAGAGAACCTCAACGATATCGTCAGGTGACAGGTCCTCGATGCTGTTGTCGTTGCGCACATTCACTACCACCGAACGCTGTGCGTCCGAACACCAGGCCGCTCATCACTTCGACGGCAATCTTGTGGTATCCGGTGGGCGTTTCGAACGGGTCAGGCTCGTTCTCTACGGCTCGAAATGCGGTTCCTGCTTCGGCCTCCAAACGCA
The DNA here is from genome assembly GCA_963816025.1 of Terriglobia bacterium. Lineage (GTDB taxonomy): Bacteria > Acidobacteriota > Terriglobia > Terriglobales > Acidobacteriaceae > JAIQFF01. The sequence continues at coordinate 142,994 of CAWFJA010000031.1, forward strand.
GATAAGAAGCATTCCGTTGCATTAGGTAGCGACGATAGGTATCCAACGCCTCCCGGGGAGCCTCCGAATAGAGTTGCGTAAACAGGTCGGTGTTCAGGCGCACCAACTCCTCGCCGCGGCTCGCGCCGGCGTTCAACTGGTTACGATACGCCTTGCGTTGGCTGTAGTAGAAGAACAAATACTCCGACGGAATCAGACCCAGAGTCCGGATCAACAAAGGGTCGAAAAGATCGGCATGATAGAGCTGCCGGAGCGCCGCCTCGTCGCCGAGCAGTCTTGACGTGATGTCTTCATTCCCTTTGAAAACGCGCCGGACCCATCCCAGGTGATTCAGCCCGGCATAGTCGCAGCGAAGTTCGGCAGGGGGCGTCGCGAGGACATGAGCGATACGGTGCAGTAATTCAGCCGGTGTATCGCAGATGCCGACGACCTTGAGGTGGGTATGCTGGGAAAGCGCCTGCGTAATCAGTCCGGCGGGATTTGTGAAATTGATGAACCATGCCTTGGGTGCGAGTCGCTCCACGATGCTGGCATGCGCCAGGGCTACCGGAAGGGTTCGCAGGGCCATCGCCACACCGCCGGGACCAGTTGTTTCCTGACCTGCCAGACCCTCCTCGATGGCAATTCGTTCGTCTCTCGCGCGAGCTGCCATGCCTCCAACGCGCAGGCTGCTAAGCACAAAATCGCAGTCCTCCACTGCCTCTTCCACGGAATTTGCTGCTGTCAATCGCAGACTCACGTCAAGCTTCTGCGCGATTTCCCGTCCCAGGGATGCCATAAGTTGCGCCCGGCGCGAGTCAACATCGAACAACTGCAATTCAGCGATGCCGAGCAGCGCCTGGGATTGCAGCAGCCCGTGAATGAGCAGCGGTGTTCGAACTCCGCCGCCGCCGATAACGCTTACTTTGTGATGCATAGGATTCGTTGCAATTCTTCCTTAGTGGGAAAGGCGGCAACCCCCCCCATCGCTCTTGCTGACATTTCGCCGCACACCGCCCCAGCCTGGAGGCAGAGTTTTGGGTCCATGCCCTGCAGCCATGCATAAGTAAAACCGGCATCGAAGCAGTCGCCCGCTCCCGTGGTGTCTACAGGCTCGATGCGTCCCGACTTCTGGAAAGCAATTTCGCCATCCCAAAGCAGCCCTGCGCCTTCCGCACCAAGTTTAAGTGCGACACGTTTCAGGCCCATTCGCCCGAAGGCCCTCAGCATCTGGTCGGGCTCGATTTCCCCGGTGATCGCCGCAGCCTCGCGTTCGTTGGGAAAGAATATGTCAACCAGGTGGAGCGCAGCGCTTGCTCTGGATCCGCAAACCATTCGGGGTGCCACCCCACATCCAGGGAGAGGCTGTGCCCGCTGTCAGAAATTGCCTTGAGCGTCGCCTGCGCATTCTCCAGATCGAGGGCATGAGCGAGGTGGATGTGTCGAACATCAGAGGCCGCCGCGATGTCCAGCAATTCACCCAACAGTCCGGGGAGTTCGCGGTTCGCGCCGTTGTAGGTCAAAAACGTGCGGTCCCCAGCGGTGGAAACGCTGACTGTGAACGCGGTAGGCTCGGATGGTGTCATGCGGATGTGGGTTACGTCTACGCCCCGTGCCCGCAAATGATCCAGCATCCATTGTCCATCCTCCTTGCCTACCGACCCTAGGATGCCCGGCTCGAAGGCCAAGTTTCGCGAGCCCGCAAGCGGTAATGGCAGCGCCGCCACCTACTTCCTTGTGAAACTTCCTGGCAAAGGCCTCCTCGCCAGGAAGGGGCCAGGACTTGAAACCGCTCATCACCAGGTCGAGAAAGAGGTCACCTGCGACCAGCACATCCAACGAGGCGCCCTCGATCATAGCGTCCCTTCAACTGGAGCCAGTGCGAACGGCCATTCGTGTTGGGTACGAGCTCTCCACAAATAGGCGCCGACGCCAAAGGCCATTAAGGCGAACCCCCAAAGGACGAACTTTAGCCCGCTGGCCGCGAGAATAAATGCCCACCCGGCAAAAGCAATGACACTAGTCACAGGGTAAAGCCACATGTGAAACGGGCGATGAATATCCGGGCGATAGCGTCGAATTAGAGTGACGGCGATAACCTGTGCCATGAACTGCACCAGGACCTGAATGACGATCAGTGCGGTAATCAAGTCGGACAGATTCAGCAAGCTGGCGAAAGCAGAGGCGATCCCGATGAACGCCACGGAAAAGTAAGGGAAATTCTTGGTGCGATGAAGACGACCGAAAATCGGGAAAAATCGCCCATCTACAGCCGCCGCATAAGGGACCCGCGAATAGCCCAGCAGTACAGCAAACAACGACGCAAACGTCGTAAAGAGGATCAGCCCTGTCATCACTTGCGCCACCGTCGAGCCGTACAGGCGATTCATCAAATCGGAAACGATAAAGGTCGAATGCATCGCCTCCCGCCAGGGAACGACCCCGATGATCGTCAGGTTCATGGTCATGTATAAACCTGCGACCAGGCCAATCGAAATCAGGATGGAACGCGGAATCACTCGCTCCGGATTCCGTACCTCACCGGCAAAAAAGCAGGCGTTGTTGTAGCCGCCGTAGTCGTACATTGCCAGCAAGGTTGCGCCGCCCAGTCCAACGAAAAAATCTTTTGAAAGCACGAAAGCGTGCGCAGGAAAATCAAAAACGCGCTGCATTTTGAAATTCAGCAAACCCGCGGCCGTGACAGCCAAAGCCGTGAAGATCACCGTGACCCACAAGATGATGGAGAGTCGTCCCACGGAACGGATGTCGCGATACAGCATGAATGTAATGACCAGGCACACCGCCACACCTAGAGCCTTGCCTTCCCACACGCCCATCTGGGGCCAGAGAAATTTAGTGTACTGCGCGAACCCAACCGCCCCTGCGCCAATCGAAACGGGGGCAAGGAAAATGGTCTCCCATATAAAAAGGAAACTCATCAGCCTTCCCAGCCGTTTGGGCCCGTAAGCTTCAGACAGATAGCGGTAGGGCCCACCGGACCCCGGCATTGCAGCCCCGAGCTCGGCCCAGACCAGACCGTCGCAAACCGCGACAATCGCTCCCAGGAGCCAGCCCAGCATGGCCTGGGGACCATTCATCGTGCTCAAAATTAAGGGGATAGTGATGAATGGCCCAACCCCGATCATCTCCAGCATATTGGCTGAAACAGCCTCGAAAATGCCGAGCTGGCGCTGCAGATGGGGGGTAGGGGTACCGGACACCGCGCGATTTTCTCACACGTTTGCATAACTCACAAGCTTGTGGTGTTCGGCACCGTCTTGGTTCGTTTTGAAGGGAAATCATCGCTTGGAAAACACGAAATATTGAGGCAATGGCCTTCGATGCTTTCGGAAAGTGTTATCCCCCAGGAACGAAAAACTCGCATTCTGAGGGGGTTTTGATCGACCATTTCCCACCAATCACGAGGATGGGGAGACCGGGATCAATGACGCCCTGATTAAAGGGCATATTGACAGCCGCACTTTGCCACGGATTCATCGTTCACGTAGTGCTTAACTACTTTCACGATCAAGCAAGATAGCTCAGAAAACTTGCGGACCACGCCTATGGCCTGTATCCGGGAAACCACAGGACGGATTCGGCCACCACCTCAGCCCGCGGTAAGATAGTTCCCAACATGATTCGGGCGATTCCTTTCACTTTCCTTCTCTGCCTGGGAGTCTTCTGCCCAACGGCTTTTACCCAGGCAGCGGACCAAGCCGGCCCCTCGAAGAATTCGAATTCGCTCGCTCAGGCACTGCAACTCGCAAAAGCGCATCGTTATGCGGAAGCGGCCAACGCGATCCGGGGAGTGGCGCCGCCTGAAGACCGTCAGCAGAGAATAGTGTTTTTTCGGCTGCGAGCATCCATCCAGTCAGGGCTCGGACACTCCGCGCCCGCTGCCGCTGACATGGAAGCAGCCAGTAAATTAGCGCCGCAAAATCTGGATTTGCAGGTCGCTGCGAGCCTTGCCCGGCTGGAAGCCCAACTGGAATCACACCACGACCCGACCCCAGGACTCGCCACGTTGAGAGGGTTCACTCTCTCCCCTGCACAGCAACTCGAGGTGCGGCTGCGTACGGCGGAAATCCTCAGCCGAGCGAATCTCTTTCAGGAAGCTGCCAAGGAGCTGGAAGCAGCCAGTCTCCTGGCGCCGGACCGTGAAGACACTTACTTCAATCTCGCCTTGGCCCGCTATCGGAACGGCGAATGGGACGCCGCGCTGACCAGTGTGGAGCGCGCACAGCATCTCCAGAACAGTGGTTCGGTGGAGAGTCTACTGGGCGATATCCAGGAGAAGCGAGGGGACGCCCTCGCAGCCGTGCACAGCTACCAGGCTGCGGTGAGTCTTGAACCGAATGTTGAAGGGCATCGTCTGGTGCTCGCGACCGAACTGCTGAAGCACCAAACGTTCGACGCGGCAGTGGTTGTGCTCGAGCAAGCCAGAGCTCTTTTCCCGCAATCCGTGCGATTGGCTGTTCTGTTGGGCCTTACCTACTACTTCGTGGATAGATCCTCGGACTCAATCCGCACACTGGTAGAGGCTACCCGGCTGGATGCAAGAAACGTCCTCGCCGTGCAGTACCTGGGCGAGATTACTCTCCAGGACTCGGCCACACCCGATCCGATCGCAGTCAAGCAGATTTGCGAATTTGCAGACGCTCATCACGCAAGCAAGACTGCCAACGCTTTCTGCGGCGGGGTTATGCTTCGCGTTGCCGAGGAGAGCGGCGACCGCTCCGGTCAACAAGAAATTGTGCGGAGGTTGCGACTGGCGGTTCAGGTTGCGCCGGCCGAACCCATCGCTCGGTGTGAATTGGGAAAGGCATTTGAATGGTCCCAACAGTGGCCCGAGGCCCGGATGCAAATGGAAAGATGCGTACGACTCGATCCCGATTCGCCCGAAAGTCACTATCGCTTGGCTCGCATTTACCGGCGACTCGGGCTGACCACCCTGGCCGGCGAGCAGACCACCGCTCAGCAAGAGGCTGCGAAACGCCAAACCGACGCTAACAACCGACGTGCCAGCACCATCACTCGATTTCTAGTGCTACTCAATCAGTGACAGCAGCCAGAGCGGTGCTAGAAAGCACTGCGAAACAAAAATTGGCCACACTGCTGGGCAAGTCTTGAATCGCGATCGGCCTCTCATGGTGGTTATTCCAATACTTCAGCATCCGTACGAGGTCCTTCATTCGTTGCTGTAGCCGTAAAAGCTTCGTCCCAGTGAGCGCTTATCGGCAGCTCGGGAACAATCAACTTGCTTCCAGTCTGCAACCCCAGCGAATTTGCCGAGGGCTCAGCCGGGCAAGTTTGACGCCGCGCCGAGCCCCCATCGACCCTTTTCCATACCTTCAGCCTTTAACAACGTGGAATTCCGTTCCGCAGAACTGCGGTCTGCGGGGGCTTTGACTTATCATCCTGCTTCCTCTGTTCGTCCTGCTTCTTCTTCTCTTCGGGTGTCTGCGGCCTTGCCCCTTCATTTCGATTCGGCGCGGAGTGGTCATTTGGCGTAGGTTGATTCGGCTCAGGACGATTCCCTTCAGGCCGATTATTCGGCGGCGGCGGACGATTCGTCTCGGGACGATTGTTCGGCACCGGTTGGTTCAACTCGGGACGGTTCGGTTCAGGCCGATTGTTCGGCGGCGGCGTCGGTGGACGATTCACCTCAGGACGATTGTCCGGCGCCGCTTGATTCGGCGCGGGACGGTTCGGTTCAGGCCGATTATTCGGCGGCGGCGTCGGTGGACGATTCACCTCAGGACGATTGTTCGGCGCCACTTGATTCGGCGCGGGACGGTTCGGTTCAGGCCGATTATTCGGCGGCGGCGTCGGTGGACGATTCACCTCAGGACGATTGTCCGGCGCCGCTTGATTCGGCGCGGGACGGTTCGGTTCAGGCCGATTATTCGGCGGCGGCGGTCGGTGGACGATTCACCTCAGGACGATTGTCCGGCGCCGCTTGATTCGGCGCGGGACGGTTCGGTTCGGGCCGACTATTCGGCGGCGGCGTCGGTTGACGATTCACCTCGTTACGATTGTTCGGCGCCGGCTGATTCGGTTCGGGCCGGTTCGGTTCGGGCCGACTGTTATCCGGCCGGGCCGGATTGGCCGCAGGAGCCTCGTTCCCGACTGGCTTGCCGGGGTGGTTCGGAGGCGGGGTATTTGGGGGCTGGCCCGGTTTTACGGCATTGGATGGGGTTCCCGGTCGGCCCACGATCGGCGTCGCCGGTTTTCCCGGGGGCGCCTGTTTGACCATCGGTCGCGCGGCAGGAGCATTCGCCGGACGCAAGGTCTGCACTTCCTGCCGCGCCAGGGGCTGTCCCGGATGCGCTGCGAGACCCTGTTGCTGTCTGCCAAAAGGCACCGGCGGCGGCGGTGGTGTCGCTTTGGCGACGACCTGGCGGCTTGCCAGTGCAGCGGGCGGCGCGGCCACGCGTCCTACGCTATTGGCTTTCGACCCAAGGACGCTCTCGCGTGAGGGAGCCACGGCAGCCCTTGAGCTCAAAGCGGCCGAAGCCACCTCCCGCGCGTTCACGGCAACGGCTGCTCTGCCGACAGGCTGAGCGCTGACGAAGGTGCGCTGTGGAACTGCGGTTATTGCACCCGCCACCTGCCGGTTCACATAGGTGACGTTCGTGATGTTGGTCGTTTTGTTGACGATGGTTGTGTTGTAGACGTTCGTGATGGTTGTTTGGTTGACGGTCGTGTTGCTGACATTGACTCGATTGACGTATGCCCGGCTTACATTGTACGAGGGCACGTAAACTTCTCGCGGGCCCAGCGGGAACCATCCGACATTGCCACCGCCGCCAGAGCCGATGAAGACCACCAGAGCAGGCGCATACACTGGCGCGACGTTTGCTGGTCCAGCCACCCACCCCCAGCGATCGCCAACACTCACCCAACGTCCGTAATGAAATGGCGCATAACCCCAGGAGGCGTCATCTACCCAAGTCCAACCCCAAGGCGATATCCAGTCCCAGTGCCCCTCGCGGTATGGCGCCCATCCGGCGGGGACCCGGTTGGGAAACCAGACATGGCCGTAGTTCGAATCGTCGCGCCAGTCGCCGTAATCATCCAAGTCCTCATAACCGACCACATCCTGCGAAAGATACTGTGCAGAACGGGACTGCTGGTAGCGGTTGTCGCGACCATACGCCCAGTTATCAAATTCGTCGGGGGCGCCAATTTCCAACGCTTCCGCATTGAGCGATTCCGTACCGCTGAATGTGGCTCTCTGCCCGGCATGCAGGGTGTAGGTTTGACCGTTGCCGGTCGATTCGCCTTCGCCTTCGCGCACGCTCACGACGGTGTAGGTTCCATCTTCACTGGCCTCCACCCGGTAGCGTCCGCGCTGAAAAATCGAAAATGCCTGATTAGGCGTGTCCACTTCGATAACATCGTCGCGGTTAAGACTCCGCACAGTAATATTGAGCGAACCTGATGTCAGCTGGATCTGCACCGTGCGATCGTCCAGGTTAAGAAACGAGAATCCGGTGTTGGCCGCCAAGCGAATGACGGCAGATCCTAGTTCCACTTCCGCTCGTGAATCTTGGTCCGCCCACAGCTGGTCGCCTGTCGTCATCGGCCGGTTCGAGACCGCCTGCACCCAGTCTGATTCGCCGGCAGGCTGGAAGGAAACCGAACCCTGCATATACCCGAGTCGTGCCACTCGCGCAGGAGGATCATCCTGATCCTGCGCAGCGGCAAGCTGCGGACAGATCCCTGCCAAAAGTGCAACCCCAAGCAGCACGCGCAGCCAACTCATCGTCTTTGTCGGTGATTTATCCATAAAGAGTTTCCCCGCTACGAATTCTGGAGGTCTGAGAAATTGATCCTAAGCGGTGTCTCAGACGTACCCCAAGCTCTTTCAGCTTTTTCGGGGGCTGGAGTTAGAGTTATCTAATCCTCCCAGGTGGTCCACCACTCGGCCGCAACACGAAGACGCGCCGATGATCAATCCACATAGGCCTACCGCCATTTGGCGGGCGTACCTTCTTCGATATGCGATGGCGATCTTTTATGCACTCTTAGCGATGGTTGCTATCAGGTCTGTAGACGTCATAGACAGTATTGTGATCAAAGTACCAGTGAAAATAGCAATCGGAGCTAGCGGGTCCACGCCCCCTCCATGCACTGCGGACGTCACTTACGATGAGCCAAAAGATCGCAACAAGAATGACGGCGACAATCAATTCGGTCGGCTGGAATAGATCCCCGAACATAAGTCACCTCGCGGCTGCCGAGCAGAGCATGTCTACGGGCACCGTGCCCCTCCGAGACTTTAGGGCGCAATCCAGACAGACCGGCAGCGTGAGGTTCCACGCCTGGCTGAGGGCCTGCGTTGTTCTTATTCTCCGTGAGTACCGGTTGCGGCTGGCGGCTTTTTCGCAGTGCGCTCACGGACCTTCTCGCCGAAGTCCGAAACCTTGTCGGAGATGTCGGCTCGCGTTTCTTCACCGCTAGCCGGCGCGATCAGCAGGCCGACTCCAACGCCGATGCCCACTCCGATCAGCAGAGCACCGACTTTGCCGAGTAGGTGCGAATCTTTCTCTCCGCGAAGCGCGCCGCTGGCACGACTGACGCGCTCGGACGCGGTGTCGTACGTGTCCCTGACCCTACTTTTAACGCTGTCCATATTGTCCGGCAGACGCTCACGCAGATTATCGAACAGATACAGGCCGGTGCCGAGCAAGACTTTAAGAAGTGATTCTTGCTTCTTGAATTTCATGTGGTATCTCCAGACGATAGTATCGCCGGTATAAAAGATGCAGCAAATGTTGGCATGGAGTGTTGACTTCGGGCGGCTTCCTCTCCAGGCCGTAGGCTTTCAACCCCTCCAACGAGAGTATCCCCAGCCTCCCCCGCCGAGCAAAATGACCACCAACACAATAATCAATAGCGTTGTCATGTCCATACGAATCCTCCTTCTACTTCCACTCGGCTACGATGCTAGAAGAATCGAAGATGGATTCCTGTTCAATATCGACCACTTCGCTATTCTCGGCTACCATC